>JAFGJV010000034.1 GCA_016928955.1 Spirochaetales bacterium
AGCCGTTGGCTTCGAGTGAGAAATCAGCACCGAAAAGCGGAAAGTTGAAATCGGTGAAAAGCGGAAAATCTAAATCGGTGTTGACACATACAGGTGTCCTTTCGAGATCAAATAATAGTGGCTTTACAAACCTCATCGCCAGATTTTGTTATGCCGAAAGGCCTGCGGGTTGGATATGCGAGGAGAAAGATAGTAAGTGAATTCGGCCGGCCCTATCGTACCGTTACCAGGGATGGATCAGATGTCCTGATTTACCAGGTGGAAAGCGACAGGGCTAATATATCACGATATCTTGCTGAATTTGAGATTGGCGCTCAGTCGCGGGTGTCTAGAATACGTCTCGTAGCGGAAGAGTCGGATGGCTGGTTGTCTTCCAGGGATTATGCGGTTAGCTACGACGGTCGGCTACTTAGTCTAATGGATTTGTATGATCCTAGTGTCTGTGTGGGTATGAATAAGGCTGAGATATTGAATGATTTTGGGGGTGATGAGTTTTTTAATAAAGAACGCCATTCAAATGAGGGGCTGGAACTTGTGTACAATCAAGAAGGGCAGTTCCTCATGGAGATAAGCACAGAGCAGGGCGGAATACATACACCACGAGGTATTGAGGTTGGAAGTTCAGAAAAATCCGTATTTGACGCCTATGGTTGGTATGGGATAAGCCAAAAAAATCAGTACTATAATTATGGAAACGATACGGTAATAGTCTACCGATATTTTGAGACTGAATTCACGTATGGGGATTGGAATATGCCTGTAGAGTATGCCTTGAGCTTTTATATAAAAGACGCCTTGGTACAAAAAATCAATATTAAAATGATTTTGTTTGAAGAGTACTGATAACCACACGCACCACCACCGAATCATGCTCTTACGTGTACGACCCGGAGGGCTCCTATGTGTAGGTGGCAAGCTTGACCTTGCCTGCCCTACGTTCTACCATCCATCTAGCATGAAGATTTTCCATTTGGCCGACCTCCATCTTGGAAAGGCCGTGTACGGTCGCGAACTGCTTGAGGATCAAGAGCTTATCCTGGACCAGGTGCTGGACTCGGCACGGCGCGACAAACCGGCGGCTCTGGTCGTTGCCGGGGACGTGTTCGACCGGGCCGTTCCATCGGCTGACGCTGTCAGGCTCTTTGGCCGGTTCATTGCGGGGCTCAAGGATCTGGATCCGGATATGGTCGTGGCCCTCATACCGGGCAACCACGACTCCGGGGCCCGCCTTGCGTACCTGTCAGCGGTGCTCGGCCGGACCGGGATCCATATCCGCTCCGACGCGGACGAGTGCGACACGCCAGTCGTCGTGCGGCGGGACGGACAGACGCTCAGGCTTTGGCTTGTTCCCTTCCTCACTCCCGGCGCCTTCCCGCCTTCGGAGCAGCCCAATGCCTCGGGCCTTGGCGAGCTGTTTGACGACGCGGCCCGGCCGGTCACGCTCCGGAGCCAGGCGGATCTCTTCTCCGAGGCCGTACGCCGGATACGCGCCGCGAAGGACGGCTTGTCTTCGGCCGCGGACGTGCTGGTGTGCCATGTCTTTGCGGCCGGCGGTGGCGCTTCCGAATCCGAGCGGGCTTTTTTGGGAACGGCCGAGCTTGTGGACGCGTCCATGTTCGACGCGTTCGACTACGCAGCGCTCGGGCACCTGCACAGGCCCCAGGCCGCCGGTTCGCGCGGCCGTTATCCGGGGTCGCCCCTCCGCTATTCGTTCGCGGACGACGAGTCGGAGCGCGGATTCCTCAAGGTGGAGCTTCGCCCGGGCGGGGCGGACGCGGAGCTGGTGCCCTTAAAGCCCCTGCGCGCCATGCGGAGGATACAGGGGGCGTTCCGGGAACTTCTGGACGAGGTTCGTTGGTCAGGCTTCGAGGGCGACTATGTCGAAGCCGTGCTGTCTGATGCCGAGCCGGTCCTGAATCCGGTGGACGCACTCAGGCGCCGCTTCCCTTGGCTGTTGTCCGTCCGGCAGGAAGCCTTTGAGCGGGAGCAGTCGGATGCGCCTGGCCTGCCCAGCGCGGGAGCTCAGGCGCGGGATATCGTCGACGAATTCCGTTCTTTCCACCGCGTTGTGCTCGGCCGCGATACGAGCGCGAACATGGAAGAGCTGTTCATCGAATTCCTGAAGGAGGCCCGGGATGCGGCCCGCCAGGCTTGAGCTTAAGAACATCGGATCGTTTCCCGGCGCGGTGAGCGTGGATTTTTCCAGCCTGGGCGACGTGTTCCTGGTATGCGGGCCCACGGGTTCTGGCAAGACGACGCTGTTCGAGGCCATGGCCTATGCCCTGTACGGCCAGCTACCCGGCACGCGGGACGTGCGGGAAATCGCGTCGCACTATGCGTCTCCCGACGACGATGTGGGCGTGTCGTTCGAATTTTCCGTAGGCCGGGGAACCTGGAAGGTTGAGCGTTCGCCAGGTCGCCGGGTTCCCAAGAAAAAGGGCGAGGGTTTCACGGATCGGCCTGCCTTGGCGGCGCTCTGGCGCCGGGACGGCGGAACCTGGGTACCGGTATGCGACAAGGTGACGGACGTGGACGCGGCCGTGGCGGAACTTCTGGGCCTGTCGGCGGAGGAGTTCAGCAAGATTGTCCTTCTTCCGCAAGGCCAGTTCCAGCGCTTCCTGGAGATGGACCAGAAGGACCGCGCCGACATCCTGGAAAAGCTGTTCCCGGTGGAACTGCACGCGTCGGTAAGCGCGTTGGCCATGGACGCGCTCAAGGCGGCCAGGCAGAGCCTGCGCGCGCTGGACGACGAGCTGTCTGATTTGGATGCCCGACTGGGTGACGACGCCGGAGCACGGCTGGCCGATATGGACGAACGGGCGGCATCGGCCCGGCATGACGAAGGCCTGGCTCGGGCCGTCCTGGAAACGGCCGCCTTGGCTTCCGAGGCTGGCAGGCGCGACCTGGCCGCCTGGGACAGCGCCGACCGAGCCAAAGCCCTTCTGGCCCGCTTGCAGGAGCGCTCGGCAGCCATGCGCGATATGGCCAACGGACTGGAGCGCGCGGAGGCCGCTGCCGGCATCCGCGCCGAGCTTGACGCCCAGCGGCGCGCGGCTGGGGTGTTGCGGCACGAGTCAGCCGCCCTTGAAGCCGCGCATGCCCGGCTGGCCGAACTGGATGGCCGGCAGGAAGCCATGGCGGACACGGGCAGACGGCTGGACGGTCTGGCCGCGGAAGTTGCCGAGCTGGACAGGCGACTGGGTGAACTTGACGCCCGACGGGCGGCCTGGAACCGAGCGGCCGCCGCGCGGGCGTCGCTCAAGGCCAGCGAGGAAGAAGTCGCGCGGCTGTCGGATGCGCTGGCCCTGGACGAGGCCGCCGAAGCCGGGTTGTCGGAAGAGCTGGCCGGGCTCGAGCGTCGCGTAAAGGATCCTGTGACCCTGTCCAAGGAGCGGGAGGCCGCTGACGTGGCGGCGCGGAATGCGTCCGCCGCGCTTGCGGCGGAGCGGGAACGCGCCGCGCTGGGTGCCGAGCTCGCCGCCGCGTCCGGGCGCCTGGCTGTCCTTGATGGCGAACGTATCGACGCCCAGGGTGCCAGGGACTCGGCGCTGGCCGGCTTAACCGAGGCCAAGAACCTGGCCGCCCGCATGGCCGCCGTCCGTCTGGCCGCGGATCTGAAACCGGGCGCGCCTTGCCCTGTGTGCGGCTCGCTTGACCATCCGGCTCCGGCGCTTGGGGAAACCGAGTACGAAGGCATTGACCGTGAGCGGCTGGAAGGCGAACTGTTGGCCGCTGAAAAAAAACTGGCCACCGCCTTGGAGCGCCGGGCGGCCGCCTCCACCGCGGTAGACGGGCTCATGGAGCGTCTATCCAAGCTGGCAGACGGCCCGGGGCTGGAAGCTGCCGAAAAAACGGACGCGGCCGCCCGGCAAACGCTTGATGCCTGCGTGGCGGCCGGGCGGGACAACTCGGCGCTCATGTCGGCCGCCACCGAGAAGCGGAACATGCTGGCCAGGCTGGCGGCGGCCGCCAAGGATGCGCGCGCGGCCTTGGCCAAAGCGGAACGTGACAAGGCGGCGGCCGGCGCTTCCCTGGCCGAGGCTGTGGCGTCCGCCGGGACCGAAGACCCCGGTCCGGAACTCGTAGCGCTCGGAGAGCGTAAACAGGATGAGGAGCGTGAACTGAAAGCTGCCCGCGCCGCGCTGGACGCGTGGGACCGCGAACGGGAAACGGCGCGCGGTCTGGCCCAGGATCTGGACGCGCGCGTCCGGCGCCTAGTCGACGAGCATTCCGCGTTCAAGGAGGCGGCGGACCGCGCGCTAGAGTCGTCCGGCTTTGCCGACGCGGCCGCGTGGGAGGCCGCCGTCTGGAACCAGGAGGACGCGGCGCGGGCCAAGAAGGAGCTCCGCGCCTACGAGACCGACCTGGCCGCGGCCCTGGCCGACGACAAGGCGGCTCGCGCCCAGGTTGAGGGCAGACAGAGGCCGGACATGGCCGCCCTGGACCAGGCCTATGCCGATGCGGAGGCCAAGCTCGCACAGGCGCGCCGAATTTGCGACGGCCTTGCCCTTGAGGCCAGCGCCCTGAGAGGCGACCTGGCCAGGCACGGAGATTTGGCTCGCAAGGCCGACGCCCTGCGTTCGCGCTCGGACACGCTGAACGGGCTTGCTACTCTGCTTAACGGGGATACGCCCGGCAAGCATTTGTCCTTCCGGAACTACGCCCTGGGCCTGTGGTTTTCCCAGGTCATGGCCATGGCCTCCGCGCGCCTGCGCGACATGAGCGACGGCCGCTACGACCTCCGGATGGCAGAGGGCCGGGCCCGCGGACAGGGGCGCGTGGGCCTGGACATAGAGGTGGCTGACGCGTTCACCGGCAAGGCGCGCCCCGCGTCCAGCCTGTCAGGCGGGGAAAAATTCCTGTCGTCCATCTCTCTTGCCCTGGGCCTGTCCGACGTGATCACCCAAGGATCGGGAGGAGTCGCCCTGGACTCCATTTTCATAGACGAGGGCTTTGGTTCCCTGGACGAGGACGCTCTGGACCGGGCCATGGCCGCCCTTGACCGCATACGAGGAGACCGGATGATAGGAATCGTGTCGCACGTGGCCGAGCTCCGGGACCGCGTGCCGTCCAGGATAGAGGTACACAAAGGCCGCTCGGGATCCACGCTTGAGGTGATCTAAGAGTCTGTCAGGAGTGTCCGGATCCAAGGAAGCGTGGCGTTGGCTATACGCGTTCCGCGGCCGCCATGTCTCCCGCCCAGGCGGCGTGAAGCAGGGTCGTCAGTTCGTCATCGGTAAAGGCCCGGGGACTGCGCGGGCGCATGCGGTAGGTCCTGGCGTCGGCCGCTATAGCTTCCAGCTGGCCTTCGGCTATGCCGAGCGACGCCAGGCCGGACGGTACGCCAAGCTCGCGGTTCAGGGCTGCCACTGACGAGTGCAGGGGCCCAGGGCCAAAAAAAGCCTCCAGGTGGGCCATACGGTCGGCGGTAGCCGGCCGCAGGGCTGCCAGCACGTAGGGCAGGATGACGGCGTTGGCAAGGCCATGGGCCACTCCGTGAAGCGCTCCCACAGGGTGGGCAAAGCCGTGTACCATGCCCAGGCCCGTGTTGCTGAAGGCGGCTCCCGCCATCGCCGCCGCCAGGGCCATGCCCGAGCGGGCGTCCAGATCGGCGCCGTTCCTGCATGCTTTGGGCAGGTTCCCGGCTATCAGCCGGACGCAGGCCAGGTTGATAGCGTCGCTTGCGGGATTGGCTCCCAAGGACAGAAACGATTCCACCGCGTGCGTCAGGGCGTCCATGCCCGTGGCGGATGTTACCGCCGGCGGCATGCTGGCCTGCACCTCGGGGTCGACGATGGCCAGGCGGGGGAAGAAGCTTGGGTGCGAGTAGCCGAGTTTTTTTCCCGCCTGCCTGTCCGTGGTAACGGCCGCCGAACTCAGTTCCGACCCGGTGCCCGCCGTGGTGGGCACGGCCACTATCGGGAGCGCTGGCGTGCCCGGCGCCGCCTTGCCGTACAGGAAATCCAGGATGTCCTTGCCGTTGGCCGCGCACAGGGCAGCGCTCTTGGCGCAGTCCATGGGGCTGCCGCCGCCGTACGCCACCACCGCGTTGTGACCGCCTGAGGTCAGCAAACGCGCGCAGTCGCGCACCTGGGAAGCGTCGGGATCCGGCGTGACGGCCGCGTATGTATCTACGGCGATGCCGGCGTCGGACAGCGACGCGACCAGCGAGCGGTAGCCCTCCGACGCGCTCGTCGGCCCTGAGCCGCTCACGAGGAGCACAGAGCTCAGCCCCAGCTCGCGCGCCAGGCCGCCAGTCTTTTGCACAGCTCCCACGCCGAATTCAAGGCGCGTGGGGCAGAGGAAGCTGAACGCCCTGTAGTGCTCACTCATCGCTGTGTTCCCCTTCATGCTTGTAATGGTCGGCGCAGTGCGGGCACAGCCCGTGGGTGATCCTGATGCCGTAGCGCTCGGTCAGCACCTGTTCCAACGGTTTCCATGAGCCGTCTTCCGTTACAGCCTTGCCGCAGGCGGAACAGACTGCCAGGGGACGTTCGGACGGATGGTGCGGGGTTTTCATGACCGCGCTGATGATCGAGCTTGTTTCCTTGACCAGTTCGTAGCGCACGGCCACGTCATGCAGGCTGACGATCTGGCCTATGGATTTTCCGGAGCGATTACGCAGGGGAGTGCAGGTCAGTTCGTAGGGATGTTTGCCTTCCTTGCTGTCCAGAAACACGTCTGTTTCCCAGGGGCTGTCGCGGTCCAGGGCTTTGGTCACTTGCTCGAGTTGTTTCCACATCCTGGCGCTGGTTCCCACGGGATCCTTGCCGTGTAAAAGCTCCCTGGCCTTGGCGTTGGCGTCCAGCACCATGCCGCGCTCGTTGAGCACGAAGACGGCCGTATTCAGGCTTTCGAACAGGGCCGAGCGGGCTATGGGCACCACGGTAAACAGGCCAAAGCGGTCGGACGCCACGGCGAACAGGGCGGCGGATATCGTGAATATGACGGACGTGTAGTCTTTGTGTATGTCCGGCAGCATGCCCGTCACGTAGATGACGTTGTACGCTATGGGCAGAAGCACAGCCACCATCATGAGTCTGGCCTGGGATCTGAGCGCCGGCGCCAGGCCCCTGTACGCGTCCATAACGATGACTGATCCCACCACGATCAGTCCGTAGGAGTAGGACGCGTGAACCCAGAACCACGAACCAAGGTCCGTTTCCAGGAAGGGCCGGCCCAGAACGCTGGAAAAACGGAAAGCTGTCCACAGAAGGTGGTGTGCTTCGTTTGAGTATGCGATCGCTATGGTCATAGCCGGAATGACGAGCACGGCGGCGAGCCGCAGTTTCGGCGAGCCCTGGCCTTTGCCGGCCAGCCGCAGGGAATATTCCAGCCAGGCCACGGGAAGGGTGCTGATGAACACGTAGGCCGTGGTCATCAGGACTATGGCGCCTTCCCTGGTCGGCCACAAGGCTTCTAGCCAGTTGGACAAGAGCCAGCCCAGGTCAATCAGGACCAGGGCCACAAAGGCCTTGTTCCGTTCGTCGTTGAGGTTGGGTATGACCCTGTGCACCAGGATGACGATGAAGACAGCGCTGACCGGCGCTATGACGATGTAGAGGAGTTGCTGAAACTCCAAAGAGCTCATGAGTTAGTATTGGTTGATTTTCCGCCGCGCGTCAATAAAAGAGGCCGTTCCGGGCTACAAACCGGAACGGCCATCTGCCGGTCAGAAGTCCCAGTCTCCCTGGGAATCGAAGAAATCGTCGCCCGCGCCGGAGCCGGGCAGGCCTGCGCCGCCTTCGTTACGGAGCTGGTATAGCCGCTCGGCGTAGCGGAACAGGGCCACGCGGCGTTCCAGGGCGTCCGCCTCAGCCTTGACCTTGCGGAGAAAATCCACGGCCTTGAGGCCTTTCCGGATCTCGACCTGCTCCAGTTTGGTGCCCAGGATGACGCCTTCCAGCTGGTCGATGCGGTAGTAAATGCGCTCGAACACGAAAAGGACCTTGCGGATCTCCAGGATCAAAGGCCCTACGTCCTTTTTGTCGCGGAGCGTGGCGGCGTCAGTCGACGATGGAACCAGGCCGGCGGCGTCCTCGCGTATCCAGCGGGACAGGACATCGCTTTTCTGGAGCGGCTCGAAAGCCCGGGCAAAGCTCTGGAAAAGTTCGGCGTAGCGACGCTCGAAATCGGCCAGGGCCTTGGGAGCGTTCACCCTGAACGCCTCGATCTCGTCGGCCAGCCAGCGTTGCTCGAACTGTTCCGGCGACGATATGGCGGCGGCCAGGCGGCGCAGGCGCTCGGCCGGCCGTTTCTCCACCGCGTTGCCCGCGGGTACGGCCACCGTTTCCTTGCCGTCGCTTGCGCTTACCTCGCCCTCCGAGCAGTATATCAGGATGGATCCGTTGACGGACGTGGCCACGCCGAATTCCGTACCGCGCACGCCGGCCACGGCGGATTCCGTGGACACCTGGAAGCTTGGGCTACCGGCCAGCTTGCCCAGCTTGGACGCTATCTGTCCGGCCAGGAGGTCTATGCCGCTCTTGACGCCCGCCTGGTCCCGGGTAACCCGTAGGTAGGCGGCGGTCTTGGCCTTGATGGTCAAGTTGCCGCGCATGCCCGTGCTTTTGTCCAGGGCTATGACCACCAGGCCGTCCGTGGCCGTCTTGATCATGTCGTCCGGATACACAAGGTCGCCAATATTGGCGTCTCCAAGGTTCTGGCCGGACCGCGTGACCGTGGCCGTGCCTTCCACATACTCGATTTCGCCAAAAGGCGCCGCTTGGGCCCACGCGGCGCCCATGCTGGCCGCGGCGAGGCCCGCCGCAAGGATCAAAGTCAAGGAACGGTGCATCATTGGCCAACTCCTCGAATGCTCGTAAAACCGTAATCAATATAGCGCGCGTGGCCGCTTTTTTCGAACCCCCGCGCGAAAAACCCTTCTCAGGGGCTTTTATCCATGTACCGCGGCCCCCGAGCTTGACTTTGGCGCCATATATAATATGGTAAAAGCCGATGTGCGGGGCTGCCGCAACCGAGCCCTATCTCCGGTAGAACATCCAGAACCCACGGATGTATCAAAGAAACTGCCCTTTTGGGCGCAGGAAGGATCGTCAATGAAACGTTTTGCCCTTACTCTTCTGTCCATCGCCCTTCTAGCCGGCATGATGGCTTGCCAGACTCCCAAAACGAACGACACCATCGTTTCGGAGCTCGACGAGCAGATCAAAGCCCAGAACCTGAGCGGTGTGGAGGTCGAACAGACCGAGCTTGGGGTCAAGCTAACCGCCGGTGAGCTCAATTTCCCGCCCGATTCCAAGGATATCACCCCTGAAACCGCGGAAAAACTCGATAAACTTGCCGAGCTCATCAAATCCTATGCCGGCCGCCAAATTATGGTCGTTGGACATACCGCGGACGTGGGCGACTACATGTCCCAGATGGAACTGTCCCTGTACCGGGCTGAGGCCGTGGGCAACTATCTCATCGAAGTGGGAGCTATAAAGCCCGCTAACCTCCGTATAGACGGCCGCGGCGGCACCGAGCCGCGCGCCAGCAATGAGACCGAGGAAGGCCGCGCCATGAACCGGCGCGTTGAGATCATTCTTCTGAACTAGGCGGCCGTTAGATTAGGGAAGCCGGTTACGGGGGCGTTCAAGCCTCCGTAACCGGCTTTTTTTTGCTTTCCGGATACTCAGCACGCGTCTTTGGCCATGCGACGCTTGAGCCGTCGTTGGGTTGTCAGGCCCGGGCACGCCTGAACGCGCCTATGGTGTCCTGCAGGGTGCCCGTTGGGCATACCACGCACCACGCCCGGGGCTTGCGCCGGCTCCTACATCCGTACGCCGAGCACCAGTTTTGGCCAAACGTCCAGGTCCAGGAACGGCGTGCGGAGCTTGAATGCCGAGCCGCCCAGGAAACCTGTCCTGAGGCCAAGGGGGACCGTATCCGAGTCGGGAGCAGAGAAGTCCGCGCGTATGCCCACGCTCAGGGCCCCGCCGTTGCCGCCTATGGCCGCGCTCAGCTTGAGCGTGCCAAAAGCCCGGTCAAAGGGCAGGTTGTCATACCGGTGGTCGCCGATTTGGTCCCAGGAGGCGTACGCGTCCTCCGCGGGAAGTTCCATGCCCAGCTCGGCGTCCACGTCCACACAGCCAAGACTGACGCGCTTGCCCAGGCCAAAACTGGCTGATAGGCCGTTGGGCGTGAACAGGTCCGCGCCTGACTGGCCAAGGCCAAGGGCCGTGTACAGGTTCCTGGTGCCCGAGCGCCAGACAAGGTGGTAGTAATCGGCCTCAGGCAACCATTCCAGGGCCAGGTCCGACACGCCGTCGCCAATCAGGTTGACAAGGCCTATGGCCGTTCCGTTCAGGCTGTCTGCCACGTTGACAAGGCCTATCATGACGCCGTTCACCCTGCTGGCCGCGTTGAACACGCCGGCCAGCATGACGCCGTTTACCTCGTCCGCCATGTTGAACACGCCGGCCAGCTGGCCGCCGTCCACGCGATCGGCCATGGAGAACACGCCCGCCAGCTGGACTCCGGACACCGTGTCGGCCATGACGAACACGCCGGCTGCCTGGAAGGACGCCACCGAGTCGGCCATGCTGAAGACGCCTGACACCTGGGCGCCGTACACGTCGTCGGCCAGGGAAAAGACGCCCGAGCCCTGGAAACCGTGCACGGTGCCGGCCAGGGAGCCTATCAGGCCCAGGGCAAGGGGTGTGTCGCAGTATTCCATGGGGAAAGAAAGTCCGGGGGTAAAGGACAGGACGAAGGGCGCCCAGGGTCTGCCCGAGTCGCCGTATTCCGTCTGCTCCGCGGGAGAACCTGCGTCCGACGCTCCAGGGTCGCCTGGATACTCCGACTGGAAATACCGATCGCGGGCCTCGTCCAGCACGCGGTCATCCGACGCGTCGCCCGCTTCCTGCGCGGCAACGCCCATGGCGGCCAGCAAAGCCGCCGCCAAAAACCACAAACGTTTCATGGTCACTCCCGATGGCGAGTGTATGTCAGTGCCTCCAACGGAGCGCACGGACACAAGTATATCCCTTTTTGGGAAAAAAACAGGAGCGCATCCTCAGCTTGACGCCGGACTGGTACGCGGGCATAGTCGTAGTCATGAAACGACCATCGGGCGAGCGCTTTGAGCGCGATCTTCAGTACTACAAATTCTGCGCGTACGGCTTCCTCAAGGACCTGCGCTTCTTTGATCCCTTCCTGGTCCTGTTGTTCCTGGACAAGGGGCTGTCCTACCTCCAGATAGGGTCCCTGTACGCCGTCCGGGAAATTGCCGTCAACATCATGGAGATTCCCTCCGGGGTCATGGCCGACGCGGTTGGCCGGCGGCGGGCCATGGTCATATCTTTTTTGGCCTATATAGCGTCCTTTGTGGCTTTTTTCCTGGCCTCGGGTTACGCGGCCTTTGTCCTGGCCATGGTGGTCTTTGCCTTCGGCGACGCTTTCCGCACGGGCACCCACAAGGCCATGATCTTTGACTATCTCAAGCTCAAGGGCTGGGCCGACCAGAAGACGCACTATTACGGGCACACGCGCTCGTGGAGCCAGCGCGGGGCCGCCCTGTCCGCGCTGATAGCGGGCGTCCTGGTATTCTGGCGCGGCGACTACGCGGTGGTGTTTCCCTTCACCATTGTGCCCTACGTGCTGGACCTGATACTCATGCTCACCTACCCCAAGGAGCTGGACGGCCCGCGCCACGCCAGCCGCGGGGCAGTCCGCGACGAGTTCAAGCACGTGATTTCATCCTTTATATCCAGCTTCAAAAACCTGTCCATATTCAGGGCTATTGGCAACCAGGCCCTGTACACAGGGTATTACAAGGCCACCAAGGACTACCTGCAGCCCCTGCTCAAGGCCTTTGCGCTCGGTTTGCCCCTCATGCTGAGCCAGCCGGAAAAGGAACGCTCGGCCGTGGTGGTGGGCATCGTGTACTTCATCCTGTATCTGGGCACGTCCTATGCGGCGCGCTCATCCGGTCGCTTCTCGGAGCGCTTTAGCGGCCTGGCCCGGCCGCTCAACGGTACCCTGCTTACCGGCATCCTCCTGGGCCTGGGCAGCGGCCTGGCGTATGGTCTGGGCGTGGAAGTATTGGCCGTAGTGCTGTATCTGGGCATCTACCTTATAGAGAATCTCAGAAAGCCCATGGGCATAGCCTATGTGACCGAGCGGATGAACCAGGACGCCCTGGCCACTGCCTTGTCGGCCGAATCCCAGGCTGAAACGCTCATGGCAGCCATCATAGCCATGGTCCTGGGCTTTTTTGCCGACCTGTGGGGCCCGGGCCTGGGCATAGCCGCTACCTCTCTGTGCTGTCTTGCCGCCGCGCTGCTCCTGCGCCTGCCTCCCGAGAAGGCGCAGGGCACGGCTCAGGCGGCCGGCGCCTGAGCATGCCCTTCCGGTTCACTCCCGGCCCGCTGGACGGTATCGTCGTTGTCAACGCCCTCTGCTTTGCCGACAGGCGCGGCAGCTTTACGGAAACGTACCGCCGGTCTGCCTTCCATGACGCCGGCATCATGGATGAATTTTCCCAGGACAATGTGTCCGTGAGCGCGCGGGGCGTGGTGCGGGGGCTGCATTTCCAGACAGGGGCCGGCGCCCAGCACAAGCTGGTGTCCGTGGTCAGGGGGACGGCCTGGGACGTGGCCGTGGACCTGCGGCCCCAGTCGCCCACGCGCCTCCGGTGGTTCGGCATGCGCATGGACGGCATGGACGGCGCCATGCTGTACATTCCCGCCGGGTTCGCGCACGGCTTCATGGCCCTGAGCCAGGAAGTGATCCTGTCCTACAAATGCGGGCCCGAATACGACGCGGCCCTGGACTCAGGCTACCGCTGGGACGACCCGGATATCGGCATTGTGTGGCCTGACCCCGGCGTGCCCGTTGTGCTGTCCGAGCGCGACGCGGCCCTGCCTTTGGTGCGCGACCTGTTCTGAGCGCCCGGATACTCAGTCCGGTAGGGCCTCGGGGCTGAACGGGGGAACCCATGGCCTTTATAGAATGCAGAAGCCTCCGCCCTGTCCGGCTACCCGGCGGCCTGCCACGCGCCGGGCAGAAGCCGCAGAGGCCCGGGCGCTTTCAAACGAGCTAGAGGACCTGCGGGAAGGCATCGAGCGTCTCTACGAGCTCTGGGCCTAGTTGAAGGCCATGACCGAAACGGCGGCTGTTCCCCAAGCCCCGCCGGTGCTAGGATGGGCCATGGAACGCGTTGAAGGTTTCCTGGTCCATGCATGGACGGAATTCGGGAGCGGCCGGGTGCTGATGACCGGCCGAGCGCTGGACGGCCGCTCGTTTGCCGTGGTGGACGACACCTGGGCGCCGGCGCTCTACGTGCCCGCATCCGACCTGGAGCGGGCCCGGGATACGGCAGCGGCCCAGGGTTATGACGCGACCGCCGGGAATCAACGCATGGTCCTCCCGGACGGCCGGCCCTGCGCTGAACTGCGGACGCCAGAGCGCGGCCGTAAGGCTCTGGCGTCCGCCCTGAGGTCGGCCCGTATCGATGTCTGGGGTGACGACGACAAGGCCGCCGACCAGTACCTGGCCGAGCTCGGCGTGAAAGCGGGCGTGGTCGTTGAAGGCGAGTCGAGGCCCGGCAGGAGGGTGGACCTGACCTTTCTGAAACCCGCCGTGAGCCCCGGCAAGGACGGGTGTTCCGCCCCGCTCCGCTGGCTGTCGTTGGACCTGGAGACCGCGCGGGACGGGCGTATCACCGCCTGCGCCCTGGCCATGGACGAGCGCCGCGCTTCCTTTATAGACGCCCCGGGGCCGGTGGCGGGCGCCATCACGATGAACGGCGAACAGGCCCTGCTGGCCGCCGTTCGGGACACCCTTGTGGCCTGGGACCCGGACGTGATCACCGGCTGGAACGTGGTGGACTTTGACTTGCGCGCGGTGGCCAGGCGTTGCGCGTTTCTTGGCCTGCCTTTTGACGCTGGCCGCACGGACGCGCCCTTGCGAATACTGGAAAGCCCCGGCTTGCGGACGCTGGCCATACTGGAAGGCCGGCGCTGCGTGGACGCCATGAAGGTCATGCGCTCGGCCAAGGACCGTTACGGCGACCAGAGACTGGAAACCGTTGCGCGGGCTGTGCTTGGCCAGGGCAAGCTACTGGATTCCACCGGCGAGGAAAAGCTGGACGAGCTGGACGAGCTCCTAGCCCGGGATCCCGCGACATACGCGGCGTACTGCCAGCGCGACGCCGAGCTGCCGCTGGACATCCTCAGGGCCAGCGGCATGGGAGAACTGACGCGCCTTAGGTCCTCGCTTACGGGCCTGGACCTGGAGCGGGCATGGACCAGCGTGCCGGCCTTTGAGCGGGTGTACGGCCTGGCCCTGCGCCAGCGGGGTATCCTGCCTGCGCCTCCCCGCGGCGGTTCCGTGGGCGGAGCTCCCGGCGGTCTCATTCTCCCTCCGCGTCCGGGGCTTTTTGGCGTCGTTCTGGTCTTTGACTTCCGGTCGCTGTATCCGTCCATCATACGCACGTTCAACATAGACCCGGTGGCCATGTCCAGGGCGGGCCCCGACGCTATAGAGGCCCCGAACGGCGCCCGGTTCTCGCGCGAGCGCGGTGTCCTGCCGGACGTCCTGGACGAGTGGGCCGAGCTGCGCCGCCAGGCCCTAGAGGACGGCGACGAGCCGCGGGCTTACGCGCTCAAGATACTCCAGAACTCGTTTTACGGCGTGCTGGGGTCGCCCGGCTGCGTATGGGCCGACGACAGGCTGTCCGGGGCAATAACCGGCTTTGGCCAGGAGCTGTTGAAGGCCACTCGGGACTGGTTTTCGGAAGCTGGATACGAGGTCCTGTACGGCGACACCGATTCCGTGTTCGTGCTGGCCGGACCGGAGGCCGGCTCTGGCGCAGACGCGACCAGGACGCGAGCGTGCGGCTTGGCGGCCGGCGCCTGCGCCCATCTGGCAGAGCTCGTGCGCGGGCGCTGGGGCGTGGACAGCAAACTGGAACTGCGCTTTGACAAGCTGTATGCCAGATTCCTGATACCCAGGCTGCGCGGCGACAGGCTGCAACGCCTCAGGCTCGAGCTGGAGCGGGCGGGTGCCCGCGAGCTTGCCGACACGTTGCCCGAACCCAAGGGCCGGGCCAAAGGGTACGCTGGCCTCCTGGTCCATGAGGACGGCTTGACCAGCCTGGACATCAAAGGGCTTGAGGCGGCCCGGGGGGACTGGTCGCCCCTGGCGCGCCGTTTCCAGGAAGAATTGCTGGGCATCGCGTTTCAGCATGAGTCGGGCGACGCTTCAGGGCACGCGGCAAGGGATTACGCGCGCAGCCTGGCCTCAAGCCTGCGTTCGGGCAGCCTGGACGGAGAGCTTGCCTTCCGCCGCGTGCTCAAGAGGAACCTGGACCGCTACGCTGCCGACGCGCCCCACGTCAAGGCTGCGCGCTTGGCCGGAGCTACCGAGCGCGGAGATGTTGTGGAATACCTGCAGACCGCGGCCGGGCCCGAACCCGCGTCCAATCCGGGTTGCCGTCCGGATTACGCCTGGTACCTTGAGCGCCAGCTTGGCCCCATTTGGGAATCCGTGGCCGAGGCGGCCGGCTGGGAGCGCGACCTTATGCGGGTGGCCGGGGAGCAGGGCGAGCTGTTCTAAAAGCCTCAGGCCGAGCGCCCGGCCCACGCGTACTAGTCTGCCGCCGACTCGATGAGCTCGAGCATGTGGTCCACGACGATGCGCTGCTGCTCGGTGGCCGATATGGTCGCGGTACCGTCTCCGGGTTGCAAGCCGTACCAGCCAAACTGCGCGTGGTTGCCTCCGGGAATTTCCACCCACGCGGCAGACGGCGGCAAGCGGTCCCTGGACGCGCGCATTCTCTCGACACCGCCGTCCTGGCTCCCGAAGATGGACAGCACTTCCAGGTCTAGAAGGCCGCTCAGGTCCGTGCCCTCAACGGAGTAGGCCGCCCAGAGGAAGAGGCCTTTCACCGCGCGGGGATGCGTGGCCACGAATTCCGCGGCCATGGCCCCGCCCAGGGAATGCCCGCCTATGATCCAGCTGGTGATGTCCGGGTTGGCCAGCATGATCTCCTGGGCCTCGTCCGGTTTCAGCACGGCCAGGCTGAGGGGCATCTGGGGAATGACGGCGAAATACCCTGAGCGGGCAAGGGTTCTGGCCAGGGGCGCGTAGGCCGAGGCTTCCACGTGGCCGCCCGGATAGATAATGACCCCCGTGACTGGCACGCCGGCGGCCGGCCTGAACTCGATCCACTCGCCGTAGCTAACGCGCACCTCGTCGTCGCCCTCAAGGGCCGCGATAGCCTCCGGCCCGGCTTTCAGGGGATGGGCGCCCCACCACACAAAGCCGATCACGGCCAGAACCAGAAGAATGGCCAACGCTGCCAGTATCCTGCCTATCCATCTTTTCACGCTCCGCCCTCCCCGGTGGGCGGCACCCAAGAGACCGCCGCACGATTACCGTAATTATACATGGGGCTTGACTGTGGCGCAAAAAAGGCGGCCTAGTTAGGTCAGTCTAATTATGGATAACGCTTTAAAAGCTAGTGAGAAGTTCTTTTTGAAAATTAGTGAGGGGCCTGAAGCGCTGGGCCCATCCGGTATTCTGAGGGTTTGGCGAGAACCCAGAGGAGGGCTTGTTGTTATGGTTAAAGCGGGTCTTTTCTAATTCATTTGAGGCGTGCTCTCAATATTCTAGTTATAATAATATATCTAAAAAATATTGATTATTTTTAAGGGGGGGTAAAATCATTTTGGTTTTCCTTGGCCGGGGTTATCAAAATTGTATGAGGAGGAAGTTTATGAAGAGGGTTTTAGTTTTGCTCATCATGTTGGCAGGGATCGCAGTTGCCCTGTATGCCTATCCAGACATGTGCGGTGATACTCCATGCTCAACTAGGATAGGGACAAGGACAATCGAGGATAAACTCTGCCATGGTTGCGGGGATGGCTGGCTTCCACACAAGTATGAAAAATGGACTTGTGCACTTTATCTCTGTAATCAGGTTCGCTATACAAGACATCTGTCATACAGGGAAGGTTGTTGCTCCACCTGCTGATACCTGAACGGAGAACTACGTAGGCTGAGCTTCTCCGTGTTTCCAGAGGGTATCCGGGGAAGCTCTTTGAACAAATAAGGAATAGAGCTAGCCTTTCAATCAAAGAAAAAAAATCTTTGATTGCTTGAACCAGCTTAAAAAAAATCACGGTTAAAACTAAGACACGTTATATGTTAAGTTGATTTGGGGGAAGTATGAAGAAAAATTTTATAGCCTTGTCCGCGACAATAGTTCTAATTATGACTGTCGCCGTCGCCTTGTTATTGATTAACGACTACCGGAAAACCAACTCTCGCGACATGCCCCTGAGGGGTTTTGTGTGCGATAAAAAAACGACCCCTTCATTGCAGGGTCTGACGGTGCATGAGCTGGGGCGTTTGACAACGATGGACGGTGAAATCGTTGACAAGAACATTCTTCTTGGAAAGCCGGTTGTTCTGGTTTTTATGTTCAATGTTTGCGGCTTGGAATGCCCGGCATACGAACGCTGGCGCTTTTATGAAAAGCTGAATGAGGAACTGAACAATGGGCTTCAAATAATAGCCTGTGTGGTAGATGAAGCTCCTGAAGGGCTGGACAGCTATTTTGGGCCCGATGATGTGGTAATCAAGGGCAAGGGGTTGGCGGAATCCTTGGGGCTGCCGGGATCAACCGACTTGTTTTTCTCGTCCGGCGGGGTTTTCGTCCAATCAACGTATATAGATTGGTATTCCTGGCAAGAAGCGCGCGCGTTGGCGCGGTCGATTGTGGCTGATGGTGTCAGGACCGACGAGGAACCCTTGTTGAGTCAGAGAATATGGAACCGGAATGGAGCGGGAACGACTCTTGGCCAAGCCGTTGCCGACACCGGGGTATCGCTAGTATTCATGTCGGACAAGGACTGCGGCCCGTGCTCGGTGATATACGGAACTATGGAGTATATAGAAAAACGCTTTGGAGACCGCATTTCCATAGCTCTTTTGAGCCCATGCAGGGGGGATTCGTATCGAGAAGATGTTGAGGGGTATTACAGGTATATAGGCCTCCCTATCCATGCCTCTCACCTAGGTCGCCTACATGATGCACAAGACCTTCAAGGGGAAATTTCAGAACTGGCTGCCTATTTTGACATGAAAACAAACGTTCCCGTGTTTTTCCATGAGATACAGCTCATGTGCGAGCTTGAAACAACGGAGGTTCCGGGTGTGGTGGTGTTTAAAGACGGTGCAATCTCGGAACAACAGTTTTCATGCGGTTCCGGCCAGTCGGAGGATGGTTTTGAGCCACTGCTGCTAGAGATAGAACGCCTGCTGTCGTGCGAGTAAAAGCAAAAAGCATCCTTGGGCTTCGGGCTCGGGATCTTATCCTGCTTCTGACAGCCGCCATGACCAGTGCGCTTCTTGGGCTTTGCCTAGAGGCCAGTTCGGAAGCGGAGAAGGATTCGGCCAGGCTGGAGGATGTGCTTGGCAAGCGGCTGGATTATTTCTATTTCAATGACCAGTATGCCTTGCCCGAGCCGGAAGATATGGAGGCTTTGCCGGGACTGACGTCGGTCGCGGCGACCTACGGTGTGCATACCTTCATGGGTGGTGCAACCAATTCCGTCTTGAATATCATACCGTGTGCACCAAATTATTTTGAACTCAAACGGATGACTATTTCTTCCGGTACGTATGACCTGTCGGAACAGAAGTGCGTGGTGGGACACGAGGTGGCCGCGCTGCATCCTCTGGGAAGCCGGATACATGTAGGATCTGGCTTGTTGGTGACGGTTGCCGGTGTCTTGGAACCCAGGCCAGCCTACCTATCAGACGCAATGAGCGATTATGCCATTTTTATATCAAGGGAGTCAGCTAACTTGGCGGGAGGCTGGGCATCCGATGGTCCGGATATGCTGTTTTTGGAGCTGGCTGACCTTGATTTGTTTCTTTCGGCAGTGGAGAGCGGTTTCCCGAATCGTCAGGCTGTTCTTACCCCTGAGAAGCGACTCTATGATCACGATATAAGATTATCAGCGACCCTGGCCAACGTGGTCGCCCTTTTTACCCTGCTGGCATGGATCATCGCAGCGTCAATCCTGATATCTGTCCGTCTTATGGATTTTGAGAAGACTATGCGTGAGGCTGGCTTACGGCTGGCTGTCGGCGCAAGCAAGCTCATGCTTTGGCTTGAGTCAGCGTATCAGTCCTTCCTCTTTTCAGGCGCTGGCGCCCTTGGTGGCGTTTTTATAGCTGCTTTGATGGCAAAATTGAATGGGGGCAGCCTTTCTTTTGCCTCAGCATTCCTTGGGCTGGGTGTAGCCACGACTATGGGCGTCATTACCACGCTGTTTGGAGCGGGATTTTTATTGAGGGCAAACATTCAAGACGCGCTCAATGTTCGTTCAGTCAATAAAAAACATGTTCCTGTTGCCGGTTTTGTGGCGGTGTTTGGCGCTTTTCTGACCATGGTAGCCACGGGCTCCAGCTTTGGTATAGGCGTCGGGAAGCTTCAGCACCTCCTTAGCCAAATCAAAACGCAGGCGACCCTATTCGAATTGCGCGCTTTCGATTTTTCTTCGGGCAGCCTCAAAAAGCCGCCTGAATGGAGCGGACGTGAGGTCGAGCTGATAAGGGCGTATCCGGGGGTCGTGGATGCCACAAGGACTTCCGGGTTTCGAACAAATGTTCTTCTGGATGATGGCAAAGACGCGTCGCTTATCAAGGTTGACCAGAATTACTTCAGCGTGATGGGTTTCCCCTTGAAGGGAGAGCTTCCGGGACCGGGTACGTGCGTATGCAACGGTTTTGCTGGTGTGGGTATCGGGGATGTATTGCGTCTTGGCGACTCGGGCGTTTATACGGTGGCAGGTGTTTGCGATGATTTTGAAGCTGGCGGCTTTCCCTGCGTTTACCTGTCGCTGTCGCATGAAGAATCAATGGTGCCTTCAAAATTCGGCTCCATCTTCGTCAGAGCGTCCGGGGAGCCAGGAAAGACGGGGACTCTTGAAAAAGAGTTAAGCGAGCTCCTCCATTCTTGGTATCCTGAGTATGAAAAACCAAAAGCCTTGAACCCAGTCAGGCAGATATACGAAAAAGTGATACCAACCACAAAAAAATGGACCGTCATTACTCTGTTTCTGGCTGTGTCCATCGGATTGTTGGAGACCATGGCTATGATAGAGCTCCTGTCCTACGACGGAATTAGGCGTAAAAAGGAAGTCGGGTTGCGGAAGGCCTTAGGTGAGCCTGAAGCAAGCATTACTCGTGACATAGTAGCTGAGAGAATATTTTGGATAGGAAGCGGCGGCATCATTGGCTTTTTGTCCTTGTTGGCTTTCTCAGTGTTATACCGTTCGGGTGAAGGCATGGAAGCTAGAATTTATTGGCCTTGGGCCTTAGCCGTGGCAGCCGGCACTCTGGCTGCTTACATGGTGCTGGCTATACTCTTCTCAAGGCGCTTGATAAGGCCGGAGCCAGCAGATCTTTTAATTTCCGAAGAATAGGAACAAGTCATGTTTGAACTAGAGAATATCAGCGTTGTATACAATAAAGATACGCCTGAAGAGGTCAAAGCCCTGGACTCGGTAAACTTTACGGTGGCCCCATCGGAATTTTTGGCCATTACCGGCCCTTCCGGTTCCGGAAAATCCCCGTGCTTTCGGTCATGGGGCTATTGAGAACTCCGCTGAAAGGCATTCTGAAAATAGATGGCCAGGACGTGACGAAACTTAACGATTCAAGGCGAGCTGAAATCAGAAACAGGAATTTCGGCTTCATATTTCAGCAGCTATACATGATAGAAGACCTCAACCTTGAAGAGAATGTGGCCTTGCCCATGAAGTATGCCCGAGTAGGCAGGTCTGAAAGATTAAGGCGTGCCAGGGACTTGCTGTCTCGTGTGGGACTCGAGAATAAATTCAAGGCTATGCCGAATACACTATCCGGTGGGGAGAGGCAACGGGGCGCCATTGCCCGGGCTCTTTCTATGCGGCCGCGCTTTAATCTGGCGGATGAGCCGACCGGTAGCCTTGATTCGGAAAACGGAGGGCTGGTCATGCGCATGCTCAAGGAGTTAAATAGCAACGAAAGAGTGGGCGTTATCCTTGTAACCCATGACGAGAAAATAGCGGGCATGGCTCTCCGGCGCGCCATGATGAAAGACGGGAAATTCACGTATGCTGATTAAACCCACCAGGTTATGTATCCTTGTGATATTCCATATGCTAGCATCATCAGTGTGTGCTGAATCGGAAGATACAATGGAAAACCAAGTAGCGACTGATGTCGTTCTTTTTGTAAGTCCAACCTGTGGTGCAAAAAAAGGCGGCCTTTGCGGCCGCCTTTTGTCATCACCGGGTAAGCTTTTATAATACGCGCGTTTAAGAGTTCACTGCCATTTTTGGTTTATCCAATTTGATTTTTGGTTCCGCTTACGCCTTCCCCGCCATGCGCGCGTTGACCACTTCCAGAACCTCGGGCAGGTCCATGCCTATGGCCTTGAGGTGCTCCGGCGTGGGGCAGCCGTCAGGGGTCCAGCCCCGGCGCTTGAACACGGCGTCCAAGAGGGAGTCGTACTGCTTCAGGCGGTACTCGCGTGTGATCTTTACTTTCTCGGCGGTGCTTTTGCCTGCGGGGTCAACGCCGATCTTTTCCTTCATCTGCTTGTCGTAGCGTTCCTCGCGGGCCAGGTACTCGTCCTCAAAGACCGGTCCCATGGCGCGGTACGGCGGCCAGTCCTCTACGCGGTGACCGTGGCCCTGGCGTATGTTGAACACGCGCTGGAAGTTGTATACGCGCTCCGACTGCCTGATGAGGCTGTCCCAGTCCAGGGGCTCGCCGGTGATCGCGGTGTATAGCTCATAGTAGTTCTGGACGTGCTCCGGCACCTTGTTGGGCTCGGCCCACTTGGAGTTGTCCGCCGGCTCGATGTCGTTCCAGGGCAGCTTGCACAGGCCTTGCAGGCCGAACCATGTGCGGAACATGGGGAAGTAGTGCAGGGCCTCCGCCTTGTTCTCAAAGGTGGGGATGCGGTTGTTCACCATGTCCATGAATATCAGCCAGGCCTCGTCGTGCTGGGGACCCTTGTTGGTCATGTAGTAGCCGCCCTGCTGGGCAAGGGACTCCTTGCTGATGTACTCGGACTGCTCAAGGCCCTTGCCGTGAAGGGCTATGTCCTTCATGACCTTGGGATCGGCGCCGTATTCCTTGACAAAGTAGTCGGCCAGGAATTTGACGCCCTTGCCTGCCAGCACGCCGAAGGGTTTGCCGTCGGCCATGTCGTGCAGTACCTGGCATGCGGCCTGCCAGTTGCCCCAGGTAAGCTCGATGCCGTCAGTGCGTTCCTTGTTCAGGATGCCGAGTTCCCAGCATTCCATCAGGAAGCTGCACATGGTGCCAAAGCTGATGGTATCTATGCCGTAGGTGTCGCAGTAGAAGTTGAGTTCCAGGATGCCTTGCGGGTCGTATACGTACAGGTTGGGGCCAACGCCGGCGGCGGTTTCGTATTCCGGCCCGTCCACGCACACCTTGGTGCCCTTGTACGGTCCGGTTTCCAGGAGGAAGTGGTCCACGGCGTGGGCGCAGGCCAGGGTGCAGCCATACCAGCAGCCGTCCGGCAGGTTCTGGCTGAACAGCTTTTCCCACACCCAGCTGGCCACTTCCGGGCCCCTGGGATCCTGGCCGTACTTGTGGTTTTTGGTCGGCAGGAGGTCGTAGTCATTCATGACCTCCATGAGGTGCGCCGTGCCGGTGGAGCGCATCTTGCACTGCTTGTCGTCGTTGACGACGATCTCGCGATGGAGCTTGAGGCCAAGGCGCTGGACGGCAGCCGGGTCGGCGGCGTCATTCAGGTTCTGCTTGACGCCCGAGAAGCGGCAGACCACGGCGCGAATCTTCTTGTCCCTGAGCACGTGGCCTATGCCGCCGCGGCCGGCCTGCTTGACGCGGACTCCCTGGCGACGCTTGTCGTACAGGCTGAAGTTCAGCACGCTCATGGGCGCGTGGTCCGCCCCGCGGCCGGCGCTGACCACGGACACGGCTTGCAGGTCCTTGGCGTCCTTGGCAAAGACGTGGGTCAGCTCCTCTGCCAGGAGGTGCGTGTCCTGGTCCAGGCCGGCGGGCTCTTCGTAGAACTGAACCAAGCCCTCGTTGGAGTCGATGAACACGATGGTCTCGCGCTCGGATTTGCCCTGTAGCTCGAGGGCGTCCCAGCCGCCGAATTTCAGGTAGGGGCCAAAGTAGCCGCCCACGTTGGAATCTATGGGCACGTCTGTCATGGGCGACAGGCTGACAACCAGGCTTTTGCCCGAGCCGGGGTAATTGGTGTTGCCGGCTATGGGTCCCATGCCTATGACGATCTCGTTCTCGGGGTCGTTCCAGCGGGTGCTCGGTTTGGTCGCGTCCCACAGGAGCCGCAGGCCAAAGCCTTTGCCGCCGGTGAAACGTTTTTTGGTGTCTTCGGATACGGGCTTTTCCTTGGCCACCTTGTCGCCAACGTTGACATAGAGGGTGCGCATGGCGTACCCGCGGTGGATGGGCTTGGGCTCGAACTTGAATTCGGCTACCAGCTTGAAGTCGGATTTGTTGAACGCCTTCATTTGAGGGTCTCCTTGGCGGCGGCGGCGGCCGCCTCAAACGGAAGCCTGGACATGGGGCTGTCCTCTTTTTCCGCTATTTCCAGGGCGTTTGCCGGACAGGTTTTTACGCACTCCCCGCAGGCTATGCACTTGAATGGCACGGGTTCGCCCGGGTAATAGCGCATGGCGCCGGTGGGGCATACCGCTACGCAGGCCAGACAGCCCACGCAGAGGTTTTTGTTGATCATGACCACGCCCTGGGCCGTCACGGTAATGGCCTGGACCGGACACTCGGCCACGCATTTACGGCATTCCTGGTCGCAGGCCACCAGGTGGAATTTTCCGGATCCAGCGGGAAACACCTGGATGCGCGCGTGGGCCGGGTCTTCCTTCTTGAAATACGTACGCGAACAGGTGGCCACGCAGTTCCCGCAGCCTACACAGCGGTCCTCATGGAGCTTTAGGTATTTAATCACGATCCGGATCCTCCTTGGAAAATTAGGGCTGTATATGTTGGCGAATTTGGCGCTTTCGTTTCAATAGTTGAATTGTGGTGACGCCCGCTGAAATGCCAGTATATGACGATAATCGGTTTTCCGCAACGTGTCCAAACCCATGACGTATGGCTCGGTAGAACACTTGTTTGGCACAGCGACAGCGCGCACGAAAAAAAGGCCGCCCTGAGGCGGCCTTTGTTCGCTGGCGTGGCATGCCAACCCGCGTGTTTCACCAAGGCGGGCGGGCTGGATTGCCCCTCAGTTAGTCCTCTTCCGGTTCTATCAGCTTGGCCCTGGCCACGTTCACGTCCGGGCCAAAGGCGGCCTGCAGTTCCTCCACCACCAGGTCGAATTCGTCCAGGCGCTCGAAGGATTCCGGCGTGAAGAATTCGTCCGAGTAGCGGAAAATAAAAGTCCCCAGGTACACGTACTGCACGCCTTCGGGGACGTTGGCCTGGAGGCCGACATCAAATTTGAGGCTGGTGGCCGACATGTTTGCGACGCGAACAACCAAGTTGTGGAACTGATACTCATTTTTCTTGTCACGGCTGCACCGGACGTAATTAAAGGTATTGAGTTTGCCATCACCGACGACTGGAACGGCTATGAAGTTGTTTATGGGCCAGAGGTTTATCTGGGTCACGGTCGGTGGTGGGGTCTTTCTGTAATCCGCGTAGTTGAGGTAGAACTCGGTGGGTATAGCGGGCAACACCTGGAGCTTATACACAAAGATTACGTCATTGGTCTTGGCTTTAGGGATGGCGGACTGCGCCATGGCGGGCATGGCGCAGAAGAGCGCAAACAGTAAGCCTATGCATACTATTTTTTTCATGATTTGAGCTCCTTGAGGCGCTGGTCGATCACGGCCTCCCAGGCCGTTCCCTTGAATTGCGGCCGAATGGCTTCCAAGGCTTCCTCCTCGCCACCTACCAGTTCTCTCACCTGCATGGAATATTGGGTTGCCCCGGCGACGAGCATATGGGAGCCAATGTACAGGAGTCCGGGTTTCTCCGCCCTGAAATCATACGCGTCTTTGCCTACCATGCCCAGATAAAAATAGGTGATGGTATTCCCTGAGGTCATCTGGAAGTACAAGAGCTGCCACGACGAACCGACCGCCACGGGATCAAGGAAAAAGACGGGGTTTGAGACGCTGGAGGGCCGTATGGCATCAATAACGCGAGCCTCGCTGTCCGGATTGACCTGGTAGTATTTGCAGTACTGGAGAGCGGAAACGCCGAACATGGTCTGGTGGCCTAGATAGCCGAACACCAGGGTGCTTACGCTGGGATCAGGAAGGTCTTTCTTGGTAATGGATGTTCTCTGCGTGCTTACGCACGACGACAGACTGGCGAGCAGGACAAGGAGCGCAACGGCTCCCGCGGCTCGTTTCCTTTTCATATATCCTCCTTACGACTCCAGGCAAGCTCCTTGGGACGCTCCCTGGGCATACGCCTTGTTTGAAGGTCCCGCGCCCCCCTAGGGGAACGCGGGATCATGCCGGTCGTTGACTGGTTCAGTTGACTGTGTACATCAGGGACACGGTAAGCACCTGATTGGTTGGTTTCTCGTCCGATGAGGACAGGGAATCCAGGCTCGCACGCGTGATATGGCCATACTCCACGCTCAGCCCGAAAGATTGATCCCAGAAGCAGACGGACAGGCCACCGCCGAGGGTCGAGTAGAAGCCCGCGTATTCTTCCCCGGTGAAACCGAAAGGCAGGAGCAGGCCGCCGCCCCCGCGCGCGAAGGGCGTCAGGGTAATGTTGCCGAAATTCACGGGCAACTGAAGCACGGCGCTGCCCTTGAAGATAATAAGCGTGGCCTTTTCTCCTGTCTCGGCGAGGGCGGAACCTCCTCCGAACGAGAACGACCAGGCCAGGAATTCCCCGGCCAGGAGGCCCTGGAGACCTCCCTCAATCAGGAAAATCTCGCTCGGGCCCAGGTCCAGGCTGGCGCCGGCAACCAAGGCGTATTGGTAGGGACTGGTCAGCTCCACGCCGGCTTCCGATGCCTTTGCCTTACTGGCGCTGGCGGCGGAGCTGGTTGATGACCCGTTGTCCAAGGGGAAGCTTTCCAGGCGCCAGTACCCATGTTCCAGGACCCACGTGGCCTGGATGGTGCTCCCGCCGAGCGTGTACTGCACAAGACCTTCATAATTTGACGACAGCTCGCTGGAGGACAAGGCCAGGGCATCTCCGGAGGTTCGGAGAATCTTGTTGGAAAGCGTCCAGGCGCTGGCCAATCTGAGGCCGTCTATGGGCGATACGCCGACAAAGGTCGCTATGATGTGGTCGCGGATGGCGGTAGGAGCGCGGTCCAGTACATTTTTCAGATCGGCTTCGCCGTTCTTGGCCACGTAGCCGTAGGATATCAGCTTGACCAGTTTTTTGTACGCGTCCTCGGGCGAATAGACGCTGGCAGGCAGGCTAGCCGCGCGGGCGCGCAGGTCTTCGGAAGCGTCCGTCTGCTCTCCGCTGAGGGTGAGGGCCAAAAAGTCGCTGATGTGTTTGGCGGGGATGGCAAAGTTGGTGTCTTGCCGTCCGCCGACCTTCCAGGTGTTGACGCCGACAACCTCATACCCGAGTTTGGACGACGCTTTTGCGACCAGGAGCGGGCCGCCGGAGCTACCGCCGTCTATGGGCGCAGAGTGCTGGATCAATTCGGCGATTGCTGGATCGGCCAATTCGGGGACACGGGCGCGGTTGTTCGTAATGCTGCCCTTGCCGAACTGCCACGACGGGCGGGAGAGAAGCCCAGGGTAGCCGGCGCTCCAGATATCCACGCCATCTGCGGGAAGAACCTTGCTCAAGGGTATGCCAAAATCAAATGGTTTTTCCCCGTTGGGAAAGATTACCAGCGCCAGATCCAGGCTTTCCGAAACGGCTATGACCGGGCAATCCTGGTACGTTACCAGCGAGCCGTCCTCTTTTTCGAATTCCAGGGTTACCGTTTCTGCCTGGGCAACCACGTGCCTGTTGGTAACAATGAAATTATCGCCGTTGGCGGGATTCACGTATACAAAGCCGGAGCCAAAGCCGCCCTCCGCCCAGGCTTTGAGGTATTCCGCCGCGTCGGCGTATCCTTCTTCTCCCATTGACTGAGCCAGGTTCAAGATGAAGGTCTTGGTTTCATCATGGAGAACCGGTTTGACTATGGCCACATGGGAGCGAACCTGCGCGTTCGCTCCCATGGCGAACATCAGACCGAGTGCCAGGGATAGAGCCCTGACAAAGCCTTTGTGATGCATGTCCTTGTCCTTTCTTATCAACGAATAATGGGAACCTCTAAAAACCCCATGGTTATTAGAGGTTCCCTGCGTTTTCGGCCGAAAACGCTAGGTTTTTAAGGTAACCCTCTAAAAACTGAAGTTTTTAGAGGCTCCCTATAAGCTGTAATCGCCGTGCTAGTGGATGAACGGGCGGCCATCTGGTTTTACACATGGTTACTAATAATCAGCCTGGTCCAGCACAGTAATTTCAAGATACGCTGGTCGTGTGACCGACATTCCGCATATCCGTCACCAGAACAGTGTAGCAAAAAACTACAATACATCAGGTGTGTTTGTATAGGTTCCGAAAAAAAACCGGGTTCCCAAGGGGAACCCGGCTGTGCTTGAATCTGTACTTTCTGCCGGCTGTAAAACCGGCTCTGTCTCACACGGTAAAGCGGCCGATCGAGCCTTCCATTTCCTCGATGCTGTATCTGGCCTTCTGGGCAAGGTCGGCCACCTCCTGGGCGGCTTTGCTGATCTCCTGGGCGCCCGAGGACATCTCGTCCATGGAGCCGGCGATGGTTTGCGACAACTCGGTCAGGCGCTGCATGGATTCCAGCACCTGGGCGTTGCCCCCGGTCATCTCCCGGGCGCCCGAGCGTACCTGCCCCGTCACGCCGTTCATTTCCCTGAGGGCTTCCAGAATCTGCCGCGAACCTTCGCGTTGCTCGTGCATGGCCCGGTCTATCTCCCGAACCAGGTCCGCGGTGCCGTCTATGCCGGACGTCAGGCCGGCAAACGCCTCAGCTGAACTGACCGACGCTTCCACCACCTCTTCTATCGTTTCTCGGATTTTGGCCAGTTCCGCGCCTATGGTCTTGGACTGTTCGGCCGAGGTCTCGGCCAGCCTGCGTATCTCGTCGGCCACCACGGCAAATCCCTTGCCGGCCTCCCCGGCGTGCGCCGCCTCGATTGCGGCATTCATGGCCAGCAGGTTGGTCTGGCTGGCTATGGTGGATATGGCCGAGTTGGCTTCCATGAGGAGTTCCGACTGGCTGGCTATCTCCTTGACTTTTGCCTCCACGGCGTCCTGCTTGGACTTGCCGTCTTCGGACGACGCCATGAGGTCCTTGAAGCTGTCCGCCATCTTTTCTATCGACGCGCTGACCGACGATATGTTGCCCACCATCTGCTCGATCGACGCCGACGCCTGGGTGACGCTGGCCGCCTGCGTGGCTATGAGGCCGTCAAGCGACTCTATGTTCCTGGCCACTTCCTCCACGGCGCTGGACGCGTCGTCCACGCTATTCCTCTGGAGCCCGGTCTGCCTGCGGACGCCGTCTATGTTGGCAAGGATTTGACTGGTGGCGCTGGCAGACTCGTGGGAGCTGGCCGACAGGTTTTCTCCCACTGAGGCCAGCACGGACTGCGCGTGCTTGAGCTGGGATACCATGTCCCTGAGTTTGGCAACAAAGCGGTTGAAATCCTTGACCAGGTCGCCCACTTCGTCGTCGCGGTCCAGGTCTATGGCGCGCGTCAGGTCCGCCTCGCCCTCGGCTATGGTGCGTATGGCTCCCGCCGCGAGCCGCACTGGCCTCAGGGCCGAGCCAAGGGACAGCCAAATGGCCAGGCCGAGCACGATAAGGGCGCCGCCGGAAACGCCTATGACAAGGCCGGTCAGTTTCCGGACGGGTGCCAGGATGGTGTCCACGGGAATGGACACGCCCAGGCTCCAGTACGTATTGGTCGCGCCCAGACGTATGGGGATAAGGATGACAAAGGCGTTGGCCTCGTCCTCCCTCTGCAGGACGGGCGTGGAATACGACGAGCCCCGGGCTATGGCCAGGCCGGCCTCAGTATATTTGTCGGCGCCGATCATGTCGGCAATCTTGGTGCCTACCTTGTCCGCCTGGGGGTGGACCACGATGGAGCCGCTGCCGCTTACCAGGAAGGCCCGGCCGGTTTCAAACGGACGTATGCCGTCGATGATTTGCTGGACGGAGCGCAGGGATATGTCCACGCCGGCCACGCCGAGCGCCTGGTTGCGGTACACGATGGGAACGGATACCGTGATCGAGCTGGTTCTGCCTTCCCCGTACTCCATGAGGCCGTAGTAGTTGACCTTGCTGGCCATGGGCAAAAGGTAGGCCTGGCTGTCCTCGAGCGCGGTGCTGTCCGTAAGGGCCATCTCGTCGCTTTCCCTGGACCAGTACGGGGCAAAGCGGCCGCTCTGGCCGTACCCTTTCTGGCCGCGGAAGTCCGCGTCGTTTCCGTCATAGGCCTGCGGGGCAAGGAGTACCCAGGACGCGGTCACGCCCGGATTGCTCTCAAGGAACATGACCGGCAGGTCTCTGGCCTGGTCCCTGGGCATGCCCGCGTCGCGGACGGCTATCAGGGCCTTGCCCAGGTAGGCGGCCAGGTCGGCTGCCCCCGCTATGCGGCGCTCGATATTGGCGGCGTACCGGCTGGAAAGATACTCCGAAGATACGTAGGCCATGTCCGACAGGGCGCTGCCCGCGTTGAGGGACACGACCAGCATCAAAAGGGCAAGTCCGGCTATCTGTACGACGAGCAGGGTAACAAGTATTTTACCGCGTAGTCCCAGTCGCTTTTTCAAGAGTCCTCCCTTGTTTTGGCGGGGTCGCGTGTTTGCGCGCGATGGTTAGCGTTTATTAAATATAGTGAAAAACGACGGTAGGCGCAAAACCCCCCGGGGCGCTACTATAGGCTCTATGAGGATGAACGCGCGTATCAGGGAACAAGCCCGATCTTTGCTGTCGGCCCGGCGGGTCGGCCTGGCGGGTGCCGGGGGCCTTGGGTCCAATTGCGCGGCCGCCCTGGCCAGGGCCGGGGTGGGCCATCTGGTGCTGGCGGATTTTGACCGCGTGAGCCCGGACAACCTGGACAGGCAGTTTTTCTTCCTGGAACAGGTGGGACGCCTCAAGGTGGACGCCCTGGCAGAGAACCTCAGGCGCATAGACGCCGGCTTGGATCTTACGACCCTGCCTGAGCGCCTGGACGCACAACGAGCCGTGGCGGCGTTTGCCGACTGCGACGTGGTGGTTGAAGCCCTGGACGACGCGGACGCCAAGGCCATGCTGATAGAAGCCCTATTGGCCGACCGGCCGGGGCGGCCCGTGGTCGCCGCTTCCGGCATAGCCGGTTGGGGAGCGTCGGGCCAGCTTGCGGTGAGGAAATCGGGCTCCCTGGTCGTGATAGGCGACGAAAACCTGGGCGTGGACGGCAGCCATCCGCCCATGGCGCCACGGGTAGGGGCCGTGGCCTGCCTGCAGGCCAACGAGGTGCTGGAAATCCTTTTGGGACCCATGGAGGAAGCGGGAGCATGACCATACTGCTGAACGGCGATACCACCACGCTGGACGCCCGGGAGCTTACCGTCCGGGGCGTACTGGCGGCAAAGGGGTGGTCCTTCCCTCTGATCATCGTGCAGGTGAACGGAACGGTCATACCCCGGGATAGCTGGGACACGGCGCCCGTGCGCGACGGCGACCGCATGGACGCCCTGCACCTGGTATCAGGGGGCTGAGAAGCGCGTCAAGCCCGGCGGTAGCTCGCGACGATGTTTACCCGGTCGCCCAAGGTCAGGCATACGGGGCAGGAGCGACCCGCGTCCTCTATGCGCTTGAAGTCGGCCTCGGAGCAGTCGCTGTCTATCTTGAAGTCCACCGTTATGCTTTTGATGCGCCGGGGCTCGGCGGCCATGTCCTTGACCAGTTCAAAGGATATACCGCGGACGGGTATGCCCTGTCCGTCGGCGAACATTCTCATGATCAGCGACGCGCATGCTCCCAGTGACACGGCACAGAGATCGGTGGGCGAGAAACTGGACCCGTCGCCCCCGTTGTCCTTGGGCGCCGTCACGGACACTCGGGCGCCGGATTCGTGCTCAAGCTCGATGGTCGTGGGTCCGGTGGTCCGGCCCTTCATGCGTACTGCCATGATCCCTCCTTTGAATGCGTGGTCCCCCGCACGCGCACGCTGGATACCGGTTTCCCGCCTGTCAGGGCGCAACGTCGCGCGCTTGGGTGGCCCGCTTCCAAGAATACCATGCTATAGTGTCAAAAGGGAGACCCCAAAACGGAAGGATTTTTTGCGCGGGGTTTGGGGCCCAAGGCTAAGCCGGTTGGATTTGAGCCGCACCACCAACACGGGAGTTACGGATGAAGCGACTGACTGAAGACCAGTGCCGCGCGGCAATGGAAACGCGCGATTTTGGGCTTGATGTCCGAGGGGCCGGGGAGACCGTGGCCGTGGTGCTGACCCAGAGCTGGTGCCCCCAGTGGGTTGCCATGCGCTCCTGGCTGGATGCCGCGGAACGGGACAGCGGATCCGAGGTCTTTCTTCTGGAATACGATCTGGAACCTTTTTTTGATGAGTTCATGGAATTCAAGGAGACCGTCTTCGGCAACCGGAGCGTCCCCTACGTCCGCTATTATAGGAACGGCGTTTTGATATCCGATTCCAACTACCTGTCCAAGGACGGTTTCCAGAAGAGGCTGCGGGGGTAGGAATCTGCTCAGCTTCCCCGCGCCTTTTCCGTCAGCTCGGTCAACACGGGCACCAGCTGTTTTTTGCGTGACAGGATATCCTTGAGCTCGAACACGCGGTCCCGCACGCGCGGGTAGCGGAGCAGGGACAAAAGCTCGCGGTCGCCGTCCACGAACAGCACGCTGGACAACTCCGTGATGTCCGTGACCATCAGGGCGGAGAAGAAATGCCCGCCTGCCGCGCGCAGGATGGCTAGTTCGGCCAGGACCTCGTCCGCGCGCTCAAGGATTTCTCCCGGCGCGTTGACTTCCACCTGGCTGACGGAGAAGCGCGTTCCCGCCGCGTCGTATTCCTTCATGTCCAGGCGCACGATTTCCGGCACCGGTTTCTTGCCCACCAGGCTTGCCACGCTCATGATGTCGCGGCCGAATTCTTCCAGGTCCAGGTCTGTCAGGTTGGACAGGTACTCGGCCTGCTCTGAGTCAGTGTCCGTGGCGGTGGATGACTTGAGTATCAGGGTGTCGGACAGGATGCCGGCCAGGAGGACGGCGGCCAGGGGCTTGGGTATGGGCACCTTGGCGTCCCTGAACATGCCGGCCACGATGGTGCTGGTCGATCCCACCACGCGGTTGATGAAGGTAATGGGGTAGCGGGTGCTGAAGGATCCCAAGCGGTGGTGGTCTATCACTTCCAGGATGCGGTAATTGTCCGCCCCGTCCACGGCCTGGGTCAGCTCGTTGTGGTCCACCAGGATGAGCGACACGTTGGGCTCGCGCATCAGGTCGCCCTCGGACAAGAGGCCAGCCACGCGGCCGTCGTCGTCCAGGACGGGCACCGAGCGGCTGGCGGACTCGGCTATGGCCTCGCGCGCGCGGCGCAGCGGCTCGTGCCGCTGGACTGCCCTGATGTCGGCGTCGCCCATGGTTTCCACCGGCGTGGAATAGATGACCAGCAGGCTGGTGCTGGACGTGTCGTACGGGGACATCAGCACGGACACCTTGTTTTTCTCGGCCAATTCCTTGAGCTGCCTGTCCAGCAGGGATCCGTTGGACAGGATGAGGACGCGGACCTTGGACTCTATGGCGTGGCGCTGGACGTCCACGCGGTCGCCCACAATGACGATGGCCGACTCGCAGGACTCGCTGTCCAGGTGGCGCTTGAAGCTCTCGGTTTCCAGGGCGGCCACCAGGATGCGGGCCCTGAACTGCTCGCTGGTGTCAAAGGCGCATACCGGTTGGGCTTTAATGGTGGACTGCAGGCGGGCAACGCTGGTGGGCACCACGGCTTTCTTGTGGGGATTGATTTTCTTGAGGATGTTCTGGGCAAAGGAGCTGTAATGGAGCATGGAGCGGTAGCGGCCGTCGCTGTCCACGATGGGCAGGGCTTTCTGCCCGCTCTGGTTCATGATGGCAAGGGCTTCCCACAGCGGCGTCCCCCTGTCCACGGTCAGGGGGCGCTGGGCCAGATAGTACTCTGCTTTGGGCACCAGGTCCGGCAGGAACACCGGGAAGGGCACGCCAAAGCGCTCGAACACGTATTCGGACTGGGGGTTCATCCTGCCTGCCCGGGCGGCCACGCAGTCTTCCATGCCCAGGGCCTGTTTGAGGTGGGCGTAGGCGGCCGCAGACGCCAGGGAGTCGGTGTCCGGGTTTTTGTGGCCTATAACGTATACGGTCTGGTCCATGGTCCCTCCAAAGCGGGGAATTGCTCGACTATACGGAAACGGGGCCGCGCGCGTCGAGTACCCCGTGAGGGCGCTTGCCTGCGCGGCGCCTCGAGTTGTAGTATCGGGCGCCGGGGGACGGAAGGCACATGGCACGACTCTGCGTTTTTTTGGGCAACCACGGAAGGAAATACCGCGACAACAGGCACAATGTGGCGTGGCAGTTCCTCGCGTCGCTCGAGGTCTATCCGTCCCTGTCCTGGCAGCGGGGCTTCAAGGGATCCTACGCCCAGTTGGACCTGCCCTCCGGCAGGGTCTGGATCCTGACGCCGGAGACCTACATGAACCTGTCCGGGGAAAGCGCCGCCGAGCTGGCGCGTTTCCACAAGATAGAGCCTGCCGACATCCTGGTGGTCCACGACGAGCTTGAGCTTGGCTTTGGCTTTTTCGGCTTCAAGATGGGCGGCGGCCTTGGCGGGCACAACGGCCTCCGGTCCATGAAGGAGCGGCTGGGCACGGCGGATTTTCCGCGGCTGCGCTTTGGCATAGGCAGGCCCGACCACGACGACGTTGCCGGGTACGTGCTGTCGGACTTTGGCGCCGACCAGCGGGAGCTTCTGGCCTGTTCGGTTTTCCCCCGCGCCCGCGCGGCTTTCCATGCCTACCTGGACGGCGGTTTTGCCGCCGTGGACCAGGAGTTCCGCAAGGTCAACGCCCTGGCCTGAGGGTCCGCAGGGCCGCGACCCGGCCCTACTGAATCAGGCGCTTCAAAAGTTTGTCGTTTTTCTTCCAGCCCGGGTCTACCCGGACCTTCAGGGACAGGCGCACGGGGTAGGGAAAGATGTCGGCAAGGTCGTGCTCGGCCTCCTCGCGGATCTGCCGTATCATGGCCCCGCCCTTGCCTATCAGGATGCCTTTCTGCGTGTCCCGTTCGGCCACCAGCTCGCCTTCATATACCAGCGTGCCGTCGTCAAGCATGTGGTGGGCAACATAGTCCACGTACACGGCGTGGGGTATCTCGTCCTTGGTGTGCAGGAAGACCTTTTCCCTGACCACCTCGGCGATGCGGAATACCGGCTCCTGGTCCGTGTAATACTCGTCGGGATAGTAGGCGGGGCCCGGCGGAGCGGATTGGACCAGGGCGGACAAGAGGGCTTCCAGGCCGTCTCCCTTCTGGGCGGATATGTCGAAGCGCTGGACGCCGGGGAGCTTGTCGTCCAGAAAGGCGGAGGTGCGAGCCGGATCGGAAAGCTTGGCGTCGATTTTGTTCACGGCCGCCCTGATTTTTGGCACAAAGTTCTTGAGCAGGCCAGCTATGGCCTCCTCCTCAGGTCCTGGCGCCCTGGTGGAGTCAACCACGTACAGGATGAGGTCGGCGTCGGACAGGCTCCGAGTGGCCAGGTCGCGCAGGCGCTTGTTGATGGCCTTGTCGGAATCGTGGAGGCCGGGTGTGTCCATGAACACCAGCTGGCAGCCCGGCTTGGACAGGATGCCCCGCACGGTGTTGCGCGTGGTCTGGGGCACGGGCGACACGATGGCCACCTTCTGCCCGCACAGGGCGTTCATCAGGGTGGACTTGCCCGCAGACGGCCTGCCTATTACGGACACAAAGGCAGAACGGTGCTCGGTATCGGTCATGGAAGCTTCCTTTCGCAACGGGGCGGCAAACGCCCCCTCTACAGTTGTACTTGATCCGGATAGTCCTGGCCCGTGAACAGGCGGAACTGGGCCGCTGCCTGGTCCAGGAGCATGGTATGGCCGTTGGTTACCCGGCAGCCCGAGTCCCTGGCCCGTTTGAGCAGTACCGTTTCCGCGGGGTTGTAGATGGTCTCGAACAGGGCCTCGCCGCCGGAGAACTGGTACCAGTCCAGGGGGTCGCCCGGCTGTCCGCCCTCCATGCCCACGCTCGTGGTCTGGACAATCAGGTCGTTGTAGCTTTCTATCAGCTCGACGGCCCGCTCCGTCATGCCCGCCCACGGAAACCCGTACTCTTCGGCCAGGCGCTTGGCCTTGGGCAAGCTGCGGTTGATGACGCAGGCTTCCACGCCCAGGCCGTGCAGGGTATAGGCCACCGAGCGAGCGGCGCCGCCCGCTCCCACGATGCAGGCCCGGAGCCCCTTGAGCTCTGTCCTGCCCAGGAAATGCAGAAGGGCGCTCCTGAAGCCCATGGCGTCCGTGTTGTACCCAGCCCAGCCGGCCTTGGATCTGACCATGGTGTTGCACGCTCCTATGGCAGCCACCTCCATGGCGCTCTCGCCGAGCAGGGACAGTACCCTCTCCTTGAACGGCACGGTAACCGATAGGCCTTTTATGTCCAGAAGCTCGGCCAGGCGCATGAAAGCGTCAAGGTCGTCAGCGGGAAAGGGCAGGTAGCGCGCGTCTATGCCGAGTTCGGCAAAGCCGGCGTTGTGGATATGGGGCGACAGGGAGCCGAGCACGGACGGGCTGCCCAGGATGCCGTACAGGTCCACAGACGCGTCGTCCGAGCCGAGGCGGTACTGTTTCCTGAGCACGTCAGGATCCAGCTGGCCGGGAGCGCCGGGTTTGAGGCCGGCGCCGGTGGCACTGGCGTATACCAGCATGCTACCCAGGCGTTCAGGCAGGATGCGGGTGCAGAAACCGTAGTCGCCCATGCCCGTGACGATGCGCTCGCCGGTTTCCAGGGATCCGAAGAACCGGAACAGGCGCTCGGTATCCTCTATCCCGCGTGCGTGAGCGGCCAGCTTGGGAATTTCGAAGGGCGACGACGACAGCGACGACCACAGCTCCGGCAGGTTGGCCGGCACGCCGTCTCGGCAGTGTATGGAACGGATGACCTTGGTGCCGAATATGCGCGCGGCCTCCTGGATGGCGGGAATCTGGAGGTCGTGCTCTATGTCCACATACGCAAAGTTCTTGCGCTTGTCCTGGTCCGCGAACGCCAGGCCTTTGGCTATGATGACCAGGCGGACGCCCTCCCCCTGGTCAAAGCGGCCGCCGTCCTGCAGGCGCCTGACCGTCAGTATGGTGGGAAGGCCGGCCTTTTCCGGAAAGGAACGGATGCGGAACATTTCCTGGGGTTCCAGGAAATCCGCGCGCAGTTCCACCAGGTCCACCACCTTGCGGTAGCGATCCAGGGCTTCCAGGTTTTTCTCAATGGTCGGGCCGGTCAGGCAGAGGCAGATCTTTGGCATGCGTCGCCTCCCTTGCCGGACGCCCGGCGTCCGGCGCCGTCAACAGGCTTTTTAAACAGCCTGTCAAAAATCGGCGCGGTAAATATAGAGATCGGTGCGTCCGTCCTGCCCCGTGGCGATACGGAGACGCACCGGCCAGCCCTGCCCGGGCAGGTCCCACTCGGTGTAATCCTCGCCTGACGATGCTGGAAGCCCCAGGGCCGCCTGTACGCGCTCCAGGTCCGAGCCGGGCATGAAGCCGAGCACGGGCAGGGGATAGTCGACCGATACCCTAACTTGCCACACCTTGTCCCCGAACAGGAACAGGGAGAACACGCCGTAGTCGAACACCACGTCGTCCTGCCAGGCTTCCTGACCGCGCACGGCGTATACCCTGGCGGGCGCCCCGTAGCGCTCGAGCGCCTGGGCCGGGGTCAAGCCCAGCAGTTCCGCAGGATCGTCAGGCAGGCTGGGCGTTTCCGGGCCCTGGGCCGCCGCGGCGGCGCACAGTAAAAAAAGGAGCAAGGCGGCGCGTTTCATCGTGTATACTCTACCCGAGGTCGGATGGAGCTTCAAGCGCCAGCCTCACCGCTTGCGCAAAGGCCGTCTTTTTGCTTCACTGGGCGGCGCTTCAACGGGACGCGCATGGCCGCCGGCCACCACGGCGGTTTCCCAACGGGGCGCCGACCGGCTCGGAGCCTGTCGGCGCACGGTAGGCGCGTGCCTGGAGCCTCGCACGGCGTCTGGGGCGGCGATACGGCCGACCCAATTTCAGCAAGGAGCCATTGATGCCAACATCACGTGATTTGGACGACCACAGCAGGAGAATGATCAGTAAACGAATCGACGACGCCCTGGCGTATGTGCATGACCTGGCGAACGTGGATACCCTTCATGCCTGCCGGAAACTTTTCCGCTCGCGCGTGCCCCTGCACCTGCGCGCGTACGTGGCCGCCGCCCTGCTTCTGGACCAGGCGTCCGGCGGCCACGCGTCGCCCGTAAAAGGCGACAAAGGCAAGCGCCAGCCAGAACGACGCGAGCAGAACGGCGGCGGAAAACAGGCCGTCCGGGGCGAGACACGGAACGCTGACCAACGCGGCCGGCAGGCCGACCAGCATAAAGCGCCCAGGGAACCGGCCCCGACGCGCGAGCGCCGCTACCGCGGGGAGGGCGTGACCCTGTTCGTGAGCGCGGGAAGGCGCCAGCGTTTCTATGCCCGCGTGGCCCTGGATACGCTCTTTGCCCTGCCCGGCGTCGCCGAGGAACACATAGGCGAAGTCCGCACCATGGACAATTACAGCTTTGTTACCGTTGATCCCGCCGCGGAGGAGCGGATCCTCTCGGGGCTGAACGGCCGGGATTTCAGGGGCAGGGCGCTCAGCGCCAACCGGGCTCGCAAGAAGGGTGCCCACGGCGAGGACGAGCCGCAGGCCGCCGAGCAGCATGGCGATGGCGTTGCCGGAACGGAAGAAAATCCTACAGAAGTGTCCTGAGCAGGGCCGCGAACAGCCAGGCGTTGATGGCAAGGGCACCCAGCAGGGACATAAGGCTGCCGGCCGTTGCCCTGCCGGCGCGAGCGCTCCACAGCCTGGCGTCTTGAGCCCTCCTGAACAGGGACAAATCCCTCTTGGCGCGGCAGAAGCGGGCCCTGCGCCAGAAATGCCTGTACAGCAGAAAGCCAGCCAGGCCGGGCGGGGCAAACGGCAGTACGGGAGCCAGGGCTGCCGTTAGTATCAGCGCTGATACCAGGGCCGGCGCGTCCGAACCGAGCGAAACGGACGCGAGCGCCGACGTCAGCACAAAGCCAAAGGCAAGGGCCGCCTGCCCCAGGGGATTCCAGTACTCGTTGCGGTGACGGCCGCCCCAGATGGACAGTTCGGCTATGTCCGATGGCTTGCCATCATACAGCACGACCACACCGTTGCAGCCGGCAGGATCCAGCCGGCTGCTGGCCGCGGACGCCAGCACAAGCCCGGAGGCCAGCACGGCCATTCCGGGCTGGATAGAGGCCACGGACGCCCAGCGCAGTCGCTCAACCGTAGCGCCGTAGGTTTTGTCGTCGCCGCGGGCGGCCTCGGGCTGGCTCAGCAGGAACAGGGAACCGGCGGCCATGTCCACTTCCAGGCTGCAGTTTTGGCAACGCACCCAGATGCCCGTCTGCCCGCCCAGGGCTTCCACCCGGCCTTCCACGCGCGCGGGAACGGGGGGCTCATCGGGCCTGGGCACGGACGCGGCGTCCATGAGCGGCAGGGCGGCGGCCTTGCCCACGGCCGACCTGAAGGACCGCCAGCGGGCCCTGGCCGTGAAGGCGCCGGCAACGGGGAGCAAGGCGTAGAACACGATGGCCGCGGCAATGGCGGCCCAGACGCTGGCGAGCATGGTTGGCCTCCGCTTGTCATGACCCCGCGCGGCCGGTAGTATGGACGGGCATGGTTAGGCAATTCAGTGTAGGACCGATAGGCGAGAACGTCTACGTAGTGGAACGCCCCGGAGAGCCTGTAGTGGTGGTGGATCCTGGCGCGGACGCGGACCGCATTCTGTCGGAAACCCTTGAGGCGGCGGAACGAGTTAAAAACCGCGCGGTCCACGTGGTGTGCACGCACGGACACCTGGACCACGTGGCCGCCGCTCCGGGCCTGCTGGCGGGGCTTAAGGGAGCCGGGCTGGAGGCTCGGCTGTTTGCCCCGGCAGGGGACAGGCAGTACTTTGGTGATACGGCTGAGGCCGTCAATCGGCAGGTCTTCAAGGACATCCGGGCCAACGCTTTTTTTACGCGTTTCTGGACACCCATACCAGAGGCGGACGTGTACTACGACGACGGGTACGTCTTTCCGGGCACCGGGATTCGGGCCATGCATACGCCCGGGCACACCCCTGGTTCGTCCTGTCTCCTTGTTGAAGGCGGCTCCATACTGCTGGCCGGGGACACGCTCTTCCGCTATGGCCGTGGCCGCACGGACACTTTTGACGCCGACGAGGCGGCCATCGTGTCGTCCATCCGCACGCGCATCCTGGAACTCCCTGACACCGTGCGCGTCATGCCGGGCCACGGGCCGTCCAGCACCATCGGGCAGGAACGCCCGCTCTATCCCTGATCCCAGACGGAGGATCCATGAACATCCTGCGTATCTCGGCGTGCGCCTGCGCGCTGTTCTTGCTGTCCTGTTCCAGCGCCCCGTCCACCGCCGAGCGTACGGAACTGGCTCTCGGGACCGTGTGTTCCGTCCGTGTGCTAGACGGCGCGAGCGAAAAGGCTTTAGACGACGCATTTGCGCGGCTGGCGGCCATAGAGGCCGAGATGAGCGCCAACGACCCCGGTACGCTGGTGGACCAGGTCAACCAGGCGGCCGGCGGCCAGGCCGTGGCCGTGCCTGACGACCTGCGCTACGTAACCCGCAAGGCCCTTGAGTACGCCGCCCTGTCCGACGGGGCCTTTGACCCGACCATAGGCCCCCTGGTCAAACTGTGGGGCATTGGCACGGAGGACGAGCGCGTGCCTTCAGCCGACGAGGTAAGCGCCGCCCTGGCCATGGTGGACAGGTGGCTTCTTGAGCTGGACGACCAGGCCGGCACCCTGCGCCTGGCCAAGCCAGGCATGCGCCTGGATCTTGGTGCCATAGCCAAAGGCTACGCCGCGGACGAAGCCGGACGAATACTGGCGGAGCAGGGAGTGACGGCGGCGGTCATAGACCTGGGCGGCAACGTCAAGGTGGTGGGCAGGAAACCCGACGGGTCGCCCTGGAAAATAGGCGTTCAGAATCCGTTTGACGACCGCGGGGCGTACATAGGCATAGTCACGGTGACAGGCGATCGCACCGTGGTCACCAGCGGCGTGTACGAGCGCTATTTCCTGGGCGACGACGGCACGCACTACCATCACATCCTGGACACGCGAACGGGCTACCCGGTGCGCAACGGCCTTGCGTCGGTGACCATCATCGCCAGCTCGAGCATAGACGCCGACGGCCTGTCCACCACGCTGTTCGCCCTGGGCCTGGACAAGGGGCTGGCCCTTGCCAACAGCCTGGACTGGATGGAGGCCGTCTTTATCGACGAGGACAAACGCGTATACCTAAGCGACGGAGCCCAGGCCATCTTTGAGCTGACGGACGACTCGTTCGTCCTGGCTCAGGCGGACCTACGCGAACCGAGCTTGAGCGACACGAACACCCAGGGCGCTCCCAGCGAGGTCCAGACGCCTACCAGCCCGTAACGGACGAACCTGGCCAGGGCGTACAGGCTCTGGCCCTCGTCCGGCGACACCAGCTTGCCGCCCACGTACACCACGGCCAATCCGGCCAGGCCCAGGCCCAGGCGCGCAAGTTTCTGCCACGGCGACCCAGCCCTGGCGTCAAAGCCCACCTTGTCGAACATGAACGCGGCGCCCACGGCGGTGCCGAAAAATACGCCGGACAGGTTGGTTTCCTCAGGCAGAAGGGCGTTCATGCCCAGGGCGGCCACAGCCGCCAGGATAACCTTGACGCGGATATTAGCCTTGCCCAGGAAATTTTCCGCGCCGTGCCCAAAGAAGAACCACGCCAGCGCTATACCCCAGCCCAGGAACCAGCCCAGGAAGAGATCCGTGGGAAAGTGGACGCCCAGGTAAATCCTGGTAAAGCCGATGACAATGGGCACCAGGATGGCCAATAGAAGGCCCCAGGGTTTTCTGATTTTGGGCGCCAGAAGGCCCCAGAATACGGCTGTTCCCTGGGAATGTCCCGACGGAAGGCCGTAACTGCTCTCGTGGGACAGGGCTACCCCCGGATCCAGGTCAAAGGGACGGGGCTGGCGGAACACCACCTTGAGCCAGGAATTCAGGAAGGCCGACCCCAGCACGATCAGCCCGAAACGGACGCCAAAGCGCTCGTCAAAGCACCAGAAAATGACAGGCAGGGCAAGCAGGTAAAAGTACTCCGAACCGGCCAGGGTAAGCACTTTCATGATTTCGGTCAGTACGGGATTGGCGATGGTTTGTACGGCCTGGACCACGTCCAGGCCCCAGGCAAGCACGGGCTCCATGTGTCGCTCCTACAGCGGGGTTACTAGCCGGCATCGGCTGTTGGACATTCAGGCTGCCGTCTACACGGCCAGCGGCTGGCCCGATTCCAGGAAAGCGCGGAATTCGTGCTCGGGGACCGGGGCGGAGAAGAGGTAGCCCTGGTACGCGTCGCAGAAAATCGTGTCCAGGAACAGCATCTGGTCCCGCCGCTCTATGCCCTCGGCCACCACGCTGAAGCTCAGAGTGTGGGCCATGTCCACTATGGCTGACGCGATTATCGTGGCCTTTCGGTCGTGCGGCAAGGGGTCGATGAAGGATTTGTCCAGCTTGACCGTGTCCACGGGGTAGTCCTTGAGCTTGGAAAAGGACGAGTAGCCGGTGCCGAAATCGTCTATCGATATGGCCGAGCCCAGATCCTTGAGTTTCAGCAGCTTGCGTATGCCCTCACGCTCGTTCTCCATGATGCCTGTTTCCGTGATCTCGAATTCCAGCAGGCGGGGATCCAGGCCGGTGGAATCCAGGGCCCGCTTGATGTCGTCTATCAGGTCTTCCCGGCCGAACTGCCTGGGTGACAGGTTCACCGATATGGGTACCTTGGGCAGGCCCGCGGAGAACCAGGATGACGCCGTCTGGCAGGTCATACGCAGCATCAGGGAGCCGATGGAGTCTATGTTGCCGCTTTTCTCCGCCACGTCTATGAAGTAGGCGGGGCTCTTGAGCTCGCCGCTCGGATGACGCCAGCGCACCAGGGACTCCGCCCCGATAATGCAGCCGTTCCGGTCCACCTTGGGCTGGAAATACGGCAAGAGGCCGCCCCGCTCCAGGGCCACGTTCAGGTCGTTCTCTATTTTCTGCCTCTTGATGATGTCGCCGTTGAGCCTGGCGTCAAAGAGTCGATAGCGGTCCCTGCCGGATTCCTTGGCCATGTACAGGGCGGTTTCCGCGTTCCGTATCAGGTCCTCGGCGTTGCGGCCGTCGTTGGGATAGAGCGCCACGCCAATGGAAGCGGACAGCTTGACGTCCTCGCCTATGTCCAGATGGACCGGCTGGCGGAAGGCCATGCGCGCCTTGCCGATGATTTCCTTTATGTGGTCCTGGGAGCGGATGTCCGGGAACAGGGCAAAGAATTTGTCGCCCCGGTAGCGGGACACCACGTCGTCGTTCCTGAACGAAGCGCGGAGCCAGCCCGCGGCGGTTTTCAGCACCTGGTCGCCTATGTCCGTGCCGAACAGGTCGTTGACGCGCTTGAAGCGGTCCAGGCCCAGGGCCATGACGGCGAACACGCGGTTGCGGTTCCTGGCTATGGTGACCGTGCGCTCCACCGCCTGTATGAAGCTGTCCCGGTTAGGGAGGCTGGTCAGCGGGTCGTAGTGCTGGTAGAACTCCGCGCGGGCCTCGGCCGTTCGCTGCCTGGTCATGTCGCGGAGGGTCATCAACACGGCCTGGATGTCCGGGTTATGGAGATAGTTGGACGCCATGGCCTCCACGGGAAGCTCGGTGCCGTCTTTTCTGGCGAGGGAAAAGAACGACGAGAAGGTAGGAGTCCCGGCCAGGAGGCTGGAGGCGAACATGGCGCGCTGATCCCTGGCCTGGTCGTCCGGCAGGAAGGAGAACAGTTCCCGGCCAGACAGTTCGTCCGGTGAGAAGCCGGTGAGCGACTGCACGGCCTGGCCGCATATCCTGATCCGGCCGTCTGCGTCCAGGAGCAGGACTATGTCCGCGCTGTGCTCAACCAGGCCCTGGAACAGGGCTTGGTGCCGTCGTATCTCGTTCCGCGACTGGCCAAGGGAGCGGCTGGCCGCATCCGTCTCAGCGCGTTCCTCGCGGAGGAGCGCCTCGAACGCGGCGGCCTCCTTCCTGGCTATCAGGGCCTCCTGCGCTGAGCGGGCAGTCTGCCTGCACAGAAAGCCCACGCCTATGAGGAACACGGCGTCCATGAACAGGAACGGCCAGGCCAGGTTGACTGCCCCTGGCGAGAGGCCGGGGAAGGGCAGGGACGCCGACGCCGAACCGGCAGCCAGCGCGCCCAGCAGGGCCGTTGACGCCGACAGCATCCAGAAACCGGGGCCTATGCCCAGAAAGAAACCGGCCAGCAAGGGCGCCCCGCACAGCAGGGCTATGCCCTCGGCCGTGTACGATCCCCCCACCACAAAGGTCCCCGCTCCGGCCAGCCAGAACATAGCGGCCATGGTATAGAACAGCGTGGCTGGCCGTAAGCCGCGCTGGAAATACAGGATCAGGGCCACGATGATGGAAGCTACGCGTATCATCAGGATGGGGCCGGGCCTGCCCTGGGCGGCTTCCACAACGGGTCCGGCCAAGGCGCAGGTAACGGCTATCAGGGTGAGAAGCAGGATGGCCCTGGCGGCGTTCTCTCGGCAGTAGGTTATATCATGCTCGCGGGCCGGCTTGGCCGGTCGCGTAGCCTCGGACAGGAACTCCTTGAGGCTGGTGAGAAAGGGGCCAGCTAGTCGATCCGGCCGTTCGCCCATGCCCACAGTGTAAGGGCGGGTCGTCGGCACCGCAAGGCTCGCAATCGATTTCGCTGGATTTCGCTCGTATTGACTGCGGGGCTGCGGACGTAGTACAAAAAACGCCAGCGGGCGCACGGTGTCAGGGCCCGCGAGTAGCCAAAACGTCCGAGCGCGGATATTCTGGCAAGCGTCAGGGCCGGCATGGTGGAATGGCAGACACGGCAGACTCAAAATCTGCTGTCCGCAAGGATGTGTGGGTTCAAGTCCCACTGCCGGCAATTGGAATGCAGACCTGGTTGCGGGGCTTGCTGCGAGGCCCCGTCCATATCGTCGCCCCTTCCGGGGTACCCACACGGCAAGCCCGCGGGCGTGCCCTGTCCCGACCGGAGCTGCCTGCTGTACGGGCAAGCCCAGCGGCCGGCCGTATGCTCGTCGCTCAAGCCACATCCCGACATGTGCGGCTCGTGCAGGGCCGAGGCCATGGAGCGCCTTGAAGCCCTGGAGCTGGCAACCCGTCCCTGACGCGGCCGCCGGCGGAATGCCGTTGACCGGAGCCGAGGCGGGGGTATACTCATGGAAGCGCGCTGGCGCGCGGGGGAGGAAGCATGAATACCATAGACACGTGGCACGCGGAAACGCTTGGCCAGTCCGCGGTCAAATCCCTCATCAAGAACGGTTTCAAGGCCGAGTATCTGCCCGACGCCGCGTCCGCGGCCGAGCGCATTGGCGAGTTTCTGGTCAAAGGGCAGAGCGTGGGCTTTGGCGGTTCCATGACGGTCAAGGCCCTGGGCGTGCAGGAAAAGGCCGCGGCCGCGGGCTGCGAGATTCTGGACCACAACGCCCCCGGCCTGTCGCCGGAAGCCAAACTCGGCCTCTTAAGGCGCCAGCTCAGCTGCGACCTGTTCATATCCGGCAGCAACGCCCTGACGCTCGAGGGCGAGTTGGTCAATGTGGACGGCAACGGCAACCGCGTGGCCGCGCTCAGCTTTGGCCCGGCCAGGACCCTGGTGGTGGTGGGCGTGAACAAGATCGTCCTGGACCTGGACGAGGCCTTTGCCCGCATCGAGCTGGTTGCGTCGCCCAAGAACAACAAACGCCTGGACAAGCCCAATCCCTGCGTGAAGGTGGGCCGCTGTATGGACTGCGAAGGCGAGACGCGCATATGCCGCGTCTACCAGGTACTGCGGCGCCGTCCGTCGCTGTCCGACTTTACCGTGCTGGTGGTCGGCGAGCCGCTGGGCTTCTGAGCCCGGATACTCAGTCCAGAACGCCCCGCGCGTCCTTGCCGGCCGCCAGCCGGCCGTCCCGGCCTATGTTCATGACCGGTATGTCGTCGTAACGGCCGGCGTTGTTCCAGAAGGTCAGCCCCTCGTTGCGCGAATCCCGCACCCCGTCCACCTGCAGGCTCACGTACCTGGGCGAGTAGTACTCGCGGTCGTACCGCACGTTCAGGAAAAAGGCCTGGACGTAGGGGCGGATGACCGCCTTCTTGCGCGATATGTACGAGTTCCGGAGTGTGCCCAGGCGGTAGATGCGGTAGGGACGCTGGTCGGCCGGCGGGTAGGCCAGGAAATCCTGCTCAAAGTGGGACGGGTAGAACATGGGGCAGATGGCGTCCACGTACCTGGACAAAAGCTCCACGTCCTGGCCCGTGCGCACGCCGGAGCGGAACCAGCCGTTGGCCCCGTAGATGTCTATGCTGATAGGCGCGTCTATGTGCGAGCGGGCGTAGCTCAGGAAGGACATGAGGGCGCTCTCGCGGTCCATGCCCTTGTCCTGCCAGCGGAAACGGGCGTCGGCCAGGTTCGCTCCGTCCGTGGGAAAGCGTATGTAGTCGAACTGGACCTCGTCAAAGCCACGGGCGACGATTTCCCGCGCTATGGCCACGTTGTATTCCCATACTTTTTCCGAATACGGATCCACCCAGTACTCGCCGTAGTACTGGCGCTCGGTGACCTTGATGGTGGCCGGGGCCGCCGACGAGGGAGGAGCTCCCGGAGGCGTCGGCACGGGCTGGTCCTTGGTGACCAGTTCGTAGCCGCGCCAGGGTTTGTTTTCCTTGCCATCCCATACGGCATAGGCGCCGCCGGCGGCCTCGTGCAGGCGCTGGTCCTTGAACACCACGATGCGGGCGACCAGATAGCGGCCCTTGGCCTTCATCTCGGCCACAAAGCCCTCAACGTCCAGCGGGTTCACGCTCTTGCCAAGGGTTTTGACCAGGGGATCGCGCGGCTCGAAGCGCAGGCGGCCATAGTCGTCCTTCAGATCAACCACCACCATGTCCAGTTTGCGATCCGTCATCACCGCGTCGTATTTGGCGCGGCTGTCGGCGTTGACCATGAACCCGGTCTGCAGGTAGAAGCCGTGCCTGCCGTCGGCCGCCTGGCGCCAGGGCTTATCGCTCTTGAATTCGACCAGCCACAGCTCGGAAAGGGACGTTCCGTCCGACAGGTGGAGGGCTTCCAGCTGTCCGGGTACCAGGCTGGACGCGGCCCGCACTGCCGCCGTTTCCCGCTGGACGGGAACGGGATCCTGCCCGGGTACCGTCTGTCTGAGCACGGTACCGTCACCGACCATGTACAGGCCGTCCTGCCTGACCTGCAGGGAATCCAGGGCCATGAAGTCGACGCTGCCCTTGTAGATGGGCTGGAAGGCGTTCGACGCCGCGTCGTAGCGGTAGGCGCGCGGCTGGAAAGTGTTGACGGCGTATATCGCGGCTGAGTCTCCGGACGCCGCGGCGACGATGTCGGCAATCTCGTCCGGGGCCGAGTCCGGGTCCACACGGGCCAGGTCGCCGCCGATTTCCTTCCAGGTTCCGCCGGACAGGGGCTTTACGAAGGGTCCCTTGATGGGATGCGACGCGAACAGAAGCGCGGTGGGTTTGCTGGTGACGGCCACGGCCTTGAGGCCCGGCTGGGGCGCCGGAGATGGCACCGTTGACCAGGATAGCCCGCCGTCGCGCGTGAGGTACACGGCATCCTTGGTGCAGGCGACCAGGGTGGCCGGGTCAAAGGGGTCGACCTCAAGGTCCTTGATCTCCTGGACTTCAGTGACAAAGCCTTTGGCGCCAGCCTCCCAGGTCTTGAGCGTCTTGACGGGAAAGCCCGCGTTGCGCTCCTCGAAGCTGGCCAGGTCGCGGCTGAACAGCACGCCCCGGGACGAGAGGAAATACCACGAATCGCCTGCGCGCAGGATTTTCTTGAATTCCGTGCCGGACACCAGTTTGGAAAGCGACGAGTCGTCGTTCACGCGGTACAGGCCGTCAGACGCCCCGAGCAGGGCGCCCTTGAGAACGGCCGACGCCTGCGCGCCCTGGGTGGCCGGTCGCTGGACAGAATACTGGGCGCTGGCCGCGACGACGGCCAGGACGGCCGCAACGACGAGGAATACTGCGCGCTGGTGGGGGAATCGCATGGCGTGCTCCGATGGTGCTGGCTACGGTATGGCCCGGGTGCGCCTGGGCCGTGGACCGATTCTACAATGCCGGCCGGTTTTTGGCCATACTGCGCGGGTAGCGCAAAGGCGCCGCGCCGCCGGCCTGTCTACATGCCAAAGACCCGCCGCCTGTTGCCCTGGCCTATGCGCCGGAGGATAGAGCTGAGGCTTTCGCCGTCCGCGCGCCCTCGGGCCAGGTCGGTGGCAAAGGCGCCCATGGAGAAGTGCTTATACAGGTACAGGGAACCGAAGAGATCGTGCCGGTCCCGGTACGCCGCGGTGAGGGCTTGCGTCCATGGGGCAAAAACCCCGCGCGGCCCGAGCTCTGACAAGCCCATGACCCATACCGGAGCGTTCAGGGTTTCCTGGAGCTCGGGCACCAGGGCGGCCATCCAGCGCTGGCTTTCTTCAAGAACGGGACCCAGGTCGGGATGGTTCCTGAGGAGGAGCTTGAGCTGGGCTGTCTTGGGCGTGTGCACGGGCGTCTTGTTGACGATGACGGCTTCCGTGCGTATGTCCACGCCCAGCTCGCGCCGGAAAAAATTCTCGGTGGTCTTGCCGGACTGGCCTATCAGGTAACGCTGTTTGTCCGCTTCCTGCTCGCGCTTGCCGGGGTTGTCGGCCACGATGATCCACTTGACCGACGAATCGGGGCTGAGGTCGTCCAGCGCGCGGTTGTACACGATGGGCGTCTGGACGCTGTAGTCGTCCTCTCCAAGGGCTCTGGCCAGTTCGGCCTGGGCCTTGGCGAGTCCGGGGGCCCGGGCCAGCCAGGCGTCTACCTGGTTTCTGAAACCGTCGCGCGCCTTGGTGAAACGTTTCCATGCCGTTGGGTCCATACGCGATCCATCCTGGGTGTTCGGGCTGGGGCAAGGATATCCGCCTGGCCCCGGCGGGGCAAGGCCGCCTCCCGACTTGCCATGGACGACGCGGGCGGATACAGTGCCTTCATGAACCGTTCGCTGCTATTCACCCTGGTTTGCATGGCCTGTTCCTCCTGCGCTCCCGCGCAGCAGGCGGAAGCGCCCGAGCCCGAGCCCGATTCCCGCGTGGTCAAGGCCCTGGAGGCTGCTTCTATACTGCCCGACCCGGTGGTTTTGGCCTTCCGGTCGGCGCTCATGGCCGATCCCGGCCGGTTTTTCCGCCTGCTCGACGAGGCAGAGCTGGAATCCGCCGCAGCCGGAGACCTTCTGCAGCTGGTGGATAAAAACCACGCCCTGCCCTCGTCGTATAAGCCCCTGGACCTGGTTTCCCTGAACGACTACAAGCTGGCCCGCACAAAAGACACCCTGAGCCTGCGCAGGGCCATCATGGACAGTGTGTTGGAGATGGACGCGGCAGCCCGGGCGGACGGCATCACGCTGACCTTTGCGTCCACGTTCCGCTCCTACGAGACCCAGCTGGGCTTGTTCGACTATTGGGTCCAGTCGCACGGCCTCAAGGAAGCGGAGCGTTTCTCGGCCCGCGCGGGGCAGTCCCAGCACCAGCTGGGCACCGTGGTAGACTTCCATCCGATTGAGGAAGAGATAGCTTCGTTGCCGCAGGGCCTGTGGCTGGAGCAAAACGCGTGGCGCTACGGCTTTTCCATGTCGTATCCGCCCGGACACGAGCATATTACCGGCTACCTGTGGGAGCCCTGGCACTTCCGGTACATAACCAAGGCGGGCGCGTCCATCGAGCGCGACTACTTTGGAGGCATCCAGCAGTATTTCCTGGAATTTCTCCGGGAATACAGGCTCGGAACCTGACGGCCGGGCCTGTACGAGCGGGCTTGTCCCGTGATATAAGGGCCATGCCGCCCGCTTGCACACATCCAAGGCCATGCGCGGATAGGGCGGTTCCGCTGTAGGCCCCCCGAGGGCCATCCAGGCCTCCATCCCCAAACGGTGGAGGTCCATCCATGTCCCTTTCAGGTTTCGTGGTCCTGGCTTTTGTTGCGTCCGGGACGCTCTTTGCCCTCTCAAAGCGCAAACCAGCATCGGCCTCTTCCTACATGCTTGCCGACCGCTCCCTGTCCGGCGTCACGCTGTTTGCCACGCTTGCCGCGTCAAACCTGTCTGCCTTCACCGTCTTTGGCGTGTCCGGGGCGGCCTACCGATCGGGCTGGGCCTTTGTGCCGGTCATGGCTTTTGGCACGGGATTCATGGCCCTGTCTTTTGTGGTCTTTGGCCTGCCAATGCGGCGCCTGTCCAAAGAGCGCGGCTGGCTGACGCCCGGCGACTGTATCCGTGACCGCTTTCAGAGCCCCGCGCTTGGCAGGGTGTTTTCCGCCCTATCGCTTCTGTACACGGTGCCCTACCTGGCCATACAGGCGGGATCGGGAGGCGCGCTCATGGCGGAAGCCACAGGTCTGCCCCGGGCCGCGGCTTCGGGTATTCTGGTGGCCGTGGTGGCCTTCTACGTGTTCAGGGGAGGCATGAAGGCGGTGGCGCGCACCGACGTGCTCCAGCTGGCCGTACTCGTTTCCCTGGGACTGGCCGCCGCGGCTATGGTAGCGGGCGCGGCGTCTGGTTCCGGGTCGCTCGCCGCGGTGGCTTCCGACAGCTCTGCCGCCCTCCGGGATGGAGCCGACGCATCCCTGCCCTGGACCGCCCTGTTGGGGTACTACGCCCTCTGGGCTCTGGCTGACCCCATGTTTCCTCAATTTATGCAGCGTTTCTTTGCCGCCAGGTCAGATAAGGCCCTCCTGTCCAGCATGGCGCTGTATCCGCTCATGGCGGCCGTGGTGTTTTTTGCCATGGCGGCCATCGGGGTGATGGGTAGGAGCATTACTCCCGGCCTGGAGGGTAGCGCCACGGACGGTGTCTTCACGGTTCTGGCCCATGCCGTGGCCGGGCCGCTGTGGGGGCCCGTTTTTTCCGTGGCGGCGCTCGCTGCCCTGATGTCCACCATGGACAGCCAGCTTCTGTCGGCAGGTTCCATGCTGAGCGGGGACGTAATCGGTTCCCGCAGGGCCGGCGCTCCGGCGGCCGTGGCCGCGCTCGCGGTCCTGGCCTGGCTCGTGTCGCTCAAACCTCCAGAGTCCATCTTGGCGTTTCTGAACAAGGCGGCCTTTCCCGGGTACGCGAGCCTGGCGCCGGTCGCCCTGGCTGCTCTGTACGCGCCGGCTGTCGGCACGGCCGCCGCGATGAGCGCCTTGGTGGGAGGAGCCGCCCTTGTAGGCCTGGAGGCCTTGGGTGTCCTGGTTCCGCCTATGCCTGCGGCCGTGTTCAACGCCCTTGTGCAGGTAGCCATACTGGGCGCCGGCTGGCTGACGGAGCGTGCGCGGAAATCGACCCATGCGCGTCTTCCGGAGCCGTTCCCGGTATCCGCAGGGTGGCTGGTCGTTTTCGGGACGATGGTGATCCTGGCTACTGACGTCTGGAATTTCGGCAGGGCGCCGCGCGTGGTTGCCGGCTTGCCCTCATGGCTATGGTACCATCTTGGGCTGACGCTCGCCCTGGGCGCGATGTTTGCCGTCTTTGCGCGGAAACGACGATCCTGATGCCCTAACAGGCTGCAGGCAAAGCCGCTAGCGTTGCTAGTAGCCCGAAAAGAACAAACGATGCGCCTGGCGTGTTAGCGGTTCTTGCCCGCGCTCTCCCGCTGCTTGATGGTCTCCAGGCGGAAGCCCTCGCCGAACTGCTCCACGGTCTTGGCGAACTGCTTCTCGCTCAGGAAGCCAAAGTCCTGGAGCACGAGGCCGTCTATCTGGTCGTAGGTCATGCCGGCGATCTCGTACTCGCAGAACACGTTGGCAAGATAGACGGTAAAGGCCACGTCCTTGTGGTCGGTGGTCATCAGCGCCGGCTCGTGGTGGTAGCGGATGGCGGCTACGAGGCCTTCCGGGAAATTCCATTTTTCCGCCACCCGGGCCCCTATCTCCGCGTGGTTCATGCCGCCGGCAAGGTCCTCAAAGGTGCGTTCGTCTATGCCCTTGGACGAGCAGAAGGCCTTGATGTGGTCCAAAAGCTCGGGATGGATGGCGGAGAAGATGATCTTGCCCATGTCGTGGAGCATGCCGCCCACGTAGGCGTCGTCCTGGAGTGTGCGGTTGCTGGACTTGAAATTCTTGGCCAGGTTGTAGGCGTAGTACGCGCAGCGGTGGCTGTGTTCCCACAGCTGTTTCTGGTCCATGCCGCGCTCGGACGCCAGGATTTTCTGCGAGCCGTAGGAGAAGAGCAGGTTCTTGATGCCGCGGAGCCCGACCAGCTTGACCGCGTCCACGATATTGTCCACGCGGTGGGGCAGCATGTACTGCGCCGAGTTGACCAGCTTCAGGAGGTCGGCCGTCATGGCCGGGTCGGTGGATATGTGGCGGGCGATCTCTATCATCTCGCTCTTGGGGTCGCCAATCAGCCGCTGTATGGCCAGGATGTTTTCCGGGAACTGCGGCAGGCTGGTGATACGGCGGACGATCTCGTCCGTGAGCGAGGACAGGCTCTCGATCTTGGTGGCGTTGACCGGCACGCTGATGCGCGCCACCGTCTCGCCGCTTTCAACCCGGAGGTCAAAACATTCCTCCTCAAGGCCCATCTTCTTGAGCATGAGGACCAGGATGACCAGGCCAAGGCCCGCGCCTTCGGTGGAGTCCAGGACCTGAGCCATGGCTTCCTCTAGGGACGTGTACTTGCGAGAACGGGCCAGCTTGTCCTGCACGCGCAGGTATTCCGTGCGCGTCATCTGGGCGTTGTTGCGCACCTCCAGCACCACGGTGGACCCCCTGGCCTGGAAGATGATCTTTACGTAGTACTGTTTCTCTTTCTGCTTCTGGAGGTAGTACGATATGTTCTCCATGGTGTCGCTCTTGAACGACTTCATGCCGTCCTCGTACTCCACCGGGTTTTCCAGGTCGAGGCCCTTGGTCTCAAAGTACACGCGCTTGGTATTGGCCTTCTTGGCGTTCACCGCGAGTTCCCTGAGGCAGTACACCAGGTAGTCCTTGATTTTGGACTGCCCCAGCTCGTTGAGGAACACGTCTAGGACAGACTCCATGTACACTTCTATCTCGTGCGGGAGCGTGTATGTCGTGATTGTCAGCGGGATGGCGCTGTGCGCGGCCTTTTTGATCTTTGCCACGTCGACGACGAGTTCGTTTCCGGCCATCGGTTCACACCTCTTAGTAACAACGGAATTGCATTTTGCGTATGCGGTGGCGGGGCGCTGTCGTGTGGCCCGTTCCATGGTGACTATACGGCCAGCCCCGTCAGACAAGATTACTCGAAGCCGGGCCAGCGCGCAACCCATACTCGGGGTGGTGTTCGGCAGGACCACTTACGCGCCCCGGAGTCCCGTCTCGGAAAAAAAAAGACTGTTGCGGCGCGTAGTATCATGATACAATCGGGTATCTATGAAAACATTACTTCTTGTTGATGCCGACCGGGCGGCCAGCGCAGTGGCCAGGGCCGTGCTCGCAGGGTCCTATTCGGTATATGAGCGCGCGGCCCTTGACGACGCCCTTGCGTTCCTGTCCACAGACCATGTTGACCTGGTGTTGCTGGACCTGGCGGAGCCCACCCTAAAGGGCCATGCCAACGCGGTGGCGTCCGTGCTTGCCTCGCCCTGCCGGCCCCGGGTGGTCGGAGCCGCGGACCAGCCCCGCCCGTCCCTGATCGTGGGCGCCGTCAAGGCTGGCGCACTGTCCTTTGTGGGCAAGCCGTACGTGGCTGAGGACCTGGTCAAAGCCGTGCGCGAGGCCGCCGTCGCATTGGTGGCCGGTGTGGGCGACGCTGGGCTTGCCGGTGAGAGCGCTCGGTACAGCGTCGCGCGGCCCGAGACCAAAAAAGACGCCAGCCGCCTGCTCGGGTCGTCCCCGATCATGAACTCCATACGAGGCTCCATACAGCGCTTTGCATCCTGCGACGAAGCGGTGCTGATTCTTGGCGAGACCGGTACGGGCAAGGAGCTTGCCGCCCAGGAAATCCACGCGCGCTCGAGCCGCAAAGACAAGCCTTTCATGCCCGTGGACTGCGCCGCCTTGCCTGAGAGCCTGGCGGAAAGCGAGCTCTTTGGCACCGTTAAGGGAGCCTTTACCGGTTCCGTGTCACGTATGGGCCTGTTCGAGGCAGCCAAGGGAGGGACCCTGTTCCTGGACGAGGTCGGGGAACTTCCCCTGCCGGTGCAGGCCAAGCTTTTGAGGACCCTGGAAAGCCGTTGTGGCTGCAGGGTTGGCTCTGTCGAGCAGATCCGCTATGACGTGCGGGTAGTGTCGGCCACCAACGCTCCCGTATACGAGGATCCGTCCCGGTTCAGGCCGGAACTTCTCAACCGGCTCAATACCCTGGTCCTCAAGATGCCGCCCCTACGGGCCAGGCCGGAGGACATTGGGGAACTGGCCAGGCAATTCCTGGCCGGCTTGGACGGGCGGAAGAGCCTGCATGACGACGCGATACGCAGCATGGAGGCATGGCACTGGCCGGGGAACGTCCGCGAACTCAGGAACGTCATTCACCGGGCGGCCATATTATCGCCGGAAAGCGCAACGATCAGGGCCGCGGACATAGAAACCCAGCTCGGTTCGTCATGGGGGTCCATGCAGCGGCGACTGTGCTAGCGGAGCAGACGCAGGGATATGACGCGCAGGTAGATGGCCGGTTTTCCGTCCGGGCCCGCCTTGACCGTTGGCTTGTCGGCTACCACGATGGCGCGCGTGCCGGGGGTAATGCCGCCTAAGGCCTCGAATTCTGCGCCGGCAAGCTCAAGGTACACGCGGAACAGCTCTATCCTGGATGTGCCTATCCATTTGCCCTCTGAAAATTCTATCAGAGCCATATACGTGTCGCCCGGGGATTGAATCGGTTTGGCCATGCTGCCCGTCAGCAGGAAGGCTTTGCCCGCCGCCTGATGCTGCACCGCCGCCTGTCCTTGCGCGGCCCAGGTGGAGAGCTGTTCTATGGAAATTTCCAGTTCAAGCGTGCCCGTGTAGCGCTCGCTTCCGAGCGGCGCGTCCTGGGCAGCCAGGCCAGCGGCGGCCGTGAGCGCCAGTACTATGCGCACTATCCAACGTCCCATGGAGACCTCCTGGCCGGATATCGTGAAGGCTGGAGGGCGGCCGCGATGCAACGCGGGTGCCACGGGCCCTCCGTGGAAGAGTAGTATTACCGTCCTGAGAGGTCAAGCTGAGCCACGGGAGAGCAGGGCGGACCGTTTGGCGAACAGGGCGGCCAACCTGTCCAGTTCATCGTGCGTGAGCGCCGCCCGGGCGGACAGGGTGGCCAGGAAGCGCTGGGTGTCGTCGCGGCCGGCTATCTTGAAAAAGCCCGAGGCGGCCAGCTCGTCGCATATACCCGAGGCGGTTCTGCCGTAGTCGTCCCGCGTCGCGGCGCCCTGGCCGCCCGCCACTGACGCGCCACCGGTCCGGGCAAGCGCATGGCGGCGCAGTTCCCAGAACGCGAGCTGGACGGCGTGGGACAGATTGAGCGAGGGGAAGGCGTCGGAGCTGGGTATCCAGACGGCCAGGTCGCACAGGGCCAGCTCGGCGCTGGACAGGCCGTCGCGCTCGTTCCCGAACACCAAGGCGACGCGGCCGGACCTGTCCATGATCGTCTTGGCCAGGTTTCCGAGTTCTAGGCCCGCCTTTCTTCTGCCGCCCCGCCGTCGGGTAAACCCCACGGCCAGGGAGCACCCGTCAAGGGCGCTTTCCAGGCTGGCATGCCGCTCGGCACGCTCGTATACATCCCAGGCGCCCAGAGCGCTGGTGCGTACCAGATCCGGATCGAATTCGGGACAGGCCGCCAGGGTAAGGTTATCGCACCCCATGGTCTTGATGGCCCTGCAGACGGCGCCTACGTTGGACGGTCCTTCGGCGCGGCAAAGGACGGCGGAAAAACGTTCCATTACGGCGTCTGCGGCATGGAGAGGTTTGCCGTTTGTCATGGGAAAGGGTATAGTCATGATTGCTATGCAGGGCAAGAGCGACGCGGACGGCGTTCACGGAACAGCAGCTTTGGTGGTCGGAGGTTCGGGCGGCCTGGGCCTGGCCGTGGCCCGGAGACTGTGCGGGGCCGGGGCGCGCCTGACAATCCACGGCAAGGACCAGGAACGACTCGATGCGGCAGTCCGCGCCTGTTGCCACGGCGCTGCGCCAGAGACGCGGCCGGAAACCATCCGGGCGGACCTCGGCGGCGGCTCCGTTCCCGACGAACTTCTGGAAGCCGCATCCGCCTGCGACATCCTGGTGCTTGCGTACGGGCCCTTCCTGCACGCGACCCTGGAACAAACAGGGGACGATGACTGGCAGCGGATGTGCTGGGCCAATTTGGCCCTGCCCGGCATGCTGGCCGGCCGAGCTGCCAGAGCCATGGCCGCTCGCGGATTCGGGCGCATACTATTCTTTGGCGGTACCAGGACGGATGCCATCCGGGGCTTCCGCATGAACGCCGCCTATGCAGCGGCCAAGACCGGCCTGGGCGTGTTGGCCAAGTCGCTGGCCGCCGAGTATTCCGGGCGGGGCGTGTCCTGCGCGCTTCTGTGCCCTGGGTTTGTGGATACCGAGTATCTGGACCAGGCATCCAGGGCTGAGCTTGCGGCAAAAGCGCCTAGGGGGCGCCTCATCAGGCCGGAGGCCATAGCGGAGCTTGCCGTGGCCCTGCTGTCAGGCGGCATGGACCTGGCCAACGGCTCTATTATCGTCGCCGACGAGGGCTTATACGCCCTGTAAGCCGTGCCCGGCTCCAGGGCCGGTACGGACAGGCCCTGGCCGAAAAAGAGAAAAAAAACGCAGTAGTGCTGGAATTTTCGACCAGGCTCGCCGAAAATAACGTCGAGGGTAACCTCGTGGCTCATGGAGCCGCCGGGTCCCTCATTTGACATCCCATTGACTGCGCCTTATTATGACTTTACAATCGTTCGGTGCACAGTCATCGGGGTGCGTTGGAAGAGGAGTACCATGGCCAACAACGATATCGTTCCTGGCTTTGACGACGAGAAGGACGATAGCCTCAAAATCAGGCTCCAAAAAATAGACAATGTAGAGAACTGCCTCGCGCTCTTCCTGACCGGCTACATTGACACCTACAACTCGAATTTTTTCCAGAAACGCGTCGGCAAAGCCATAGACGCCGGTTATTTCCGGCTGGTGTTCAACTGCGGCGGGCTCAACTACGTGTCGTCCACGGGTATCGGCTCTTTTACGGCCTTTCTCAAAGCCGTCAAACCCCGCTCGGGAGACATTGTCCTTCTGGAAATCCAGCCCAAGGTGTATGAGGTATTCCAGCTCCTCGGCTTCTCGCAATTCTTCAATATCAAGGACAACATCGACGAGGCCATGAGTTTCTTCCAGCAAGGCTCGCAGATGACGTCCCAAAGCGTGTTCCCCAAGATTTTTTCCTGTCCTATATGCAATAAAAAGCTTCGTGCAGCCAGGCCCGGTCGTTTCCGGTGCTCTGAGTGCAAGACCATCCTGGCAATTGACAACTCGGGACAGGTGTTCCTGGGCTGACCCGCCACCGGCGGACCGCATTCGGCCGCGCCGTTCATTACCTGGCCGCTAGGAGGATGTGATGGCCGGCTTGAGCAAAGTTGAGAATTACCTGATGGAACTGGGGCTTTCCTACCAGGAGGCCACACCCAACACTTTCTACGTCGAGGACGAGGCCCGGGGCTTGCCCGGGGTAGCCATTACCGTTGAGGAACCGGTCGTCTTTTTCCGGACCAAGGTGATGGCCCTGCCCAAGACCAAAAACATTGCGCTGTATGAAACCTTGCTCACATTGAATGCTGAGGATATTCTGCACGGGGCATACGGAATCGACGGTCAAGACGTCGTCCTTGTGGACACGCTGGAGTACGAGACCATGGACAGGAGCGAGTTCGAGGCAGCTCTGGATTCCATTGGCCTTGCCCTGTCGAAGCACTATGCCGTCCTGGGCGCGTACCGGGACTGACCATCCAGGAGGATAACGTGGGTATCTTTGACAGGCTCAAGACCGTTGTGTCGTCCAATATCAATGACCTCATCTCCAAGGCTGAGAACCCGGAGAAAATGCTCAATCAGCTGGTCATCGACATGAACCAGCAGATGATCGAGTCCAAGAAATCAGTGGCCATTGCCATTGCGGACGAGAAAAAGATCGAGCGCGAGCTGGCCGAGCAGAAGCGCCAGGCCGAGGACTGGGAACGCAAGGCCGTGGTGGCGGTCAAGGCCGGGCGTGACGACCTGGCTAAAGAGGCCCTCCTGCGCAAGCAGGAAGCCGAGAACTACTACCTCCAGCTCAAGCCCCAGTGGGAAGCCCAAAAAGCCTCCGTTGAGAAGCTCAAGGACACGCTCCGCCAGCTTCAGAACAAGATCGACGAGGCGTCCCGCAAGAAGAATATCCTGATAGCTCGGGCCAAGCGCGCCGAGGCCCAGCAGAAAATCCAGAAGACCCTGTCCAGCATATCCGGCAACACCAGCGCTTTTGACAGCTTTGACCGCATGGCCAAAAAGGTGGACGAGCTCGAGGCCAAGGCCGAAGCCCACGCCGAGCTTGCAGACCTGTCCCAATCCACGTCGCTGGAGAAAGAGTTTGCCAAACTCGAGTCCTCCGACGCCGGCGCGGACGTTCTGCTTGAGGAGCTCAAGCGCAAGATGGTCACGGACGGCCAGGGTGGTCAGGCCGGCCAGCCCTAAGAGATGCGGCTCCTCTTCATCGGGGACGCCGACAGGTATCGCGTAGCCACATCAGGGAGCGGGCCGGAAGGGTCCAGCTCCCTTTTTTTATCGGCGACGCTTCCCGGCATCTCCGAGCCAAATGCCTGCGACGCCGTGATTGTCCCGGCGGAAGCCCTGGCTTCCATACCCTTTCCCCTGGCATGGCCGGTGTTCGCCAGCGGCCCCGCGCGGCTGATGGACGAGGCCTTCGCCTTCGGGTGTGCCGATTACCTGCGGGAGCCATGGGATGCCGTGGAGTTGGAGGCCCGGGCTCGGGCCCGGCTTCCCCTTACCCTGAGGACAGCGGCCGGTCTGCTCCGGCTACGGGGCTCTATCCTGGAAGGCCCCCTGGGTACAAAGCGCCTTCGTCCGCGCTCGGCGGCCCTCCTTGCCATGCTGATGTGCAATGCCGGGCGGCCGGTACCCAAAACTGCGCTTGCCCTGGTCCTTGGACCGCGGTCAACGGTTGGCCGCTCGGTCGACATGCGTGTGTCCAGGTTACGGGCTTGTCTATGGAAGGTAGGTGGTCCCGCTGTTGCACGGCAATTGAGGTCCGAACGGGGAGCATCCAACCGGGAAGGAGCGTACTGGCTTTCAGAAAGCTTGAACGATGAAGCCGATCTGTAATTGTGGATAAGTTGTTGATAGATTGTGCCCATCATGTAGCTTAAAAAAATCATCGTATTTGTTTGTATACAGGGGGTGTATACGATAGTATAAAGAAAAATGTTGAAATATAATTCAATGTTATAAAAGGAATTAATACTACATGATTCAAGGGTGGTTTCGTTCAGGCGAACGGAATCTCTAAAATTCCCCTCACTGTGTTTTTTTGACCCACATACAAGTTGTGGAAAACTTGTTTGTAACTGTGGGAAAAGCCGAAGCGCTCCAGCTTGTCAAGGGGGTAGCCCCATGCTAGAGTTGTTTTATATGAGGAAAATTGCCTTCGTGGCGTTGCGGGTTATCATTGTTTTCCTTGCGGCGGAGGCGGTGTCCTTTGTCTATGGGGTAGCAACGGCCTATGTAACTGGGCAGGGCACGCCCGTGGCCGCAGCGGGCGTGAGTTTTGCCGCCATGGCCATAGGCGTATGCGCAATGATTGGCGTCTTTTCGGCTTTTCCTCCCCTTAACCGCTTCTATAAGAGCCGGTTCGCCGGATACGCCATACTCGGAGTCTTGGCATCCACGGTGCTTATAGGCTCGTCCCTGTTCGGAAACGCCCTGTCTCTGTTCGGGGAACGCTCCGCTCTGGCCGCCTTGCCCGGAGGATTTGGTGCTCTGGCCGAATGGGTGGCAGCCGCTTCGGCCCTTCCGCCAATGCAGGCGGCCGTCCGCCTCGTGGCGGTGTCGGCTTACGCCGTTTCCTTTTGGGGTATATCCCGGATATCCGACAAACGGCCATTGGTCGGCGCTTTGCTGACGCCCTCAGCCTGTCTGGCGGCCATAGAGCTCTTTGGCCTGTATCTCAGGGGCCCGGCGCGGGACGTACTCGGTTTTCTGGGCCTAAAGCTGAATCCAACGGACGGAACGGCGGCTCTCTGCGCGGCCACCGCCCTCCTTTTGGTCATGTTCGACATCCTGATTTCAGCCAGGCCAAAGGCGGGAGGCCGACATGCCTAGAAACAGAGCCGCCTTCCTGAAGTACATGGTTGGCCTGATGTTTCTGGCCATCGTGGTTTCCTTCCTGCTGGCGGTGCTGTCAGCGCGCTCGTCGGGCGTGCTCCCGTCCTTCCTGTTCAGGTGGGAGCTGGCCATGGCGGTGGGTACCTTTGCCGCCTGGGTGCCTGCGCTGCTCCTGGTGGCATCGGCGATGGCGGCTGAAAACGCCGACGGCAGCCCGGGTTTCCACAGCGTCATGCTCTCCGTCCTGACGCCGGCGTTGACCGTGGCCGTGCTCTTGTCCCTGTTTTACCTGCTCGTCTGCCCCCTCGCGGACGGCCGCCGGGCCTTTTACGAGCAGGCCAGCAGGGATTTCAGCGAATCCCTCGCGCTGGCAGAGGAAGCCCTGGGGAAAAACGACCTGGTCACCGCCCAGGGGCACGCTCTCCGTTGCAGGGCGATAGACAGGCAGGAAGCGCGGTACGTGGACCTGAATGACAGGATCCAGGCCCGGCTGGTCGAGACGGCGAGCATAGAAGCCCCGGCGCAAGAGCCTGGGCTAGCCGCGCAAGAGCCAGCGCGGGAAACAGCCAACCGCTTCTACCTAGAAGCCCTTACAGCCATGAAGGAAGGCCGCTTTTTTGATGCCCATTACCTGGCAAAACGCTCCCTGGCCATGTATCCGAACCGGCAGGAGGTGATACAGCTGGTGAGCCAGAGCTGGGACGCTATGCAGGAGCTCAAAGCGTCGCCTGAGAAGGCACTGGACGAGGAGTTCTACGCGCGCAAGGTCCAAGGCTACGAGTATCTGGAATCGGGCGACTATCTTGCCGCGTACAGGATGTACCTGGACTTGGCGGAGGAGCGCCCCTCGGACCAGGATACAAGAAAATATCTCCAGCTGAGCGCGGACGGCCTGTCGGCTACGGCCTTTTTCCTGGGCGACCTGGAACGGGCCTTCCAGTCATACGGAGCCAGGCCCTTCCGCATGGTAATGGGCGTTGACGAGACCAGGATAGAGCTCTCGGCGGATTCAGCGTCGCTGTCGCCTGCCGGGGTGTATTTCAGGGGCTTTTCGTACAGGTCCGCGTCGCTCAGCGTCCATACCCCCTACGCCGCCCTGAGGTCCGGGCTTGTCCTGCTCAGGTGCGTGGATGACGAGAATCCAGCCAACGTGTACGCACCCGAGTGGCAACCGGCTCCGCCGGACAGGAACACGGCCAACGTGCTGGAGTCGGGCATGTCTGAGGACGACGTGAGGGAGTATTTCCTGCTTTCGTCGCCGCCAACGGAAATTCCCCTTTGGACCCTGCTTGCGCGTTCCAATTCGGGCGCGCGCTTTGGCATAGATCCCAAGCCCTTGCTCAATGAACTGGCGTCCAGGCTGGCGTATCCCTTCCTTGTCCTGATACTGGTCGTGCTTGGCGTGGCCTTCGGGCTTCGTTTCCGGCCGCCCGAGAAACCGAGTCTGGGATCCACGGTGTTCTGGGCACCGGCCCTTAGCGCTGCCTTGAGTCCCGTGCTTGGCGTGGGGGCGGCGGGCGGGCGGGTGGCGCAGGCGGCCCTGCTCACAGCCCTGCCGGGAGCCGCGTTCCTGCCCGCGTGGCTGGGCTTTCTCAGCATCTGTACCGTGTTGGCCGTGCTTTTGGCGTCACGGATAGCCCTTCACGCGCCACGGGCATGACAAGGGCCAAAGCCCGGCTCCTGGGCCTGGTTTTCTGGGCACGCCCAAGGCGTTGGACGCTGGTTTGCGCGGCGGCCGGGTTCGCAAGCGGCGTTTGGGCGGGGCTCACGGCGGCCGTGTTCGCCGCCGCTCTTGGCGTGTTGCTCGGGGCCATGCTGGACGACATGGCAAGGCGACGAACAAAAGGCTCCCAGGCGCCCGTGCGGTCACCGGTAGATCTGGACGAGTCCTACCGGGTGCTTGGCTTGCACAACGACGCTGACGACGCGGACATACTGAGGGCGTACAAACGGCAGAGACGGGAGTCGCACCCGGACGCCGCGGGCGGCTCGTCCGAGCGCTTTTTGGCCGTTACCCGGGCCTTTGAGGACATACAGCGGGCGCGTGCCGAGGGCTCTCAGCCCTCTATTCGTTCGATGCGAGCTCCCAACAACGCCAACCGCTCGGATATCCGCTCGTAGCCGCGCTCGATCTGGTACACGTTCTTGATGACGCTGGTACCCTCGGCGCACAGGGCCGCTATGACCATGGCCATGCCCGCGCGCACGTCGGGCGACACCAGATCCGAGCCGCGTAGCCGCGAAGGTCCGGACACCACGGCGCGGTGCGGGTCGCACAGCACGATGCGGGCGCCCATGCCTATCAGCTTGTCCACAAAAAACATTCGGGACTCGAACATTTTCTCGTGGATCAGCACGGCGCCTTCTGTCTGCGTGGCCACCACGGTCATGATGGACGTGAGGTCGGGCGGAAAGCCCGGCCAGGGAGCGTCGTCGATCTTGGGTATCATGCCACCCAGGTCCGGCACCACCTTCATGGCCTGCCCGGCATGCACGGTCAGGCGCCTTCCCTCAATGCTCCAGCTGATGCCCAGGCGGCCAAAGGCCAGGCGCATCATCCTGAGATCGTCGGGCTCAATGCCTTCTATGGCAATCTCTCCGCGCGTGACCGCGGCCAGTCCGATGAAGGATCCCACCTCCATGAAGTCCGGGCCTATGGAGAACTCCGCGCCCGAAAGTTCCTTGACGCCGTGAACGGTAAGGATGTTGGAGCCTATGCCCTGAATGTCTGCTCCCATGGCGTTGAGAAGGCGGCACAGGTCCTGGACATGGGGCTCGCTGGCCGCGTTGCGCAGGATGGTCGTGCCTTCGGCAAGGGCCGCGGCCATGAGGGCGTTCTCGGTGGCCGTTACGGAAGCTTCGTCAAGGAAGATATCCGAGCCCTTGAGCTTGTTTGCCGTAAAGCGGAACGCCCCGTCTATCTCAACGCGGGCGCCCAGCTGCTCGAACGCCAGGAGGTGCGTGTCCAGGCGTCTGCGGCCTATCACGTCTCCGCCGGGTGGAGGCAGGGATACCGACCCAAAGCGGGCAAGCAGGGGCCCGGCAAACAGGATGGACGCCCGTACCTTGGCTGACAGGGAGCCGGGCACGTCCGAACTGGACATGCCCTTGGGGTCTATTTTCCAGGAGTTCTTGTCCAAGCGATCCACGCCCGCACCCAGGGCGCGGCAGATATCCAGCATGACAAGGACATCTTCGATCTCAGGGATATTCTTGAGCGTCACCGGGGCGGTAGCCATCAGCGAGGCGGGGATGCACGCCAGGGCGGCGTTTTTGTTGCCGCTCGCCGTCACCGTGCCGCGGACCGGATGTCCGCCTTCTATTCGATACTGGTACATGGCCGCACTGTAGCCCGGCTTTGTCGATTGGTCAAGAAACGAGGCAGCGTTCACGACGATTGCGCGCGGTGGCTTTCAGTAAACGCCAGCAGGGTTATCTGGCCATACTCTGTGGCTCGGTGGCTAGCCGTATTTCCGGCTCATTCCGGGAGGTTTGACCGCGGCAGCGTACCTCGTTACCTTTATACGTTTGGGGCCTCTGTGCACCATTCGTAGACGGCCCCTTTATGGGAACCTTTAAAACCCCAGGGTTATTAGATGTTCCCTGCGTTTTCGTCCGAAAACGCACAGTTTTTTAAGGTAACCCTCTAAAAACTGCAGTTTTAGAGGCTCCCTTATGTTTGTTCACAGGAGGCCAGAATGTCCGTAGAGCGCGTTAAGCCGGTACCCAGTGACATAGAAATTGCCCAGGCGGCAAAGATCAGGAAAATCGTGGAGGTGGCTGAGGACTACGGCATCTGCGATGAATGCATCGACCACTTTGGCCGTTACAAAGCCAAGGTCCGGCTGGAATTCCTCAAGCAGAACGAAACCACCCCACGCAGGGCAAAATATATTGACGTGACCGCCATCACCCCGACTCCCCTGGGCGAGGGCAAGACCACCACCACGGTGGGTCTGACCCAGGGCCTCGGGAGAATCGGCAAGAAGGCCATAGCCGCGATACGCCAGCCGTCCATGGGCCCGACCTTTGGCATCAAGGGCGGGGCTGCCGGCGGAGGGTACAGCCAGATCGTCCCCATGGAGGACTTCAACCTCCACCTGACCGGGGACATCCACGCGGTGGCCGCCGCGCACAATCTCTGCGCCACCGCCCTTGACGCCAGGATGCATCACGAAAACCGCTGGTCTGACGCCTTCTTTGAGAAACAGGGACTTAAGAAGCTCAACATAGACCCCTACCAGGTGCTATGGCGAAGAGTGGTCGACATGAACGACAGGCCGCTCAGGGACATCGTGCTGGGCGTGGGCGGTGTGGACAACGGCCCCCTGCGCCAGAGTGGTTTTGACATCGCGGTGGCCAGCGAGGTGATGGCCATACTGGCCCTGGCCAAGGACCTGAAGGATCTCAGGGAACGCATAGGGCGGATCGTGCTGGCCATAGACCGAAGCGGCAAGGCGGTCACCACTGAGGATCTCGGCGTGGCCGGTGCCATGACCATCCTGCTCAAGGACGCCATCAAGCCGAACATACTCCAGACCCTGGAGGAACAGCTGGCCTTTGTGCACGCAGGCCCCTTTGCCAACATAGCGCACGGCAACTCGTCGGTGATAGCAGACATGATTGCGGTCAAGGTGGGCGACTACGTGGTTACCGAGAGCGGCTTTGGCGCCGACATGGGCTTTGAGAAATTCGTCGACATAAAGTGCCGCACCTCGGGCATCTACCCGGACGCTGCCGTCATCGTGGCCACGGTGCGCGCGCTCAAGATGCACGGCGGCGGCCCCAAAGTGACGCCGGGCAAGAAGCTGGCCAGGGAGTACACGGAAGAGAATGTCGAGCTGGTCAAGAAAGGCCTGGCGAACCTCACCGCCCACCTGGGCATAGTCAGGAAATTCGGCGTGCCAGCCGTCGTCGCCATCAACGCGTTCCCCACGGACACCGAGGCCGAGTGGGCCGTGATCAAGGAGGCCGCGCTCAAGGCGGGGGCCGCGGACGCCGTGGTGGCCAAGAACTGGGCCGAGGGCGGCGACGGAGCCGTGGCCTTGGCTGAGGCCGTGGTCAAGGCTGCCGAGCGCCCGTCGGAGGTCAGGCCCTTCTACCCGCTGGACCTGTCGATCAAGGAAAAGATCGACCGCATAGCCAGGGAGGTATACGGGGCGGACCATGTGTCGTATTCGGCGGAGGCGGATAAGGCCATAGAGAAATTCAGCGAGCTCGGATACGACCGCATGCCCATATGCATGGCCAAGACGCAATACTCCCTCTCGCACGATCCCCTGCAGAAGGGCGCGCCGAAAGGCTTCATCTTCCCGGTCAACGACGTGCGCATAGCCGCCGGGGCGGGTTTTGTCTACCCGCTGTCCGGCGAGATCAACACCATGCCTGGCCTGTCCAGCAAGCCCGGGTACCACGGCATGGACATAGACCCGGAAACCGGACGGGTGATAGGCCTTTCCTAAAGCGCTATCCGGCGGCTTCCGGCGTGTTCCGGGGCCGCCGGTTTTCAGGCGGAAAGGTGCTCTGCGAGAATTTTGAGGCCGATGCCTATAAGCACGACGCCTCCCGCGATCTCGGCTCCGCGCTCAAAGCGCGCGCCCAGCCGCTTGCCGCACTCGCAGCCCAGGAGGCAGAGCCCAAAGGTGACGACTCCTATGATGCCGGCGGCCGCCCATATAGGAGCGCCTATCATGCTGTACCCGACGCCCACGGCCAGCGCGTCTATGCTGGTGGCCACCGCGAGCACGAGGAGGGTTTTCGGGTCCAGGACGTTCTTCCTTCGCAACTCATCTTCTGTGCAGACGGCCGCGTCCTTGATCTCGAACGATTCGACGATCATCTTGCCGCCCACAAACGCTAAGAGCCCAAATGCCACCCAGTGGTCCCACGCCCGTATGACGTCTGAGAACGTCGAGCCCAGCGCATAACCGGCCAGCGGCATCAGGAACTGGAACAGGCCGAAGGTAAACGCTGTCCGCGCGGCATGCCTGAAACGCAGGTCGGCTATGCAAATGCCCGCGGATACCGACACGGCAAAAGCGTCCATTGCCAGCGCAACGCCGGCGACGATGTAGGTGAGCATGGGTGTTCTCCCTGGCCGTCAAGAATCGCCGCAAGCCCGGGCGCGTGGCGGTGCCTTAGCGTCAGCGGGTGCGAACGAGCAGCTTGCTGGTGACTTTCTGCAACATGTCCCGGGCCGGGCCCGCGGGCAAGGCGGCAATTTCCCCAAGAGCCCGTTCCGTGTAGCGCCGGGCGTGGTCCTGGGCTTTGGCCGGCCCACCGCTTTCCCGGACCAGCCGCACGATGGACTCGATGGCCTGCCCAGAGAGCGGCCCCCCGCCAAGGAGCGGCCGTATATCGGCGCCGCGGGACTTGAGGGCCAAAATCAGCGGCAGGGTCGCAAGGCCCTCTCGCAGGTCCTTGGCCACGGGTTTGCCCATGGCGCCCTCCGTTGATTCGTAATCCAGAACGTCGTCCATGATCTGGAAGGCCATGCCTATGTCGTACCCTATCCGGGTCAAACGGGCTATGACCGGGCGGGGGGCCTTGGCTTCCTGGGCGCCGGCTCGTAGGGCCAGGCTGAACAGGGCGGCCGTCTTGCCAGCAATTTTCCGGAGGTAGTTGCGTACGCTCTCAGGCCAGAGGAAATTCTCCAGATCCTGGTGGATTTCCTCCGAGCAAATGGACGCGACCAGGGCGGACAGCAGGCGGGCATTGTCCGGGTTTGAGCTTTCCGCGGCCAGCTGGAAACAGCGGGAGAACAGCCAGTCGCCAGCCAGCACGGCGTCTTTGGGGCCAAACGCCACGTGCAGGGTGCGCACGCCGCGCCGGGTGTCCGCGCAGTCGATCACGTCGTCATGGATGAGCGTGGCCACATGCAGGAGTTCCACGGCTGCCGCGAGCGTCTCCACGCTTTTTGCGTTCCGGCCAAAATCGCCGGACAGAAGAAGAAAGGCGGGCCTGAGCATTTTTCCGTTGGCGTCAAGAAGCGATGCCACGGCCTCAGCCAGGGGAAAGCGGCTGGAGCTCAGGGCGTCCTTCATGATCGACGTGACTCGATCGAGGCGGGACCGCATGCCGGGTATGTCGTGCCAGAAATCGCTCATCGTGCCTCGGGGAAGGGCGTCCGGAATGCGCGGAAGCGCCGGGTTGACCGCCGCGCCCGCGCCGCCTTTTCAGGCTGCGCGGGCGCGACGGCGGATGCGAGGCGCCCGGGGGCGCTCGCCCCCGGACACCGTGTTCAGAATAACCTTATTTGGTCGGATCGTCAGCGTAGAAATGCCACTTGCGGGCAAGCCGGGTACCGTTCCACCATTTCTTGAAGAAGGGCACCGACCAGTAATCCATGCCAAAGGCCCGGCCCGCGCCGCCCATCATGAGGATGGCGGCAAAGACGAACCACAGCTGGTCCCAGGCGAACATGCCGGACAGCGTGAAAATCACGCACATGGCTATGCTGGCCACCGCGGCGAACCAGGTAAAGAAACCGCCGAAGAGAGCCAGGCCAATGGCGATCTCCATGACAACGATCATCAGCTGGAAGGCCTGGAAGGGCAGGTGCGCAAAGATCCCGTCCATGAACGTGGTGCGGAACCAGGTTGATATGGGCCCGTTGAAATCGAAAATGGGCTTGGACAGATCCCATACCTTGCCAAAGGCCTTGCCGGCCGCGTCAGCGGCTCCTACGGCCACCTCAGCCACCGCCTCCGCGGCGCCTTCTACCCATTCGCCGGAAGCGGCCGTGACTGCCTCAACGGCAGCCTCCGCAGCCCCGGACGCGGCGCTCACGGCCTCGGCCGCGGGCTCGGCCCATTCACCTGAGGCTGCCGCCACGGCTTCAACGGTCTCGGCTGCCTTGGCCATGCCCGCCTGGGTCACGCCCGAGCTGAACATCCAGCCGCTCTTGGTGCCGGAGCCCCAGGCCAGCCAGCCTTCGCCGATCTTGTTGATGCCCTCGAACAGCCACATGAGACCCAGCCACATGCGCAGGAGCACCGACCAGTACGCGCGCGTCTTGTGCACCGCGAAGCCGCCTATGATGGAGCGGCGGTTCTGTATGTCCAGGAACTCGTGCTTGGCGTATTCCCACACCTGGTTGAAGCCCGCGATGTTGAACAGGTACCACATGTTGATCATGTGCTTCATGACCATGGCAAAGAAGCCGTGGGTCTTCATGCCGCCGGCGTTGGCCACGCCGTAGCGTCCGCCCAGCGACACCATGAAGCCGTGGAAATTGGACTTGAACTGGTGCCTGTGCTCGGAGCCCTCAATGGCGGCAATGATGTTCTTGGCGGCCACCTCGGCCGTCTGGTGAGCGCCTTCCACGATCTGGGGCACGGGCTTGCCGTCCTCCAGGAAGAAGGCGTTGTCGCCCACCACGTACACGTGGGGATGGTCAACGCTCTTCATCTCGGCATCCACCTGGATGCGTCCCCTGCCGCGCTCGGCCTTGGTCAGGGACAGGCCGGCGGCAAAGGAGCTGCCCTTTACGCCGCAGGTCCAGATAAAGGTGTCGGTCTCTATCAGGGTGCCGTCCTTGCACAGAACCTTGCCCGGCTCAGCCCCGGTGATGGACGCGTTGAGGATGACCTCGCAGCCCAGCTTGGCCAGGTACTTTTCCGCCCGGACGCGCAGGGGCTCCTCGAGGATGGGCAGGATGGACGGCAGGGCCTCTATGTTGATGACGCGGGTTTCCTCGCGCGGGATGTGGTGTTTGACGCACATGACATCGCGGTACTCGAGCAGCTCGCCGACCATCTCGATGCCGGTAAAGCCCGCGCCAGCCACCACAAAGGTGAGCATGCGGCGGCGTTTGGCCTCGTCGGTCTCCTCCGCCGCCTTGGCAAAGGTGTGCTCAAGGTGGTGGCGGATCTTCATGGCGTCGTCAAAGGACCAGAGCGTGAAGCAGTTTTCCTTGACGCCGGGTATGTTGAAGAATTCCGGTTCGGCGCCGGCGCCCACCACGATGTAGTCGAAGTCGTAGCTGCGCGCCTTGCCCGTGGCCTTTTTGCCGGCAAAGTCGACCGCCGTGATGTCGTCGACCACGATGTCTATGCGCTTGGCCCCGAATATTTTGCGGAAGCTGACCTGGACCGATTCGGGATCGGTGCGCCAGCCGGCGACCTCATGCAGCTCGGTCATGAGCGTGTGGTAGGGTTTGCGGTCTACCAGGGTGATCTTGACCGAGGGATCCTTGCGAAAACGCTTTTCGAGGATCTTGCCGGCCCATACGCCGCCATAGCCTCCGCCCAGGATCAGGATATTCTTGGTATCGGCCATACTGTCTCCTTGCGCCGAATTGAAGGTTGGGTCGGGCTTGTCCTCAGCCCACGCGACCGCGGAAGTGAAGATTTTGGACATTCACATAGTGCTGTGAACGTCCCGATTCGTCAAGGGCGTTTTCTATATATACGATTATATAGAAACCCCTATATTAGACAGTAACAGACTTTTTAAATTTGCTCAGCATCTTCAGAAATCCGGGAAAGTACGCTGCCCGGGGCCGCCAGGAAGCGCCCGCAAGCCTGGCGGTTCCCAGTTGCGGCCTTATATAATCGTTCGTTTTTTGTTAGTATGTCCGGCCAAGATACCGGCCGGCTGCTTGTTTTCGGCTTCTGCCCCGCCGGCGGGTCCTTGTCCTAGGGAGTATGCCATGAATTTTGTCGAGGTTTTCGGGACGACCGCGTCCGTCGTCATAGCCATATCGCTTACCATGAAGAATCTCAAGCGCCTGCGCGTGCTGAACGCCGTGGGAGCCCTGGGGTTCACGGTATACGGCCTGCTGATCGGCTCGTTGCCGGTGTGGATACTCAACGGCTTTATCGTGGTCATAGACATCGTGTTTCTCTGGAAGATGTACGCCAGCAAGGACCGCTTTGACGTCATTGAAAGCGACCCGTACGCGTCGCCCTTCGTGGCGCTGTTCCTTGGCCACCACAAAGACGACATCAAGCGCTATCAGCCTGAATTCTCCCTTGAGCCAGGCAAGGGCTGGCAGACGGAATTCATCCTGCGGGACCTGAATCCGGTATCCATCGTGATCTACCGGCGGACCGATCCGGCTACCGTTGAAATAGGGCTGGACTACGCGGTGCCGAGCTACCGCGATTTCCAGAGCGCCGAGTACTATTTCCGCAAATCCGCCGAGCGCATAGCCGCGGGCAAGGAGCTTACCTTCATCCAGCGCACGCGCGTGCCCGAGCACCAGCGCTATCTTGAGCGCATAGGCTTCCAGCGGGGCGCTGATGGCCCCGACGGCACGGCTGAGTTCAGGAAAACGGTCACGGGCGGCGTACGGGGCTGAAGGGCCTTGTCCTTCACAACCGGAGCCCGCTCGTGTATTCTATAGCGGGGTTGTTTCCGCGACGCTGGTTTTCGGCAACCGCCACTACCTGAACGCGCGGCGGCCGCTGATCCGGCCGCCTGTACATACGCGGGTCCGGACGCTCCGGCTCCCGCTTCCCGGGCCTGGACCCGGACCATCATCGAGCAACAGGTTTGGTCTATGAAACAGGAATCGTACCGTTTAGACGATCGAGTCGCCACGGCGCTGACGGCACGCGGCGGCGAGGTTCTGACTGATCACGTGGGAGCCATATCCGAGCTCCTTGTGGGCGAGGGGCGGAATGTGACCGTGGGCGCCAAGCTGGGCCCGGCATCCCTCACCGTGTTTTCGGCGGCCGTGGCGGAATGGCTGTCCCGCAACCAGGAGCGTCGTGCCCTGGTGATTCTGGCCGACGAGCGCTCGGTGGCGACGGCGCGGGAGTCGCTCGCGGATTTTTGCCGGACCCTGGGCCGCTCGCTCGGCATGGCCGGCCGCCAGCCTGACCCCGAGGCCGACTCGGCCGACGTCCTGGTGGCATCAGCCGATACTCTGGCCGCCCGGCATGACGGCTCAACGCTCAACCTGGCCGATTTTCAACTGGCCGCCTTTCCGGACCTGGATTCGTTCACGCCCCACGACCCGGCGGCCTTGTTCAGGTCGCTCAAAGCCAGGCTCCGGTCCCAGTGGGAGCGCAGGACCCTGTCGTTCAGCGCGCGTTTTGGGGTAAAGGAACGGAACCTGGTGCTGGACATTACGGAAGCGCCGGCGGAGCTCCTGGTCGAGGAAGGCAACGAGAGGGCCAAAACCCTGCCCCAGTCCACCTGGTTTGTCCAGGCCGGGGACAAGGTCAGGCTCCTGGTCGGGCTTATGGCGGCCGACGCGGCCAGACCGGTGGCCGTGTTCTGCAATCTCAAGGACAACGCGGAGGAGGCGGCCAAGCGCCTGCGCGCCAACGGTATGTCGGTCGAGTACGTGCTCGGCAACCTGCCGCGCAAGGGCGCCATCCTGGAGGCCGTCAAGTCCGGCGTCCACGACGTGCTGGTTCTGACGGACCAGGGAGCCGAGGGCATGCCCGGTTCCTGGGCCAAGCGGCTTGTGAACTGGGATTTGCCTCTTGAGGGCGAAGTGTACGGCAAGCGCTTGGGCGTGCTAGACCCGGGCGCTGACGGCTCGTCCGTGTGGAACTTCGGTTGCGACCGCTACGTGTACGGCATACCGGCCATCGAGCAGTATCTGGGCTACGGACTCAACGCCAGCCCTGCCGACCCGAGCCTCCTTGCCCCTGAGGACAAGAGCGAGGGCATGAGCTTTGAGCGGCGTCATGACCAGGGTCGGGGCGACCGGCGCGACGATCGCAGGAGCCCCAGGAACGACTCGGGCAGACCTTCCCAGGAACGGCGGGGCGGCTACGAAAGAAGGACCGACGGCGCGTATGACGGCCGCAACCTGCGGTCCATACAGGCGGACATAGCCGCCCTGACCGGCGCGTCAGACAGGCCCCTGTCCAGGGCCCCGGAACGGAAGCCCGACGCCGGCAGGCCGGGAGGCCGGGGCGACCCTGGCCGCCGGCCGCAGCGGGACCGGCAGCAAGGCAAGGGCCGCCAGGGCGAACGCCCGCGTCAACCCGATACCCGGCGGCCCATCGAGGATCCGTATTCCGTATCAATGGAAGAGCGCATGCGCATGTACCGTGAGCGCTACGGATCCCGGCTGACATCGTCGCCGCAGAAAAACGGAGAGCGCGGCTCGCCCAAAAACCGCAAGGGGCGGACGGAGCCCGACAACGGGGAGAAATGAGCGCGGACGCGGGCAAGCGATCCCGCCAAACGTGACAATTTTTAAACAATGCAGAATCTTCCTTCCGTGATACACTGCGCTCGGATAGGTCCGGGGCATGGGCCCTGGGCCTGGTAGGCCGCCACCGAGCCGGCCAAGCGGTCATCATTTCTGACTCCGAGGAGTGGTCATGAGCTTGTCGTCGGTACTGCAAACGGGATTGTTCCCCCATGTCATACGCTGGGCGCCGGCCTTTGCCGGCAGGGCCCTGTTCAGGCTGACCAGCGGAATGTATTACCTCTTTGTCAACGTCAAGGAGCGCCGGCTTATACGCCGCAACGTCAAGGATATGCTGAGGCCCACCTGGCGGCGCAATGCCGAATCGGTGACTCAGGATGTGTTTGCCGGCATATCCGACCATTATTTCGAAAAGCTGATGCTGGCGGCAAAACCGCTGTCATACCTCAAGCGCTTCTTCGACCGGCGCGTGGTGCTTGTGCGGGAGAGGATACTCAAGCAGGCCGTGGAGCGCGGCAAGGGGACCCTGATCGTGACGGCGCATTGGGGGGCGGAGGAGCTCATACCGGCCATCCTGTATCTCCGCGGGTATCCGGTAACCGTCATTCTGGAAACGTCCACGCCCGAGCTCAGGAGGCGCCTGGAGCGGCAAACCGCCGGGCATGACGTGGAACTGCTGTTCGCCTCCGACGAGGGGACCATCCTGGAGCGCATACTGGACACCCTGAAGCGCGGCCGCATACTCATCACACAGTGCGACGAGGTGGACGCCTGGCGAAGGCGCAAGTCGCGTACCATAGAATTGTTCGGGCACACCCTGTACTTTGACCACACGTTGGACTTCATCGCCCGCATGTCGGGCGCCACGGTGCTTGCCCTCTACAACAGGCGCCTGCCCACGCTCCGGTACAGGCTGGTATGCGAGGAAGTGGCCGTGGACGGGGCGCTTGCCCAGGATGTGTCCAAGCGCTCGCTCAATCTCTGGGAACGCTACACGCTGGAGTCGCCCGAGCAGTGGCACCAGTGGAAAAAGTGGGCGCTCATGAAGGCCATGTAGGACGCCCGCCCGCGCGGGACAGCCCGGACGGGCGGCGGCTTGTCAGGAGAGCGTGCCCGCCAGGCTGTCCGCCCATGTTTCCACGGGCCGGGCGTCCCAGCTGTTGAACATCTCCTTGCCAAAGAAGGCCATCCTGCCGCCAAAGGCCGATTGGGCAACTGGCTTCAGCCCGAGGGCCGCGCATACTGGTTGTGCAAACAGCCGTACCGCCTCGGCCTGCCGTTCCTCTATGGTCCCTTCGGGCGGTGCGTCCGGAGCGGAGCCGGGTTTTTTCCCCGTCATGACCCCGCCCGCGCTCACAAATACGGCCACCGGCTTGCCGGCTCCGGCCAGACGTCCCAACAGGCGTTTTGCGGGACCCTTCCACTGGCCGGCGGCTATGGACGACCCCACAACAAAAGAGCTGTGGCCGTCTATCTGCGCCTGGTTGACCTTCCGGGCGTCGGCCGTGTCCACGGTTTTGCCCGCCAGTCGGAGACGCTCGGCTATCAGCTCAGCGGTTTTTTTGGTGTACCCAAAACGGGTGGAATACGCTACAAGAACACTCATCGGAACCTCCGGTGGCAATGGTACTACGTGCGGGGGGCAAAAAAAAGCCGTCCGGATGTTTTCCGGACGGCTTGCGCCAAAACCGAACCTATGTGGCCAGTTTTTGGCCTGGACCTGTTACCAGCGGCCGCGGCCTCCGCGCTGACCCCTGCCGCCCATCATGCCGCCGGCCATGCCGTTGGACGCGTAGGCGCTCAGGTCGTAATCCTTGCCGCCGACGTTCAGCTTGGTCGTCTGGAAGAAGAAGGTGTCGGCCGCAAGCGGGACGGCCATGGCATAGCCTTCCAGTTTGACGGCGGCGCCTTCCTTGAGGGCATCAAGGTAGCCGTACATCATGCCGGGTATGCGGACCATGTAGGTTTTGCCGCCCGATACCACGGCTGGATGGCCCTGGACCAGGGTAAGCTTGCCCTCGATCTTGGTGAGCTCCTGCACCGGCTGGCTAGCGGCTGGCGCGTTCCACATGCCAAAACCTTGGGCGGAAACGGCTGCTACGCTGGCAAGGCCGACGATCAGGACAATGGCTATACGCTTCATATCGAACTCCTCTGGTTCGTAGTGTCACGGGCCTAGGGTCCGTGTCCGATTCGCTCGGCATAGATATATAAAGCAATAAGCGTGCCAAACCGAATAATTTTCAGCCTTAAAAAATGAGCCCCCTTTAATTCTAATTGAGATAATGAAATAATGGCTGGAACCGTATACGGCGAACGTATGAGGCACCCACACTTTTCATCCAACTTACAAAGGATGCCGGGAAAAACCTGCCAGGTTTGTGAAAAAATTGCTCGATTGGCGGATGCTAGCCTGTATGCACCGTGCGGATGCGGACACAAAATGAAGGCTACTGGCAAAGCAAGCATAGTGCCGCGAACCTTGTTGAAAATCGCTCAGAAGCAAGCGCGGCGCGTCCGCTTGGCGTAGCAGGGGCATCTCCGCTACTCCAAAGGAGGTGCCC
>JAFGJV010000035.1 GCA_016928955.1 Spirochaetales bacterium
GGACCAAGAGAATTCTACACTAAAAAAGGCAGGGGTGCCTCGTTGGCCCCCCTGCCTCCCTTAAGTCGGCTTTTTCAGTGGCCCCGGGACAACCCGGGGTTTTTTCGTCTACGAGCCTGATAGTTCCGATAGGCCCTTGCGCGCCAGTTCGTCGCAGCGCTCGTTCCACATTTCCCCGGCGTGGCCTTCCACCCACACAAAGCGCGCGCCGAGTTCCGCCGCCAGGGCGTCCAGCCTTTCCCACAGGTCCCGGTTTTTCACCGGTTCCTTGGACGCCGTCCTCCAGCCGTTGCGCTTCCAGGATTTGATCCAGGTCATGACGCCATTCTTGACGTACTGGGAGTCCGTGCGTACCTCCACGCCCGTGACCCGGACCTGTCCCGCATCCGTGCGTTCCTTCAGCGCCTCCAGGGCGTTGACCGCGGCGCTGAGCTCCATGCGGTTGTTCGTTGTGGCGGCGTCGCCTCCGAAGGCTTCCCGTATCTCGCCCCCGGCCAGGGCTACCCATGCCCAGCCGCCGGGTCCGGGGTTGCCCGAGCAGGCACCGTCCGTGTAAATGATAGCTGTCTCTTCCATGGTGTATAGCCTTTCGGGTACATGCGGCCGCCTTGGTCAAAAGCCAGGCGGCCGCGCGTTTGCGAGCGTCGTGTCAGGGCAGTAGGGCCAAGGAGAACCACGGTACCCAGGTAACCAGAACCAGGACCACCAGCTGGAGCAGGAAGAACGGCAGGACCGAGCGGTAAATGGATAGTACCGGCCGGCCGAACGCGTAGCTGGCCAGGAACAGGTTCATGCCTATGGGCGGCGTCAGGAACCCGATGCTCAGGTTTGTCAGGAAAATGGCCCCAAGATGCACCGGATGTATGCCGTACGCAGCACCCAGGGGTATGATCAGGGGCGACACTACCAGCACCGCGGAGAACACGTCCATGAAACAGCCCACCAGGAGGAGCCCTACGTTCAAAAGGAGCAGGAAGGCCCAACGCGACGATATGGCGGAGCTCAGCCACGCGGCGAACAGTTCCGGTATGCCTGCGCTCATTATATAGAAGGACAGCCCCCGCGCCGCGGCTATGATGATGAGGGCTCCCCCGGCAACCGGCAAGGCCTTGGTCATGGTAGCCTTGAACGACGAAAAGCCCACCTCGCGCTTGAGGAGCCCTTCCACGACCAGGAGGTAGGCCACGGTTACGGCGCCTATCTCGGTGAGGCCGGCAAAGCCGGTAAAGTACATGAGGGCTATGAACACGGGGATGACCAGCTCGGGGGCGGCGTCCAAAAGGGCCTTGCCCGCGGCCTTGGGGTTGAACCTCCTGGTCGTGCCCTTGGTACGCAGGCCCTTGACCACGCCGGCTCCTCCCATGGCAAGCACCATGAGCGCGCCGGGCAGGACTGAGCCCAGGAACATGTCGCCAATGGTAAACGACTCGGAGCCCTGCATCATGAAGGTGGCGTTCACCGCGTACAGGATGATGGCTATGCTCGGGGGAAAGAGGAGGCCTATGGACGACGACGCGGTGAGGATGCCCTGGGCGTAGTCCTCTGTGTATGCGCCGGTACCCTTGAGAATGAAGGCCAATATGCCGCCAAGGGCCAAAATGGTCACGCCGTTGGCCCCGGTGAAGGTGGTGAAGAAGGTGCACACAAGGACGGCGGCAAAGGCCTCGCCGCCGGGCAGCCAGCCGAACAGCTCTCGGAACACGGCTACCAGGCGCTTGCCCGCGCCCGAGTCCGACAGGATGAACCCTGCTATGGTGAACAGAGGTATGGCCGGCATGGACGTGTTCTTGAGCAGGTTGTACGCCTCGCTCGGTATCAGCTCTATGGCCGAGCCATTGCCCAGGAACAGGATGGCGGCTATGCCGGACAGGACCACGTAGAGGGGCAGGCCAAAAAAGGCGGCCACCGCCAAAACCAGGATGAGCGGAAGCTGGATGGCGGAAATCAGCGTGGCCACCGCGTCGGCAACGGCGTAGAGGAAGCCTGGATCCAGCCCAAGCGCCTCCAGGACATTCACCAAGGCGGGCGTACCCAGGAACAGTCCAACGACGAGCCCGGCCAGGGCGCTGAGTCTGGCGCTTCCGGCTGCCCTGGCCACGTCAACGCAGGCGATCAGCAGGAAGCCTATGGCCATGGGCGCCACAAAGATGGGCAGGGGCAGGCCCAGGAGCAGGGCGCCGGGCTCGAACCCCACAAACACCAGGGACAGGGACGCGCAGAACAGGGTCGTGTTTACCAGGGCCCCGAGCCCGGAACGTACGGCTCCTACGAACAGCGACGAGGTGCCGCCCGCGCTCAGTGCCAGGTGGGATCCGTCCACGCTGGCTTTGACGGCCGCGAAAAAGGCCAAGGCAAGAAGGGCGTGTTCCAGAACGCGGGGCACCTGGGGGAAACCCAAAAAGAACACCCGGGACAGGATCAGGTCCACTATGGCCACGCCGGCCAGCACCGCGAACGACAGGCCGGAGGCCCAGGTGACGACAGAACCGAGGACTTTTCTCATGGAGCTGACGCCTTGACCTTCTGGACCGCGCCCAGGACCGCGCTCATCCACTCGGGGGCGTACCAGTCTGCAAGGAGCTTCTCCATGCGCTGGCCCATGAACAGCTCATCCCAGGCGGCCTGGTCGGCGGGGCCGAGCGTGGGCACCGAGAGGCCTTCGCGCTTCATCGTCTCGATGGCCTGGTTCTCCAGCTTGAGGGCTTCCTGGGCTATCTCTGCGGCTATGCGGTCGGCGGCCTCGAGCAGGGCCGGCTTGAACTTGTCGGGCACCCTGTCCCAGGACTTGCGGTTGATGATAATGGCGCCAAAGAAGGGCGCTATGCGGAAGGCCGACATGTGGCTGACGGAGCGCTTGTACTGGCTCCACATGGTGGCCACCAAAAGGGGGCTGGTGTAGGCCACGTCTATGGCGTTGGAGTTGAAGTGCAGCAGCATGGTGGACACGTCGGACTTGACCACGCGCATGCCCAGGGCCTGGAGCTGTTTGGTGAGTATCTCCTGGGACTGGCTGGAGCCTATGCGGGCATTGACCAGGTCCGAGGGCACGACCAGGGCCTTGTTGGAGAAAAAGCGTATCCATCCGCCCTGGGCAACGGTGATGATTTCATACCGTTCGCCGATGCTCTTGCGCAGCAGGGGCTCGGCCGCGCTCACGGCGGCCGCGAACTCGCGCTCGTCATGCACCACTGACGGCATGGACAGGAGCATGATGTTCTTGTCGATGAAGGACAGGCCGGCCGTTTCCAAGAGGGCGCCGTCCAGGCTGAACTTCATCTTCTGGATGATGTCTTCCTGGCTGGCGTTGGCCATGCTCTTGGGAAAATTCAGTCGGACCGCGCCGCCGGATATGCGCGACCATTCGGCCGCTATCTTGCGGAGCCCGAGGTCCCAGGGACTGTTGGCGGGAACCGCGGCGCCTATCTGCAGGGTAATGGTTTGGGCGCCGGCCGGCATGGCCAAGGCAAGCAGGCAAAGGATGAGGACAAAGCGTCCTGGGTGCTTCATGGTGCGATACCGCCTTCCGTGGAATAGTCGAGGACGTAGTCCCCCATGTGTTCAAGGAGATAGGCCGCCTTGCGGCGGGCCAGGGCGTTCATAAGGGCTGACCGGGGCGCGTCGGAGGCGCTGATGGCCAGGGCCCGCTCAAGGTCGGCTTTAAATCCCGCCGCGTCGTCATCCGCCACCCGTATGATCAGGGCGTGCGACACAAAAAGCCCGGCTGACTTGCCGCCGGATGCTTCCATGGCGGACTCGTAGGCGGCCACGGCCCGCTCCCGGGAACCTCCCAGGTCGGCAGGCATGGACGCGTACACGGTAAACGCGAGCTCCTGGATGTCGGCGCGGTCCGGCGCCAGGGACAGGGCGCCTTCAAGCAGGGCGATGGCGGCAGGCACCCTGGCGGCGTGATCAAAGTCCAGGGGATCGGAACTGAAGGCCGCCAGTATGGACGCGGCCGTGTAGTACATGAGGTCCGCGTCTGTTTTTTTGAAAGGTTTCAGGGCGGACTGGGTGGCCGAACGCGCCTGGGCGTCCGCGCCAGGCGACAGCTGGAAGTCCACAGAGAAAAAGCCCGGACTCTTTTTTTCCACGAAGGGCGACAAAAGCCGGTAGGCGCGCAGGCAGAGGGCGCGGGCGCGCGACGTGAGTTCCTGGCGCTTCAGGTACGCGTCGTCAGGCAGGAAGAGCGTTTCCCCGTCAAGGAACGCCGTGGCGTACAGAAGCCACAACGATGCCACCGTGGTGGCGTTGCCTTGCTTGGAGGGATTGGTTGCCAGGAGCACCTCGCTCACTTTCATGAAGGAAGGGAGGGCCGCTCCTGCTATTGCCGGGTCTTCCTCGCCCAGGAAGGCGTCGCTTGCGTACACGCCCACGCGCGTCAGGGAGCAGGACGACAGGGCGCATGCAAGAACCACGAGGAGGGCAACCGGACGGAACGTAGACGTGTCATGCATGGATGCCAGTATCAGCGCGTGGGCGTTTTTTGTCAATTCTGGTGCCGCTCCCGCTGGTGCGCCTTTTGTGGCGACGCGCTTATCCGGACGCCGCCGCGCGGTAAGCACGGGCCGAATTTTTGCGTCGCCGTGGGCCTCGCCAAGAATCAGCAAGACGGATACAATCACCGCCATGCTGAAGGAATTCAAGACGCTTCTGCCGTACATCAAGCGATACTGGCTTCGATACGCGCTTGGTCTGCTCTGCCTGGTCACCGTGGACGCGGCCCAGCTTCTGTTGCCCCAGTACTTGCGGCGCGCCGTGGACACCGTAGCGGCCGGCGGGGGCAGGCAAGCCGTGCTCGGCATAGGCGCCGCCATGGTCGCCACAGCCGCCCTGGTCGCCCTTGGCCGCTTCATGTGGCGCTATTTCATACACGGAGCGTCTCGGCGCATAGAAACCCATCTCCGGGACCGGCTCTTTGGCACCTTGATGGTCCTGCCCATGACTTTCTTTGGTAAAAATGCCGTGGGCGACCTCATGGCGAGGGCCACCAACGACATGCAGGCCATACGCATGGCCACCGGCATGGCCTTTGTGTCCTTTGTGGACGGCGTGTTCATGTCCATGGCCATTCTGGTGGTCATGTTCGCGCAGAGCCCCGCAACCACAGGATGGACCATCATCCCGCTGCCCTTGGTGACCGTGTTGATCATTTTCTTCGGAAAACTGGTGGGCGCGAGGTTCAAGCGCGTTCAGGAAATATACTCGGACGTCAGCTCGGTGGCCCAGGAAACCCTGCAGGGCATACGCGTGGTCAAATCGTTCGTTAAGGAAAAGCATTTTGCCGGTCGCTTCTCCGAGGCCAACGACCGCTACCGCGACGCATCGATGAAGCTGGTCAAGGTGTTCGGTTTCTTCTTCCCGCTCATCACCTTCCTGGGCGGCCTGTCCACCCTGGTGCTGATAGCTGTGGGCGGAACCGCCGTGCTGGAGAACCGCATGTCGCCCGGTCTTCTGGCGGCCATGCTTGCCTACCTGGAAATGCTCCTTTGGCCCATGCTGGGCGCCGGCTTTACCGTCAACATGATCCAGCGGGGGGCGGCCAGCCTCAAGCGCGTCAACGCGATCCTTGATCACGACCAGGAACCCCGCTTTGCTGATGGCGCTGCGCCCAAGCCCGATGCCGTTCCGGCGGGTGATGTGGAGTTCCGCGACCTGACCATCCGGTACGCGGATGACGCGCGGCCGGCCCTGGACTCGGTTTCCATCCGGGTGCCGCGCGGCGCCATCCTGGGAATACTCGGGCGCGTCGGCTCTGGAAAAAGCACCCTGCTCAAGACCCTGGCCCGCATCGTCGAGCCGCCGCGCGACTCCGTTCTGGTAGGCGGCACGGATGTGGGGTCTTTCGATCTAGAGCGCCTGCGCTCCGCCCTGGGCTTTGTACCCCAGGACAGCTTCCTTTTCTCGGACAGCATCAGGAACAACGTGCTGTTCGCCAATCCTGACCTGCCCAAGGAGCGTTTTCTGGAAGTGGTCAAGGCCAGTGCCCTGGACCGCGACCTGGAGGCGTTTCCCAAGGGCTGGGATACCGTGGTCGGCGAGCGCGGCCTGACCCTGTCGGGAGGGCAGAAACAGCGCGTGGCCATAGCCCGGGCCCTGGCTGCGGACCCGGAAATCCTGGTGCTGGACGACGCCTTGTCGGCGGTGGACACGGAAACCGAGGAACGCATCCTGGGAGCCGTATTGGCCGCTCGGGCGGGCAGGACCACCCTGATCGTGTCCAACCGCGTATCCACGCTCAAGCGCGCCAGCCTGGTGGCCGTCCTGGACGGAGGCCGCCTTATCCAGCTGGGCAGCCCGGCGGAACTGGCGTCAGAGGACGGGTTCTATGCAGAGATAGCGGCCATGCAGGCCCTCAGCGCGACCACCGCCGGCGCGGGACAGGAGTGAGCATGCCCGACTTCTTCGAGACCGACGACATAGTCAAAGGCTACGACGGCGCCATCGTCAAACGAATACTGAGATACGTTAAGCCCTACCGCGGGCTGCTTGTGGTGGCCGCCCTGGCCCTGGTCGTTACCACCCTGGGCGAGCTGGTGATGCCGGTGGTCGTGCAGAAAACCATGGACGAGGCCCTGGTGGTGTCCTGGGCCGCCCTGAGCCAGGACCACGAGGGCAGTGCCAGGGTACTTGGCTTGGATGTGCCGGACGACGCGCCCAGGGCCCTTGGGCGGGTGTTCCTCCGGCCCCACGACCTCTCTACACTTGGGGAAAAACGCAAGGCCGAGCTGCAGGCGGAAGGCGTTTTGGATCCGGGTCCCTACTACCTGACCAGGGAAGCGGGCATCCGCGTCTTGCCGGGCGGCGTGGCCAGGGACGTGTCCCCCGGATCGAGCATCAACGGACCTGTCCTTGCGGACGGCTGGTTGGTAGCCCCCGAGTCCTGGGTGGGCGCCCTGAGCCCCGAGGCCGCGCGCGGACTGCGCGCCTCAGACGCGGCCACGGTGAAACGAAACGCGCTGGCCTTCCTCATGATACTTGGGGTCGTGCTCTTGGGCACCTTTGCCCAGACTTGGACCACCAGCCTGATTGGTCAGCGCGTGATGAAGGACCTCCGCATGGACCTGTTCACGCGGACGACCGGCCAGTCCCTGGCCTTTCTGTCAAGGCAACCGGTGGGCCGCCTGGTCACGCGGCTGACCAGCGACGTGGAGACCATCAACGAGTTTTTTACCAGCGTGGTGGTGTCGTTCATAAAAGACCTGAGCATCATGGTGGGCGTGATTGGCGTGCTGGCCGTTATGAGCCCGCGGCTGGCCCTGGTGACCGTCCTAACCCTGCCGCCGGTGCTCGTGGCCACGTCCATATCCCGGCGCAGGGCCAGGGACGCGTTCCGAAAACAGCGGACCTGGCTGTCCAAGGTCAATGCGTTCATAGCCGAACACGTGTCCGGCGTGGCCGTGGTCAAGTTGTTCGGGCGCGAGCGGCCGAGTACCGCTGACTTCGAGGGGCACGACCGGGAGCTCATGAAGGCCAACTTGGGAGAGATGTACGTCTTTGCCACCTTCCGCCCGCTGATAGAATTCTTCTCCTCCACCAGCACGGCCGTGGTGCTGTGGTTCGGCGCGGGCTTCCATGAGGGCGGTCTCATATCCCTGGGCACGCTGATAGCCTTCGTGAACCTGATACGCATGTTCTACTCGCCGCTCCAGGACATATCGGAGAAGTACACCATACTCCAGAGCGCCATGGCCGGAGGAGAGCGGGTGTTCAAGCTGATGGACGCTGACGAGCGCGTGACGGACCGGCCAGTGGCCAGCCTGCCTGGGCAGGCCAGGGGCCGCATCGAGTTCGACCAGGTATGGTTCGCGTACAAGGACCAGGACTGGGTTATCAAGGACCTGTCCTTTACCGTGGAACCCGGGCAGACGGTGGCCATCGTGGGCTACACCGGCGCGGGCAAGACGACCATAGGCGCCCTGCTCACGCGCATGTGGGACGTCCAGAAGGGTGAAATCCGCCTGGACGGCGTGCCCATCAAGGACCTGCCCCTTGGCCAGGTGCGTTCCAGCGTGCGCCCGGTCATGCAGGACGTGTTCCTGTTCTCGGGTACGGTGGCAGAGAACATAGGACTGGGCCTGGAACTGGACAGGGCTGCCGTTGAGGACGCGGCCAAGGCGGTCCATGCCCACGAGTTCATAGAACGCCTGCCCGGACGCTATGACGAGAAACTGAGCGAGGGCGCGTCGTCCCTATCGTCGGGGCAGCGGCAACTTTTGTCCTTTGCCCGGGTGGTTGCCCACGATCCGGCCATTGTCATGCTGGACGAGGCGACCAGCTCCGTGGATACTGAGACCGAACGCCTGGTGCAGGCAGGCCTGTCCGAGCTCATGAAGGGCCGAACGACCATAGCCATAGCCCACCGCTTGTCCACCATACGCCACGCGGATACCATCCTGGTGCTGTCGGAAGGACGGCTTGCGGAAGCGGGCGACCACGACACACTCGTCGCCCGGCGCGGAATATACTACAATCTGTACAGACTCCAATACGACCAGGAGGTCGGGTCAGCGTCATGAGCAACGAAGCAGATTTCGAGATACTAGCCCTGGTCGACGAAGGCGTGGGCAGCCAAATCCGCAAAGCGGCCGAAACCGTGCCCGGCTGCGCCCTCCGCGTCAGCTCTGGCGAGGAGGCCCTGGATCCGGAGAACCTGGCCGCAGGCATGAACCTGGTCCTCCTGGACCCAGAGGCCGTGCCGGTCAACGCGGCCGACTCCATCGTCCTTCTCAAGGCGGCCAACCCCGGCTGCGAGATCGTTCTCCTCCTGTCCGATCAGGACATCACCATGGACGTGGAGCTCATGAAGATAGGCGCGTATGGAGCCCTGCCCAAACCCCTATCAGCTGACGACCTACGGAAGCTCATACGCGGGTTGATGGAGAAAAACGAGGTCGAGCGAGAGAACCGCGCCCTGATCGAGGCCCTGGGCGAAAGCCGGAGCCAGACCATCGTGTCGCACAGCCCCGAGATGGAAAAGGTGCTGTCCATGGCCGCCCGGGCTGCCCGCAGCGACTCCACCGTGCTGATATCGGGGGAGAGCGGCACTGGCAAGGAGTTGATAGCGCGGGCTATCCATCTCCTGGGCCCGAGACGCTCCAAGCCCTTTGTGCCGGTCAACATAGCCGCCCTGCCGGAAAACCTGATAGAGAGCGAGCTCTTTGGCCACGTCAAAGGCTCGTTCACCGGGGCCATGAACGACAGGACAGGGCGCTTTGCCCTGGCCAACGGCGGCACGCTGTTCATCGACGAGATAGGCGAGGTACCGCCGGGCATACAGGTTAAGCTGCTCCGCGTCCTGCAGTTCGGTTCCTACGAGCGCGTAGGCGAGAACGCCGCCAGGGAAGCCGACGTGCGCATCATAGCGGCTACCAACCGCGACCTGGAGGCCGAGGTGCGCAACGGCCGCTTCCGGGCCGACCTCTATTACCGCGTCAACGTGGTTCCCGTCACCATACCGCCCCTGCGCGAGCACCGCACGGACATTCCCTACCTGGTTGAGTACTTCATACGCAAATACGCCATGAAGGCTGGCAAAAGGGTCCACGGCATAACGGCGGAGGCCATGGCCAGGGTCATGCGCTATCCCTTCCCCGGCAACGTACGCGAGCTGGAGAACGTCATAGAGCGCGGCGTGGTGCTCTGTAGGGGCGAGTACCTGACGGAAACGGATATTTTCCTGCCCCTGGAGGACGAGCCGGCCCCCGCCACGTCGCAGATGCCCGAAGGCTCGTATGACGAGGTGATGTCCAATTTCGAGCGGCAGTTTCTTGCCCGCGTTCTGGAGCGCTACGACAACAACAAGAGCGCGGCAGCCCGCGAGCTGGACATCAACGAGCGACGACTCCGCTATCGCCTCAAGGTGCTTGGCATGGAGAACACAGACTCCGGGCGCTGACAGGCTGGCGCCGGGGCGGCATCAAGCGCCCATACGCGTCAGAACGAACCGAGGAAATCCGATCTCAGCACATCCTCCACGGAGCGTTCCTCCTGGCCGGCGTCCAGGATGGCTTCAAATACTGCTATGTCCATGTACTTGACGGCCAGGGGCCGCTCCAGGGACAGCCGCGTGGCGCCGTCCGTCCATACGCTTTCCGACGGGGACAGGGTGTCAGGTTTACCGTATTTGGCGGACAGGGTCGTAAACAGGGAGTAATGATCCATCTTGGATTCGTCCATGGCGAATATCATGACGAAGAGTTTTCCCTCGTAGAACTGGAAAAAGGCGCGCTGTACGTAGGACAGGCCAGCCACCTCTATGATACTTTCGTTCGGGCGAGGCAAAAGGCTCACGTCGGGCTCGCCGCGGTAGAAATACAGGCTGTCCTTGGCCAGGGCGGCCTTCACTTCCTCCATACCCATGCCAAGGGCTATGCCCCTCCATTCCCTGGGCACGACGGCGCCGCTCTGGTCCGCGTCCTGGGAAAAGGCCGCGGCAGCCGCGACCATGGCCAGGATGAACGTCATGGCTCGTTTCATTGCTCGCCCTCCACTGTAACTATCGGAACATGGCAAGCCGGTGCTGAGGACGCCTTCCATAGTGCCGTGAACCTTGTTGAAAATCGCTCAGAAGCAAGCGCGGCGCGTCCGCTTGGCGTAGCAGGGGCATCTCCGCTACTCCAAAGGAGGTGCCC
>JAFGJV010000036.1 GCA_016928955.1 Spirochaetales bacterium
CGAACTCATGACCTTCTATGAATCACGAGTTAAGCCTTATCTGTAAGATGGGCATAACGGGTTTACACAAAATACTTGACATGACCCGTGATCTTCGGAGATTAAATTCTTTGAGGGGGTATAATCATTGACATGGATCGGTCACGGCTGTCGTCTCGAATGCCAACACAAATGGTAACTTGACCATTAACGTGTGCAGCGAGGGCAGCGCGTGGTAGGGCTTTCCTCAAGCGAGCCTTGAGAGCGCCCGCCGTATGTAAAACAGCCTGCACTTGATGGTCCCTTCCGGCTGGCCAAGCGTTTTGGCCAGCTCGGATATGGGACGGCGCTCGCGGTAGAACAGGCGGTACAGCTCGCGGTCAGCCGGGCTCAAACCCTCAAGCATCAGGTCCACGCACAGCCGCCGCCACTCCCCGTCCGGGCGGCCGTGCAGGGCCCGGTCGCTGGCGCAGTCGGCGGGCAGGGAGTCGCACAGCGCGTCCGCCTTCCGCACGCGCGAACGCGCCAGGTTCCTGGCTATGCCGTGCATCCAGGTGGACAGGCTGGAAGCGCCCCTGAACGAGCGCCTGGACAGCCAGGCCTCGGCCAGGGTGTCCTGGGCAAGCTCCTCGGCCGCCTGCTCGTCGAGCAGCTCCTTCTTGAGCCACGCACACAGGCGGTCCACGCAGGACAGGGCGTCGGCCAGGAAGCGGCCGTCGTCCGGCTCAGGCCCGGCCGGCAAGGTCCAGCACCTTCTCCGCGGTCAGGCCGGGCCGGTCGTGGCTGAGAACGCTGTCAAAGCCCTCCAGCGCCAGGTCCAGGCGGCGTTCCTCGTCGGCCAGCATGGCGGCCTTCAGCTTTTCCAGCCTGATACGCGCCTGGAGGGGATCCGTCTGGTCCGCCACCAGGCGCAGGCCCAGGCGGGTAAATGCGTCCGGGCAGGAATCGGACAAGGCCTGGATGTCGTCGTAGCGATCGCCGTCGACCATGCGGGCCAGATGGATAAAATTGGCCGCCTGCTCAAAGAGGCTAGACGGCCGGCTCAGGTACTCGGGCGTTGGCGGCTGGGCGGAGCCTTCCATGCGGTCAAAACGCTTAAGGAGGCGTTTGAACGTGGATACGGCGCCGGCAATGGCCTGCGGGCCCAGGGTGCCCGCGTCCGACTCCATGTCTTGTTGCACGGCCTCGTACGCGCGCTTGGATATGTTCCGGTACAGGGCCTGGCGGGACTCGTCGTCCAGACCGACCAGGCAGGCAATGAAATCCCGGGTATCCACCTGCCGTATGGCCAGCTGGATGACGATGTTGTTGCGCTGGGTATCTTCCAGGAACCGGCCAAGATTTTCTGACATGTCAACCTCCTTAGGTCTTGTCCCCGGCCGGGACCGACCTCAATCTATTGGGAACCCTCTAAAAACCCCATGGTTATTAGAGGCTCCCTATTGTTTAGTGCCCGTGGCCAGCCGGCAGGTTGAGAAAAAAACGCCGCGCTGGTATCGTTATGCGCCGGAGGCTTCATGAAACACAGCGGCTTGGCCGATAGCGCCCGTCCCTTTGCCGAGTACACGGAAGTGCGGAGCCAGGAGAACCGGTCGTCACAAATCAGTTTATTGAACGGCGACGTGGTGTCCAATGGCTCGGGTACGCAGTCCGGGGTGTCGGCCCGCGTGCACAAAAACGGCGTGTGGGGTTTCGCGTCGTCCCCCGAGAAGGACCGGGCCGCCCTGCGCTCGTGCGTGGAGCGGGCCACGGCCAATGCCCTGTTCCTGGCTTCCAAGGAGGGGCGCGACGCGGGGCTCCTGCCGTCCAGGCCCGGGACCGGGGACCACGACCTGGCCTCAGGCTCGCCTGGGCGGTCCAAGTCCGAGCTGGTTGAATTCATGCGCGACCTGGACGCGCACTGCGCCAAGAGCCTGCCGGGCCTGGCGTCCCGTTCGTTGGGCTTGAGCCGCCTGGACATGGAGAAAACCCTGGCCACGTCGGACGGGGCCGACTCCTGGTCGCTCATACCGCGTACCTTGATTTTTGTGTCCCTGACCCTGGCCGCCAGGGGAGAGCCCATAGAGCTGTATGATGTGTTCGGCGGTCTGGGCAGCTTTGAGGACGTTTTTTCCGAGCCATCAGCCCTGTACGGCCGCCTAGACCTGCTAGCCGAACGGCTCAGGCAAAAGGCCCGGGGCGTGTACGCCAAACCAGGTACCCATGACGTGATCCTGGACGCTGACCTGGCCGGCATCCTGGCCCATGAGGCCATAGGCCACACGGTGGAGGCCGACCTGGTGCTGGGCGGGTCTGTGGCGGCCGACTACCTGGGCCAGCCCGTGGCCAGTCCCCTCATCAGTCTTACGGATTTTGCGAACGACGCCCTAGGACGGCGCTGCCCGGTGCCCGTGTGGGTTGACGACGAGGGAATAGAGGCGCGGGACGCCGTGATCATAGACCGGGGGGTGCTTTCGTCGTACATGCACAACAAGGAGAGCGCCGCCCACTTCGGCGCCGAGCCCACGGGCAACGCGCGCGCGTACGGCTTTTCCGACGAGCCGATAATACGCATGCGGAACACGGCCATTCTGCCAGGGCAGAGCAGTCTGGAGGACATGATAGCCGGAGTGGACCGCGGCTACTACTTCCTGCGCCCGTCCAACGGCCAGGCGGATTCCACCAGCGAGTTCATGTTCGGCGTGACCATGGGCTACGAAATACGGGGCGGCAAGCTCGGCCCAGCGGTCAGGGACTGCACCGTATCCGGCGTGGCCTTTGACGTGCTCAAGACCGTGAGCGCCGTGTCGCGGGACATGAGCTGGACCGCCGCCGGCATGTGCGGCAAGAAGCAGTCCATACCGGTGGGCATGGGCGGCCCCGCCATACGCTGCAGGATGAACGTGGGAGGCCGGGCATGACGGATCGCGCAGACGGAATGGACGTGGTACGGGCCGCGCTCAAGGAACTGAAGGACGCCGGCGCCGACCAGGCCGTGGCGTCGCTGACCCGGGGCGAGAAGAGCGAACTGAACGTGGACTCTGGCCGCATGAGCCTGTACCGGACCACGGCCAACGTGTCCATAGGCGTGATGGCCCTGGTCGGTTCGCGCAAGGGCTCGGTGTCCGTCAACGACGCGTCGCCGGAGGCCATACGCACGGCGGCCAAGGAAGCCGTGGCCACGGCCCGCGCCGGGCGGCCCGATCCGGCCAACGGGATATCCCCGGCCCGTGAGCTGGAGCGCTTCAGCCGCGGGCAGGACAAGCCGGATTCGGAGGCCATGTACGCTCGTCTGCGCGAATTCGTGGACTACGCCGGCCGAGAGTACCCGGACACCATGCTGGAGCAGTGCGTGCTGGACTTTGTGGCCGTGGATACGTTTTACGCCAACTCAAACGGCGCCGAATTCGCCGAGCGCGACGGCGCATACGACTTTTCCGCTATGTTCACCACCAAGAAGGGCGGCCGCGCGTCCAGCTTCAACAGCTCGGGCGCCAGCCACCTGTCCCTGGACACTCCGCTTGCCCAATGGGGCACCCTGGACAGGCTCATGCGCGAGTCGGCGGCCAGCCTGGACGCCCGGCCGGTGGACCGCGCCTTCAAGGGAGATCTCATACTGACGCCCGACTGCCTTGGGGATTTTCTGTCCTTCCTGGACGACGCGTATCTGGGCGACTACGCGCTGATCACCGGCAACTCGCCCTGGAAAAAGAAACTGGGCCGGCGCGTGCTGTCGCCCCTGGTTACCGTGCGCTCCGAACCTAACGGGCCGCGCGTCGAGCTGGGCTACGGCTACACGGGAGACGGTTTCCGGGCCGAGAACTGCTCCATCATAGAGGCCGGCCGCCTGGAAAGCTTCACCCTGGGCCTGTACGGATCCAACAAGACGGGCCTGCCGCGCTGTCCGTCGGGCGGCGGCGCCGTAATCATGGAGCCGGGCGGGACCCCGTATACCGACATGGTGGCGTCCGTTAAGCGCGGCATCGTCATGTCCCGCTTTTCCGGGGGCTCACCCTCTAAAAACGGGGACTTCTCCGGCGTGGCCAAGAACTCCTTCCTGGTGGAGGACGGCAGGATAATCCGCCCGCTGGCGGAGACCATGGTGGCCGGCAACCTGGCGCGCCTGTTCAACGACGTGCGGGCTGTGTCGAAGGAAACCGTGTCCTTTGGCTCAAGCATCCTGCCCTGGGTGCTCTGCGGCGGGGTGCACATATCCGGGGCGGTCAAGGGGAGGGGAGCGTGACCATGTTCCAGCCATTCGAGCTAGAGCGCTTCTTTGCCAAACACGAGTTCAGCGCCAAGTGGCTCCTCTGCTCGTCAGATTGCGAGACCTTCCCGGTCCGCGAGCTACTGGCCATGGACCCGGACGCCCTGGACCGGCTCCTGGACCTGCGCCTGGGCTACACGGAGACGCGGGGCGCGCCCAGCCTCCGGGCGTCCATAGCGGACTTGTATGCCGGCCTGGGCGCCGACCAGGTGTTCGTGCACGCCGGCGCCGAGGAAGCCATCCTGAACCTGTTCATGGCCGAGCTTTCCCCGGGCGACACGGTGGTGGTCAACGCGCCGTGCTACCAGTCCCTGGGGGAGATACCGCGGGCCCTCGGTTGCCGGGTGGTGGACTGGAACCTGCGCGTGGACGGCCAGGGCGACGCGGCGCGCTGGACCCTGGATCCGGACGAACTGCCCGGCCTGTCGGGCGGCACGGCCAAGATCATCGTCCTCAACCTGCCGCACAATCCCACGGGCGCCTTGCTCACGCGTGACGAGTTCGAGGCGGTGGTGACCTACGCCAGGCGCACCGGGGCCCTGCTTCTGGTGGACGAGGTGTACCGGCGCCTGGAGCGCGAGCAGGCGCGGCGCCTTCCGTCCGTGTGCGAGGTGTACGAGAACGGCGTGGCCCTGGACGTGCTGTCCAAGCACTCCGGCCTGGCCGGCCTCCGCGTGGGCTGGCTGGCGTCCAGGCGCGCCGACGTGCTGGACCGGGTGGCCGTGGTCAAGGACTACAACTCGATATGCTCGTCCGGACCCAGCGAGGTCCTGGCCGAAATAGCCCTCCGGAGCCTGGACCGCATCGTGGGCAGGAACCGCGCCCTGGTCGCCCGGAACCTGCTCGTGTTCGAGCGCTTTCTGGCCGAGCGGCCGGATTTTGCCGCCTGGGTCCGGCCCGAGGGAGGGTCCATAGGCTTTCCGCGCCTGGCCGACGGCTCGGACGCCGAAAGCCTGGCCGAGCGCCTGGTGGCTGAGGCGGGCGTCCTCATCCTGCCCGGCCGCTTTTACCGGTACGACCAGGCGCACTTCCGCGTTGGCTACGGCCGCGCCAATTTTCCTGACGCCCTGGAGCGCCTGGGCGACTGGCTGGACGGACGGAAGGACTGAACGCCGGTTTTCTCAGGCCAGCATGCCCTTGATTTCAGCTTCCGTGAAGCTGTACACGGAGCCGCAGTTGTGGCAGGCAAGCTCGACGGGAAAGGGGCCGTTGGCCGCAAGGTCGTCCCGCTCGTCCTTGGGCAGGGCCCTGAGGAAGCCGGCCATGCGCTCCCTGTCGCACGGGCAGGAAAAGGCCAGGGGCCGCTCCTCAAGCAGGTTGAGGTCAAAGAAGGTGAAGAACCTGAAGGCCAGGTCCCGCCGGGAAACGCCTTCCGCAAAGGCGCTTCCCAGGCATGGCAGGCTGTACACCAGCCGCTCCACGCGCTCCAGCGCCTCGTCCGAGGCAAAGGGCAGGGCCTGGAGGTACAGACCGCCCGCTCCTATGACGCGCCCCTGCTTGTCCAGCCGAACGCCCAGGGTAAAGCTGGTTTTTATCTGCTCGGACGCGTGGAAGTACCAGGCCAGGTCCCGGGCCAGGTCGCCGGTTTTTGCCGCGGCGCTGCCCGTGAAGGGTTCGGTCCTGCCGGCCATGAAGCGGGTGACGGACAGGGTGCCCGGACCAACCAGCCCGGAGGTATCCAGGCTCTCCGGCGGGGCGTCCAGCTGGAAGGGCGACAAAAAAAGGCGGCCGCGCACCCCGCCGGCCGCCGTGCATTCAACCGCGTAGCCCTGGGCCTGACCCGAGCCGTCCGCGCGCACGGCCAGCCTGTCGTCGCCCTTGATCGTGACGGACAGAAGCCCGGCGGCCAGGTAGGCCTTGCCCAGCACCAGCGTTTCCAGCACGCCCAGACCGTGTGCGCGCCGCATGAGGGACAGCATCCTCGTGCCCGACGCCAGCGCGCCGCGGACGGAGTCGCCCTCAAGGGTGAATATGGTGATGCCGTCCGGGGGCAGCGATGCCAGGTGGCCCGCCTCGACGGGGTCGTCTATGACAGGTTCTATCATGGCGGTATCCTAGCCGGAACGCGTCGTGCGGGGAAAGCCCGCCAGGCCGGGTCCGTTCCGTCCGTGACATATCCTGGCCACAAAAATGGCGGCCGCGCTGTGATTTTGACCGGGTTCGGCGTATACTTTTCTGTGTGCCGGAACGCTTGTTTTGACGGCCGCAAGGCCGACCCTGCGCGCTCCGGGAAGGTGGAACAATGTATAAGAAACGTATCGTTGCGTTCCTGGCTGCCCTCTTGCTGTTCGCGGCCGCGGTGGCCGCCCTGCCCGTGACCGTGGCCTTTGTGGACGGAACGGTTGAAGTCCAGAGCAAGGGAGCCTGGAAGGCCCTGGATTTTGGCGACAGCTTTGATTCCAGCCAGACCGTGCGCCTTGGGTCCAAGGCCGTGCTCGAGCTGTCCATACAGGGTGGCGACACCCTGGTGCTCGGGAATGCCGGCGTCTACGTGATAGACACCCTGATCAAGAAGAAGGCGCCAGCGGGCGTGGTGGCCACGGTCGCAGCCAAGCTCGAGAAGATAGCCAAGGGCGCCGGACAGGAAAGCACCGCCGGCGGCGTGCGGGCCGAGGACGTGAGCGACCTTGGCGCCGAGCTCCTGTGGGCTGGCGCCGGCAACGAGGCCGAGGCCATGTACAACGCGGGCATCAACGCCTACGACGAGATGGATTATCCCCGGGCCTGGGAGCTGTGCCTGGAGGCCATCCGCATGTACAAGGAAGCGGCCGATCCGGCAGGCGCTGCCAGGGCGGCCTGGTACGCGTCCCTGTCCGGCCTTGCCTCAGGTTCGGGCGCCAAGGCCCTGTCCGCCCTCAGGCAAGCGTCTCCTGATGACGCGGCCGCCCTGCGCGGATCCTACGTGCTTGCCCTGGCCACCCTGAACGCCCAGTACGGCAGTCCGGAGGAGGCCAAGACCCTGCTCAAGCATGCCCTGGACGAACACTGGTTTGACGATCCGTCCATGGAGCACGACGCCAGGAGTCTTCTGGCCGACCTGTAGTTTCCGGCGACCATCGTGCTGACGGACGCCCACTTCCACGCCAACGACCTGGCCGCCGTCCAGCCGGACCTGGCCGGGTCGTACCGTTCCCTCGGCGTCCTGGGCGTGGCGTCCGTCCATGATCCGGCAGGGCTTCAAAGCTCCCGCCGCGCCATGGATGGCGCGGGAGCCTGGCTGGTGTCCGCCGGGGTGCATCCCCAGGCGCCCGATCCGGAATTGCTGCCGTTCGTGGAGGGGCTCGCCGAGTCCGGAGCCCTGGCGGCCGTGGGCGAATGCGGTTTTGACTTCTTTGGCGACCGTCCCGAACGCGTCCGCACCCCCGCCAACGAGGCTACCCAGCGTTGCGTGTTCGAGGCCCAGCTGGACCTGGCCACGCGCCACAGCCTGCCGGTCATCCTGCACCTGCGGCGCGCCAACGACATTGTGTTCGAGTACGCGCGGCGCCTGTCGGCCCTGCCCGCCGTGGTCTTTCATTCCTGGCCCGGTCCCCTCAACGAGGCCCGCGCGCTCCTGGAGCGCTGCCCGCGCTCGTTTTTCTCCTTCGGCGCATCCGTGCTCAACGGCAAGCGTTCGGCGGCGGAGTGCGCCGCGCTCCTGCCTGTGGGCCGCGTCCTTACGGAAAGCGACGCCCCGTTCCAGCCTCCGCGCGTTTCACCCCAGCCCCACGCCCCCCTGGCCAGGCAATACTCGACCTTTGCCGACATCCCCGCTATCATCGCGCGGATGGCCGGCTTGAGAGATATGGAGCCGGCCGAGTTGGAGAACAGGCTGTACGCCAATTTCACGGAGGCCTTTGGGCATGCCCTTTGACGACAGAAGCAGGATACTCTTTGGCGAACAGGGGGCGCGCATTCTTGCATCGGCGCGGGTATGCGTGTGGGGTCTGGGCGGCGTTGGGGCCGCGGCCGCCATGGACCTGGTGCGCTCTGGCGTTGGCGGCATTGTGGCCGTGGACTTTGACCGGGTTGCCGAATCCAACCTCAACCGGCTGTACTTTGGCTACCGCGACACCGTGGACCTTCCCAAAACCGACGCTTTTGCCTCTGCCGCAAGGCGCGTGAACCCGGACGTGGACATACGCCTGGTCGGGTCCCTGGTCCGCGGCGCCGCGGCCGCGGACAGCATACCCGCCGACTGCGACTTTCACCTGGACTGCATAGACAGCCTCAACCCCAAGGTCAACGTCTTGTCGGCTTTGCTTGAGCGGGACCTGCCCTTTGCCACCTGCATGGGCACCGCTGGCCGACTGGCGCCGGAACGCCTGCGCGTGGGCTCCCTGTGGGACAGTTCGGGCTGTCCCCTGGCCCAACGGGTGCGGCAGAGGCTCAGGCGCTTTGGCTGGGTTCGCCCGCCTTCGCGCCAGGAAAAGAGGGCCGCGTGGCTGGAACGCGCGCGCGCCCTGGAACAGGGCCTGGAACCGGAGGCCGGTCCGGGCACGCCGGCCCGTATCCTGGCCGTGTGGACGGACGAGCCTCCCGCTCCGCCGGCCCCGCCGCCTGACGGGCTCAGGGCAGGCCAGGTGGTGGACGGGGTGCGTATCCGTGTCGTCCAGGGGTCGGCACCTTTTGTGCCCCAGGCCGCCGGCCATATCATGGCCAGTCTGGCCGTACGGAGCCTTCTGGGCAAACCAGACTGGTAAAGAAGCCCAGAGGAATACGGCGGCCGGAACGGCGGGGGCCTCCGCTATTTCTTGCGTTTGGAATTCACAAAGCGGATAAAGTCGTTGATGTTCTTGACCACGATGCGGTCCTGGTACAGCTCCACGCGGCGCTGGTTGGAGAAATGGCCCAGGATGGTCTGCACGTCGTTCAGGTTCATGCCGGCCCAGTGCGCCACGTCGTCCACGGTTACCTTGAACTCGCGCTTGTCGCCGTCCAGCTCGGCCGCGCCCTGGTTCATGGGCGCGCGCGTCTCGTCCAGCATGAGGAACACGTCCGCTATCTTGGCCTGGGGATCCTCCAGGGTCAGGATCATGAAGCGGCGCTTCTGGTCGTATATGCGCTTGGCAAACAGCCTGAGGAGCCTGAGGGCTATCTGGGGATTGCCCATCATGAGTATCTCAAAGTTGGCGCGGTTGAATTCCAGGACCTTGACCGTGTCCAGGGCAATGGCGTTGGCTGAGCGCGGAGCGCCCTCCAGAATGGCCATCTCGCCAAAGATCTCAGGCGGCTGGAGTATGTCTATGTTTTTCTCTATGTCCCCGACGATTTTGGTTATGCGTACCCTGCCGGCCTGGATCAGGTAAAAACTGTCGCCGGGCTCGTACTCGGCAAAGATCAGCTCCCCGGGTTGGTAGGTTCTGGCAAAGCGGCTGAAACCGGACAGGTCGGACATCAGGCGCCTCCCATGGCGTTCATGGCCTTACGGGCCTTGATCCTGGCGCTTGAATCCTCGTCGCCCGGCATGGACAGGACCTTTTTGTAGAAGCCGGCCGCGCGCTCGTTGTCGCCCTTCTTCTCCCAGGCCTGGCCCATCATGAACAGGATGTCAGCCATGTCCGGGTGCCTGGGCGTTGACTGTATGATGCCCGTGAAGTGCCGTATGGTGGCGTCCCACTGGGACAGGGCGTACAAGCAGCGGCCCAGGTCAAAGGCGGCCTTGGGGCCGTACTCGCCGTCGTCACCGGATGCGTCCATGATGCGCTTGAACTCTTTCAGGGCGTCCTGGTGTTTGCCCTGGCTGAATAGGCTGACCGCGTTGTAGTAATCCTTGGCAACGTCAGTGAGCGCCGCCTGGGCCTGGGGCCTGGGCGCGGTGGCGGCCTGGGGCTCGGTGTCCGGCCTGCCCGCCTGGGACCCGGCCAAAGGAGCCGGACCCTTGCCGTCGCCATACCGCGTCAGCGCGGTTTCTGCGGCCTCAAGGAAGCGCCCCGCCTGCTCGGCCATGCGCCCGGCCGGGTAGTAGGTCAGGTAGCGCCCGAACACGTAGCGGGCCTGGGAATACAGCCGGTTGCGGAGGTAGTACTCGCCGGCGCGGAACAGGCCGTTCTCCGGGTTGACGGACGTCTGGTTTTCCATGAGGTTCTCCACCTGGCCATGGATGCGCCTGAGCTGGTTGGAGAACACCTTGAGCATTTTCAGTATGATGCGGGTGTTGGACGACGCGAACTGCTCGAATTCCGGCACTGTGAAGGCCAGCACGGACGCGTCCTGGAGCACCACGGCGTTTTCCTCGCGCGGGTAGTGGCCCAACGAGCTTTTTACCCCGAAGAACTCGCCCCGCTCTATGACCTCGTGGATGTCCTTGCCGTTTTCTATGTCCGTGTAATTGAGGCTGACGCGGCCGCTCTGGAGGACGTAGACCTTGTCGGCCACATCCCCGTTGAAGTATATGACCGAATTGGACCTGAACGCAGCGAGCTTGGGCATCGTCTCCCCTCGTGTTACGCGGCGCGGCGCTTGCGGCGCCCGCGCGGGTCTTCAGTATAGTACAAGTTGCCGTCCTCGGCCATCCTTGGGCCCGTGAGCGGGTTGCCAAAAAGCCGACGGCGGCTTTTCATCGTCCTGTTAGCACTCAAAGGGCAGGTAGCCCAGCTTTTTCTTGAAGCCCACCGCCTCGCGCACGGCGCGGTACAGGCTGAGGGGCGTGCCTTTCACGCTCATGGCCCTGCCGCCAACGGTCACTGTTTCGTGCGGGCCCTCCGGCATGAGCTCGGCAAAGCGCTCGTCCGCGTATACCGGTTCGCCGTCCACGGACAGGAACTCAACGTCGTCCATGTCCGCTCGAGCCAGGTTCTCGTAGGGATCGTCGTGGCGGGCGCGGAGCACCAGGATGTCGGCTTTTTTGCCCTCGTCCAGGGTGCCTACCCTGTCCTGCATGCGGAAGGCCCGCGCCGGGTTGATGGTGACCATGCGGAACAGGGTTTCGGCCGGAAGGTCCTCGCCGTACAGCCTACGGTAGGTTTCCCGCGCGAATTTCACCTCAGCCATCAGGTTGATGGATCCGGTGTGCGTGGAGTCCGTGCCTATGGCCACGTTGACCCCGGCCTTGAGCAGTTTCCGGATCTTGCAGGTGACGTTGAACATGAACATGTTGGACGCCGGGCACCAGGACACGGACGCGCCGGCCTTGGCCGTTTTGGCCACGTCTTCGTCGGAAAAGCCTATGCAGTGGATGAACAGGTCGCGGTTGTCCAGGCAGCCCAGCCGCTCCAGGATGCTGATGCCGTCCTGCGACTCGGGATCAAAGCCCTCTTCCAGGTGCGTGATGAAGGGCCAGTCCTTCTCTTGCGCCATCTTGTGCTCTATCTCTATGCCCTTGCCCCATTTCAGGTCGTAGGACGAGCACTCGTGGGCCAGGGTGTATTCCTTGATGACGCGTATGGGCAGGCGGGGAATGAAGGGGTCGTTGATCTCGTGGGGGAAATGGTCGTTGACGGTGGCCACGCCGGAGAACAGGTTCTTGTACGCCGACAGGAAATACATGGTTTCCACGTTCAGGTTGGCCCGTTCCTCGTACACGGGCGACGATTTGAGGTCGGCGTCCCAATACGACCAGTTCAGGTAGAAGCGGTCGCCTTTGGGGCCCACGCGGGGCACGTAATTGCCCCGCATGTGGTCGTGCACGTTGATCAGGGCCGGGTATACAAAGGACGAGCCGCCCAGGTCCAGGGCCGGGCCACCGTTGCGCTTGGCCGCGATGACGGAGCCGGCGACCGACACGGAGCCTTTTTTCCGTACAGCTGCCCCGGTGACGATATCGGCGTTTGTCAGTGTGTAGTGAGTCACTTCCGTCCATCCTTATGCCGGCCCGCGGCGCACGGTGGCCTCTCAAAAGAACCCAAGGGTCCTTTAAGGAGGCTCGCTTTTTCAATGTCCCCGTAGGGCCCGCGGTCCTGAACGTTCATGCGTCCGGCCGTACCGTCCGGTCCGCCTCTTTACTTTTTCGGCGTTTTTGCCCCCAAGGTTGACATCCGCTCAGCATCGCGGAACGCCGCCTGTAAAACCGCCTGTAACCGGGCACGGGCGTCACCGTTGTAGCGTAAAGCACGCGTAAAGCCCGTGTAAAGCTCTGGCGCAAAAAGCTTATATACCGTAGTATAGCGGATATACGCTTCTGGTTCCGGTTTGCCGCTTCTTAAAGGCCCAAACGGCCATCCGGAAGCCGTGATGAAAAAGTACTATGCGGCTTCCCGCAGGCCAAGGCAGGCGCGGGGGCAAAAAAAATCGCGTTTTCAGCCGAAGACGCGGGGAAGCCTGAAAGGACCCTGAGGGCGTGGAGCTTCCCCCAAGGAAATGTGAGCATGATAAATATTCGTGAATATGAGCTTCTGACGCTCGAGACGGGCGCGTACAGGGACATCGAGCTGGACATCCTCAAGGAAACGCTGGCCGCCTGGAAACAGAGCCCGGGCAGCCCCTATGAACTCATAGAGCTCAGGGACGGCCGCGTGCTGGCGGGATTCTGCCTGTATTACCATTCGCCGAACACCGAACATACCTATGACATACACACCTTTGTGGTGGGCAGGGATTACAGGAACAAGGCCGTGGGCCCCCGCCTTTTGGAGCTTCTCCTGGACGCGGTCCTGGACAAGGTGGATTACGCGGTCATCAGGGTGGAAACGTCCCGTCTCAAGGAGGACGCCGTGGGCGACTCCTTCTACTCGGACAACGGGTTCCAGGCCATAGGCCATATACCGGGTTTTTACGACAACGAGAACGACTACTACATCTACGTTAAATCCGTGAGCGCGGAAAACGACGAGGATACCCTGGACGACGAAACGAACGACGAAACGGGCGGGGATACGGACGCCGCGTCCCCGGACGGAGACGTGCGGTCGTCGGAAAAGACCGTGTAGATTCCACGGGCATGACCGGGCGTCCCGCTACCGGCCCCCAACGGGAGCCGGGTAGTATCCGGGCGCCCCTCTGGAGACCGTATGGACACAAGCGCAAAAGCGGCGCCGGCCGCCGACATCGAACGGGCCAGGGAAGCGGCCGGACGCCTCCGGAACGCCATGGCCAAGCGGCTGGTGGGCAAGCGGGACCTGGTTGACGGCATCCTGACGGCGGTCATGTCGGAGGGGCACGTGCTTCTTGAGGGCGTGCCAGGCCTGGCCAAAACCCTGGCCGTGCGCAGTTTTGCCGCGGCCGCCGGCCTTGAGTACCGCCGCATCCAGTTCACTCCCGACCTTCTGCCCGGCGACATCACGGGCACCCTGTTCTACGACGCCGGCAGCGGCCGCTTTGTGCCCCGGGAAGGTCCCGTGTTCGCCAACATCGTGCTGGCGGACGAGATCAACCGGGCGCCGGCCAAGGTCCAGTCGGCCCTGCTTGAGGCCATGGAGGAGCGCCAGGTGACCATGGGCGACCGCAGCCTGGCCCTGCCGTCGCCGTTCTTCGTGCTGGCCACGCAGAACCCCATAGAACACGAAGGTACCTTCCGTCTGCCCGAGGCCCAGCTGGACCGCTTCATGCTGAAACTGCTGGCCGACTACCCGGACGAGGGCGAGGAGCTGGACATCGTTGTCCAGAACGCCGACCGCACGGGAGCCGCGGGCCAGGATTTTGGGCCGGCGGGCAAGGTGGTGGACGCCGCGGACCTGGTCGCCATGCGGAACGCCGCCCGGTCCGTGCGCGTGGAGCGCGAGGTGGCCGAGTACGCCGTGTCGCTGGTGCGCGCCACCCGTCCGGGCAAGGACGGGCGCAAGGACCTGCCCGCCCAGCGCGAGATCAACAGGTATATTGAATTTGGGGCCAGTCCCCGCGCATCCCTTGCCCTGTACCGGGCTGCCAGGGGCGGAGCCCTCTTGGACGGTCGCGACTATGTCCTTCCCGACGACGTCAAGAACGCCGCGCCCGCCGTGCTCAGGCATCGCATCGTCCCTTCCTACGAGGCTGAGGCAGAGCGCGTGGACGTTGAGGCCATCGTGAGAGCGGTGCTGGCGGCCGTGGCCGTGCCCTGATGGACGACGAGGAGCGAAAGCGCCGGATCAGGCGGCTGGTATTCGCCTCTCCGGCGCTGGCCCGGGCCCTCCTGGCCGGGGACTACCGATCGGCGTTCAAGGGCCGCGGCATGGATTTTGACGGCCTGAGAGAGTACGGCACGGACGACGACGCCCTGCGCATGGACTGGAACGCAACCGCCCGCCTTGGAAAACCCTATGTCAAAACCTGGCGCGACGACCGCAGCCTGTCCGTCTATCTGGTGGTGGACGAATCAGAATCCATGGACCGGGGCGACAGGCGGGCAGACACGGCCCGCACGGCAGCCTCGCTGGTTGCCTACGCGTGTTCGGCCAACGGCGTCCGCGTTGGCGGTCTCTTTTTTGGGGGCGACGCCCTTGAGCACGTGGAGCCGGACACCGGTCCGAGGCGGGCCCTGGCCCTGATCGAGCGCGTCATGGAAGGGCGCCGCGGCCCCGGCCACGGTTCCAGGCTCCCGGAAGCGCTGGAAGCCGCCGCGTCCTGGCTCAAACGCAGGAGCCTGGTCCTGATTGTCAGCGATTTCCAGGCGGCCGCCTACGCGGTGCCCCTGGCCTTGCTGGCCAGGCGCCACGACGTGGCCATGATCCATATACGGGACGGCTCGGACCTGCCTCTGGTACCTGACGGATGGACCCTGCGCGCCGTGGACGCCGAGTCGGGCCGCGCCCGGCTGGTGCCCGGCCGGTCCCGCGTCTGGAAAGGCGCCGTACGGCGCGCTTCGGCCGGCGCCAAGCTCGAGTTGCTGTCGGCGGCGGCCGCCGCCCGCGTGTCTGTCCTGCCACTGGGCCCGTCCGACGACCCTGTGCTGGCCCTGACGCAGTTTTTTGGCCGCCGCGGGAGACGTCCGTGAGCCGCCGTACGCTTGCCCTGGTATTGGCCCTGGGCGGAAGCCTTGCCTGGGCGGATGTAGCCGTGCTGTCCCTGGAATTCGAGCCGCCCGAGTTTACGCCAGGCCAGATTGTGCTGGCCAGAGCCGTGTGGGACCCGGCGGGCACCCGCTGGACGGCCGAGCGCGTGTCCACGGGTTTTCCCGAACCCGGTGAGGACGGTCCGAGCGTCCTGTACGCAGAGACCCTGCAGCGCGGCGGCCGGACGGAACTGGTCGTCGCCTTCATAGCATGGAAACCCGGCCAGGGCGCCCTGCCTCCCCTGTACGTGGGCGGCGCAGCCTTTCCGCCCCTGGAATTCCAGGCAGGCTCCATCCTGCCGGCGGCCGGCCGCCACGATCCCGGGATGTTACCCCAGTTGGAACCCAAAGGCCTTCGTACCAACGTATATGTGGCCGCTGGTGCCCTTTTGGCGGCCGGCATGGCCGCAGCCCTGATAGCGTACAAACTGCTGCCCTGGCTCAAAATCCTGGCCGCGCGCTGGGCGTTCCAGAAGGCCAGGAGGGATTTTGAGGCCGTGCTCGACTTCCTGCGGGGCGGTGCCGAGGGCCCGGCGGCCTGGGCCGCCCTGGCGTCGGCCCTGCGGCGGTACCTGAACGCCCGGTCCGAGCTGGATTTTTTTCCCCTGACCGCCCGTGAGGTGGCAGCCCTGCCCGATGGCGTCCTCCCCGGCCAGGTGACCGGCGACGCCGCGGTCATACTGTCGGCCAGCGATTACGTTCGTTTTGGCTCGGCTGGAGCCGGGGACTTACCCGCCGCGGTCGAGCTTGCGGCGGCCGTGGTAACGCGGGTGGAGGAAGCTCTGGCGGACACGGAAGCCGGGAGGAAACCCGCATGATCGTGTTCGAGCGCCCGTGGTTCCTGGCCCTGGTTCTGCCCGCCCTGGCTCTGTGGCTGTGGCTCGGCCGCAGAGGCTCGCGCCGGGGGATGCCCCTGCCCCTGGACGACTGGGGTGGCGCCCCGGGTCCGGAGGCGCCCTGGGTGTGGCGGCTTGTCCTGATGGCGTCGACCACGCTAGGCCTGGCTGCCTGGCTGGCCACCATGCTGGCTGCCTCGGCACCCGTGCGCGTGGAACGCATACCGGCGCGCTACCGAAGCGAGCTGGACCTGATGTTCGTGCTGGACGTGTCGCCGAGCATGGCGGCCATGGATCTTGAGCCGACCCGGCTGGACGCCGCCCGGCAGTTCGTGCGCGCCTTTCTCAGGTCCGGGGACGGGGCGTCCGGAGCTTCCGTGGGGGTGGCCGCCTTTGGTGCTGAGGCGTCCCTGCTGTGCCCGCCCACCGTTGATTACGGCACCGCCGATCAGCTGCTGGATCTCATGATGCCCGGGGCCCTTGGCGACGGCACGGCCGTGGGCCAGGGCCTGGCCCTGGCCTTGCGCCACCTGTTGGCCGGCTCGGGCAGCAGGAAGGCAGCCGTGCTTCTGACCGACGGCGAGGACAACGCTGGCCGCATTCATCCCCTGGACGCAGCGGCCACGTACCGGCGCTATGGCGTGGGCCTTATCGTGGTGGGCCTCGGTTCCCAGGGCGACGCGCCCATAGAGTACGTGGATCCGGACAGCGGCGAGACCCTGAAGGGTTCATACAGGAGCGCCTTCAGCGACGCGGCCCTTGCGGCCATAGCGGAAGCCGGGGGCGGCCGGTACCAGGCGGCACGTGACGTGCGGGCCCTGGAAGCGGCCATAGAGGACGTGGGAGCGCTGGCCGGCGTGGACCCCGGCTCGGCGTCGGCCCTGCCCCTGGCCCGGAGAACCAGCCTGGCCCGGCCCGTAATGGTCCTGGCCCTGATCCTGGCCGCCGGATCCTGGCTTTTACGGCGTTTGGTGCTGGGAGGCGTGGCATGACGCCCGACTACGCCTGGCTGTGGTTGCTTTTTGCCCTGGCCCCCTATATTGCCCTGAGCCTGCGCTGGCAGGGCACGCTCGCGTCATTCCGGCCAGGCGACCGGGAATGGGCATCCATGGTGGCACGGCGCCGCCGGTCCATGGCCGCAGGCGCGGCTTTCTGGGCATGCGGCGTGCTGGCAGTGTCCGGGATAAGCGGTTCCGTGCGCCAAGTGCCCGAGCGGGTGGGCGACGCGGTGGTCACCGTGGTGCTTGACGCGTCCAACTCGATGCTGTCCCGGGCGACCGGGGGCGGAAGCCGCCTGGACGAGTCCCTGCGCTTGGTCCGCGCGCTGACGGCCTCCGTGCCGCCGGTGCGCTGGCGCCTGGTCGCCTTTGAGGGCAGGGCCATGACCCTCTGCCCGGCCACCTATGACCTGGCCGCCTTTGACGAAAGCCTGGCCTGGGTGGGGCCAGCCTTGAGCGACGCCCCCGGCTCGGATCTGGGAGCGGCGCTTGCCGAGGTGCGGACGCGGGAAGACGGAAGCTCGTCCAGCGTGGTCCTGGTTTTGTCAGACGGCAACGACACGGGCGGCAACGCGCGGCTCGAGGCAGGCCGCCTGGGAGCGTCCGGCGCGCGGCTGGTGTTCGTGGGAGCCGGAGGGCAGCCCGAACCTGTGGCCAACGAGGCTGGCCTGCCCGTTCTGGACCACGAAGGCCGCCAGTTCAGCCTGGGCCTGGCCGAGGCGGCCATGAACGACTGGGCCAGGGCTTCCCGAGGAAGCTTTGTCCGCCTGGACGACCCCGCGGCCTTCCAGACCTTGGCGGACGTCATAGAGGAGGCTGCCCGGGGAGCGGGTAGCTGGCGGAACGTGCCCAGAAAAACGGACGGGGCGCCGACCATGGCGGTTCTGGCGGCGCTTGCCCTGGCCCTTGCGGCTTTTTTTGACCTGCCCCAGCGCAGGGCGGGGAGGCGTAGATGAGCGCGGTACGCGGGCGGATACTGTTTCTTGCCCTGTCGGTCTCAGGCATCTTGGCCTCGTGCGGGCGCACCGCCGACGGCATGGCCGTGCTCAAGGCCAACGCCGACTACGAAGCCGGCCGTATCCATGACGCCATAGCCTCGTATATGGACGTGGGCACGGCCGCGTTTGACGGCGCCGTGGCCTGCAACCTGGCCAACGCCTTCTCAGCCCTGGGCGAACTGCGCGCGGCCGAACCTCTCTACCAGGAGGCCGGACGCTCGCCCGACGCCCTGGTCGCCGCCGCCGCCTTCCACAATCTCGGGGTGGCTTTATATGGACTGGAGCGCTATCCGGAAGCTGCCCGAGCATTCAAATCCAGCCTCCTTGCCCGCCCCGGTTCCCTTGAGACCATGAGGGCCTACGAGCTTGCCCTGGACGCGGCCCGCCCTGATTCCACGGCCGGAGCCGTGGAGCGGGGCGAGGCTGACCTGTCCGGCACGGGCGGGGAGCCTTCGTTTTTCAGCATGGCGCGCAAGCAGGACCAGGCAACATACACGGTTGGCGAGTCCGCGGCCTTGGAAGGAGCCGACCATTGAAAAAAGCGCTTGCCCTCGGGATGGCCCTGGCCGGAGCCTGGCTGTGGGCCCAGGACGCGGCGAACGGTTTCAGCATGCATCCTTCGGAGCCCGTGGCCGGCGACGTGGTTGTCATAGTCGTGGACCTGCCCGGCATGGATCCCACCCGAATATCCTTTAAGGAGCCGGAGCTTGAGGGACCTGCAGGCTACCTGGCGTCCTCCATAGGCCCGCGCTCCGGCGGAGGCAGCAGGCTGGAGTTCAGGTTCCAGACCTCTGGACCGGGCACGGTCACTGTCAGGGAGCTGCGCGTGGCCGCCGGGAGCCAGGCCGTGGTCGTGGGTCCCTGGTCGTTCGTTGTTGGGCAGAAGGAAGGCGCCCTGCTTCCACGCCCGGGCGAATGGCTTGCTCCCAGGTCCGTGTACCGTTTCCAGCCCTTTGCCGTCAGCGCCCGGGGTACGGGAGGAGAAGCGTTACGGGCGGAGCGCCTGGCCGCCGAGGGCGTGCTCTTTGAGCCCGCCAGTGACGGTCTGTCCTGGCTGGTCCTGGCTACCGCCACCGGACAGGTTCGGCTTCCGGCTTTGGAACTGGACGGGGAGACGGGCAAGGTAGCCGTGGCAGGTACCACGGTCCAGGTCAAGGCCATACCGCCGCGCTCAGCCGCAAACCGTGCCGTGGGACGCTGGTCGCTTAGGCTGAGTCTTCTATCCGGCGAACGGAGGGTCCAGCTGGGCTCAGTGGTACCCGTCCAGGCCAGCGCGGTCGGCTCGGGTTCGGTAGGCGTGGCCAGCCCGCCAATCGTGCGCGTAACCGGCCCGGACGGCGGCGCCGTGGCTTTTGATCACGCCGGCGGGGTGTTCGGGGCGGCTCGGGTGCTAGGCGACACGTTTGAGGGCGAGCGCTCCATCAGAGGATCGTTTAAGGCCGAGCGTCCCGGCAGGTATCTGGTCAGTGTGGAGCCGTACGCGTGGTTTGACCCCGTGAACGGCAAGGAACACCTGGCCACGGTCCCGGACTTGGTAGTGGACGTATATCGCCCGGAAACGGCAGCGGTCGAGCTGGACACGTCCACGCTGGAGCTTGCTGAGAAGCTCGCGACCCTGTCCGGCACGGGCGGGCGGCCTGCCGCGCGGGACCTGCGCGCAGCAGCGGACGCGCTTCTTGGCGGAGAACCGGCCGTGGCCCTGCACAGGGCCTCAAAGGCGGAACGCGCGCCGTTCCCGCCTGCCGGCGCCGCTGTCCTGGCCGACGCGGCCGCCCGGTCCTTGGGTTTTTCCGACAGGCTCAGGGACGTGTTGCCCGCTCCCGGGCCTCTGTTCGCGGCGGCCCTGGCCTTGGCGGCGCCGGCCGCCGCCTTGTTCGCCTTCAGGAAAACCAGGCGACGGGGCGCGGGGGGCGCCGTGCTGTCCCTCGTGGCGCTGGCCCTGGCCTGCGCCGTGCTGGGCGGGGCGGCCGTGGTTGAGCGTCGCCAGGACATGCTCGTGTCCTTTGGGGCGCCTGTCCGCTCGGTGCCCGATGCCGCCGCCGCCTCGGGTTTCATAGCGTCGCCCGGGCTCCAGGGCAGGGTGCTTCGCGACGCCGGCGACTGGGTGTTCGCGGACTTTGGTTCGGGCCGATCGGGCTGGGTGCTTGCGGCCGACGTCGGCAGGTACTGAGGCTGCTATGGATTTTGGCGAGGTGATGCGGGAGTGGGAAAAAATCTCGGAAAAGGCCAAGGCGAACGGCAAGCTGCCCGGAAGCCAGGGTTTCCAGGAAGCGTGGATGGACACCGAGGCCGCCAGGTCCGCCGATCCCCATGAGGGCAGAAGCGGCCATGACCGAGGCCCCGGCGCCTACCTGAGCCGCAGGGACATAGACCGGCTCCCGGTGGACGCGACGCTGGACCTGCACGGCATGACGGGAACCGAGGCCGAGGCGGCACTGGGCGCCTTCTTTGAGCGCGCCGAGGCCGACGGCCTACGCAAGGTACTCATCGTGCACGGCAAGGGCCTGCACTCGCGCGGTCAGCCGGTGCTCGGCACGGTGGTAGCGCGCTGGCTTGAAGCGCGGCCGTCCGCCGGCCGCACGGGTACGGCAGGCAGAAGCCAAGGCGGCTCCGGGGCTGTATGGGTTCTGTTGAAGGAAGGGGATCAGCGCTCGCGGTAAATGATGCGGCCCCTGGACAGGTCGTACGGGGAAAGGGCCACCTTGACCGTGTCTCCGGGGACGATGCGTATGTAATGCTTGCGCATTTTGCCTGACAGGTGGGCCAGGATCAGATGGCCGCCGTTTTTCAGTTCGACGCGGAACATGGTATTGGGGAGGGCCTCTCTGACGATCCCCTCTACCTCTATGGCTTCTTCTTTTGCCACGATGCCTCCAAGCGATAATTCGGCCTTGTCGTGTTGATGACGGCGGCCAGAGCGCTATAATAGTACGGGCCTGAGGTGCCAGTGTCAACACGGAACGGCCGCAGGTTGACAAGGTTGCCCGATCTGTGAATAGTGAGGCGCCCACCGCTTTTGGGTAGCTTCCCGGCGGTCGGAACATGCACAGCTTTGAGGAGGGGATCCTATGGACAAAGAATTCACCGAAGCGATGCGACAGTCGCTCACCACGATGAAACAGGAGATCCTCGACAAGCTGGTTGCCGCAAACGCGGACTTCCGCGCCATTGTCGAAGAGATGGACCCCAAGGACTTTGCGGACGTGGCGTCCGACGACGTTGACCGCAAGATGCTGGAAGCCCTGGGCGCCCAGGACGTCAAGCGCCTGCGCTCTATAGAGGCCGCGCTGGTCCGCATACAGCAGGGACGCTACGGCCTGTGCGTGAAATGTAACAAGCGCATACCCCACGAGCGTCTGGAGGCCCTGCCCTACGCGGTCATGTGCATCGAATGCCAGAAGAGCGAGGAGCGACGCAACCGCTAGCCGGTCGTACGCGCGAATATGCCCGGCCGCGGCCCTTCGTGCCGCGGCCGGTTTTTATGCGTCCAGCGGCACCGTTTCCCGGCGCCCGCGCCTGACTATGGTGAGTTCCCGGTATCCGGCCGCCCTGGCCGTCCCAACGCCGGCCTCCCTGAACGCCGACAGGTGGGCCGTGTCGTGGGCGTCGCTGTTAACGCACACGGGCACGTCCATGGCCCGGAGTTCCCGTAGTATCCACTGCTCGGGGTAGGGAGAGCGCGTTTTGCCTCGGGCCATGCCGCCCGTGTTGATCTCGACTATGACGCCCGTGCCGCGCAGGGTCTCTGCGGCCTCCATGGCGGCGTCCCGGTAACGCCGGTGGTCTTCCCGGAAACGGCTCTGCGCTGGGTTGTTCTTGCGTACCAGGTCGAAGTGCCCAAGGATGTCAAAACCGCCGGCCTTGACGCATAGGCCTACGGCCCGGTAGTAATCCTCGGCCAGGGCCAGGGCGTCGCCGCCGTAACCCTGGGCTATCAGGGCGTCAAAGCCCTCCTGCGCCCCGTCCACCGTTGCCAGGGGATCGTCGCCAAGGGCGGGCGGACGCACGTGGTGGACAGAGCCTATGGAGAAATCCAGGCCCAGGGACGCAAAGCGCCCGTCCGCCGGGCCGCACAAACCGTCGATATAATCGATTTCCAGGCCCAGGAGCACGTCCATGTCCTTGGGCGCGTACTCGGCGGCCAGGGACCGGACGGTTGCCGCGTAGGCGTCCAGGTTGGCCCAGTCCATGGTCCACTCGGTGCGGAAGGGCAGGGGCGCGTGGGACGAGAACCCGAGCACCTTCATGCCCAGGCGGCTTGCTTCCGCGGCCATGGCCGCCGCGCTGGCCTTGCCGTCGCAGTATTCGGTATGCGTGTGGTGGTTGGCGTACATGCCCGGACGCGCCCCCGCCTGGTGCCTTAAAACCTTACGCCGCCGTGCCCGGGCGCCTGATGTTCAGGACCGGGACCTTGGCAGCCGTTGCCAGGTTCTTGATGATCTGCCAGGAGCCCAGGCCGGCGAAGAGGACACCCAAGGCCAGGTTGCCAAGGATTTCTTTCATGACGCCTTCCTGCTGGAGGATGATCGGGAGAAACTGGATGGCTTCTTTCAAGGTCAGGCTCAAGCCCTCGTCCTTGAAAACCTTCATGACCTCTATGGCCAGGCTGGCGCCTTCAGCGACAACGACGGACAGAAGGACGGCCAGGCCCAACAGCCAGGGCGTGGCCTTGTTTACCTTGCCCCGGGCCAGGGTATAGCCCTTGAAAGCCGCCCAGGCTATGGCAAGTCCGGCTATCGACGCGTAGAAGCCGGCCAACTTGATCAGGATCCAGACAATGGAACCTACCAGGCCGCCCAGAAGGGCTCCTCCAAAGGCCAGCGCCAGGGGACCCGGTTTCATCCGCTTGGACGAGTCCAGTTCCCTGCTGGCTTGTTCAAGGCTGTTATAGCACGCGCCGCACAAGCCAAGGGCTTCTCCCTCAACGATGGCGGGCGGTGCGTCCACGGCCGCGCGGCATTTCCAGCACGCCGGCCTCAAGCCCAGCTCGGCGGCCCTGGCCGAGAACGCGGCCGCAAAACCCGGCAGGTCTGGAGCCGCCAGCGCCGCGTTGGGGAAACGGACCACGATGGCGCCCTGGTCGTCCGACCAGTCGGCCAGGGTGCCGGCGCTCTTTTGCTCGGCCAGCCAGGAATCCAGGGCCAGGCGGCCGGACTCGCTGCCGCTCTCAACGGCGGCGCGCATGCTCATCTCGCCGCCCGCGTTCAAGCCAAGCCCGAACCACCGGCCGGACAACGTGCCCCAGGCCGTTCGGCCTTCTGTTGAAAAACCCATGCTCTGGGCGGTTTTGATAAAGTCCAGAAGATCCATGATAGCTCCTTGCTGGGGAAGCCGGAACGATAGGCGTTCAAGGCTGTCCCGTTTTTATGCTTTTTCCCCCGGCCGGGCGCTGCGCCGAAACGCGAAACGCGACTTACGCTTTCTGGTACGGCATGCCCTTCCAGCGAGGGTTCTTGGACGACATGTCCTCCACGTACAACGGAGGCTTAACGATCAGGGTCTTGGAGCCTATTATGGTGCCCAGATAGTGCGCTATCCAGCGAGACAGCCGGAGCACGACCATTTTCTTGCGCAGACGGCCCTGCATGTCGCGGTTGAGTATCTGGGGTATGGTGTTGCTGACCACGATTTCGTCTATCACGGGGTTGTTCAGTTTTTCCCGGCCTTCCTGGCTGGTGTAAAAATGGGTGACCAGGAAGACGATCCTGCGCGGGGCGCCGGTCTTGATGAGCGAGCATGCCTTGACGATGGTGCTGCCTGTGCGGACCATGTCGTCGATTACCACCACGTCCTTGCCGGCCAGGTCGGACAGCCCTATGTCAGATTCCGGGTTGATTTCCATGGACACCGAGCGTTCGCCCGAGCGCTCCTTGTCGATCACCAGAATGGGCACGGACGGCCGCTTAAGCTCGGCGTGAACCTCCCTGACAAAGGGCAGGGCGCCCTTGTCCGGGGCGCACAGCACCAGGTTGCCCTCGTCCACTATGTCCGAGTCCGAAAGGTACTGGGCGTACACGTCCGCCGGCTGGAGGTTGTGGAAAGCGCCCTGGAAGGTCCTGCCGAACATTTCCTTGACGGCGTTCGAATGGTTGTGGACGGTGATCACCTCGTCCACGCCGGAGGATTTGAGCAGGTCGGCGTACAGCCGCGCCGAGAAGGGCTGCCCGTCGAATTTTTTGTAGTCGGCGGCGTCGCGCTCAAAGGCGGTGACCCCGTGCTCCGGACGGGGTCCGCGGTCCTGGGCGCTGAAGAACAGGTCGGGCTCAAGGAGGGTGACGCGCTCGACGCCGTTGTCCTTGGCCGCCCGTGCTATGAGGCAGTTGCGGAAGGCCAGGTCGTTGCGCGACAGGTCGGGCTGGGACGTGCTCACCAGGAGTATCTGCCGGCCCTTGAGCTTGTTGCCCACGTTGTCCCAGCTGTCCTCGTCCAGGATGAAGCGCGGGCAGAATTCCGAATTCAGGAAGGTTTTCAGCGATATAAGGTCGGAGTAGTCGATGCGCTGGGTCATGTGGTGCGCGATGTCCTCGACGAAGGGGTTGTCGGCCACGGTTCCGACGATTACGACGTCCTTCATGGTGGGAAAGCCTCCTTTGCCGGGAACGAGGCGACTATACCGGAAAGCGGGCCGCCGTGGATAGCCCGGCCGGGAACAAACGCGTCCGGGCGCTGGCGTCGTCCCCTGTATCCATTGTATAGTAGCCCAGAAGCGCCACCCGACGGCGCCGACGCAAGGAGAGACCGTGAAACGCTTCCTGCTCGCAATCCTTTTGGCCTGCGCCGCCGGAGTCCCGGCGCTCGCCGATCCTGGCGCCGTAGGCCTGGGGGTTTTCCTGGGCCAGCCCACGGGCCTTACCCTGGGCATAGACATGAACAGGTCCAACTGGCTGGACTTCAAGGCCGCCTGGAATTTTGCCGCTCCCCAGGGCGGTTTCAATATCATCCTGCAGGGCGACTACCAGCTGGCCTTTCCAGGCTCCCTGGTGATAGAGGGCGAGGATTTTGTGCCCTACGTGGGCATCGGGGCGGAGGCGGCCATAGGCGACAGCTCCCTGGACCTGGGCGTGCACCTGCCCTTTGGCCTGGCTTACCGCTTCCGCAAGGCCCCGATCGAGCTGTTCCTGGAACTCGGGCTTGGCTTGTATCTGTTCCCCGCCACCAGTTTTGGAGTGTCCGGCGGCCTGGGCATACGCTACCGCTTCTGAGCGCTTGGCCGCGCGCTGAGCTGGCTGTTGAGATACTCGACGCCGTTCAACAGCCAGCCTGAAGAGCCGCTCCTGCCCCGCTCATATCACCTTCAGGATCATCAGCGCCAGGACGATCAGTGCAGAAGCGCCGCACAGGGCGGCCACGGCCATGAGCGCGCCCTGGCCCCGCTTGGCCGAGCGCAGGAGCTCCTCCTCGCTCTTGGTGGTAATGAGAAAGCGGCCGCCCTTGCCTGACGGCTTCTGGATCAGGAGCCTGCCGCCCTCGTCGCGCGCCTCTCCAAGCACGTACACGCGCCTGCCTATGGTCAGCGCCTCTTCCCGTATGCGGTAGCCCAGCGTCCCGAAGCCGCCAGGCCCAGGGCCTCCGAATTCCGGAGGCAGGCTGCCCTCAAAGCGGTCCATGACCTTCTCGCCCTCGAGCTTGGCGCCCTCCGGGTCCACTTCAACCGTGCCGCTCTGGTCGCGTACCAGGAAGGGCATGGACCGTTCCACGGACGACACGGTTTCCGTGTGGCGCTTGGTCACGCTGCGCCGGTGGCCGTCCGAGTCGCGCTCCCATTCGGTGGTCTCGTATTCCCGGGTGATGGACGAGCGGTACCACACGCAGGCCAGCCTGGCGTACTCGGACTGAAGCGGCGACGGGCTTTCAACCACGCCCTTGACCTCGGCCGCGCTGGCGAACGAACTGGCTCCCAGTTCGGCCGCCACCTCCCTGGACAGGGACTCCAGTTCCGCCGCGTCGGACGTTTCCGTTACGGCTATGTCGTAGGCCTTGCGTCCCTGGCCCCTTCCCAGAAAAAAGAACAGAATGGTCAGGGCTCCCAGCCCTATGGGTATGAACAGCATGCTCGCCTCCGCTCCCGCGGGCGCTCGGGGCGCCCCGCGTCTGTAACTGTCGCTCGCACGGGCGCGGGACGCAAGTTCCAAGGAGTCCTTTGTTCGGCGGCCAGCTTGACAGGGCGGCCGCCCGGGCCAATACTCGCCTGTCCATGTCGCAGAGATCCTTGTCGTATGAAGCCGTCATCCTCAGGGCGCGGGAAAGCCCGTCCGGCGACCGCATAGTCAGCCTGCTGTCTGGCGACGAGGGCGTTGTCGACGCCTTTGTGTTCGGCGGCCCCAAGAGCAAGCTGCGCTCGCTGGTGTCTCCCTGGCATTCGGGCCGCGCGTGGCTGTACCGCGACCCGGGCAGGAATTTCACCACGCTGCGCGACTTTGACGCCGCCGAGGACTTTCCCGGCATCCGGGCCAGCCTTGCGACCATAGGCGCGGCGTCCCTTGCGGCCGAGCTGGTCATGGCCACGTCCGCCTTTGGCGGCGACGGTCCAGAGGCGCGCTCGCTCACGCTGGACCTGCTCCGTTGCCTTGACGGCAGCGACGACGACAGGGCCGCCCGGGCCCTGACCCTGTTCTGCCTGAGGGCCGTTGAGCTCATGGGGCTCATTCCGGATCCCTCAGAATGCTCGGCCTGCGCTGGCCAAATCCCTTTCGATACGGTACACTCGTATTCCCGTTATTCGGGCGCCTTCCTGTGCCCGCCGTGCGCCTGCCAGGACGTCCATCCGGACGCCGTGCTGGACGTGCCGCCCGGCGCCCTGGCCTGGTGGAGGAATTCGGAAGGTTTGGATTTTGCCCAGGCGGCTTCCGCGGGACTTGCCAGCCAGTCTTTGGCGGCCATCAAGGCCGTGGCCCTGGACCTGGCCGGGAAGGCGGCCCACGGACGCCTGCGCACGTTGGAGAGCGGAGTGCTATGAGGTGCTTCATCGCCCTGGTGCCGCCGGACAACTTCATAGGGGCGGCCGCCGCCTATCTCGAAACGGCCGGCACGGACGGCAACTGGCGCTGGGTACGCCCCGAGGGCGTCCATATAACGCTGGCCTTCCTCGGCGACGTGGACGCGGCCACCGTGGATGTGGCCCGTTCGGCCGTGGCGTCCATGGACGGCCGGATGCGGGCCCCCGCACTGCGCTTTGGCCAGGCGGAGGCTTTTCCCAATCCTCGCCGGCCGCGGGCCCTGGTCCTGCGTCCCACGGAAGGACACGTGGACGCCGAGGACGTGTGGAACGCCCTGAACGACGAGCTGGCCGCGCGGGCCGGGAACGCCGGTCTTCCTCCGCCCAATCCCGACTGGATTGACGGAAGGATATGGCATCCTCATCTGACCCTGGCCCGGCCCAAGAAGCCGGACGCCGAGGTGCCGGATCTTGCGGAGACGCCGGCGGAACTGCGCGCCCTGGTCAGGTTTGACCGGGTGGTTTTGTTTGAATCCCTGCTGGGCCAGGGCGGCTCCCGGTACCGGGCCGTGGAAACGGCCATGCTGGAGCGCTGAATCCCCCGTATTTTCATGCGCCGCCCGTCCGCGGCGCGTATAGAGCATCTGAAGAATTGACGGCCGGGCGGCGCCGTTCGCGAACGATCCGCCGGGAGAAGCCGGCCGGAAGACCAGGCAAACCAGGAGCACAGCATGAGAGCAGTAGACATCATTATGGCCAAGCGCGACGGCCGCGAACTATCCCGGCAGGAAATAGAGTTCATGATCAGCGGCTACGTGTCCGGCGACATACCCGAGTACCAGGTATCCAGCTGGCTCATGGCCGTGTTTTTCCGCGGCATGAGCTTCCGGGAAACGGCCGACCTCACCGACCTGATGCTCCGCTCCGGCTCAGTCATGAACCTGGCCGGCGTCCAGGGACCCTTTGTGGACAAGCATTCCACCGGCGGCGTGGGCGACAAGGTGTCGCTGGTGCTGGCCCCCATGGTGGCCGCCTGCGGCGTGCGCGTGCCCATGATGTCCGGCCGCGCCCTCGGGCACACGGGCGGTACCCTGGACAAGCTGGAAAGCATACCCGGCTACACCACCCGCCTGGACGAAAAGAGCTTCCGCAACTACATAGCAGCCGACGGCTTTGCCATGACGGGCCAGACTGACGCCATCGTGCCGGCGGACAAAAAACTCTATTCCCTGCGCGACGTCACGGCCACCGTGGAGTCCGTGCCGCTCATAACCGCGTCCATCCTGTCCAAAAAGGTGGCCGAGGGCGCCCAGGCCCTGGTGTTCGACGTCAAGAGCGGCCCGGGCGCCTTCATGAAGACTGTGGACGACGCCGAGCGCCTGGCCAACAGCCTGGTGCGCACGGGCCAGGCCATGGGCAAACGCATCGTCGGCGTGATCACCGACATGACCGAGCCCCTGGGTAACATGGTGGGCAACTTCCTTGAGGTTGAGGAAACCATAGACTGCCTCAAAGGCGGCGGCCCCGCGGACCTGATGGACGTGACCTACCGTCTGGGCGCGTGGATGCTGGTGGCCGGAGGCAAGGCCGCTGATGTGGCCGAGGGCGAGAGCCTGTGCCGCAAGGCCATAGCGTCCGGGGCGGCCTGGGACCTGTTCGTGGCCAACGTCAGGCGCCAGGGCGGCGACGCAGAGCGCATGGAGTCGCTCAAGGGAAATTACCGCTCGGCTCACCGCCGGGAACTGCGCGCGCCCGCGGCTGGCTTCATACAGGGCATAGACGCCTTCAAGATAGGCCTGGCCGGCGTGTACCTGGGCGTGGGACGCAACAAGACCACGGACGCCGTCCACCCGGACGTGGGCTTCCGCTTTGAGCGGAAGAAGGGCTACAGTGTGGCCGCCGGCGACCTGGTGGCAGAGGTATGGGGCAAGGACGCCGCGTCGCTGGATTCGGCGTGGCCCCTGATAGCGGAAGCCCTCAGCGTGGGCCCCGGCAAGCCCGCGGACACGCCCCTCGTCATCAAAGAAATCACTGCCCTATGAGATGGCGCAAGCGCGACGTTGCCCCCCAGGCCATCCGCGACCTGGCTGAACGCTACGGCCTTCCGTTGCTGGACACGTCCATCCTGGCAAGGCGCGGCGTCACCGATCCGGCCGATATCCTCTATTTTCTGGAGGACGACCTCCGCTTCCTCCACAATCCCTTCCTGTTCGGCGGCATGGAGGACGCGGTGGACCGCGTGCTCTTGGCCGTGGACGAGGAGGAAAAGGTCCTGGTGTTCGGCGACCGCGATACCGACGGCGTCACGTCAACGGCCTTGCTGGTGGAGGCCCTGCGCGGGCTGGGGCTGGACACGCGCTATCGCCTGCCCTCGGAAGAGGAGAAATACGGGCTGTCCAGGGCGGCCGTGGACGAGTTCGTCGCCGACTACGGCAGTCTCATCATTACGGTGGACTGCGGCATATCCAACCACGCGGAGGTGGCCTACGCGGCGGAGCGCGGCGTTGACGTCATCATCCTTGACCACCATGTGCTTCAGGCGGCAGAACCTCCGGCGGCCCTAGCCGTCATCGACCCAAAAATAGAAGGCTGCGGCTACCCGTTCCGCGACCTGTCCGGCTGCGGCGTGGCCTACAAGCTGGCCTGGGCCCTGCGTTTTGCCCGGACGGCCCTGTACAAGCAGGAGCTTGCCCTGCTCAACGTGCGCCCGGTCAATGAAGCATACGTCATAGAAGCCGTGCGCCTGTCCAACCTGGCGGAGACGGGGCGCCTTTCGGAGACCATAGTACCGGGCATGGTTGACCTGGCGTCCACCCGGCTGGTGCCCTTCCTCCAGGGCAGGCAGATATTCGTGTGGGACGGCGAGCTCCAGAAGCGCATGCTGGCCAAGGCCCTGGGCTCCGCGGCCGAGGTCAACTGCTACGACGTGCGCCCAGACGTGGCCCGCCTGATACCCCAGGCCGCGGGAGCCAGCCTCCTGCGCCTGTCCGAGCTGTCCAAGCTCAAGAAATACGGCGCCCAGGCCCCGTCCGAGCTGGACACCTTTGTGAGCGTGTTCACGTCCTTTGCCCTCCGGAGCGCCGGCCTGTACGGAGATACGGACAACAGTGTCCTCCAGCTGGTCGCCCTGTCCACCATCGCAGACCTTATGCCCCTGCGCGACGAGAACCGCATTCTGGTCCGCCTGGGCCTGGAATCGCTCAACCGTAAGCCGCGGCCGGGCCTGGCCGAACTGGTGGCCAGGCAGAACGCCGCCGGCAAGCGCCTGTCGGCCATAGACGTGGCCTGGCAGCTTTCGCCCGTGGTCAACGCGGCAGGCCGCATGGGCCAGCCCGAGGTGGCCGTCAAACTGCTGTTGGCCGACCAGCCGGCCGAGCGCGCCGCCCTGGCGGACAGGCTCCTGGAACTCAACCAGGAACGCCGCGGCCTGGGAGCCCAATGCTGGGACGCCGTCCTGCCCCTGGCCCGGAAGGCCGCGGACGAGGCGGGCGGCAAGTACGTCATCGTGGGAGACGGCGGCATCCACCGCGGCATCACCGGCATACTGGCCAGCCGCCTGGCCGAAACCTTCCGCGCGCCTGCGGTCACGGCCACCTTCATGGACGACGGCACGGCCGTAGGCTCCGTGCGGAGCGCTCGCGGACTCAACGTGAAGGGCCTTTTGGAGTACTGCGAGGAGCTGTTCAACGACTATGGCGGGCACGACGCGGCCGCCGGCTTCAGCATGCCGGCCGAGCGCTGGCCGCGCTTTGTGGAAATGGCTGGGACCTACCTGGCCGCCGTGGACCTGGACGACGGCGAGGAATTGATAGACGTGGACGCCGAGCTCCCGCACGAGTACGTGCGGCCCGACCTTTTGGACCTGTCCGAGCGCTTTGAGCCCTACGGCGAGGGCAACCCCCCGCTGGTGTTCATGGCCAAGGGCGTGCCCATAGCGGCCGCGGATATCGTGGGCAAGTCCGAGAAGTCACACCTCAAGCTGACCCTGAATTTCGGCAAGAACCTCTGGCCCGCCATGTGGTGGGGCGAGGCTGAACGCTTCCAGCGCGATTTTGGCCTGTCGGACCGTCTGGATTTGGTGTTCAAAGTGGGAAAAAACCACTGGAACGGCACGGAAACGCCCCAGCTGGTCATCCTGGACGCGCGCAAGGCCGAGTAAACGCCCGGGCGCCCGTGACAGGGGGGCCGGCTCCTGCTATACTGGCTCGTGGCGCCATCCGTAGGGCGCCCACGACCTTTTTTGCGGCCGCGGCGGCACCGCGGCTACCAGGAGCCCGCATGTCAGAGAATCGCGTTCTCATCAACCTCTCCAACCGGCATATCCACGTATCCAAGGAGGACCTGGCCGTCCTCTTTGGGCCCGGCCATGCCCTAACCAAGACCAAGGACCTTCTCCAGCCCGGCCAGTTCGCCTGCGAGGAAACCGTCACCATACGCGGTCCGAAAGGCGCCATCGGCAACGTGCGCATTCTCGGGCCGGAGCGCAAGGAAACCCAGTGCGAGATCCTGGCCAGCGACATTTTCAAGCTGGGCGCCCTCGGCTGCCCCACCCGCGAGTCGGGCAAGCTGGACGGGTCCATGGGCATCACCATAGAGGGGCCGGCCGGCTCCGTGACCAAGTCACAGGGCCTGATCGTCGCCAAGCGGCACATCCACTTTGACCCGGCAAGCGCCCAGGCTTTTGGCGTCACGGACAACGAGATCGTGGACCTCAAGGTGGGCGGCGAGCGCGGAGCCATCTTCCTCAACGTTCTATGCAGGGTGAATCCCAGCTACGCGCTGGAATGCCACCTGGACTTTGACGAAGGCAACGCCGTGGGCATAGGCTCGGGCGCTTATGGCGAGGTGATCAAGCGGTAGTAACGGCGGATACGCCGGGGCCGCCCGCCGCGGAGCCCCGGTTCGCCAGAGCGACGATCGGGAGGACGCATGAACAAGGTGGTCTTGAAGGCCCAGGATCTGGACGGGTACCTGAACGATGGCGACCGGGCCATGCTTGAACGCATGGACGGCCTGTACCGCAAGGCCATGCTGTCGTTCAGCCTCCTGTCCGCCGCCAAGCGCGACGCCGAACGCGTCAAGGAGGAGGGCGCCCTCATCGAGCTGTACAACGAGATGGGCGGCCTGATGCAGGAACTCTGTCACTCGGAGAGCCGCATCAAGGTGTACTCCTTCGAGACGCCCAGCGAGAGCCACGGCGAGGCGTCCCGCCTGATAGCCAAGCTGCGCGACGTGGCCACGCCCCGGCACGAGTTTACCTACTACACCCAGCGCGCCTACGAGCTCCTGTTCAACCTGGCCTACGGCGGGGCCAAGAGCGACAACAAGAACTACCTGATCGTCCAGACACCGGTCACCCAGCCCGTGCAGAACTACGCCGTGCACAAAATACCCAACGTGGACGACAAGATAGAGAACACGGTCATGTGCGTCATGCTCAGGGGCGCCCTTCTGCCGTCCATCATCATGTCCAAAGAGATCCAGGAGTTCTCGTCGCACGGCTACGTGACGCCCTTCGCGCTGTTCAAGATCAAGCGCGACGACACCAAGGACGAGACGGGCATGGAATACATCCTGGACCTGGACCGATCCTATTTCCGGCCCGAGGACCTGGACGGCAAGGACCTGATCTTTGCCGACCCCATGAACGCCACAGGCGGCTCCCTGGTGACCGTGGTCAAGTACATCCTGGACCAGGGCGTTAAGCCCAGGTCCATCAGCTGCTTCAACATCATAAGCGCCCTCAAGGGAGCGCTCCGGGCGGTGCGCGCCATAGACAACATGACCGTGTACACGCTGTGGATGGATCCCGTGCTCAACGAGATGGCATACATCATGCCTGGCCTCGGGGACGCCGGCGACCGCATCAACGGGCGCGACGAGGACGACTCCCCGCGCGACATGATCCGGCTGATAGCAGACTACGGATCCAACATAAGCAGTCTGTACCGCTCGCAGATACGGACCATAGAGGACACGGTGCTCGGCCGATGAAAGCGACCACCAAGCTGGCTGCCCTGGCAGCCGCCGCCCTGGCCCTGTCGTCGTGCGGAACCACGGACGCCGCGCGCCTGGCGTCGTCATGGACCGAGCTTGGCAACACCTGGGCCGACCTTGGCTACTGGGACAAGGCCGGCCTGGCCTGGTCCGAGGCGCTCAGGCTGGATCCCACGCAGGCTGTGGCCGGTTACAACCTGGCCCGCGCGCTCGCTGAAGCCGGCAAGTACGACGAGGCGGTCCAGGCGGCCGATGCCGTGCTGGCCAAGGACCCGGAGAACGCCAGCGTCCTGGCAGTCAAGGCTTATGCCCTGCACAAGGCCGGCCGAAACGCCGAGGCGGCGGCCGTGTACAGCCGCGTGGTGGAGCTGAACGCGGAGGACACTGCCAGCTCGTTCAACCTGGCGGTGCTTTTGGAGGAAGGCGGCCAGCTGGACGAGGCCCTGGCCCGTTACCTGGCCATCCTGGATGCCAAGCCCGACGACGCGGCCGCGTCCTTGCGGGCCGGCGTGGTGCTGGACGCTTTGGGCCGTCCGGAGGAAGCGGTACCCTATCTGGAGCGCTACACGGTGGCGACGCCCGCGTCCCTTGAGGCCAAGCGCGTCCTGGCCGACGTGTGCGAGCGCGCCGGCCTGTATATGAAGTCCATGGAAGCCCTGCTGGCCGTGCTGGCAGGCGCCAAGGACGACGCCGACGCCTGGTTCCAGCTCGGGCGCCTACGCCTGACCGTGGCGGACGACGCTGAGGGCGGGTTGGACGCCCTGGCCAAGGCGGCGGCCGCAGGTTTTGACGACGAGGACGCGGCCTGGGCCCTCCTGGACACTACCGGCCTGCCCGAGCGACAGCGCGTGGAAGCCGCCCTGGCGCCAGTTTTTGATAAGCCCGACGACCAAACCGATCCGGATGACGATACCCCCGCCGAGGAAGGCGAACTATGAACTTCCGCCGGTACACCGTGCTCTGCGCCCTGGCCTGCCTGGCCTTCGCCGCCGCCGCCCAGGACCTTTTTGACGTTGCCTTCAAGACCGGGCCTGCCGACGCCATCCTGGTGTCCGGCGACGCGGCCCTGAACATCCGCCGCGGCGACAACGGCTCGCGCGTGGCCAGACTGCCTGCCGGCACCCATGAGGTGCATATCCTGGCCGGCGGCTACATCACCAAGACCGTAACCGTGGACGTGAGCGGTCCGGGGCTCCTGGTGGAGGACAAGCTGGAGCGCGCATCATCGCGCCTCAGGCTGGCCGCCGTCATGCCGACGGACCGACGGCCCAAGAGCGTCGAGTACACCCCGGACGGTAAATACCTGGTGGTGGCTCCCCTGTCAGGGAGCGCCGTCAACATACTGGACGCGGCCACGGGCGCCCTGGTGGCGTCGCCAGCGCCCCCGGATAAATGGGCAAAGGCCCAGGGCTTTGTGGAGAGCGCTTTTCCCGCCGGCCGAAACGAGCTGTGGGTCAGCCAGATGTACACCGACTGCATCCACGTGTTCTCCCTGAGCGATTTTTCCTACCTGCGCACCCTGAAATGCGGCGGCGTCTTTCCCAAGGTGATCCTGGCCCATCCCGACGGCCGGGTGTTCGTGTCCAACTGGCTGTCCGAGACCGTGAGCGTCTTGGACGGCGAGGGCACGCGGCTGGCGTCCCTGAAGGCACGCAGCATACCCCGGGGGCTGGCCCTGTCGGCAGACGGCTCGATCCTGTACGTGGCCAACTTTGGGGACGGGACCATAGAGGTGTTCGACGCGGCCGGCTACGAGCGCCTGGACGTGTGGTACGACGGCTCGGACGGAGAGCCACGGGGCGGTGCCAAGCGCCACCTGGTCCTGGACAAGGCGGCCGGGAGGCTGTACGCGTCGGACATGGCCCGGGGCAGCGTGTTCGTCCTTGACCTGGAGTCCGGCAAGCATGTGGCCGAGATAGCCGTGGGGCCCAAGGTGAACACCATTGCCCTGAGCCCGGACGGAACGCGGCTGTACGTGTCCACGCGCGGGCCGAACAATCCCGTAAATTACGAGATCAAAGGCCCGGTGTTCGGAGAGCTTGCGACCATAGACACCGCCACCCTGAAGGTCCTGGACAGGCAGTGGGGCGGCAACCAGCCAACCGGCCTGGCCGTATCGCCGGACGGCACGCGGGTGGTCATCACGGATTTCCTTGACCACCGCGTGGAGCTGTACGACGTGTTCGCGGGGGGCAGTTCGCATTAAAGAGCTGCTGACAAAGCCGATTGCCTTGCCAGCAGCCTATCGTTCGAGCGAATTCAAACGGGCAGGATACTCTTTAGAGCTTCCCTAGTGTTTTCGCCCGAAAACACTAGGTTTTCAAGGGAGACCTCTAAAAACTTCAGTTTTTAGAGGTCCCCTTTAAGGTTCCTTTGCCGGAAGGCCGGGCATCCTAATAGTATCAAGGCGCCAACATCATCTTGATGACAATCGTTTCATCACGCTTGACGACTACATACAGTTGCGAACCTACCATCCCTAGAACCGCCCAGAAACCTGTGGCCACCTGCCCATTGCTTCCCTGTATGGTGACATTTAAATACTGCGTATAGTCGCCACTTTGGACCGGTTCCGAAAGATAGATGTATTCGACCGATCCGTTATTATAGCGGACAGCAAGCTGGAATTGATCGGAATACTGATACACGGAAACTCTGCTGATCGTGTTTGCGATATCCTGGCCACTGCCGGTAATGCAGCTGGTACAGATTACGTCTTGGGATTGCTGAATCTGCGCGAAAGCGAAGTTGCCCAGCCACAATGCAAGCAAAAGAATGGTTGTAAGCGTCCGTTTCAAGATTATATCCTCCATCAGGTAATTGCGAAGAAACTGAGTGTTCGACTCGAGCCTGTTATAGTATGCCGCCTCGGCCGTGTCAATCGTTCTGGGCGGCGGGGGTAAAACATCCAATGGCCTTTACCCGGCTGGACTAGGGTAAAAAGCCAACCCAGGCTTGACAAAGATCAAAACACGAAATAAAATGAAAAAAGAAGCAATAAAGCGAAGTTGGTGAGAGGATAATCCGTATGTTTACTCTTAAAGACCTTGCCACAATGACCCAGCTGACGACGCGTACCTTGCAGAACCATTTGAAGGAAGGCTTATTAAAAGGCAGTAAAATCGGGCGGTCCTGGCGTTTTACGGATGAGGATATAAAACGCTACCTTGATCAGAGCATGACCCAGGGCTTCCTAAGAGAGACCTTGGACAGACAAATAAGCTCATTCATGAATAAGGACCAAGAAGGCGTGCTAACCGTCCTCAAGCTCGGCCAAAAAAGCGGTTCAAGGCTCATAGCAGACGTTGCCGGTTTTATTTCCCAGCATGTCCCCGATGGGCTCGTGACATACAAAGCTTTTTTTGACCCATCCAAGGAATTGGCTGAGATCACCGTCATTGCATCGCTTGAAAGGACGCTTCAGATCACCCGGTTCATTGCATCAAAAACAGGATGACAGAAAGCAAAAAGATAGCAATGGACGCGCAGAGCCATTCATCCCATCGCCAAGCAACGTGGCATGGCCGTGGAGCTCGCGCGCCGCGTTGAAGGATCGATCATGCGGGGGAGAAGAGGACGTTCCAGACAGCTGATATCCGAAGGGGAGTACCGACAATTTTGCTGCCCGTTATGGGCATGAACGCCAGTAGGAGTGAATATGAATACAGCTACTGCCTATGAAATCGCCAGAGGTGCCCTGGAACATCCTATCTCGACGTGGCTGGATTACTCGCCTAAAAACACGCCCCTTGTGCTGTTTGACGACAAGGATTTTATTTTCATGAATCATCCCGACCCGCCTGCAAAGAGACCGGACATCCTGAACGATCGAGTTGGAACAGCCGCGGAAATCAATGGTGTCTTAACGGCGACCATCCCCGCGGAAATGTGTGGCGACGAGAAAACGCTGGTTCCCCTGCTGTATCATGAATGCTTTCACGTGTACCAAAACCGGCGTTTCAAGTTTGAGGGGAACTATGATTTTTTTGAGGTTCTGTCTTTTTATCCAGAGCTGGATGCCGCATACCGCGCCTTATGTTCGGCTGAAACAGAGATTCTAAGCGACCAGGGCTTGCCGGCTGCGGATAAAGCGAGGCGGCTGTCCGCCGTTGTGAAAAGAAGGCGGCAAATCCTTGCATTGCATGATGGGCTCTTGGACTTCGAGGATAGACTCGAGAGGCTTGAAGGAACAGCGTCGTATGTGGATCAGAAAGTCTCACTGCGGCTTTTTGGCAAGTCGCCCGACAATTCATCGTGTTGTTATGGTTTTTCCCGGCAGTATTTTGTAGGCGCGGACCTGTGCTGGCTCTTTGAGCGGATGTTTCCTGCCGGGGAATGGCAAGGGAAAATAGAAGGCGGCCTTTCCCTCTCTGAATTGCTGCTAGAAATGGCTTTGCCTGAATATGACGTATCATCCTTGGGTCTGGAAGCCAAAGAAAGACGAGAGAATCAAGAGGTGGCCGAGGTACTTTCTGGCGTACGCGAGAAAATAGAGTGCCTCCGCAAAAACGGCGCGCTGACGATACAGTTGCCGTCAAAAATCGACGTTTTCAGATCCTTCAACCCGGGTGCCATCGTGTCGTTTGGCGATGGGCGGCTCGTTCATCTTGAATTTGTGACCATCCAAATTCCCAATGGCAGTATTTCTATCAAAGGCGGAATAGCGCTGGAGGATTATACCAATAAGACCGTAACGCTCCCGTCAACAGCCTGCGACATCAAAAACAACAGGCTGGATATTTGCACTGAGAACGTAAAGGTTTCATTGGCAAACGTGGCTCGGCGAACAGATGGAACTATTGAAGTTCTCCAGGACCATGAAGCGATCTGACATAACGACGCATAACGGTTCCTCACAAGGTCCGGCGGCAAAAGGCGGGCCTGGATTTTCCTCAAGGCCCGCCCTCCGTATTTCCGCTCAGTCCTCGTGGCCAAGTTCCAGGATCAACTCCACCTCCCCTCGCGACAGTTTGACGGCGCGGGCTATCTCATCCACCTTCCAGCCCTGGTGGGCCAGCTTGCGCACGGCTTCCTGAACCGACAGGGACGGGGCGCCCTTGTCGCGCTTGCCCGCCTTGGGTTCGTCCTTCAGAAGCTCGTTGAGCAGTTTCAGGTGGTCCTGGGTCTTCTTGTTCAGTTCCTCAAAGCGCGTTTCCGCGCGGGCCAGCCACTCGCGGGCCTGGTTCACCTCCGCGGCGCGCTTCTCCGTTTCGTCCAGGGCGCTGCCTATGCCGTCCAGGCGCTTGACGGCCTCGTCCAGGGCCGGCTTGGCGTTCATCACCTCGTCCAGGGAGCGCTTGAGGTCTATGATGCGGTCGGGCACCTCGCGCAGGCCCTCGTCTATGGTGCGGATGTTGCGCTCGAGCTCGGATATGGACTGGAAATTCTTGTCCACGGCGTCCGCGGTGGCGTCCAGGAGATTGGCCTTCTTTTCCAGCCGCTCGTACTTGTCCGCGGCCTGGTCGGCTTCCTCCGACAGGCGGCGCATCTCGGCCTGGATCTGGGTCAGCTGGTCGTTGCTGGCCGTCACCTGCGACAGTTTCTGGTCCACGTTTTGGGACAGGGCCACCAGGCGCTTGAAATCGTCCTCCATGGTGTCCAGGCGACGCTTCTCGGCCAGGAATCTGGCTATCTTCTGCCCAAGCTCGTCTTCCAGGCGCTTGACGCGCAGGTACTGGGTTTCCAGCTCGGCCATCTCGGCGCGGCGGCCTTCTATCTTGGACAGGTCGGACTTCATGGCGTCTATGGACTCCGACAGGCGTTGCTTGAGCTCGTCCGCCCGCTCGAAGAGGCGGGTCTGCGACTGGAAATTCTTGATGCTCTTGTCCATGTCGGCAAAGACCTTCTCACGGGTCTTGCGCTCATCGTCCATGCTTGACGACAGGGCCGACCTGGCGGTCTCAAAGGCATCCTTGACGGCCTTGGCTTCCTTCTTGAAGTCGGCCACGGCGGCGTCCATGCCGGCGGCGGCCTCCTTGGCGCGGCGGGCGGCGTCCGAGCTCATGGCGTCGTAGGAACGCTTGAACTCGTCCATGGCGCCGGCCGTCCTGCCTGCCAGGCCGGAGCTCAGGGCGTCCACTTCCTCCGACAGGGTCTTCACGCTTTGGGCCAGGGCGTCGCGCTCGGCCTTGGCCTGCTCGATCACCTTCTTGCGTTCCTTGTCCCAGTCGGCCACCAGGGCGCCAACATTGGCGCGGAAGGAGTCGCCCAGGGCGTTCAGGGCCGCGGCGCGCTGGGCTTCCGCGCCCTTCTCCGCTTCCAGAACCTTCTTCTTTTCCTTGTCCCAGTCCGACGCCAGGGCGGCCGCGCTGGTCTTGAACGACTCGGAGAGCGAGGACAGGGCGGCGTTGCGCTGGGTCTCTGCGGCCTTGTACGCGGTCTCGAACTTGGCTTTCCAAGCGGCGGCATCGGCCAGCAAGGCTTTTTCCGCCTTCTCAAAGGAAGCGCGGGCCTGGGTTGCGGCGGTTTCCAGGGCGGCTATCTCGGACGCGCGGGAACGGCCGCTTTCGTCCACGCGCTCGGCCATGGCGTTCTTCCAGCGCTCAAGCTCGGCTTCCACAAAGGCGTTGGCGGCCTTGGTTGCGTCGGCCATGCTGGTCTTCATTGACGCTTTCAGCGTGTCCAAGGCCGAGTCTGCCTCTGCCAGGCGGGCGGACACGGACGCGCGGTGGGCTTCTATCTGCTGGGCCAGCTTGTCGGTCTGGTCCTGGACCTGGGCCTGGCTGGCCGCCAGCTTTGCCTTTATGTCCTGGGCCCAGGCCTTCTCACGCTCGGCCTGGACGGCCATGGCGTCGCGCTGGGCGTCTGCCAGGCGGCCGTCCAACTGGTCCTTCCAGGCGACGAGCTTGGCGTCGGTGTCCTCGCTCCGTCTGCGCAGGTCGGCAAAGAACTCGTCCTCGAACACCTTGAGCTTCTCCGACACGTCGGCGTAGGCCTTGGACTTGAGCGCGGTTATGTCGTTTTCCAGGTCGACCACGCTGGCCTTGAGCCTGGACGCGTCGGCGCGCAGCTCGTCCTCGAACTGCTTCTGGCGGGCGCCCAGGTCCTTGCCGAACAGGGCAAAATCCTCTTCCACCCGGCGCTCCACGCCGGCCAGGGCCTCGCGCAGGGCCTTCTCCATGCGGTCGGCGTCCAGCCTGAGGTTGGAAAGGCGCTCAAGCCCGGCTTCCACCACGGCGCGCACTTCGTCGCTCCGTTCGCGGAAGGAATCGCTTATGCCGCGCTCCAGCTCGGCGCCCTTGCCCGCAAAGTGGGACTGAAGGGCGGCCAGGGTGGCCGCGGATTTTTTTTCAGCCTCTAGGAGACGCTCGGATATGCGGGCCTGGAAGGAGGCGATGGCGTCCGATGTCTTCTTTTCTGCCGCGCCCAGCCCCGAGTCCAGGGCCGCCAGGCGCTTGGCCTGGTCCTGGGCCACCTCGTCGGCCGTGGCCTTGAAGGCGGCGCGCGACGAGTCCAGGGCGGCCACGGCCCTGTCAGCCTCTGCCTTGGTGGCTGCCAGGGTTTCCTTGATGGTGTTTTTAAGGACGGTCTGCTTGCTTCCGACATCGTCCTGGTAGGCCTTGAGCATGTCCTTGACCTTGGCCTGGTAGGCGTGGGCCAGCTCGGCCGCCTTGGCCTCTATCCGGGTAAAGCGGTCCTCGTACACGCCTTCTGCCTTGCGCACGAGCTCGTCAACGGCCTGCACGCGGCCGGCAAGTTCCTTGGCCTGGGCCTCAGCGTCGGCCTTGGCCTGGGCCATGACGGCGTCGGCGTCCTTGCGCCAGTCTGTCTTGAAGGCCTTGAGCAGGCCCTGGGTTTCTGCCACCTTCTCCCTGGCCTGGTCGCGCAGGGTGGTGAACTTGGCCTCTATGGCGTCTGACAGCTTGGCGCTGCGGGCTTCGATCTTGTCCTCAATGGCCTTGTACTCGGCGTCCTCGAGCTTCTGGCCCTCTTCCCGCGCCCGCCGGAAGGCGTCGGCCAGGTGCTTCTCTATGGTCTTGTAGCGCTCCTCGGCGGAGTCGACAGCGGCCGCGTGCATGGCGCCCACGGCGGTGACGCTCTCCTCGGCCGCCCTGCGCAGGATCTCTATCTGGTTCTGGGCGTCGTCCATGGCGGAGCGCAGTTCCAGGGAGAAGCTCTCCCTGAGCTCGGCGGCCATGGCCTTGAGGTCGTCGTCCAGGGTGTCCCGCATGGCCGGCACCGAGCCTTTGAGGCGCTCGATCTCGTCCTTGCTGGCCTTCAGGGTGCGGGCCACCTGGTCCACAAAGGCGCTCTCGTCGTGGATGACGCGAAGGTTCTCGTCCACCCGCGTGCTCATGTCCTTGAGCTCGAACAGGGCCTGGTCGTACTCGGCTATGCGCGTGGCCATGGCCCCTATGCTGTCGGCCTTCTCGTTCAGGGCCTCTTCCGTGCCCTGCACGCGGCGGAGCACTTCCTTGGCGGCCTTCTGGTACACGTCCAGCTCAACGGCGTAGGACTTGAGGTCCTCGGCGCGCTGGTCCGCGTAGGCGGCCATGTCTTCCCTGAGCTTGTCCGCGTACCTTTTGACCTTCTCCAGGGAGCGATTGTCCCTGTCCATGAGCCGGTACACGGCAAGCATGATGACGACGATGATGATGGTCGCTATGGTGCCCGCATCGAACATGGTGAACGCTCCCCGTTGAAACGTTTCTGGCTGGGAAATCCCGGCAGGGATCTACAGAAGCCTCGCGACCGCCCGGTCAGTGGGCTCCCGCGCGCGTACGCCTTGAAACCGGCCGCTTGCGCCGCCCCCAAAACTGAAGTTTTAGAGGGAAGCTTTCGGCAATTATATCGCGGATCGGCCGAATGATAAAGGAAGGGCACGCGCCGCCCGTCAGGAGTTCAATTCCCTGCTGCGCCTGGCCGCGGCGTCTATGGCGTCCATCACGATGGCCCTGAACGCCTTCCGTTCCAGGCTGTGGATGCCCGCCATGGTGGTGCCTGCCGGGCTGGCCACAATGTCCTTGAGCTCGCCCGGGTGCTTGCCGGCCTGCAATATGACGGTGGCGGCGCCCAGAACGGTCTGGGCGGCCAGCTCGTAGGCCATCTGGCGGTCCATGCCGTTGAGCACGGCCCCGTCGGCCATGGACTCGATGAACAGGAAGGCAAACGCCGGACCGGAGCCGGACAGGGCGGTCACCGTGTCAAAAAGACGCTCCTCCACGATTCTAGCCCTGCCGGCCGATGAGAAGAGGTCCAGAAGGGCCTGGCCCTGGGCCTCCGGCACGCCCTGGTCCAGGCACACGGCTGTCATGCCGGCGCCCACGCCCAGGGGCAGGTTCGGCATGATGCGCGCCAGGAAGGGGCTGGCCGAAAAGTGCGAGCGCAGGGCGTCAAGGCTCACGCCCGCGGCCATGGATATGACCAGGGAGCCCTCGCGTATGTGCAGGGCCGCTTCAGACAGCACCTTGGCCACGGCGTGGGGCTTTACCGCTATGAAAATCCAGTCCGAGCGCTCAGCAAGTTCTGCAATGGACGACGCTAGCCGCACCGGGTGCCTCAGCGCCAGGTCCTCAGCCCGGGAGGCTGTGCGGTTCCACACCAGCACCTCGTCGCCCGCAAGCCTGGGGGCCAGGGCCGTCAGGATGATGTCCACGATCTTGCCTGCGCCTATGAATCCTATGACCCTGCTCACAAGGCTCCTCCTTTGTGCCTGGCCGAGCGCCGGCGCTCGCCCCGGGCCCCCTCTATGGCGCACGCGGCCAGGAGCATGCGGAAACCGTCGTGGGCGGACAGCTCAGGATCCAGGGCCGCTTCCTCAAGCACGGCCGCCGCTCCCGGTTCCAGCCAGGGATGGGCGGCGAGGGCGCGGGCTATGGCCGGCCCGCCCTGCCCCCGGAGCACGAAATTTTCCGCCGCCAGGTGGAGCTCGTTGGACGCGTCGCGCTCGGCCGGCAGGCTGTCCAGCAGTTCGGCCAGGGCGTCGGCCGGATCCCTGGCGCGCGACGAGTATATGCGGTAGAAATCGCCCAGGCCGCCGAGCAGGCCGGCCAGGGCCAGCACGATCTCGTCAAAGGCAAAGGGCGGAGGGTTGCTGCGCTTGAGTGCGGCGACGAGGGACGGCACGGATCCGGGCGCCCGGTATATTTCCAGGGCGGCCGCCGCGCTGATAAGCAGGCGGGGATTGGTCGTTTCCTCGGCCATGCGCTCGATGGTATCCAGGCTGTCCGGGTCGCCCAGCCTGGCCAGGGCTATGACAGCCGCGCCTTTGAGCATGTAGTCTGCCGAGTCCAGGGCGGCCCGCAGTTCCGGTACGGCCGGAGCGTAGCCGCGTTTGCCAAGGACGCGGGCCGCCAGGTAGGCGGTGGACCATTCCCGCTCCCGAGCCTCCATGCGGAGGGCTTCCAGGGCCTTTGGGCTCAGGCGCTGCAGGTTCTCAAGGGCCAGGAGGGCCTCCACGCGCACGTCAAAGCGCGGGCTCGCCAGGTAGGGAAGGAGCTCCCGCTCGGCCAGGGGCGATCCCCGGGTCCCTATCTCCCTGATGACGCGGGTCTCCTCGTTCGGCGAATGGCTCCTGCCCAGCCGCTCCAGGAGGCCCACGGACCGAAAGTCGCGCACGCTGAACAGCACGCCCACCGATTCCAGGATGCCGGCCGAGCCGAGCGACTGCAGGGCACCAATGGCAAGGGTGGCCAGCGTGACGATGACGATCAGGGTTCCGTACAGGACGCGGTAGCTGATGGCCAGGGGAACGCCGGCGCAGGCCATGGCGTCCAGCGCCACGCCGCCCAGAGTCGAGCCCAGGGCCCCGCCCAGGCCAAAGATCAGGTAGTAGACCACGGCCAGGTCGACCATGTGCTGCGGTTTGACCATGGAGAAGAAGTACACCTGGGCGGCGTTTTCCTGCCCGGCCAGGCCAAAGCCCGCCAGGAAATTGACGGCCGCCAGGAAGACAAAGAGCCGGCTGCCCTGGTCCAAGGCGGGACTCAGGGCCACAGGCACCAGGGCAAGCGCCGACACCGCCGAGAAGGCGGCGTACATGGGCTTGGCGCCCAGGCGGTCCATCATCCGTTTGGACAGAAAGCCCATGCCGACCGATCCCAGGCTGGTGGCCACGGAAAACAGGAGTACCTGGCCGTCGTTCTGTAGGTAGAGGTCGCGGGCGTGGGTCAGGATGAAGGTACGGGCGGTGCCAGACGCGAAGGATAGCGCGGCCAGGACCCACATGAAGCGCTTGAAGCCTTGGTCGGCCAGGGCTTCCTTCATGGACGCCCCCAACGAGGAGCCCGAGGGCGGCTGGAAGGCTTCGGGCTCGGGCATGCGCAGGAGCATGACCGACGCGGTCACGCCAGTGACAACGCCCAGGGCCAAAAGCGGCCAGTACGCCATGCCGCCGTCAACATGGGCCATGATAAAGGCTGTGGCCACTCCCGTGGCTATGGACGTAAGGCTGCTGGATATCTGGACCGTGGACAGGAAGGCTCCCCTGCGGCCCGAGCCAGCCATGAAGGCCAGCACGGGATTGTTTCCTATGAGCCCCACGCCCTTGCACACGTTGAAGACCGCGCTGCCCGCCATAAGGATGCCAAGACCGGCCAACGGTTGGCCCGCCCTGGCCAGGAAGGGCGCGGCCACGGCCGGCAGCATGCCCAGATACCGGCCCATCCACGCCCAGCCGAACACGGATACTATCCTGAAGCGGCGTATGGCGTAGCGTCCCAGGGGCATAAGGAAGAACGTTACAAAATTGAGCGACCCCAGCACGCCTATGTAGGTTCCGGACGCGCCCATGGACAGGGCCAGAAGGGCCGGTATGCTCCCGGACAGGAGCATGAACGAGAAGGAGTTGAGAACGTTGAAAACGTGGTAGGCGGGGCGGTAGCGGGCCGGCCGCAGCGCCCGGCCGCCAGTTGCGGTCGCGCTCACCAGAGCAGTATACGGTTTGTGGCCGTTGTGCGCCATCCGTCCAGAACGGAGGCCGGGACGGCTATCCGCGGCGTGTCGGGTGACCGGCGGGGGCTTGGCCTTCCGCTGGCTCTACTCGTCCAGCGCGGCCGCGGGAACGGGTTGCCGTACCACGGCCTTGCGCTTCCAGCGGCCGGTCAGGTAGTACCAGGTCGAGAAGAGGGCTCCGACCAACCAACCCGCGGGCATGCTCCACCACAGGCCGTCCGTTCCCAGGATGCCGGACAGGATGGTCGCCATGGGTATGCGCACAACCCACAGGGCCAGAATCGTGCTGATCATCGGTATGAAGGCGTCGCCCGCCCCGCGCATGACGCCGTTGTTGATGAACATGGTGGAGAACAGCACGTAGGTGGCACCCACGATGAAGAGGTAGCGGGCCCCCAGTTCCACCACCTCGGCGTCCTGCGTGAACATGCCCATGAGCGGCTTGCCGAACAGCATGACCACGGCGCCCACCGCGAGGGATATGCCGGTGCCTATGGCTATGGCTGACAGGTGGCCGTGCTTGACGCGCTCCGTCTTGCCGGCTCCCATGTTCTGTCCCGTGAAGGCTGACACGGCCTGGCTCAGGTTCATGGCCGGCATGGACGCAAAGCTGTCCAGGCGCGACGCTGCTGAGAAGGCCGCGATGACGGGGGTGCCAAAGCCGTTGACGATGCGCGTCATGGCCAGCATGCCCAGGGATACCATGGTCTGCTGTATGCCCGTGGGCAGGCCAATGCGCACGCTCTGCTTGAAGATATCGCGGTCAAAACGGAGGGATTTGAGGTCCAGCCGCACGTATTCGTTCCGGGTGTTGATGTACACAAGGCCCCCGGCGAACGACAGGCCCTGGGCAATGACCGTGGCCCACGCGGCCCCGGCCACGCCCCAGCCGAACACGGCCACAAAGAGCAGGTCCAGGCCAACGTTTATGAGACTGGCGACGATGAGGAGGTACAGCGGCGTTTTAGAGTCGCCCAGGCCGCGCAAAATGGCCGATATGGCGTTGTAGCCGAACAAGGCCAGGAGCCCGGCAAAGATGGCCCTGAGATAGGAGGACGCGCCGGGGAACACGTCCGCCGGCACCTTGAGGAGGCGAAGGATGGTATCCGTGGCCAGCACGCCGATCACCGACATGGCCAGCCCCGTCCAGAACAGAGTGATGTAGCCGGTGTCCACGGCGGCGCGCACCTTGTCCTTGTCCTTGGCCCCAAAGTACTGGGCAATGACCACGGTGCTGCCCATGGTCAGGCCCATGACCAGGGACACCATGAGAAAGATCACGGGAAAGGCCGTGCCCACGGCCGCCAGGGCCTGGGTGCCGACGAAATTGCCTACAATGATGCTGTCAACGGTGTTGTACAGCTGCTGGAACACGTTGCCCGCGAGCATGGGTAAGGCAAAGGAGACAAGGACGGACGCCTCTTTGCCGGTAGTCAGGTCTTTCATGGAACCGCCGCTGGAAGGGATGGCCGGTCGGCTGATCTGGTGCGATCGCGACGATGTGCCACGTGCCGGATCCGGTCATACCAATATACCCGGCCGACACCGGGCTCGGCAAGGCGCCGCGCGCCCGCTTTCGGACACGCGCTTCCCGCGTTTCCGCCTGGAACGTATACTGCTGTGCCATGGACACCAGAACGGCTATAGACGGCGAGTTTTTCCGGGACCTGCGGCGCCCGGTGGACTTTTGGATACTCAGGCACGGCGAGAGCCAGGGCAACGCCCAAGGCCGCATCCAGGGTTTGGCCGACTACGAGTTGTCGGACGTGGGCAGGGCCCAGGCACGGGAAGCGGGGCGCTGGTTCGCTACCCGGGGCGTGGCCGCCGTGCTGTCGTCCCCGCTCAAACGGGCCGCCGAGACGGCAGCCATCGTCGCCCAAGAAGCCGGCCTGCCCGCCCCCAGGCAGGAACCCATCCTGTCCGAGCTGGACGCCGGGCCTTTCTCCGGCCTCAACTGGAAGGAAATCAAGGAGCGGCATCCGGCAGACTATGAGCGTTTCGGTTACCTGAGCTGGGACGGCGTGGAGGGGGCCGAGCATTCGGACAGCATGCTCCGGCGGGCCAAGGACGCATGGAAAACCCTCAGGGCGGAGGCCATGGCCCGTCCGGGCGGCGTTCTGGCCGTTACCCACGGAGGCGTGATGCAGTGGCTGGTGCGCTGTACTTTTGGATGGTCGTCCTGGTTGCCCATCCTGCCCACGGGCAACTGCTGCGTGTACCGATTGTCCGTCAAGCCGAACGGCAACGGGCTTCCGCCGTACATGGAATGGGCTGACCTCAATCGTTCCACCAGCGTGGGCATGCCGGCCGTACCGCCCATGTTCTGACATGGCCGGCCGGTGCTGCCTGCGCGGCCGCGTTCCTCAGTTGTTCAGCGCGTCCTCAAAGCTGCCCCACAGCGGCTCGTCAGGCGGCGGTTCGGCCGTTACCTCGATATGCCGCTTGTCGGGCAGTTCCAGATCCAGTTTCCTGGCGTGGAGCATGATGAGGCCGTTTTGGGTGGAGCGGCGGGCGCCGTATTTGAGGTCGCCGCGCACGGGCATGCCCGCGGCCGACAACTGGGCGCGTATCTGGTGCGTCCTGCCGGTCAGGGGCCGGACCTCAAGCAGGAAGTAGCGCTCGCTCCGGCCCACCAGGCTCCAGGACAGCTCGGACACGCTCGCGTCGGCGTCGCTGTCCGCCGGCAGGGCCTTGGACACGTTCCGGCGCTTGTCATGGATAAGCCGGTGGCGCAGGGTGCCGGACGTGCCATCCGGCTGGCGTTCTATCACCGCCCAGTAGGTTTTCTTCACCTTGCGCTCGCGGAAAGCCTCTGACAGGGCGGCCAGGCAGTGCCTGGTCTTGGCAAAAGCCACAGCGCCGCTTGTGCGCCTGTCCAGCCTGTGGGCGGGCTCGACGAATTTCCCCGGCCGGAGCTCGGACACGAATTGCTTGAGCGACTCGTCCCCGCTCCTGTCCGGCAGGACGGGGACCGCGGCGAGCTTGTTTACGATAACCAGTTCGCCGTCCTCATAGATGACGTCAAAAATGCCGGGCATGGGCGGGATGATAGCACAAAAGGGGGCTGAAGGAAAAGAGCGGCGGCGGCCCTTCCCCGGTATGGGGAAGGGCCGCCGCCGAGGTGGCCGAAGGGAAGGAACTCAGGTCAGGCGGCCGCTTTGTCGGCCCGCTTCCTAATGATTTGGACGACGACAGCCGCCGCTATGATGCCGATGCCCACCAGGTCGGTGAAGGCGCCCGGATCGATCATGAGGATGCCGCCCAGCACGAACATGATGCGTTCCCACCAGTCAAGTTTCCTCATGAAATAGCCCATGACGCCAGCAGACACGCCGATGATGCCGGTCAGGGACGTTATGATCATCCACACGGCGGGCAGGAATTCGACGTCGAACATGAGCATGGCGGGATTCATGACGAAGATGTACGGCACCAGGAAGGCGGCTATGGCCAGCTTGGACGCCTGGAAGCCGGTCTTCATGGGATTGGCCTTGGCTATGCCCGCGCCGGCAAAGGCCGCCAGGGCCACCGGCGGCGTTACGTCGGCTATGATGCCGAAGTAGAAGGCGAACATGTGGGCGGGCAGGATAATGGCCGCAGCGTCCGGGGCAAGCTCCGGCCTGATCTGGCGGAGTATCATGACGATGGCCGGAGCAGCGATTGACGAGGTGATGATGTAGTTGGCCGTGGTCGGTATGCCCATGCCCAAGATGATGCTGGTCACCATGGTAAAGGCCAGGGTTAGGAGTAGGTTGCCGTTGGCGAGATCCACCAGGACCTTGCCCAGCTTGAGCCCCAGCCCGGTCTTGGTCACCACGCCTATGATGATGCCCGCGCACGCCGTGGCCGCGAGCACGCCTATCGCCCCGCGCGCGCCCGATTCCAGGCCTTTGACCAGTTCCTTGGGGGCTATCTTGAGGGGTTTGTTGCGCAGGACCATGGCGAACAGCACCGCCCCAAGAACCACAAGGGCGCCCAGGGGCGTCATTTCCGTGAAGTACTTGAGTACGCCGTCCGCGCCGTAGGGACCCACGTTGAAGATGGGCCGGGCCGCCGCGAAGAACAGCACCATGGCGCCTATGGGCAGGGGAGCCCACCAGCCCATGATGGCCGAGGCTATGGACAGGATGATGGCGTAGAAGGCGGCCAGCATGGGCGTATACCCTGATACCAGGAGCCACACGATGCCGACCAGGGGGATCATGAGGTAGCCGCGCTTGAAGAAGATTTCCTTCAAGTTGGGCAGCTCGTCCTTGCGAAGGCCGCGCAGTCCGGTTTTTTTGGCTTCAAAGTGAACGCCGGCCCACACGCCAAAGTAGTAGAGCAGGGCCGGCATGACAGCGGCGCCTATGATGCGCACGTAGGGTATGCTGGTCATCTCGGACATCAGGAAGGCCGCCGCGCCCATGATGGGCGGCATCAGCTGGCCGCCGGTGCTGGCCGTGGCCTCAACCGCGCCGGCGAATTCCGGCCTGTAGCCCAGGCGCTTCATCATGGGTATGGTAAAGCTGCCCGTGCCGACCACGTTGGCCACCGACGATCCGGACACCGTACCCATGAGGCCGCTGGACAGGACAGCGACCTTGGCCGGGCCTCCCGCGGCCCGCCCTGCCACCGAATTGGCCAGGTCTATGAAGTACTGGCCCAGGCCGGTTTTCTCAAGGTACGCGCCGAACAGGATGAACAGGAAGATGAAGGTGCTGGACACGCCCAGGGGTATGCCGAACACGCCCTCCGTGGTGAAGAACAGGTGCTGGACCAGGTCGTCCACGTCCACGCCCTTATGGGCCAGGGGACCCGGTATATAGGGGCCTGCGAAGGCGTAGACTATGAACAGCGACGCTATGATGACGATGGGCAGGCCCACGATGCGGCGGGCCGCTTCAAGAACCAGCAGCACGCCCAGGACGCCCACGACCATGTCCAAGGCCGTGGCCGTGCCGGCCCTGAGCACCAATTCCTGGTAGTTGGCGATGATGTACATGGGCGTGAGCGCGCCCAGCACCGCAAGACCCAGGTCCAGCGGGTGGAGCTTGTCGCGGGCCCACTTCCTGCTTGTTGGATACAGTAGGTAGATCAGCGTCAGGCCAAAAGCCAGGTGGACGGAACGCTGGAGCATGGCGTCCAGCACGCCGAAGACCGCCGTGTACACCTGGAAACACGAGAAGACAATGGCTATGGCTGTCACGGCCTTGGCCATGAATCCTGTATACACCCGGTAGTCGGCTTCTTTGTCGTACTTTCTGAGGATGTCGTCGGCGCTGCCCGTGTCCGGCAGGGCCTCGGGCGCGGCGGGGCCTTCCTTGCGTGCGCTCATCGTGTACCTCTTCCTTTGCTGAGTGTCGGAAAACCCCGGGGCTTTCCAACAGGGAGCACCAAAACTTGTTGGTTCAGGGACTCCCTACAGTCTGGTTCATTTTATCGTGTGCCGCCAATGTCGCGGCCGAGAAACTCAAAAGCCCACCAACGGGGGCCCAGCGCGTCAGGAGCCAGGTTCCGTAGCCGGTGCTCAGCCTGTGTCCGGGCACCGGGGATACGGCAGCCTGCACGACCCTGAAGCGACGCCCGGGTCTCGTTACAAAGCGCCCGTTCTCCACGGCAAAGCCGTCGTCGTCGCCGGACGGCATGCCCGTCCCGAATTGGTCAAAGCGAAGCTCGCGGAGGGTCAGGAGGCCGTCCGCGTCCACCGTGAAGTATTCGTCCACGGGGCTCAAATTTATGGAATGGATGTAGCCCAGCCAGAAGCCGCCCTCAACGCGGAGGGTGGCCAGGGGGCGGCCATCGGCGCCGCCCAACCTCAGCCAGGGACCGGGCAGGCGGTAGAGCAGGGCCGCCGCCAGGGCCAAACCCAGGCGGACGGCCGTCCACGCCGCTCCGGCTAGCAGGCGCGCACCCCGTCTGGGAGGCGCGCCCGTGTCAGGAACCTTGTTATTTAGCCGAGCCGTAGTATTTTTCGGCGCCCGGGTGAAGGGTCAGGGACATGCCGTCAGTGGCGGTGTCCAAGGTGACCATGGCGCCCATTTTGTGGGCGGCGGTCAGGCGGTCGTTGTTGCCGTAAAGGCTCTCGAGCATCTTCTCAATGGTGGCCGCGTCCAGCTTGCTGGATACGGCAAGCATGGCCTTGACGGACACGGTGGCCACGTCGCTGTCCATGCCCGGATAGATCCCGGCCGGGATGACGGTGGTGGTGTAGAAGGGGTAGTTGCTCATGAGCCGGGCGGCCAGGTCGCTGGTCACGGGCACAACGCGGATCTTCTTGGACGCGGCTATGTCCTGGACGGCGGCGGTGGGGTAGCCGGCGGTCAGGAAGGCGGCGTCTATGTTGCCGTCTTTCAGGTTGCTGGCCGCCTCGTTGAAGGACAGGTACTGCGGGTTGATGTCTGCGTAGGTGATGCTGGCGGCTTCCATGATCTGGCGGGCGTTGGCCTCCACGCCGGAACCGGCGGCGCCTACGGCAACTTTTTTGCCGCGCAGGTCTGACACGCTCATGATGCCGGAATCGGCCAGTACGATCAGCTGGCAGGTTTCCGGATACAGGGTGGCCATGCCGCGGAGGTCGGCCATCTGGTTGTCCTTGAACATTTCCACGCCGTTGACAGCGTAGTAGGCTATGTCGTTCTGCACAAAGATGATGTCGGCATTGCCTTCCCTGAGCAGGTTGACGTTGGCCACGGACGCGCCAGTGGTCTGGGCGGCTGCGTTCATACCCTTGATGTTGTCGTTCCAGATGTTGGCCATCGCTCCGGCCAGCGGGTAGTAGGTGCCGCCGGTACCGCCCGAGGCGATGTTGACAAAGGTCTGCTTGGGCGCGCCGCACGAGACGGCTAGAATGAGGGCGACGAAGGCGACCCCGATGAGGGCGAGCTTCTTCATGGTGAATCCTCCTTGAGGATGGGCAAAATGGGCGCAACGGCCCAGGATATGACACCTATCAGTCTAGCCACCAGTCGGCGAATCCCGCAAGTAAAAAACGACGCGGTTCAAGCAGAAGCCTTATTCAGTAAGCAATTATTACTAACAGCTTGAAGCCTTTCAAAGGTCGGACGAATTTTGAAAGAGCTTCAAATTGAAACGCGATGTGCGTAGCGGTTACGAAATATGTAAACAACCATGAGCAATCGCAAGGCCCAGTTCAGAAGTAACAGACTTTTGGGAACCTCCAAAACCCCCTTGGTTATTGGAGGTTCCCTGCGTTTTCGGCCGAAAACGCAGGGTTTCCATAGTGCCGCGAACCTTGTTGAAAATCGCGCAGAAGCAAGCGCGGCGCGTCCGCTTGGCGTAGCAGGGGCATCTCCGCTACTC
>JAFGJV010000037.1 GCA_016928955.1 Spirochaetales bacterium
GAAACCGAGACGTTCCCTAATTTCAAAGAAGGTTGTGCTAGTCCAACGGAAGTTATCAGAATTTCACATCAAAGCTTCGTCGCACTACTATGGGCCAGGCTTTTCACTCCAGCTTTTCTGCGTAGAGCATACCGCCTAGTTCTATTACCGAGTACCGCACTCCGTTTCTTACATATGTTCCTGAAACGGCATCAGGTCCAAGGTCAAAAGGTTTGGTACCCATCCACACAACCGTTCCTCCCGAGTCAGGCACCAAGGATCGTTCAACGCCGCCAAGCATTACTCGTACCGGCCTGCCCCGTTCGAGGATGACCTCTAACGGTGCGCGCTTACGCCAACTAGGTGTAAAACGGTACCGTTCCCGGGTGCTATCAAGACGCTCGTGGTACAGATCCGGCGATCCGTCGGCGTCGGCGTCCCAGGATTTTATGATTGGCTCGAGGAGGCTTTCCCGGTATTCCAGGACACCGTCGCCATCCAGGTCCAACTCGACGTAGGCGGGCCTGGCGCTCCCGTCGGCGGCGCGGGTCCAGACCCTTCTGCCGTCAAAAATGCCATCTCCGTCGATATCCAGTCTCTCGTCTGCTGGAATGCCTCGAACGTAATCCGTATACCCTGAAGATCCAAAATCGTTCGTCCACCAGGCGCTTGACGGAATGCCGTCGACCAGAAACGCGGTCAGGGACACGCCATCGTTCAGGGACTCGGCCTTCCACGCCTGGGCTGCCAGGGCCGTCTCGGTGGGCAGGCCCAGCCCGGCGTCTGACACCAGCCATGGGCCATCCTTCAAACCGGGAAAACGCTCAAGCTCAAGCGCTCTATAGGAAAAAGCCGCGGGACCGAATGAGTAGACACGAACGCCGCTCTGGTCGTCCACGGAAACATTGCCCGCGTAAGGCCAGGTGCCAAAGGTGATGACCACGCTCGTGGTCGGCGTTATGAGCCCGAGGCTCGCGGGCGCTCCGTCCTTGAACGTCGCGTGCCGGTCCGGTATGCCGTCCTGGTTGGCGTCCAGCATCCAGGCGACCAGTTGCCCGTTCCGATACCGGGCATTTTCTTCTGCCAGGCCATCCCTGTCCGAGTCCTGGGGCAGGTCGCCTGTGAACGTGGAGAAGGCTGCAGTGAACTCCGCGCGCGCATCGTCGTCAGGCAAGAGCCGGTAGGCGTCCTCCAGGTCCGAGCGTGCCACGGGTCGCTGTGCGCTAAAGAGTTCGGCTATCATCTTGGTCGCATCTATGAGCCCATACCTGCACGCCAGGATGGATGAACGGTGACTTTCGTTGCGCAACGCCCTGAATTCGCGTATGAGCAAACGCGCCTCGTCGTCATCCGGGGCAAAGGGGGCCAAGGCCAGGAGCAGGTTCGGCTCCGCGTCCTTGAAGGCTGGAAGGAGCTTGAAGGCCAAGTCCAATATGGCGGAGTCGGCGGGGATATCCAGCCGAGGCATACCGCTTTCCAGCCACACGGTCAGGGGTCGGAGGTCGTCGGGTGAGCGTCTGAGCGCTTCGGCCACGAGTTGTCTGGCCTGGTCGCCCTGGCCCTTGGCTAGGCGGGCCAGCAATTCCGCGTATATGACATCAGCTGTCCTGGGTTTGTCTCTGAGAAAGGAGAGCGCTCCGTCCGGCTGTCGGGACCTGGCAAGAAGCGAGGCGTACAGCACTTCGGCATCCGTCCTCCGTTGGCGGGAGAAGCGCGACGCTGTCAGGCCGGACGCCAGGAGTTCCATGGCCTGGGCTCGCGGCTCCCCCAGGGACAGGGTCAGTGTGGCCCGGAGGTACGCCGCATCCGAACAGCCGGGATCCAGGGCGAGGGCTTCGTCAAGGAGTTCCCGGGCTTCGGTGTCATAGCCCAGGCTGAGAGCCGACGCGGCTGTGTCGGCCAGGGCTTGGGCCAACAGTTCCACGCGGTCCGCCGCCGCCGGGATGTTGACGAGGACGGCAAGGACCGCGCACAGCCAACGGGTTTTACTCGCCCGTGGCCTCCGATTTGGAGACGAACCCGAACATGGTTTTGATGTCCTCATCGAGCAAGGTCTCCTTCTGCATGAGTTCATCGGCGAGCCGCTCGAGCTGGTCTTTGTGCTTGGTCAAGATGTCAAAGGCGGCCTTTTTTGCCTCCTCCAATATATCGGCAACAGCGCGGTCTATCCTCTGCGCCGTTTCCTCGGAGTAGTCCTTGTGCCGCGCTATTTCCTTGCCCAGGAAGATGGGTTCGTCCTCCTGGCCGTAGGCTATGGGCCCGAGATCGGGGGCCATACCCCACTCGCAGGCCATTCGGCGGGCCAGCTCGGTGGCCTGTTTGAGGTCCTGGGCTGTCCCTGTTGTCGTCTCGCCGTACACTATGCTCTCGGCGGCGTACCCGCCATACATGATGACGATTCGGTCCCTGAGCCACGAGAGGCTCCAGGAGTGGGCGTCCTTCTCCGGAAGGGATACGGCCAGGCCGAGAGCCTTGCCGCGCGGCACGATGGTAACCTTGTGCAGGGGATCGGCTTTGGGCAAGTGGTAATGAAGGAGGGCATGGCCGGCCTCGTGGTAGGCGGTGGCCTTTTTTTCCTCCTCGGAAATGGCCATCGACGCACGGGCTATTCCCATGAGTAGTTTGTCCCTGGCATCCTCAAAGTCGCCCATGATCACGGATGTCCTGCCGTGCCGTATGGCAAACAGGGTCGCCTCGTTGACGAGATTGGCCAGATCGGCTCCGCTGGTGCCCGGAGTGGCCTTGGCCAGCTTTCTGGCATCCACGTCTGGGTCCACCGGTACCTTTGCCATGTGGATGCGGAGGATATCCTCCCGCTCCTTGACGTCGGGCATGGCGACCATCACCTGGCGGTCAAAGCGCCCGGGACGCAAGAGGGCCGGGTCCAGGACGTCCGGACGGTTGGTCGCGGCCAGGATGATGACACCGTCTTTGGTATCAAAGCCATCCATCTCGACCAGCATCTGGTTGAGGGTCTGCTCCCGCTCATCGTGGCCGCCGCCGTATCCGGCTCCCCGGGTTCTGCCTACGGCGTCAAGCTCGTCTATAAAGATAATACAGGGAGCGCTGCGCCTACCTTGATCAAAAAGGTCCCGCACGCGGCTCGCGCCCACGCCCACGAACATCTCGACAAAATCCGAACCGGACATGTGGAAGAACGGAACGTTGGCCTCTCCGGCAACGGCCTTGGCCAACAGGGTTTTGCCCGTTCCCGGCATGCCCACCAAGAGGACGCCCTTGGGTATGCGGGCGCCCATCTTGACGAATTTCTGGGGATTTTTGAGGTAGTCCACAACCTCGGCAAGCTCGTACTTTGCCTCCACCTGGCCGGCCACGTCCTTGAATGTGCTCTTTTTCTCGTTCTGCTGGTAACGCTTGGCCTTGCTTTTGCCAAAACTGAAGGCTTTGTTGTTACCCTGGGTCTGCCGCATGATGACCCACAGGATGAAAAAGCCAAAAAGCCACGGCAGGATCGCCTGCACCACCCGCCAGAGGCTCGTCTGCGTCTCGACGCCTTCTATCTCTATGCCCTTCTGGGACAGCTTGTCCAGCAGGCCCAGGTCGGCGTAGGGTATCAGGGTGGTAAACTTCTGCGTCTGGCCGGATTCCCCAACCAGCACGCCGCGTATTTGGGACTGGTCGACGATCTGAATGGAGGCCACCTGGTCGGCTTCCACATAGGCTATGAACTCGGAATAGAGTATACGGCGGCCATCGTTCTGCCCGCCGTCGAAGACGAGTATGGCCAGGGATGCCATGATCAGGGTCATGAACACTATCAGGGAAAAGCGGGAGCCCCGGGGAGGGACTTGATCGGGCTTGCGGCTTGGCTGCTTGTTGTCGTTATCGTCGGGTTGCATCGTCTGGCGCGACTCCTTTCAAGTCCACTCGCAGATACTCGGTAGCGGGAAGGCTTTTTATGCCGGGGTTATAACGCCAGACATACCTGCCTCCTGGCAAGGACAGGCCCACTATGCCGTCGCGGTCCTCCAGAATCACCGGATGGCCGCGCAGTGCAGGGGTCCGCCCGTCCCGGGCAAGGATTTTATCCAGGGCTGTGCGCCCCGCGGCTGTGCGCATGGCGTCGCCAGGTTTCCTGGACCTGATAACCAGCGGCCAGGAAAAAGCGTCGTTGCGCAGTCCTTCTGTTGCCCAGTATAGCCTACAGCGGCCGTCCGTGCCTATGACATAGTCGCCGGGAGCTGGGGCTACCAGACAGAAGTCCGGCGTGGCGGGCTCAGCGCCAAGCTCTCGGACGGTCACCTTTCGGCCGTCGCTCCGCATGACCAAACCCGAACCCTCGGCCAGGGTCAGCGGAACGCCGGCCTCCAGCTCGTCAATCCGGGCCGCAGCCGCGCTTACCAGGCGCCAGCTCAGCCGCTTGCCTTCCCATCCGGACGTGTCGGCCAGCGCGAACAGGGCTCGCTCCCGGAGCGCTCGAGGCGCCCGAGCAAGGATGTCGGCGTCTATTCCGTCACCGTCCAGAAGGGACAGCGCCATGCCGGTCAGCGCCTGGTCATCAGCCAAGGCTTTCTCGGCACCGGCCCTGAGGGCGGTCCGCCAACCGGGAAACACCTCTTCTATGACCGGCACCAGCTTGTGGCGCACCTTGTTGCGGAGATACTCGTCGCCCGCGTTGGTCGAGTCGTCCCTCCACGACAGGCCCCTACGGCCAAGGTAGGCCTCAAGATCGCCTCGCTCCAAACCAAGGAAGGGCCGTCCGACGTGGCCCGAGTCCGGCCGGAGGCCAGCCAAGCCGGCGGACGATGAGCCGGAAAAAAATCGCATGACGAGGGTTTCCCGCGCGTCGCCGGCGTGATGGCCGGTCAACGTCATTGCCAGGCCCAGGCTTTCACGCATCTCGTCCAGGACACGCAGGCGGAAGGTCCTGGCCGCGGCTTCAAGGCCGCCCGCAAGCTTGGCTTCAGCTACTAGTCGTCCCGGCTCCGCAGCTCGCGTATGGAGCCGCATGCCCAGGGAAGCGCAGAAAGCGACGACAAAGTCGCGTTCGGCGGCCAATTCGTCCTTAGGCCGTATGCCGTGGTCAACCCAGCACGCCTGTACGGGGGCGCCGTCGGATAGGCTTGCCACGGCGGCAGCCAGGGCGCATGAATCCGCCCCGCCTGACAGGGCCACAAGGACGTTACCCGCATGGAGTCCCCGCTGGTCCAGGAAGGACCGGACAGCGGAAGGTACGGATGCTGGATCCACCATTGACATGGCCATGAACCTCCGAAAACAGGACGCGCCCCGCCCGGTACGTCGGGAACGGGGCGCGCGCTGGTTCTGCGGGGCTTTCGGCTTATTTATCCGCGGCGGGAGCGGCAGCCGGAGCGGCGGCAGCCTCGGCCTCGGGAGCCTCGGCGGTTTCGGCGGCCACTGGCTCTGCCTCGGTGCGCGCGAACTTGACCAGGGCAACGACCTGGTCAAGCGAGCTCAGTATCTTGACCGCGGGTGCGTGGTTGATGTCGCGCACGTGGACAGAGTGGTTGGCCTGGAGCCCGGACACGTCGATCTCGAATTTCTCGGGCATGTCATTGGGCAGGCACTCGACCTCTATTTCGTGCACGGGGTTCTCAAGAACGCCGCCCTCCCGCACGCCGACTGGGGTGCCGATCAGGTGGATGGATACCTTGGCGCGTATGGCCACGCCGCTCTCCACCTCGAAAAAGTCCACATGTTCGATGGTGCCGCGCAGCCAATTGAGCTGGCGGTCCTTGATCATGCACTGGTAGCTGTCGGCGCCGACCTCGAGCTTTACGATGGTGCTCTCGGACACGCCCTTGGTGGCCTTGGCGAATTCGGCCGTGTCCAGGGTCAGGTGCACAATCTTGCCGTGGCGGTTGTACATGACCGCGGGGATCTTGCCCTGGCGGCGAAGGGCCTTGACATCACCCTTAGTGGAAACGGCGCGTACGCCGGCGTTCAGCACGTGCTGGCTCATGGATATTCTCTCCTCGCTTGTGGCGTTGTTCTATGCGCTGGGACGGCAGGACTCGAACCTGCGAATGGCGGAACCAAAAACCGCTGACTTACCACTTGTCGACGTCCCACTGATGCCGTCACTAGGGCACGGCGCGTCGTTTATATACCGAAACAGGGCATCGTGTCACGGGGGTAGCGCAAAAAAAACCGCGCCCGGCCGTCGGGAAGCGCCGACGGTTCCGTCGGCCCCTTGAAGACAGTCCGGCCGCCCCCGACCCGCTCCTCTGGCGGTCCGAGGTGGCCGGCCATCCCGTGCGCGGGTTCCGCTGCCCGTTCCCGGTGCGTGCCGGCCGCTATACCGGCAGTTCGTCGTCCGAATTGTCGCCCCTGTCATAGGCCGCAACAATGGCGTCCTGCAGCTTGGCGCGGAATTCGGGGCTTATGGGGTGGGCAATGTCCTTGTATTCGCCCGTCTTGGTTTTCCTGCTCGGCATGGCGATGAAAACACCGGTTTTGCCTTCGATGATCTTCACGTTGTGTATGACAAAGCAGTTGTCAAAGGTAACGGTGACATACGCCTTTAGCTTGCCCTCGCTCGTAACCCTGCGGATGCGGATGTCGGTGATATCCATGCGGAGCCTCTCCTTGCCGATCGATGTACGGGCCAGGTAATTCTAAACCGACTCCGGTAGGCGCGCAAGCGGAAAGGCAGTCCACGCTGACAGGCCCACAGCCCGCGCCGACATGGCCGCGCGCGCGGCCGAATCGGCGTTCTCGAACACGCCAAAGAGCACGCTTCCCGAACCACTCATGGCCGAGAACGAGGCTCCGGCCGTCCTGAGCACGCCCATGGCCCGTTCCAGGCCCGGATACGCGCCAGACAGCACGGGATAAAAATCGTTGCGAAAGTTCCAAAGCCCGGGCTCGTCTTTATGGTAGGATCCGACGACGCCGTCCAGCTCGGCGGCCAGTTCCCTGTCTCCCGGCCCGGCCGGCCGCTGTTCGTCCAGGCGGGCGTAGGCATCGGCCGTGGCTATGGGAAAACCCGGGTGTATCAGGGCCAGGGCGTAATCCGAACGGGGTTCCACCGGCCGAACCAGCTCTCCCCTGCCCAACACGGCGGCGCAGGGCCCGCCCAGAAAAAAGGGAACATCGGACCCGACCTCAGCGGCGAGCCCGGCAAGGGCTTCCGGCGGCACGGCCGCTGGAAACAGGGCGGCTAGGAGCCTGAGCACGGCGGCCGCGTCGGATGAGCCGCCGCCCAGCCCCGCGCCCGAGGGTATGCGCTTTGTGGCCTGTATGGCCACGCCGCTGGGCGCCCGGCTGCCGGCGGCCTCCAGCCACAAGGCGGCCGCCCTGTACATGGTGTTGCGTTCCGGAGGGCAGTCAACGCGGCAGTCCAGCCTGATACCAGGCTCCGTATCCAGGCCTACGGTGACCGTGTCTGCCAGGGATATGGCCTGGAATACGCTGGCCAGGCCATGATAGCCATCTTTTCGCCTGGGCCCTATGGCCAGGTGGATATTGATCTTGGCGGGGGCATCTGTGCTCAGGCTGGTCATGGCGGCAGTGTAGCATGCCAAGGGCCGGCCCAGAAGGCACAAGCGACGCAAAAACGCCTCTGGGGGCAGTCTGAATTTTCCTTCACGAATATAGTTGACAGAGTACGAGCGTCTCTTTTAGATTTCAGCGTGCGCCAGCCACGCTGGCCCCACCGAGACCGGCACGGGCGTGCCCGCCGGCCATATCTTTAGGGAGGACCCGACATGGACCCGATACGGGAAACGGCTTTGCCGAACGACAATCTCGAGCTGGCGCTTCTGTGCGTCAGTCAAGGCGTCCAGGCTCCCGAGGTTCCTTTCGTGCGTTTCGACGACTACGATGACGACTACGAAGACGACTTCGAGGAAGAGGACGACTTCGACGATTTCTCGGACGAGGACGACGACTTTGACGACGAGGACGACGACTTCGAGGACGAGGACGACGACTTCGACGACGAAGAGGGCTTTGAGGAAGAGGAAGACGACTACGACTACGACGAGGACGGGGACTACAACGACTTCGACGAGTAGCCGGCACTCACCGCGCTGAAAAAAACGGCCGCCTTAAGGACCAGCTGGACCTTAAGGCGGCCGCGTGTTTTTGGCGTGCCCGCTATGCCTGCCCGACTGCCTTTGGAGGGCTTTTCTGGGGTTCAACGGCCGTAACCGACGCCTCGAACCAAAGGCTCTCCAGCTCGTAGAAGGTCCTGGCGTTCTGGCTCATGATATGCACCACGAAATCCCCAAAATCCACCAGGCACCACTCCTCGTCGTCGGCGGGCTGGGGCCGCCTGGTCGGGGCATAGCCCTGGACGCCCAGCGCCTCGTCCACGTGGCGGAGCAAACCGCGCATGTGGGCTGTGCTGGTGGCCGTGGCTATCACAAAAAAGTCTGTCCATGCGGCCTTGCCGCCAAGGTCCAGCACCACGGTGTTGCCCCCGTTATGGTCAGCTATCACCTGGGCGCATTCAAACGCCGCGTCTCGCGCGCTAATCGACACAGTACCTCCCGTCAAAATCCTGCCCGAGCACCACGATAAAATCCACCGGCGCCCCGCTGCCCTCCTCCGCGCTCTCCGTTGCCACTTCCCGGCAGCGGATCACGTCGGCAACGCGGGCGGCGGCCTCTGGCTCGTCGTACACGTCTATTACGCTGGTTTTGGCCACGTCCGTGGTTGATGCGTTGGCCACCGACAGCACCTCGTAGCCGAAACTCTCAAAAATTTCCGCGGTTTTCTGCGCCAGCCCCCTGGATGCCGTGCCGTTGAGGATTTCCAGGGTGAATACCTTGTCCTCCACAGCCGTGGCCTCCGCGTTCAGGAGGGCGTTCAGGGTCTGTTTGACGATATCCTTGGCCAGCTGGCCGTCCCAGGCCGGAAAGAGGAGCACCTGTTCCTCCACCCGCCTGTAGGTTCCGGTCAGCCTCTGGAGCACCACCCTGTCCGTGTCCATGCGGGCGAATTCCTGGAGGAGGCGCTTGAGGGAATCCCTGCCAAAGTCGCTGCGCACCTGGGACGACAGGGCGTCGAACACCTGGGGCTTGGACACGTAGTCGGAACGCTCACGCAGGCGCCTGAGCAGGGTCTGCACGATCAGCTGGCGTTGTTCCACGTGCTCGGCGTCCGAGCGTTCAGGGTCCCGGTACAGGGCAAAAAGCCTGGCCTTTGCCCCGTCCAGCACCACCGAGCCCGAGGGCAGGATGACGCGCTGTCCGTCCAGGTCCAGGTCTACGCGGTTCGGTATGAACACGGTCACGCCGTCCAGCACGTCAACCATGCCCGAGTAGCCATCCAGGTCCATGATCAGGTAATGGTCTATCTTGGTGCCGGTCAGGCCGGCTATTTCGTTCAGGTAATCTCGGGGGTGTTCCGGCTTGTACACCGCGTCTATGCGGTCGACGCGGTTGACCGAGCTCAGGATCAGCCCCGTGTCGGCCGGTATGTCCAGCAAAGCTCCCCGCGCGTTGCCTGGATAGTACATCATCAGCTGGGTGATGATGGGCTTGCCCCCGTGCTCGACGATGATGGCCATGTTCAGGGGCCTGTCATCGTTCACGGCCTCTTGGATGGGCTCCACCTTGAGCGCCTGGACCATGATCACGGCGAACGCGACCAGGGCCACAACGATGATTACGAGGTACAAAACGCTTTTGTCGATCAGCGCGCGGGCCATGAGCCTAGGTCCTCCCCTGTGAGCGCATTGTATAGAACCAACGTGCCAGGCGCAATCGGCCAGCCCTGTGACGCCACATAGTCCATGGTGAGCGCCGCCACGGCCGCGGCCAGCGACCTCAGGCCAGAAGGCCCGTCGAATTCCCCGGCGTCCAGCCTGGCCCGGAGGCCGTCGCGCCAGCTCGAGCGGCCGGGTTCCAGCTTGTCCGCCGCGTAGAGAGCCAGGCCTAGGTCCCCCATATCCGGTCTCCCCGTGGTATGCCAGGTTATGGCATCCAGAAGTTCCGCGTCACGGACCGCGCCCAGCTTTGCCAGGTATACGGCAGCCGCAGGGCCGTGGAGAAAGCGTCCCTCGGTCAGCATGTACGGTGGCAGCGTTTCCCAGTGCCCGGCGGCCAAGCGCTCCTGCTCTGCCCGGGGAAATTCCTTGCACACGTCGTGGGTGATGCCTAACACCCTGCCCCGTTCCGCATCCAGGCCGTAGCGCGCGCACAGGTCCACGGCCGTATCCGCCGAGCGCAGGCTGTGGTCGTAGCGCTCATCGGAGAGGAGGGAACGGGCAAGGGCATCTAGCCGATCCGGCGGCCAGTACCCGGCTGATGAGCCGTGAGCGTCAGTTTCTATACAATCCATGAGCGTCCATGTAGGAGGCCACGCCGGGCGGCACCAGGTTTTTCCAGGCTCCGCCGTCCCGCACCCTTTGGCGGACCAGGGTCGACGATATGGGAACGAGCAGGTTGCCGGCGCTCTCGTGGGCCAGGCCCAGCTCGTAGCTCAGGCCGGAACGTCTGGCCACAATCAGTCTGGCCATACCCAAGATGCGGCCCGGCTCCCGCCACGACGTAAAACCTTCTGCCAGATCGTCGCCTATGAGGAGGGCTGGACGCCCGTCCGGCCGCAGGCGGGCAACAAGGTCGGCCAGCGTGTCCACGGTGTAGGACGGTCCACCGCGCCTGAGCTCGCAGTCGTCCACGGAAAACAGCTCCTGCCCGACCACGGCCAGCCTGAGCATGGCCAGCCGGTGCTCAGGGCCCGGATCGTCCACCAGGTCCTTGTGTGGAGGCATGAAGGCGGGCACCAGGATGACGCGGCCGTATCCGAACTGCGTCGCCACTTCCTCGGCCATGATCAGGTGGCCTATGTGCACGGGATTGAAGGACCCGCCAAGGACCAGGAAGCTCATGCGTCCCCGCTCGCCGGCTCGTCCGGCCCGCTCCCCCAGCCCGCCGTCTGGGAAGGTCGTTCGGACGCCAGCACAAAGCCCAAAAAGGCTGTTGAAAGCTCGGTAAGGCCCTGGCCGGAAAACACGGAAATGCCCAGGACCCGCTCCCCGGGCAGGCTCCCGGCCAGCTGTTCCAGCCGCCCTTCGGTTTCCGGCAGGTCCAGCTTGGTGCCTATGACCACCCGTGGCTTGCCGGTGAGGGCTTCCGAGAACGACGCAAGCTCGCGCATCAGGGTGGGGAACGCCTCCAGATAGTTGTCGTCCGACAAATCGATGAGGAAGGCCAGGCCGGCGGTGCGGGACACGTGCTTGAGGAAACGTATGCCCAGGCCGGCGCCGCCGGCGGCGCCCTCTATGATGCCCGGGATGTCGGCCAGGATGATATCCCGCTCGCCAGCTGTCAACACGCCCAGATTGGGTATCTTGGTGGTAAAGGGATAGGGCGCTATCTTGGGCCGGGCGTTGGTAAAGCGGTCCAGCAGACTGGATTTGCCCGCGTTCGGAAAGCCCACAAAGCCTATGTCTGCCATCATCTGGAGTTCGACGCGCAGTTCGACCGCCTGCCCGGGCTTGCCCGGCAGGGCAGTCCTGGGCGCCTGGTTGGTGCTGGACTTGAAGTGGACATTGCCCCAGCCGCCGTTGCCTCCCTTGAGGTACACCCAGCGGCCTTCGTTGGCCGTGCCAAAATCCCGTATCACCTCGCCCGTGGCTGCGTCGGTGACCACGGTACCCGGAGGCACGGGTATGACCACGTCGTCGCCGTCCGCGCCGTGGCGGTTCCTGCCGGACCCGTCCTCGCCATTGCGGGCCTTGAACGTGTGCGCGTAGCGCAGGTGAGCCAGGGTCCGGAGATTGCGCCGGACCTCAAAGATCACGTCGCCGCCCCGTCCTCCATCGCCTCCCGACGGGCCGCCGAGCGGCACGTATTTCTCCCGCCTGAAGGCGACACAGCCGTTCCCGCCCTTGCCCGAGGATACGACGATGGTGGTTTCATCGGCGAATTTGATCATTTGTCCAAACGGGCCTCCTTGGCCCACGCAACACCGCAAAAAACACGGTCCACGGTGTCCTCGCATCCGCCGTAAAAACGGCAAGACCGCCGATCGGCAAGGCCGGCGGCGGTCTTTCGTCGTGCGGCCGGAGCTAACCGGCCCGGGCGGCCGCTCCCAGGCGGCTCCCGCTCACGAGTTAGGCCTGTACGGGCTCCACGCCGGCGTACCTGCGGCCCCGGTACTCCTTGAAGAAGACCTTGCCGTCGACCAGGGCGTAGAGCGTGTCGTCCTTGCCCTTGCCGACATTGGCGCCGGGATGGATCCTGGTGCCGCGCTGGCGGACGATGATGCTGCCGGCGCTGATGGTCTGGTTGCCGTATGCCTTGACGCCCAGGTGCTGGGGATTGGAATCGCGGCCGTTTACGCCTTTATGAGCCATTACTGCCTCCGTTCATGTTCTACGCTTACATCGACGGCGCCCGGGAATTCGCGTTCGATTCCCGAAAGGCCCGCCAGGAGGAAATCCCGTACCCCCAGAAGCCGGCCAGCATCGGCGCCTGAATAGCGCCTCAGCCTGAAGGCCAGCTGCCCGGGCTCGGGAGCCTCGCCCGCTATGTCCACACCGTCGTACTGCGCCAGGGTCTCGTATGCCGTGCGTACCAGCACGGTCACCGCGGCGCAGGCGAGGTTGGACCCCGCGGGTTGGTCGCCCGCGTGGCCAGAAGCGCTGACTTCTTCCAGCCAGCCCCCCGGCGCCAGGACGACCCTGACCCGTACCACGTCGGGCTTACGCCCCAACGATATCCTCTACCTTGAGCAGGGTGTACTGCTGCCTGTGGCCCTGCTTGCGGCGGTAGTCCTTCTTGGACTTGTACTTGAAGACGATGATCTTGTCGCCCTTGACCTGGTCCTGGATGATGGCCTTGACCGACGCGCCCTTGACGTAAGGAGCGCCCACGGCCACCTTGTCGCCGGACAGGAGCAGGACGGAATCAAAGGACACGGCCTTGCCGGCCTCGCCCTCCATGCTATCGACGCGAAGCACGGCGCCCTTCTCAGCGCGGTACTGCTTGCCCTGGACTTCAACCACTGCGTACATGCTGTAAACCTCTTGAGTTCCGACGCGTATCCCCAAAAACCGCAAAACGTTCTGGAAAGCGTCCGAAATTAGCACAGATATCGCGGCGCGGCCCGCCAACGCGGAACGCCCCCGGAACCTGCGACCGTATGACGTGGCTCGCAGGCGAACGGCCTCCGCGCCCTGAAACGCACCGCGTTGCCCAACGGGCTCCTCGCACAGGCGGAGCGACGGGCGTACCGGTGCGGTTTTATACTATGGAAGCCGCCCCGGTGTCAACATACGCGGCCGCTTACATCCTATCCACGGTGTCTATGCCCAGGAGCGACAGGCCCAGGGCCAGAGCGCGCCCGGCCATGCCGCAGAGGGCAAGCCTGCCCGAGCGCGTGGCCGGATCCTTAGCCGCCAGCACGGGACAGCTTTCGTAAAAGGAGTGGAACAGCGACGCCAGCCCGTACAGATAGGTGCACAGGCGGTGCGGTTCCAGGCTACGCTCCACCTGGGCAACGGCGTCTGGGAAGCGCAAAAGCTCCACGGCCAGGGCCCGCTCCGCGGGCTCGGCCACCGGCACGGCGTCCGGGTTAGGCCGCAGGCCAGCCTCGTCGGCCTTGCGGAAAATACTTCGTATGCGCACGTACGCGTTCTGCAGATAGGGCGCCGTGTTGCCCTCAAACGCGAGCATACGGTCCCAGCTGAACACGTAGTCCTTGATGCGGTCGTTGGACAGGTCCACGTACTTGAGGGCGCCCATGCCTATGGCCCGGGCAACGGCCACCTTGTCGTCGTCCGTCATGTCGGGGGCCTTTGCGTCCACAATGTCCCTGGCGCGCTTCAAAGCCTCGTCTATGAGGTCGGTCAGCTTGATCACCTCGCCCGAGCGCGTCTTGAACATCTTGCCGTCCTCGCCCAGCACCGACCCAAAGGGCACGTACTCGGCCCTCACCGCGTCGGTCAGCCAGCCGGCCATCCTCGCGGCGGCGAATAGGAGGTCAAAATGCTGCTTTTGCGGCGACCCGACCACGTACACCAGGCGGGAACAGCCCAAATCCAGGATGCGGTGGCGTATGGCCGCCAGGTCAGTATTGTCGTAGCCATAGCCCCCGTCGCTTTTTTTCACGATCAGGGGAACGGGCGCGCCGTCCCTGCCCTTGAAACCGGGCGGGAACACGCACAGGGCCCCCTCGCTCTGGACGGCCACGCCCTTGGCCACAAGCTCGCCGGCCGTGGGCTCAAGCATGTCGTTGTAGAAACTCTCGCCAAAATAATCCGCGTCGGACAGGCTTACGCCCAGGCGCTTGTATATCTCGTTGAAATGCCGCTTGGATTCCGCGATCAGGGCCGACCACAGCCTTCGCGTTTCCGGGTCGCCGGACTGGAGGGCAACCACACGCCTGCGCGCGCGCTCGGCAAAGTCCGGCTCCGCGTCAAAACGGGCCTTTGACTGCCGGTACAGGTCGTTGAGGTCACCTATGCCGTGGCCGTCCGACCCGTCCAGGCCCCGGTCCACCATGTGCTCTATCAGCTGGCCAAACTGCGTGCCCCAGTCTCCCAGGTGGTTGCGCCTGAGCACCCTGTGCCCGGCGAACTCCAGCATCCGTGAGAGGGCGTCGCCTATGATGGTTGAGCGTATGTGGCCAACATGCATTTCCTTGGCCACGTTTGGCGCGGAATAGTCCACGGCCACGGTGTCTGGATGGCTGGTCTGGGCAACGCCAAGCCGCGGGTCTCCGTCAAGGCCCGCAAGGGCGGCGACCAGGAAGGCATCCGCCAGTTTGACGTTGATGAAACCCGGCCCCGCTATGTCCACGGACGACGCCACCGTGCCCAGGTCCAGATGCTTGACCAGGGCCTCGGCCACCGCGCGGGGCGGCTTGCCGAGCTTCTTGCCCAGGCTCATGGCCACATTGGCCTGCCAGTCGCCAAAGGCCGCGTCCGCCGACGAGCGTACCAGGGGATCGGTATCCGCGTACTCGGGGCCGTACGCCCGGGTTATGGCTGACTGGAACGCCGTTTCAAGCAGGGTCTGGACATCGCTCACGTGAGAAGCCTCCGCTGGGTTGAACATACGTGTGAAAGCCCACCGGATGGTGGTCGGGCCTGGCCGGAGTGTAGCAAAATTGGACGTTTTTGGATACCGGCCCATGGCCGGCTTTCAGAACCGGAGACTGTCCTTGATCGACAGCCCGCCGCTCGCCTCCACCCACACGCTGAAACGGTCGCCGGAAGCCACGCGCCTATGGACGGCGTTCCCGTATACCGAGCGCACGATGCCCTCGCGCCTGGACGCCGCGTCGTCGCCCATAACGCTCACCAGCTCGGCAAGGCGCTCGCGGTACACGCCGGGGGCCAATCCATATATGTCGTTTTCAGCGCGTTCGTACATGTAGGGCACGCCGTCGGGGCCGCTCACGGCCAGGGGCAGGCCCTGGCTCTCGGGCACACGGTCCGAGAAGATGCGGTAGGGCACGGCCAGGTTGACCTCGCGGCCACCCGCTATCTCGGTGTAGGCAAAATTGCATACCACGGCGTCAAGGTATATGTCCGTGCCGGCAATGGACAGCGTTTCGCTGGCGGCGGGGCCGTCACGGCCATCCGACGCGTAATACGACAGGCTGAGCGTTGTCGTTCCCCCGGTTACCGAGTCCACGCGCACGTCCATGACCTTGTAGCGACCCTCCAGGTGACGCACCACCGCTGACAGCTCGCGGACGCGCTCGGCGTTGGCCTTCATCTCCTCCAGGCTCCTGAGCGAGTCGGCCACGGCGACCAGGGCAGCGCCCGCCGCCACGGCAGCCAGGATGGCCGGTATGGCGGCTCCCGCCCCCACGATGGCTGAACCCAGCTCCTTGACGGCCACCAGGGCCGCCTCGCCGGCGCCCAGGCGCTTACCCGCGGCAGCGCAGGCCAGGGCCCGGTCCCGCGCCGCGTTCCACACGCGGGCGAGCAGGACGACGACGACGACGGCGCCCACCAGCGCCAGGCCCCAGGGCGAGGCAAACAGGGCGCGCGCCAGGTCCGAAAAGCCGTACAGAAAGGATTTGAGAGCGCCTTCGTCCATGCTCAGTCCTCCAGTATCTCTATGCCGCCGGCCTTCCTGGCCACCACGCGGTAGGGAACGCCCAGTTTGAACCTGCCCAGGGAGGCCACGTCATGGACGGCGCTGCCAAAGGCGCCCGCTGGCTGGGCCCCGGCCAGGTAGGCAGCGTACAGCCTGCCCAGCTCAGCTAGCGAGCCGTGGTCAAAGGGGCCGCCCTCATGGCTCCTCGGGAGCCCGTCCTTCATGACCAGGCCGCCGAATTCCACGCCGTCAGCCGGCGCTTCGAGCTCTCCAAAGGCCCGGTACGGGAAAGCCAGCCAGGCGTCGCCGTAGGGCACCACCAAAAGGTCGACGAACAGACTGGTGCCGCGCACGGTGGCCGTGGTCCGGGCGTATTCCGTGCCGGCAAGGTTCAAAAAGGCAAATCTGGCCGTCAGCCGGTCGTCCGAACGCGACTCGACCATGAAGCGAATGGGTACCGTTTCCGCGGTGAGCGACGCTATCTGACGCTCAAGCTCGCCTATCCGGGCTCGCTGGACGGCAAGAATGGCTCCGGCGGCCAGCCATAACAGGGCGGCGAGCGCCGCCAGGGCCAGCGCTGTCCGGATCAGGCCCGTGCCCTTACGCTTCATGGGAGCCTCCAGTCAGGCGCAGGAAGGCTGCTTCGTCCAGTATGGTCACCCCGAGCTGGACGGCCTTTTTGTTCTTGGACGAACCCGACCCCGGGTCGTTGGTAACCAGGTAGCGCAGGTCCTTGGTCACCGACGATCGGGCCGTGCCGCCCAGGGAGCGGACCAGGGCTTCGGCCTGGGACCGCTTCATGGCAGCAAGCTCCCCGGTAAAGCAGAAGGATACGCCGGCAAGCGGGCCCGCCGCGGCCGGAGCCCGTATGGCCAGGGGACCGCCGGCAAGGGCCGCGTCCATGTCTGCCCTGAGGCGCGCAAGCCCGTCCGCAAGCGCGCCAGCCGTTATGTCCCCAAAGCCGTCTATGGCCGCCAGGTCTTCCACCGACGCCGCCCTGAGCTTGTCCAGGCTGTCAAAGCCGGCGGCAATGGCCTTTTGCGCTATCAAGACGCCGATGTTCTCTATATCAAAGCCGGCTATGAAGTCGGCAAGGTCCAGGGTCCGCTTCGAGCGGAGGCTGTCCAAAACCTTGGCCGCTGACAGCTCGCCCATGCGCTCGTAGGATGCCAGCTCGTCGACCGAGAGCGTGTACAGGTCCGCTATGGCCCTGACCCTACCCGACTCGAACAGCCTACCGATAAGCCCTACCCCAAAGTCCCGGACGTCCAGCACGTCCAGCCACTTTTCCAGCCTGTGCAGGGCCTTCTTGGGACAGGCCGGGTTCGGGCAATATAATCGCGTGCCCTCGTCCAGGAGGCCCGCGCCGCAGGAACACTGGCTGGGCACGGGTATGGGCTGCGCGTCAGCGGGGTTTTCTACCAGGCCCTCTATTTTGGGGATGATCTCCCCGCGTTTGACCACCACCACGCGCGAGCCCAGGCGTAGCCCCATGCCGTTGATGGTGTTGGTATTGGCCAGGTTGGCGCGCTTAACCGTGGTTCCGGCCAGGCGCACGGGCTCTATCAGGCCTATGGGCGTGTAATTGGCTCCCGATTCGCTCCATTCCACGTCCAGAAGGGTGGATACCGCTTCCTCCAGGGGAAATTTGAAGGCGATCTGCAATTCCGGCCTGGCCCTGCGCATGTCCACGGGGTCGACGATGCGTTGCTTGACCACCAGGCCGTCTATGTCGTAGGGCAAGCTGGCGCGCGACGCTACCACCCGGGCGCGGTGGTCGATCACCTGGTAGGGTTCGGCCAGAAGCTCGGTGCGCACGGTGTTGAACCCCAACGACGTGAGCCAGCCGATTTTTTCAAGCTCGTCGTCAAAGGGCGGCTCGGGGCGGGTCTGGAACAGGCTGCCCGTGTCCGCGCCGTACAAGTCCTTAGGGGCGGCGTCGTAGCATATGACGTCCAGATGCTCCGCGCCCTGCCCGTCCTTGCGTTTCATGATGCCGTTGGCCGCGTTTCGGCAGTTGGCCTTGTCGGGGAAATGCTCGGCGTGGACGGCCTTGGACATGACCACCTCGCCGCGTACGGCCCCGGTGAAATCCGTCGGCAATTTGCCCAAGACCCCTTTCATACGCGTGGCGTTGGCCGTGATGTCGTCGCCCACGATGCCGTCGCCCCTGGTCACGGCCCTGGTAAGCGTTCCCCGCTCGTACTGAAGCTCCACGCTGGCCCCGTCCAGCTTGTCCTGCACCACGAACTCGGCAAGGCCGGTTTTTTTTGCCCATGAAAGGAATTCGTCGGGATTGGCCGCTTTCTCCTGGCTGCCCATGGGCAGTATGTGCCTGGCCTTGCGGAACACCCCGGACGAATCCGCGCCAACGGCGGATAGCACGGGATTTTCGGGCTCCAAGCCCTTGAGTTCATCCCAGAGGGCGTCGAATTCAGCGTCAGATATCTCGGGCTGGCCGTTGTAGTACAAATCCTGATGACGCTTGACCAGGGCTTCCAGCTCCACGGCCCGCGCTTGGCGTCTGGCAGTATCCGGCATGGTCCTCCCCCTTGACTGGTCTCCCATTGTAGATGGCCTCGGCTCGGCCGGTCAACGTAGCGGCGCTTGACCCGGACGCCCGCGTCAGGCTAGCGTAGCCCGGCGCGGACGCTGACGGAGCCATACGGGCCCGTGAGGCGGAGGGATCGCCCCGGTGGCCGCGCCGAAAGAGCTTGTATGCGCGCCGTATCCCACTCACCCCTCGCAAAAATGGCCGTCATTGGACCCGCGGCCTTCCTGACCAGCCTGGGCATAGGCATCATAGGCCTCGGCCTCCTGCTCGTCGTCATGGACGTATACGGAGCCAGCCCCGCCCAGATAGGCTGGTTCGGAGCGGTATGGTCCACCTGCTACTTCATAGGCTGCATGGCCCTGGCCAAACTGGTGGCCATGCTTAGGGCCCGTACGGCCATGGCCTTCATGCTGACGGCCAGCGTGGCCATTTTCGGGCTATTCCTGATCTTTCCTGGAATGTGGCAGGCTTTTGCCGCCTACGGCCTGTACGGCTTCCTGACCGCCTTTTTCTGGCCGCCCATGATGGGCTGGCTGTCAAAGAGCCTGGAAGGCAAGGCCCTGTCCAAAGCGACCAGCTGGTTCAGCTTTTCGTGGAGCTTTGGCGGCGTACTGAGTCCCTACGTGGCCGGCCTCCTGTCCGAACGGGGCAAGTTCCTGCCCATCTGGGTGGCCATGGCCGTATTCGGGCTGAACGCCGTATTTGTGCTCACGTCCAGGCTGTGGCTGTCGGATCCCGACGAGGCCGTATCCTCGGCAGCCGCCCAGCCTACGGACGGCCAGGAAGACAGGTCCACGCCCCTGCGCTACCCCGCCTGGCTGGGCGTGGTACTCATCTATATGGTTATGGGCGTCATCCTCAACGTGTTCCCCGTGTTCGCGCGGGGCGAGCTGGGGCTGTCCGAATCCAGGGTAGGCTTTCTCCTGACCGTGCGAGCCGTGGCCACGGCCTTTGGCTTTGTGGTGCTGAGCCGCTGGCATGGCTGGCAGTTCAAGCGCCTGGCCATACCCGGCCTATCCCTGCTGGCCGCCGCTTCACTTGCCTTTCTGGCTTTCCAGATGGAGCCGTTGGGCTTTGGGCTCGGCTTTACGGTGGCCGGCCTGGTCATGGCCATGGTGTACAACAACTCGCTTTTTTACGCCACCAGCGGCGCCCTGGACCGCGACAAACGCGCCAATACGCATGAAGCCCTCCTGACCGCAGGCCAGGTGCTTGGCTCGGTGGCTGGAGGGCTTATGTACCAGGACCTGTCCATGCCCCTGGTGTTCGCCGGTCTGGCCGGACTCCTTGGTATCGGCGCGGCCATGCAGTTGGGCATGCTGCGCAGGTAGGTCTGCGGACATCAAAGCTTCGTCACACCAGGGCGAGCCTACACAAATTGACGGGGACCCCAAAAAACCTCAGTTTTAAGGGGTCCCCTGCCGTTTTTTTAAGCTTGCTTGCCTGGTCCTTCCGAATCAGCCGCCCTGTTTGATAAAGGCGTCTCGGTAGCCAAGGGCGCGAACGCGCACCAGGGCCACGCCGCTTTCGTCCCGGGACAGAGGGCCCACAAACACGCGCCACACGGCTCCGTTTTTGTCGGACGACGCTTCCACCACGGTCAACAGGTCAAAGCCCTCCAGGAACACGGCCGCCTCCTTGGCGGCGTCCGCGGTCCTGAAGGCCGCTGCCTGGATGTAATACTTGCCCTTGAGCAGGAAGGCGCTGATGGCGCTTTCCGCCTTGCCGGACTGGGCCATGGCCGCCGAGGGGGGCCGAGGACTGGTTGGCTCGAAATTGAGTATCACTTCCCCTGGCGCGGCCGCGGTAGCAGCGGGCTGTGTGGCCGCTGGCTGGACAGACGGAGTCGTGGCGGCTGGCTGGACGGCTGCGCTCGCGGTCTCAACAGGCTTGGCGGCGCTCGCCGGATCTGACGGATCGGGCTGGTCGGGCTCCGTATACGGCGTGCCTTCCACCGGTTCCTGGGAAGAGGTGGCCAGAGGTTCAGGCGTCTCCTCAGCGGCCACGCCCGGCTCGCTCAGTTCGGCTGCCGTCGAACCGTCACCCGGCTCGAGTCCAGCGTCTGCCACAGCCACCGGCGTCTCGTAGTTGGGCGACGCGTCGGCCAGCTCCACGGTGGTCTCGGCGGCGGCTATGGACGGGCTCTGCAGATCGACGATGGTCGGCCCTTCGTCCTCGGTAAACACCAGCTCACCGTCGGGCAGGCTGAGGTCAGGCGCGCCCGCGCCGGGACTCGCCAGCCTGGCCAGCACCACATCGGGGAGCTGGTCGGGCTGAAGCTCTGGATCGTGGGCCGGGGCCGGCATGGCACCGAACACGGGCCTGGGGAAGGATCGTATGTATGCTTCCGCCCTCTCGGCGGCCTGTACGTCGGGATCGTTCAAGGCTATGGGCAGTTCGCTTTCCCGGGCGGCCAGCCAGCTCTTGTCCAGGGCCACGGGCCGATCGCGTTCCGATGCCTCAGGCTCCTTGAGTTCGGCGTCGGCGCCGCTGTCCTGCCTGCCCGCTGACGCGTACACATAGGAGGAAGCCGACTGCTTGGCCGGTTCAACGGGACTGGCCAGCCCGACTCCGGGCACTACGGGCGGCTGGGCCTGGGAACTCGCCCGGGCGGTCGGCGTTGGAAGCACGGTGCTTGCCCCGAGCATGTCCGGTTTTGGCTCGGCCGCTATGCTGACCCTGGGCTGGTCGGGCTGGGGCGGAGGCACGCGCTCGGCCACGGTTTCTGTCTGGACGGGCACCGCGGCAAGGGGCGGGGTATCCTGAACCTGGGCGGCCGGAGGCTCTTCGGCCGCGGGCGCTTCCGGGGCAGGCAATTCGGGGAGCAGCACCGTCCTGGTAGGCTTGGGTTTTGCCCCCGCCCTTGCCAAAGCGTCCGCCTTTTCCGGTTCCACAGGCTTTGTCTGAGCCGGAACCTGGCTTGCCGGTTCCGTGACCGGCGTTTCCGCCGGCTGTTGAACGGCAACGGCGGGCTGGGTATCCACGGGCTGGGTCTGGACAGGAGCGGTCTGTACCGGCTGGGTGGCTACGGGCTGGGTAGCTACCGGCTGGGTTGGCTGGACGGCCGCCGCGGCCGATTCGTCGGCCTCTATGTCGTAGCCCAGGCGCTTGAGCTCCTCCAGGGCCAGGAGACGGGGATTGTAATCGGGATCGGACGATGGACTTGCCGTGGACGGGGACAGCTCCGTGGCTCCGGTCGGTTCGCTCGCGCGGACACGTATGACGCGGCTGGTCTTGAGTCCTATCGCGTTGGCCGCTTCCACGGACAGCATCATGAATATGCCGGGTGTGTCCAGGCCGCGGGTTATCATGACGGTGACCTTCTTGCCGTTTTCCAGATTGGTTACCTCAACCGTGGAATTCCGGGTAAAGGAATTACACGCGGCGTAATAACCGGAAGCCGGGAAGTCTCCGTATGAGCCCATCATGGCGCTACCTTCCCAGGTCGCCGCGGCCACAAAAGCGACGACGACGCAGGCCAGGAGCCCAGTTATGGTTCTCAGTCTCATGATCCCCTCCAGACGGCCGGCTTAGCCGCGCACAGCCGCCACGCAGCGCTCGATCAGGGCCTTGCCCAGCCCGCGGCAGGCGGCTTGGACCGCATCCGCGCCCTCGTCCTCCGGTTCGGGTGCCACAAGCTCCCCGGAGGCCAACTCCGTGCCCGTTGCCACGGCCAGCACGCGGTAGCTGAGCAGAGGCGGCCGCGCCTCATCGCCGTCTCCCGACGCGTACACCGCGAGGGCAAGCACCACATAGTCAACATAGCCCTCGGTGGCGGCCGGTTCTGGCACATAGGCCCTGAACGCCGCCTGGTCGGCCTGGCGGCCGCTTTCGTTCGTCGCTATATAACCCGCATCGAACAAGGCATCCATGGCCCCGTTCAGTATACAAGCTGAAAGGCTTTCCCGCCCCTCCCCTGTCCACCACAGCTCAACGCTTACGGTCTGGGCGGACAGCGCCTGGGCGGCGAACAGGAGTATGGTCACGGCCAGCATGCGTCGTATCATGAACCTTCCTTTACGCAGGGTCCCGGGGCCTGACGGAATCGCCGCCGCTTGCCCCCAAAAGCGGGCTCCTTCCCTCCAGCTATCGGCGTTTTTGCCGTGTCCATTGAGGTTTTTCTCCCAGCCGCTCAGTCTTGTTCCACGGCCAACTTCGTGATACAGTCCGGTCTGCCCCCCGGCTTTGGGTGTAGGCGCCGGCCTTGATGTACAAACCGATGGAAACCGCCAAGCACTGGCTTGTTGGCGGCTTCGCTACGCGAAAGGACACCTCCCGATGGAGTATTTCGCCATCCAGGTGTGGACTGGCAAGGAAGACGACTTTGTGCGCTCTCTGGCGCTGACAATGGGAGTCGGTTCGGGCGCCTTTGTGCCCAAGCGGGCCCTGTCCATACGCAGGCGCGGGAAAATCCTCCGGGAGGAACGCCCCCTGTTCCCCGGATACGTGTTCCTTCCCTGCGACAGCGACACGTTCCCCGTGGACAAGCGCTGGGCCATACGGTCAATCAACCACTTCCTCCGTTTTCTGCCCGACTCCCTGGCTCCAAGACCCATCAAGGAGCATGACAGGGCCGTGCTGTCGCATTTCATATCCTTTGGCAAATGCGCCGATACATCGAAGGTAATCTTCGACGAGAACCAGCGCATCGTGGTGCTCGAGGGACCGCTCAAGGGGCTGGAAGGCCTGATAGTCAGGGTCGACAAGCGCAAGCACCGGGCCAAAGTGCGGCTGGACATGTGCAGGGACTCCTTCCTGGTCGATCTTGGCTTTGAGGTCATGGAGCGTCCCGTGAAAGGATCCGTGGACAGCGATGGGAAGGCCTGAACGTAACCGAATCTACGTGGTCGGAGCCGGTTTTGCCGGCAGGTCGATAGCAGCCGAACTGGCCAGCAAGGGCGTTTTCGGTTGCGTGGTCGCTTTTCTGGACGACGATCCCGGCAAGATCGGCGCCAGGGTAGACGGCATACCGGTCCTTGGCCCCATAAGCGACCTTGCCGCCCTGCTCCGAACGACCCCGGCCGACGAGGCCATCATAGCCATACCGAGCGCATCCCGGGAACGCCTACGCGAACTGTACTACACGCTCAAGGCGGCCGGTTTTGTCCGCATACGCATACTCCCAGACGTGGCGCAGATCGTGGAAGGCGACGCCCACCTGGTGCAAACCCGGGAGATTGACCCCCAGGACCTCCTGGGACGCTCCCCCGTGGCCGTGGGCCTCAAGGAAAGCCTGGCCTGGCTGGCGGGCAAGCGCGTCATGATCACCGGCGCGGGCGGTTCCATTGGTTCGGAACTGGCCCGCCAGCTTCTGTCGGCGGGCGTGGAGCGGCTGTACCTGTTTGGCCACGGGGAAAATTCCATCTACCAGATAGACCACGAACTGAGGGACCTGCAGTCCGGCGGCGTGGGCGTGAGCACGGCCATTGTGCCCGTGATCGGCGACCTCAAAGACGGACCCTACCTGTCCTTCCTTCTCAAGCGGCTCCGCACCGACGTGGTCTTCCACGCTGCCGCCTACAAGCACGTGCCCATGATGGAAGCCAATACCGTGGCCGCGATCCAAAACAACGTGTTCGGCACCCTCAACCTGGTCAACGCGGCCCTGGATGCGGACACCCGGCGTTTCGTGCTGATCAGCACCGACAAGGCGGTGGATCCGCTGTGCGTGTACGGGGCGTCCAAACAGCTGTCCGAGCGCGTGGTGCTGGACGCTCAGGATCGGGCAACGCGGGACGGACTGAACGGGAACTTCATGGTGGTGCGCTTCGGGAACGTGCTCGGCTCCCGGGGATCCATCCTGCCCCTGTTCATGCGCCAGATTTCCCAGGGCGGACCGGTAACCGTCACCCATCCGGACGCCACCCGGTATTTCATGACCATTCCGGAGGCTTGTTCCCTGGTCATCAAGGCGGGCGGCGCGGGCTCAGGCGGCCAATCGTACATTCTGGACATGGGCGACCCCGTGCCCATCAGGGAGCTTGCCGAACAGGTCATACGGTTTTCTGGCTACGAACCCGGCGTGGACATCGGTATCAGCTACATAGGCCTCAGGCCGGGAGAGCGCGTCCACGAGCGCCTGCATTCCGCGCTTGAGGACCTACAGCCCACCGAACACGGCAGCATCAACCGCCTGGTGCGGCGCGATGGCCCCTTTGACCTTGCCGGCATACTGTCGGAACTGGCTCCCGTTTGCGTGGAGGATCCCGAGCGGCCGCGGCTGTATCGCAACAGAGTGGCGCTCAGGCGTATACTGAGGGCCTATCTGCCCAGCGTCGAGGAGCTGCCCGATGAACCCGAGTACTGAATTCATACCCTTTGCAAAACCCTCGCTCGGACCCGAGGAGGAAGAAGCCGTCCTCAGGATCATGCGCTCGGGCTGGCTGACCACCGGTTCCGAAACCCTGGCGTTTGAGCGCGAATTCGCCGATTTTGTGGGCGTTCCGCGAGCCATGGCCGTGAATTCGGCCACCAGCGGCCTCCATCTGGCCCTGGAGGCCCTGGGCATAGGCCCCGGAGACGTGGTTGTCGCTCCCACGTATACCTTTGCCAGCACGGCCGCCGTGGTCAGGCACCTGGGAGCCGAGGTGGCCTTCTGCGACACGGCTCCCGGTTCGTACAACATGGACCCCGGGGCTTTGGAGTCCGTCCTGAAGACAACGCGGAACGTGCGCGCCGTGGTACCCGTGCACGTGGGCGGCCTGCCCTGCGACATGGACGCCATAGTGCCGCTGGCCAGGCGCTACGGCTGCGCCGTGGTAGAGGACGCCGCCCACGCCTTCCCGTCACGGACCGCGGCGGGCATGGCCGGCACCCTGGGCGACATAGGCGTGTATTCCTTCTACGCCACCAAGACCATCACCACCGGCGAGGGCGGCATGGTGGTCAGCGGCAACGAGGCTCTATGCGCCAGGATGTCGCGCATGCGGATGCACGGCATAGACCGCGAGGTGTGGGACCGCTATACGTCCAAAAAGGCGTCCTGGGTGTACGAGGTGTCGGAGGCTGGCTTCAAGTACAACCTGCCGGACATCCTGTCCGCCATGGGAAGGGTCCAGCTGACCAAGGCGGACCGCTTCCTGGCCGAGCGGCAGGCCATAGCCGGCATCTATAACCAGGCGTTCGGGAGCCACAGCGGCCTCGTCCTGCCTCCCTCCGGCACCGGCCATGCCTGGCACCTGTACTCGCTCAGAGTCAATCCCCGGGAAGCGGGCGCTGACAGGGACGGCCTCATAGCCGCCCTGGCCGACGCTGGCATAGGCTGCTCGGTCCACTTCATTCCCCTGCATACCATGCCCTATTGGGCCGGGCGCTACGCCCTTGAGCCGGATTCCTATCCCAACGCCCTGGCCATGTACCAGTCCACCCTCAGCCTACCCATCTGGCAGGGCATGGGTCCCGAACGGGCCACACGGGTGGCGGAAGCCGTGCTCTCGGCCCTGGCCGGCGGACGCTCGTGAAGGCACGGTCCAGGGGCTTTGGGCTTGAGGACGGCCGCTTGTCGTCCTTCAGGCCGCCTGATTTGGTCTATGTCGCCACCGTTCGCGCGCCCTCCGGCCCAGGAGCCATCCAGTCCATCCACTCGCCGCATCTGCCCCGCGATTACCGGTTCATCACAGCCGAGGATATACCCGGACAGGCGGCCATGGAGTTTCCGGGCGATAAGGTACCCATCCTGGCCAAGGGACGCGTGGACTACCCCGGTCAGCCGGTGGGACTCATAGCCGGTCCTGACCGCGGCCGCGTGGACGAAGCAGTACGCCTGACCAAAGTGCTGGTGGACGCCGCTCCTGAAGACGGCGGCCTGGATTGTTTTGGGTCCGGGCGGCTGAAAGCCCGAGCCCAGCGCTCAACGGGCGACGTGGACCGGGCCCTGGCAGAAGCGGCCACCGTGGTCAAGGCCAGCTACCGCCTTGGAGCCGTGGACCACTACTATCCCGAGCCCCAGGGCGCCGCCGCCTATTACGACTACGATCGCCTGGTCATCCTGTCGTCCACCCAGTGGCCGTCCCAGGTCCGGCGGGCCATAGCCTCCGCCCTGGCCGTGGACCAGTCTGCCGTCACGGTTTTGTCCGGTTTCCTGGGCCCCCACCTGGACGGCAAGCTGTGGTACCCGTCCCTTCTGGCCTGTCATGCCGCCCTGGTCGCCTTCATCCTGGGCAAACCGGCCATGCTTCAGCTGAGCCGAGACGAGGACTTTCTCTACACGCCCAAACGGGCTCCCCTGCTCGCATCGTACCGAGCGGGGATGGACGAAGATGGCCGCCTGTGCGCCTTGGACGCCAGCCTGGCGGTCAACATTGGCGCCCACGGACCCCTGGCGGCAGCCATTGTGGACACGCTAGCTGCTTCGTTCACGGGCCCGTACTCCTGCCCGGCCGTCCGCGCCGACGTATGGGCCGTCGCCAGCGACAGGCCGCCCATGGGAGCCTGGGCTGGCCTGGGCCTCTCATCGGCGACCTACGGCCTGGAGCGCCTGGCGGACGCCTGCTCCCGGGCATCGGGCGCGGATCCCCTGGCTTTCAGGCTGCTCAACGTATCTCAAAAAGGCGACACCACCAGCGGCGTCGCCCTGAAGCAGGTCCCTAGGCTTAAGGGAGTGTCCGAACGTCTGCTTGAGCTCTCGGATTACCGGCGCAAACGGTCCGCCTACGAACTGATAAGAAAGCGCAGGCCCGACCCGTCCCTGCCCCCGGGCTTTGGCGTTGGTCTGGCTTTTGCCTACCAAAGCAACGATCTGCTCCCCGCCTTTGGGAACCTCAAGGCGCTGGCGGTGGAGGCAGAACTAGACAAGGACGGTTTCCTGACCATCCGGGCGCCCATACTGCCCACTGACTCCAGCGCCCTGGGTGTATGGCGCAACGAGGCTGCCGCCATCATCGGCATAGATCCCAAGGCGGTGCGTGTCGAGCGCGACGCCGGGGCTGACAGCCCTGACGCGGGTCCGGCGGCCTTCTCCAATGCCATGAACACGGTGGCGCGACTCGTGGGTGACGCGTGCTCGGACATACGGGACAGGCGTTTCCGCGAGGCCCTGCCCCTGGTGGCCCGCAAGGTCAACCGGAAATCAGGCCGGAAATCCTCCCCGCTTGACGGGGCAAGCTGGGCCGGAGCCGTGGTGGAACTGACCCTGGATCCCCTGGATGGCCGCCCCAGGGTCAAGGGAGTTTGGCTGAGCCTGGACGCCGGCCGCGTGCTGTCGCCGGTCAAGGCACGGCTTTCCCTGGAGCGGGACGCGGCACGCGCGCTTTCCACCTGCCTGGGAGAGCGCTTTGATCCGGATCACGCGGGCCCGGCCAGCATCCGCGCGTACCGCATATCGCGGCTGGACGACACGCCGCCCATCGTCGTCGACTTTCTGGACACGGGCGACGCCCGGCCCGGCGGCTTGGGAGAGCTCGCGTTCTCCTGCGTGCCGGCGGCTTTTGCCAACGCCCTGTCCCAGGCCAGCGATTCAGCCGATTCCGAGGAGACCGCATGAACGTTACGTTCATCCTGAACGGAGAGGATGTGGCCTGCACGGCAGGGGCCCTGGACAGGCTGTCAGAATTGCTGCGCGACACGTTCGGCATGGCATCCGTGAACACCGACTGCGGCTCGGGCAGGTGCGGTACCTGCCTGGTGCTCATGGACGGCCGCCCGGTCAACTCCTGCCTGGTACCAGCGTTCAGGGCACGCGACTGCGAGATCATCACCTACGAAGGCTTTTCCAGAACCGACGACTACGGCCGCGTGCAGGCTGCCTTTGACAGGCACGGCGTGGACCTCTGCCCCTTCTGCCGGCCGGCTCGGTATCTGGCCATCGGCTCGGCCATGGACGCCCGCTCGGATTCCAGGGGAGCGGATCTGCCCTCGGTGCTGTCGTCGGTGCTGTGCACCTGCTCGTCTCCGGCGGCTGTCCTTGCGGCGGCCATGGACGCCCTTGCCGGCCGTCAGGGCCCGAGGTACAGCCGTGACCATTGACGACGTAGCGCGCCCGGCCACCGTACAGGAGGCCGTGGCTTCCCTCAAGCGCAGGCCTGACGCCATCCTGTGGGCCGGCGGCACCCTGCTCATGTCCGATCCTTCCTGTATCCCGGCGGACCGGCTGGTATCCATCGTGGACATAGGCCGGCTGCCGGAACTGGCAGGCATACACCGTACCGAGCGCTACGTTGAGGTGGGTGCTGCCGTTACCCTGGCGTCGCTCCTTGCCCTGCCCAAGCCAGCGCTTCTGGGCCCCCTTGCCATGGCCGCAGCGGCCGTTGGCACAGCGTCGGTCAGAAACCTGGCCACGCTGGGCGGAACCATAGCCTGCCGCAACCGTTTCATGTCCTGCTTTGCCGCCCTATCGTGCATGGATGCCGCCGTGGAGCTGCGCGACCCCCGGGGCGTTCGCTGGCACGGTATACACAAACTGGTTGGCCCGGGTAACCGCCCAGCCTTCCCGGAGGCCAGCATGCTTACCCGCGTCCGCCTTCCCCATCTGAGCTGGGATGCCGTGGTAGTGCGAGCCCTGGGCGACCCGCCCTACCCCCATCCCGACGCGTCCACCTTTGCCGCGTGCGCACGCATAGAGCAGGGCGTGCTGGCCGACCTGCGCGTGGCAGTGTCCGGGCGGATACTGGTCAGGGACCGTTCCTTGGAAATGACCCTGGCAGGCCGGCGCCTTCCGCTATCTCGCAGGGAGATAGGCTCGTTCTCATCGGATATGGCGGCGTCTGCCCTGGCCCTGTCCATCCCGCCGGACATCAGCTCCCGGCTGGAGGCCTACGTGTCGGCTTTCCTGGACCATCCGGAGGAATACGCCCTATGACCGGGACGCTGTTCTTGGTGCCCGTACCCATAGGCCCGGGTCAGCCCGTGGACGAGCTTTCTCCCAGAACCTTGGGCGCTGTCCGGGATGTCAGGGACTTTGTGGTGGAAAATGTACGGAGCGCCCGGCGCTTCCTGTCCACGGTCATGGACCAGGCCGACGTGGACGCGTCCCGTTTCTGGGTGATCGACAAGGACAGTACGGCCGCCGACGCGGACGCCGCGATAACGGCCCTGAAAGACGGTAGGGACACGGCCTATCTGTCCGAAGCCGGAAGCCCCTGCGTGGCGGATCCTGGAGCTCTGGTGGTGGCCGCAGCCCATGCGGCCGGTGCCCGCGTCGTGCCCCTGGCCGGCCCCAGCGCCATACTCCTTGCCCTGATGGCGTCCGGCCTGGGCGGCCAGCGTTTCAGCTTTGAGGGATACCTGCCCGCGGACGAGACCGGCCGCTCGCGCGCCCTGCTGGCCCTGGAAACGGCCAGCTCCAGGGACGGCGGCACGCGGCTGTGCATAGAGACCCCGTACCGGACCGGCGCCTTTGCTGCGAGCGCCGTGCGCGTCCTGCGACACGATACCTGGCTGTGCGCGGCCTGCGCCCTGTCCAGTCCCGCTGAACTGGTAGTGTCCAGACGCGTGGAGGACTGGAAAGCCAGGCCTGTGGACCTGCCCAGGGAACCCTGCGTGTTTGTCCTGCAGGCGGCGCGGAGCCCTGACCAGACAGTACAGGGCCGCTCCAGGCGGGGATCCGGAAACGGCCCGGCAAAATCCGGCCGCAGAAGTTCTTGACGCGGCGCTGCTTCCGTTCGAAACTCAAGTCCGATGGCAGTACAGAACCAGCGCAACCTCTACGAGCAGTACGAGAACGACACGATAGCGGTCAGCCCCTTTGCCCAGTCCCACATGGGCCTCTTAACCGGGCAGACGGCCATGAAAATAGAAACCTACATGATAGCCTGCGTGCCCTTCCGCCTGTCCATGAAGGGCGCCATGCTCCTGGGCGCTTTCTCGCGGGAAGAACTGGTGTTCTTCCAGCGCTACGCCGGTTCCCTGGCGGGCCTGTCCCTGGTATTCCAGCCGGGCAATTCGCCCCAGCCCCTGAAAATTTTTGCCCGCTGCGTCCTTAAATCGGTGGCGCCCATGCAGGGCAAGGAGTCCATAGGCCTCATCACGGTGGAATGGAAACCCTGCCCCCCCGACCTCTTGGGCATCATAGGCGACTATTTCCTGCTTCTGGACAGGCTCAAGGCCGAGTACCAGGACTTCAAGGCCCACCGCATTTCCATCAACGCCGCAAGCGCCCATACCATGGGCTACAACAACTACGCCGTGCTCCAGTATGGCGGAGGCCAGCACAAGGCGGCCCTCTTTGCGCTGGCCAGCGACCGCCTGGAATTCCTCCTGCCCATGAACACGCCGCCCCTGGAACAGGGTGGCAAACTATCCGTCAAGTTGTATTTCAGGGTGGCCCAGTTCTCGGTGGCGGCCCAGGTGGCCGAGCTGACCCGCCTGCCCAACGGTGCGCAGAAGGCCACCCTGGCCATAGGCTTCTCGCCCGAGCTGGTGGACATCATAGAGCGCTACCGTTTTGCCGAGCGCTTCTCCGCCGCCAAGGGACCGGACCAGACAGAGCCGGGCGCCTAGACGCGGCGTCCGGAACGCAGGTTCATCAGCCTGCCAGGGCGGCCAGCTTCTCCCGTATGAACTCGCTCTTTTCCCTGAGGCCTATGGGGCCGGTGGCTATCATGAGCACGTTCGGCCGCGACGGATCCAGCTTCATCTTCTGGCCGCTTTCCTTCATCAGCCGCAGCAGCCGGTCCACCGACACCTTGGCCACCTTCATGAATTCCAGCGTTACAAAACCCTTTCGCTCCCGGAGGCTGGCTATGGCCAGTCGTTTGCAGAGTATCCGGATTTCTGCCAGGGCAAGCAGGCTGGACACCTCACCGGGCACCGGGCCAAAGCGGTCCTCCAGCTCCCGGTACAGGGCGTCAAGGTCGTCCTGGCTCAAGATAGACGCGATTTTCTTGTACACTTCCATCTTGACCGCCGGCTGGCCTATATAGTCGTCAGGAATGAACCCGGCGTACTCAAGCTCCAGGTAGGGCTCCTCCTCGCCCTGGTAGCCCTCCTCGGACAAGCGCGCAACGGCCTCGTCCAGGAGCTTGAGGTACAGGTCAAAGCCGACCGCGTATATGTCGCCGGACTGCTCGCGCCCGAGCAGGTTGCCCGCCCCGCGCACCTCAAGGTCCTTCATGGCTATCTTGAAGCCAGAGCCCAGCTCCGTGAAATCGGATATGATCTGCAGCCGCTTCATGGCCAGCTCGGACAGGGCCCTGCCGTTGGGGTAGAACAGGTATGCGTGCGCCAGCCGGTCTGAGCGGCCCACCCGCCCGCGCAGCTGGTACAGCTGGCTGATGCCGTATATGTCCGCCCGGTCTATGATGATGGTGTTGACGTTCGGTATGTCTATGCCGTTTTCTATGATGGTGGTGGACACAAGGACGTGGAAGCCGCGGTGCACAAAGCGGTGCATGATGTCCTCGAGCTCGTGCGAATCCATGCGGCCGTGTGCGGCTTCCACCATCACCTCGGGCACCAGGCGCTGTATGAAGGTGCGCGTGTCCTCAAGGCTTTCCACGCGGTTGTGCAGGTAGAACACCTGGCCGTCCCGCTCGACCTCCCTGCGTATGGCCTGGGCCACCAGGTCGCTTTGGAACTCGTCCACCACGGTGCGTATGGGGTGGCGGTTTGACGGCGGCGTGGTAAGCACGGACAGGTCCCTGATCTTCAGCATGGACATGTGCAGCGTGCGCGGTATGGGCGTGGCCGTGAGGGTCAGGCAGTCCACGTTGGACCTGAGCTCCTTGAGCCGCTCCTTGTCCTTGACGCCGAAACGCTGCTCCTCGTCCACGATCAACAGTCCGAGGTCCTTGAAGGACACGTCCTTCTGGAGGATGCGGTGCGTGCCCACAAGCACGTCCACCTTGCCCTCCGCCACGGCGGCCAGGGTCTTTTTCTGATCTGACCTGTCCACAAAGCGCGACAGCATGCCAAAGGTCACCGGCAGGCCCCGGAAGCGGTCCTGGCAGTTCTCGTAATGCTGCTCAGCCAGGATGGTGGTAGGCGCAAGGAAGGCTACCTGCTTGCCGCCCATCACCGCCTTGAAGGCGGCGCGCATGGCTATTTCAGTCTTGCCGTAGCCCACGTCCCCGCACACCAACCGGTCCATGGGCCGCTCGCTCTCCATGTCGCGCTTGACGTCGTCTATGCAGGTCAGCTGGTCGGGCGTCTCCTCGTAGGGGAAGGCGGCCTCAAAGGCCGTCTGCCATTCCCCGTCAGGCGGAAAGGCAAATCCCCTGGCCATTTTGCGCCGCGAATAAATGCGTATCAGGCGCTCGGCCAGGTCCTCCACGGATTTCTTGACGCGGTTCTTCCGGTTCTCCCAGGTTTTGGAGCCCAGTCGGTCGAGGCGCGGCTCGTCACCCTCGTTGCCTATGTAGCGCTGGACCAGATTGGCCTGCTCGATGGGCACGAACACGGATTCCGAGTCGGCGTACTCAATCTTTACGTAGTCCCGGTCGTTGCCCAGCACCCTGACCCGCTCAATGCCGGTGAAGCGGCCTATGCCGTAGTTGACGTGGACGACGAAATCGCCGGGGTTGAGCTCGACAAAGGAGTCTATGACGCGCGAGCGCGCGCTCTTGAGGCTCTTGGGAGCGCGCTTGCGGCGGCCAAAAATCTCGGACTCGTGGATGCATGCCAGCTTGGCCTCGGGCACCGAGAATCCCGCCGACAGGCCTCGATCGCTGACGTCCAGGCCATCCACGCGTATCATGGTGGCTATGCGCTCCGCTTGAAGGCCGTTCTCGGCGAACACGCGGACCTCGTAGCCGGCGCGCACGAGGGAGGCTAGTTCGTCCCTCATGTAGTTGACGTTGCCAAAGAACGAGCGCGGAGGCTCGGATCCGAAGCGCAGGCGGCCCTCGGCATCGGCGTCCTTGAGGCCCCACACGGTCAGGGTGCGCGGCGTGTTTTCCATGGCCGACTCAAAATCGACCAGTATGAGCTCGGGGGGCGGAACGGGCCCGTCCATCAGCGCCTTGCGGTACAGGCCGGCATACTCACGGCGCACCGCCTCCACCTGCCCAAGAAGTCGCTCCCGCTCAAAGAACACCGACACCGAAGCGTCGCCTAAGTATTCAAAGAGGCTCGCCGCGCGTCCGTAGGCCAGTGGGTACAGAAGCTCCTCGCCCTTGGCCTCGCCGTGCCCCGACAGGCGCTCGACCATGGCCGCTACCTGGGCCTCATGGTCGGCCGCGCCGGAGCGCTGGCAGGCGAGCAAGGCCGCTCCGGCAGCCTCCGCCAGGGCGGGTGTCCAGACCAGCTCCCGCGCCGGCCTGAGGAGGACGCTGTCAGGGCGTTCCGGTTCGGACGCCTGCGACACGGGCTCAAAGCGCCTGAGTTCCTCTACTTCGTCGTAGGCGAACACCACGCGTATGGCGTCGTCGTCGCCTGGCATGAACACGTCCAACACCTCGCCGCGCAGGGCAAATTCCCCGGGCAGGCTGACGCGGGGCACCCTGATGTAGCCCCAGGCCGCCAGACGGTCGGCCAAAGCCTCCACGTCTATTGCGTCGCCCTTCCTGACCCGCGCCAGCCCCGCTTTGAAGGCGTCGACAGGCGGCACGGGCGTCATGACGGCGCGCTGGCTGGCAACCACCACCCGCGGGCCCTCGTCGTCCAGGAGAGCCGCCAGGGCGGCCGCCCGTTCGCCAAAAGCCTGGGACCGCGGCTCGACCGGCCGGTACGCGGCGGTCTTCCACCAGGGGAACACCTCCGCGCTCGCGCCGGCCGCCTGGCAGTCGGACGCAAAGGCGTCGGCTTCCGCGTCGGTCGGCACCACGACCAGGAAACGAGGCGAACCGGGCCGCCTGGCGGCCTCGGCTACCAGCACGGCCGCGTAGGGAGCCTCGAGCTCGGCGCAGTCGATGGGAAAGTCTCCGCGCGCGAGGGAGGCCAGCGCCATTTTGGCCGGGGGGTGGGACAGTAATCGTTGAGCGGAGAAGACCGCTGGTACAGAGTTCATGCTATTCGTCCGACAATTGAAGAAGGTTAACGCCCGGCCTATACTACCTCGAGATGGCAAGGCGCAACAAGGAGACGACGACGGTGAACGTCCGAAGGATACTAACGGCGGCCATACTGGCGACCATAGCCCACGCCGCCTTTGCCCAGGCTACCCTGAGCGTCAGCCTTTACGACAAGCGCATATACACGCCCGGCTCTGAGATACCCGTCAAGGTGACCATCCGCAACGACGGCGCGGCGTCTTTCCGCTTCAAGCTGGCCGAACAGCGGGTCAGATCGCTGGGTTTTGACGTGCGTAGCGTTTCCAACCGCGCCCTGGACGCGTCCGACGCATGGAAGCGCGCCATGGCGTCGAACACCCCGGTGTACTACCGCGAAATAGCCCTGAATCCCGGCGAGGAATACTCGTTCGTTGAGGATCTGGCCGACTACGTGAGCATCCAGGAGCCCGGCGCCTACGTTGTGCGCTGCAGTTTCTGGCCCGAGCTGTACGGCGTGCCCGCCCAGACCCTGAACTCGAACTCCCTGTCCATATCCGTGCGGCCCGGCGTTCCGTCCCCATCGGCCGCCGAGCTGTTCCGCGCGGAGGCGTCCGCTGCCCTCAAGCCAGAGCGCGTCCCCCCGGACGTGGTTGTCACGCGCACCATCGTGGCACGTCAGAAAAGCCAGTGGAACGAGTTTTTCTTGTACCTGGACCTTGAGCGCCTCCTTAAAACCAACCCGAACGAGAAACGGGCCTATGACCGCGAGTCCGACGACGGACGCAGGCGGATGCTGGAAAACTACCGGGCCAAGCTGATGGAAGGCACCATAGACGGCGCCATTGTGGTCATACCCAGCTCCTTCGAGATCATCGAGACCCGCTACCGGGCGTCTACAGGCACGGTGACGGCCATACTGAAGTTCGAGTACAGCAATTTCCACGAGGTCAAGGAGTACACCTACGAGTTGGAGAAGCGCGACGACGTGTGGTATATCGTCGCCTATACCGTCCAGAACAAGGGGACCGAATGAAGGCCCTCCTGGTCGTCGACAACGATGTAGTGGCCAGGCTGGCGTCGTTCTACCTGCGCCCCCTGGGGCTGGACAGTATACGCTACCGCGATCCCCTGAAGGCCTTGGACAACCTGGAGGAGATTGACCCTGACGCCGTGGTCATGAGCGCCCGGGATTTCCCGCGTCACTGGAAGTCCATAGTGGTGAACGTGCGCACCGTCCGGCCAAAGACCGAGTGCGCGATCATACTCCTCAAGGGCGAATTCTTCCCCTTTGAGGAGGCGGCCAAGGCCGCGTATCTGGGCGTCAACGGCGTGGTGAGGGAAGATTTCTCCGACCGCGCCGAGCTGTCGCGTTTCCAGCAGATCCTCAAACGCTACGTCGAGGTGGACGAGGCCAGGGTGTCCGACAGGCACCAGCCAAGCGAGTGGGACCGCCTGGATTTTGCCTTTTCACATCCCCTGAGCCTGGCCCCCATAGCCGGACGGATAGAAACCATATCGACCACCGGCTTGTCGTTCATAGCCGACTACCCCGCCCTGGTGGCCGACCTGGAAACCGGAGCGGCTATAGAGGACGGTTCCCTGAGGGTAGACGCCGACATCCTGCCCTGCCCCTGCCGCCTGGTCAGGAACGGCGCGGTCATGGCCTTCAAGTTCGAAGGCTGGGACGCGCCGTCCAGCGCCAAGCTGGAAAACTATCTGAAGGCGCGGACCGAGCGGGAGATTACGGGCCTGTTGAAAAAATAGTCTCTTTTGTATAGTATCCCACGCATGAACGACCAAGTTCCCTGTGCCGACGAGCGCCTGGCCGAGTATGCCAAAAAGCTCAAGGCTGTCGGGCATCCCATACGCCTCCGTCTGCTCTGCCTGATCGCGCGCGAGGAGGACCCCTGCGTGTCCGATTTGTGGAAATGCCTCAAACAGCCCCAGCCGGTCATATCCCAGCACCTGGCCATACTGAAGCAGAACGGCATAGTCAGCGCCGAGGTCCAGAGAACGCGCCGCGTGTATTCCATAGCGGACGACTTCATCCGCGACCTTGTTGCGGGCATTGTGAGCGATACGGATAAAAAGCCCAGCTGATACGATCGATGACGGTTTTCTGACCACAAGAAACCGTCACAGATACACGAATTTGAGAAGGTTCGCTTAAGGTCTGGCCGAAACCGTGGGCAGGGCGCTCTCGGGGTTCGACAGGCGACGCGACGCGACCGCCCGCTCGGGTCCGCTGGCCCGTTCGGCGAGCGACAGCCACAAGGCGCGCGCCTGGCCGCGTCCCCCGGCCACATAGAGGGCATCCGCCAGGATGAGCAGCTTCCGGTACAGCTTTTGGCCGTCCAGGAATTCGGCTATGTCCCTGCGGCCGTACGCGCGGTCCAGAAAATCGTCAAGGCCGGCCCACGAGTAATCGGTGTCCCAGGCGGATACCAGAGCTATGCCCGCGGTAACAACCATGTTGGCCGCTATGGCCGCCCGTATGTACGCCTGCTGCCTGCCCCGTTCCAGATAGAATTCCGACAGCGCCGAGTTTGCCTCAAGGGAAAACGCCGCCTTGAGGCGGTACAGGGTCATAAAGTGGTCAAAGTCGTTCCCCAGGATGGACGAACTCATGGCCTGTATCAAGGCTGGATCTATACTCGGTTCGGAATACAGCTCTTCGTCCTTGATGATGTAATCCATCGTGCTTTCCCAGGATGCCAGCTCGCCCCGCGCACCGTACAGGTCAGCCTTGGCGTACAGAATGGCGTACCGCTCCTCGGGCACCTCCAGCGACTCCCGCTGATCCCAGGCACGGTCGTACTGGATCAAGGCCAGGGAATACTCCCCTTCCAGGGCAAAAATCTTTCCTTTCCAGAACTCCGCCTCAGGGTACGCGGACAGCAACGCTATGGCCTGGCCCAGGGCCTTGAGCGAGTCGTTGAGCTCAGACACAGGCCTGTATTCCATCACCTGGGTAAGACAGTCCAGGAAGGCGCGGTGCGCGTCAGCGAGCCGTGAAGCCTTGAGCGCGCGGATTCGAGCCTTGAGGTTGTCTCCGGCGTCGGCCACGATGCGCAGGTAGTCCTTGGCCAGGAAATCCTCCGCCGCGAAGGCGTCCATGAGGGCTCCGATCGAGTCACCGGCGGTTTTTGCAGGCTGGGACGACAAGGCCGTCTGCAGGCGGCTTCTGGCCTGGGCAAAGCCGCCGCGGCGTGTGGCTATGGCACGGTCAAAGGACACCAGGGCCTTGCCAAAGTCCTTGTCCTCGTAGGCCCGTTTGCCCTGCTCAAAGTGGAGCCACGCTGGTTCGGTTTCCCAGGTTTGCTCCGGGGCCTCTTGCGACCAGGCCGAGCCAGCAGACATGAAGAGGGTCGACGCTATCAAAATGCCGATGGGCGCTCGCTTCATACGCGGGACAATTCCTCCCCGAATACAGTATCGGCATCCTTGGCCTCGCAGGTGCGGATAATCTGCCCGTGCTTGAAGATGAGAACCTTGTCGCCAGCGCCGCATATGCCCAGGTCGGCGTGCTTGCCCTCTCCCGGGCCGTTTACCACACAACCCATCACAGCCACGGTAAGCGGTTTGCGTATTCCATATATACGCTCGCGCCATCGCTCGGTAAACGCGTGCGTGTCGAACGTGGCCCTGCCGCAGCGCGGGCATGACACGATGTCCGCGCCGTCGCGTCGGCCCGAGGCCAGGGCGACTATTTCCCGCCCGGCCAGCACCTCGTCCTCCATGGCCGCCGACAGCGACACGCGGATGGTGTCGCCTATGCCCTCCGAAAGGAGCGCGTGCATGGCCACGCCCGAACGCACGCAGCCCTGCACCAGGGGACCGGCCTCCGTTACGCCTATGTGCAGGGGGATGTCGTGCTTGGCCGCAAAGGCGCGGTTGCACCTGAGCGTGTCGTCCACGCCCGAAGCCTTCATGGACACGATGACTTGGGTAAAGCCAAGCTCGTCCAGGGCGGCAAGCTCGCGCTCAGCCGCCTGAACCAGGGCTTCCGCCCGGTCAGGCAGGCCTTCCAGGTCTTTTGGCATGGATCCGGAATTGACGCCTATGCGTATGGGCACGCCCTTGTCGGCCGCTTTGGTTGCCACTTCCTTGAGCTTCCACGTGGCGCCCAGGTTCCCCGGGTTCACGCGTATCTTGGCTATGGGGTAGTCCAGGCACCGTAAAGCCAGGCGCCAGTCAAAGTGGATATCGGCCACTAGGGGCATACCGCAGGCCTTGGACAGGGCGCCAAGGGCGTCCGCGCTGTGCATGTCTGGCACGGAGAAGCGCAGGATCCCGCAGCCCAGGGCCGACAGGCGGCGGATGGTGTCCAGGGCCCGCTCGATGTCCAGTCCATGCAGAGGTTCCTTCCACATGGTCTGAACGGGCTGTCGGTGTCCCCCGCCCACGGGGATGCTTCCTACCATGACGACACGGGTATTCTTGGCCATGAGGAGAGTATAGCCGCACATGGAGGCTGTGTGAACGGGGGCATACAAAGTCGATCACGGAACAAGGCAGGCGGGGAGAAAGACGAGAAGAAGAATACGTCCTCAGATTACTCAGTTTGGTGCAGATACATGAGCCGCCGGCACCAGGCCGGCGGCTCATCGATCACGCTAGTAACGTACTACTCGTTGGCAGCGTAGAAAATATTGTCCGCATCAACGAGAAAATACCCGCCGGTTGAAGCGTCATTCCAAATACCATACCATGATCCATTTTCAGGCACTGTCAAAGAGCCGTCGGCGTTTGTATCGCCGCCATGAGTGTCGTCGCGGTATTCGGTGAATATGGCCTGATCTCCATAGATCAGGCTCGCGCCGTCTTCTATCCAGATCCCGGATTGGCTGGTTTGGTAGAATTTCACGATAACGCCGTCAGCGACGTTTAAGGACTGATTAATATATAGGATATCTTCCGTGACATGGTAGGGCACCTTCGTAATGTTCCAGCTAACAGAGTCGGTCATTTCGAGGTTACAGAAAAGCAGGTAGATGCCCTGGTGTACATTCTTGAGCGCAGTGCCGTCGAGATCGAATTCGAAGATATTGGAATCATCCATGGTCAGCCCCATATGCACTGACAAAGGCCATAGATTACTATGGAACGTGTTGTTCCGAATGGATATATCCACTTCGACATCGCTTTCAACCTGCAAGGCGGCGAATGGAACCGGGCCTTCGTAACCGCCTCCATAAGAAAACTCGCAGTACTGTATATCAGCGTCGGCTCCGTCCGCTATTACTACCTTGCCCCAATCCTGGGCGGCCGGAGCTACCGTTGCGTCGTCAAGAATCGAATCGCCTCCGCGTATGTCTCGGATTGACGTAAAGCAAATTTTAGCGTCTGCTTCTCCGATAGCAACAAGGGCTGCGCCTACATCTATCCGCAATTCGCCATAAGGACCAAATTTTACTATTGTCCCCGCTGGTATAGAAAGAGTGCCTGTTGTCACCCTTACGGACTCAGGGATGTAGTATACCTTTGTCATATCCCAACTTGTACTTTCATTGATATCACCATTCACTACAACGACATTGTCGGCATAGAGGGGACCATCCGTATCGCTTGGATCCAAACCCAGCATGTCGCAGCCGACGGCCACAATGGCCATCAGGCCAACCAGCACGATGCCTGACGCGCGTATTACTCTCATACACTCTCCTTCGATATGCCCAGTGGGCTGTGCGCGATACTATAGTGTCGTATGGATAAAAAACTATGATTTTCACAATATGGTGTGTATCCCTGGGACATGGACACCCTATACGCCGGGGGATAAGCCTGTGTCGAGATACCGACTCGCGAATGGAACCACAGCGCCGCTACCTGGCGCGGAGGGAGAGCGGATGGGCGTGAATACAAAAACCGCCGGCACTACGGCCGGCGGTCATCAAGGCTCGAGCTTTTATCTTACAGGGCGCCAAACATGAAGGCCATGACAAAGAGCGCCACGGTTTCACAGATGCCCACCACGGTGATGTACTGGGCAAAACCTTTGCCGGTTTCACCGTAGGCGTCACAACCGGACGCGGCTGCCTTTCCCTGGGCTATGGCGGACAACGCGATGGCCAGGCCGCCTATGATACCTGAGGCAAACAGCAGAGAACCGTCTTTTGTGGAGTTCATCATGGTGCCCATAAGGATATTGCCGTAGATGGTCTGTGTCAGCGGCGCGCCGGCAAACGCGACCAGGAGGAAGGGCGCCGGCTTGTTGGCCATGTACGCGCGCTTCCACGCGCCAATGGCTGCCTGCCCCGCAATGCCCGCGCCAATGGCCGAGCCGATTGCGGAAATGCCCAGAATGGCGGCTACGCCAATCATTCCGATATTCATAGTAGCTCCTTCCTTTACGCCGAAGTCTTTTCTCCGGCCGTATCCTTGAACGGTTGGTATTGATAGCCGGACCACTCCATCCCCATGTGGCCGGAGAATTCCAGTAGGTTGAGGCGCATGCCGTGCACCACCACCGATAGGGCTCCCATGACAAGATTAAGGCCGTGGCCTATGAACAAGATCAACACGCCAAACACCAAAGCCAAGGGTATGCGCATCAAAGGGGACGCCATGCCGTTCACTGTCTGGGATATTGCCACGCCGGCAAGGCCTACCGCCCAGAGCCGTATGTAAGACACAATGTCGGCAAAGAAACTCACGGTTCCCAAGAATATGGAGATGATGTTCTTGAGGCTGTCTAGGATGGACTGGATTGGCCCCGTCTCCCAGCTGCCGAAGATGAACGACAAGCTGAAGCCTATGCCGATCATGTAGAGGCTCCAGGCGGGTATGGGGAACTTGGCGGCGCTTACAACCAAATTCAGCACAAGGTAATACATGCCCACAACCAGCATGAGCGAGCCCACCTGCCCAATGAACTTTGGCTTGGGGAAATCGCGCAGGATGTTCTTGATGTGCGCGATAGCCAGATGAACGCCGCCTAGGATGAAGCAGAGGACTTTTATGTTGTCCGTTGAGTCCGGGTTCCACATGGCGATGGGCTCAAGCGCCAAATCAGCCAGGAAAGACGGCAACGCGTCTTTGGTCAAGCCGAACCAGCTTCCAGAAGCGCCGCCCCATAGCACGGTAAGCGACGACAGGAAGAGGAACAACTTAAGGCCATCTGGCACCCTGCCCTTTTTCAGCTTGGAACGAAGGGCGAAAACCCCAACGAGCCCGAGCATGAGTGACCCGTAGCCAGCGTCGCCGAAAATCATGGCAAAGAACAGGCCAAAAAACAGCAGGAACCACGCCGAGATGTCGTACTCGCGGTAGTTAGGCACGGTGCCCATGAAGTCGAATATTGGCTGAACGATGCGCACCAAGGCGTTGTTTTCTATCTTTGTTGGAGGCTGTTCCTCCTCCTTGGGCTCGTCAAGGATTATCGCCCAGCCGAATCTGGCGGCGTCCTTCTCCAGAGCGGGCGCTTCCTTGGCGGGGACCCAGCCTGAGTACCACAGCACACCACTCTCCGCGGGCGCGCCAGACCGATACGTCTCAAGCTGCAGGTCTCTGGACAAGTCGTCCATCACTGCGCGCATGGCCGCTTGGTTCGGGGCGTACAAGGCTATGGCCTCTTTGTCAGCCTTTATGCCGCTTTTAATTGTGGCCAGCCGCTCCGAGAGCGTTGAGAGCGATGCTTCTGGCGGGCGGAATTCCAGGGCGTCCTGCGGCAGTTCCGCCTGAGGCTCTGCAAGGAGGGCTACGCGGGCCAGGCTTTTCACCCGTGAAAGGGTGATTACATCATGGGTCTCGCACAAGGCGGCCAGGTGCTTTATAGGTATGGTCGCAAGACGGAGAGACAGCCCGCCGGCCGCGAGCGAACGCAACGCGTCGGGGTCAAAATCGCCCCATGGCCGCACGCGCTCTATCTCTTGGCTCAAGGCGGCGGCTTTCTCGTAGCCCTGCTTGATATCTTCCTGCAGCTTCAGGATATGCTCCGCCAGGTCCAGCGCATCGCGCTGTCCCAGTTTTTCCTCGCCGGGTTGGGGGCCGTAGTCTGACAGTATGGCCAGGGCGGACTCCAGCTTGGAACACTCCTCCGCAAGGGCTTGCCAGGTCTCGCCGGTGCCGGACAAGGGTTCAAGGTGAACAAGGCCCAGGGAGCGCAGTTTCCTGGCGGCGTTACGACGTTCCTTCTCAGACATGAGAAGGAAAACCCGTTTCATTGGCGCGATCATGAGGCAGCCCTTTCCGTCACCTTGCGCTTGGCTATCTTGCCGCGTACTACCTGGGCAGTCTGCTGGTCGCCCAGGTAAATGCGTATCTTGCGGATGTTCTCCGAGGTCTCGGGTATCTTGACCTTCTCGAACAGGTTGACGCGCTGGGTTGTGATGCGCAGTTCCTCGGCCAGGCGCTTCACCTGCTCGTCCAGGACCTTGATCTCCAGGTCCAGCGAAAGCATCGCGCGCAGGCGATCCAGCGCCCGGTCCACCCACAGGGGCTTTGTGAACAGGTCGTAGTCGTCAAGCGTGAACTCCGCGCCCACGAACACGGGTATGTCCACCCCCGCAATGTTGCCTGTGGACGTGCGGATGAGGCCATCCGATATGATCCAGCCGCCGTCGGCTCGCTTGATTGCTTCTTCCTCGCCGAACACGGCGATCCATGCCCGGAACTCGTCCATGAGCCGGTCGCGCTCGGCCGCTATATCCCGCGCCCTGGCCTCAATGCCGCGAATTTCCATCTGGAGTTGCTGCTTCTTGAGCTGAAGCGTAGGGAGGTAGCGCTTGTACATCTTGAGCGCGTCCTTCTGCTTCTTAAGCTCGTTTTTGGTCAGCTTTATCTTGGCCACTTATCTCACCTTCCAGGAAATCAGACCACTGAGGCGCGGAGCCGCGGAGAAACTCGAGCAAAACGTTAGTATGAAGAAACGACATGCCATCGCCTTCTTCTGTGCTCTTGCCTTCATTATGCCTCCGTGTCTCCGTACCTCCGTGGTAGTCTTCGGCTCTCAGGCCTTCTTGGGCCAGAACTGATCCAGGAGCTTGGTCTGTAGGCCCGTTTCCTCGGGTTCAAAGCACTCGGCCAGGATTTCCCAGCCCTTGTCCAGGGCTTTTTCCAAGGGGATGTTGACCGACAGGTCCATCATCTGGCTCTCGAACAGCTCGCCGTACTTGAGGAGCTTCTTGTCCCACGCGCTCATCTGGAAGCCCATGGATTTCTTTTCCAGGGTGTCGCGGTACGCGGCGAACAGCTTGATCATGCCGTCCATGATGGCGCGGTGGTCGGCCCGGGTCTTGCCGTTGACCATCTGCTTGAGGCGGGACAGGGAGCCGAAGGGCTCTATGCGCCCGCCCTTGAGGTAGAACTGGCCTTCCGTTATGTAGCCCGTGTTGTCCGGCACCGGATGGGTCACGTCGTCGCCGGGCATAGTGGTCACGGCCAGGATGGTGATGGATCCGGAGTCGGAGAAGTCCACCGCCTTCTCGTAGCGGGATGCCAGCTGGCTGTACAGGTCGCCGGGGTAGCCGCGGTTGGACGGCACCTGCTCCTGCGTTATGGCGATTTCCTTGAGGGCGTCTGAGAAGTTGGTCATGTCCGTGAGGAGCACGAGCACGTTGAGGCCCTTGAGGGCAAAGCGCTCTGCCACGGCCAGCGATATGTCCGGCACCATGAGGCATTCCACCACGGGGTCTGCTGCCGTGTGCACGAACATGATGGTCTTGGCCAGCGACCCGCCCTCCTCCAAGGTGTCCTTGAAGTACAGGTAGTCGTCGTGCTTGAGGCCCATGCCGCCCAGGATGATGAGATCCACCTCGGCCTGCATGGCAATGCGCGCCAAAAGCTGGTTATACGGCTCGCCGGATACGGAGAAGATGGGCAGCTTCTGGCTTTTCACCAAGGTGTTGAAGAGGTCGATCATCGGGATGCCCGTGCGTATCATCTCCCGCGGGATGATGCGGTTGACCGGATTGACCGAGGGGCCGCCGATGGGTATGAGGTTCTCGCTCAAGACGGGGCCCCGGTCGCGCGGTTCGCCTGCGCCGTTGAATATGCGTCCCTTGAGCGCGTCCGAGAAGGACACGCGCATGGGATTGCCTAGGAAGCGGACCTCGTCGCCCGTGGATATGCCGCGGCCTCCGGCGAACACCTGCAGGGACACCAGGTCGCCGTCCAGGCGTATGACCTCTGCCAGGGATACCCCAAAGCGCGTGCTCACCTCGGCCAACTCGCCGTAGCTCACCCCATCCGCGCGCACGGCGATGACGTTGCCGGTGATCGATTCTATACGCGAATATACCTTCTTCATGGCGTCACTCCAGGCTCTCGAGGATGCGGACGGCCTTGGGATCCAGGCCGGTGGCCCGCGAGGCCACAAAATCGGTCAGGCCTGAGTCGGCCTTCTTGTACGCGTCGCTGTCCCATTCGACGCTGTTCATGTCCAGGAAGGTCTGCCGCAGGCCGTTGAACCACGTGCGCGCGCTTTCCTTGTCCTTGAAGTCGAAGGACGAACCCAGCACCTTGATGGTCTTGGCGAACACGGCTTTCTGCCGCTGCGGCGACACGGACGCGTCCACGGGGTCAAAGCTGTTCTGCTGGAGGTACACGGCGTCCAGGAACTCGCCCTTGAGGTACACCAGGAAGTCGTCCAGGCTGGTGCCTTCCTCGCCCACCACCTTCATCATCTGGCCGACCTCGGAGCCGCGCTCCAGGAACCAGTGGGCCCAGGCCACGGAATCCTGCGACATGATGCCGCCGTACTTGGACCAGGAATCCAGCGGGTGTATGGCGGGGTACTTGCGGGCGTCAGAGCGCTCGCGCGACAGACCGTGGAAGGCACCCACCACCTTGAGCGTGGCCTGGGTGACCGGTTCCTCAAAGTTGCCGCCGGCGGGGCTCACGGTGCCGCCTATGGTCACCGAACCCTTGCCGCCGTCCCGCAGGCGCACGATGCCCGCGCGCTCGTAGAAGCTGGCGATGACTGACTCCAGGTAGGCAGGGAAGGCTTCCTCGCCGGGAATTTCCTCCAGGCGGCCGGACATCTCGCGCATGGCCTGGGCCCAGCGGCTGGTGGAGTCGGCCAGGAGGAGCACGTCCAGGCCCATCTGCCTATAATACTCAGCCATGGTCACGGCCGTGTACACCGACGCTTCGCGCGCGGCGACCGGCATGGACGACGTGTTGCACACGATGATGGTACGTTCCATCAGCGACTTGCCCGTGCGCGGGTCCATCAGCTCGGGGAACTCCTTGAGCGTCTCCACAACCTCGCCGGCGCGCTCGCCGCAGGCCGCTATGATCACGATATCCACGTCCGCGTTGCGGCTGGTTACCTGCTGGAGCACGGTCTTGCCGGCGCCAAAGGGACCGGGGATGCAGTATGTGCCGCCCTTGGCCACGGGAAAGAAGGTGTCTATGATGCGCGTCTTGGTGACCATGGGTTCCACGGGCTTCAGGCGCTCGGCGTAGCAGTCCACGGCGCGCTTGACAGGCCACTCGAACATCATGGTTACCGCCGACTCGTGGCCATCCTCGTCGACCAAAATAGCCACCGTATCCGTTATCTTATAGGATCCTGCTGGCGCCAGGGACTTGACCGTATAGGAACCGAACAGGTTGAACGGCACCATGATACGGTGCGTGAACGAGCCTTCCGGCACCGTGCCCAGCTGGTCGCCTCGTTCCGCCGCGTCGCCGGGCTTGGCCGTCGGCGTCCACGCCCAGACGGCCCCGCGCGGGAGGGCGTCCAAGTACACGCCGGCTTCCAGGAAATTGCCCGTTTTGATGGCCACCTCCGGCAGGGGATTCTGGAGGCCGTCATATATCTTGCCCAGAAGTCCCGGCCCCAGCTCCACGGCGAGCATTTCGCCGGAGAATTCCACCTGTGTGCCCACCTTGATGCCCTTGGTGATCTCGAACACCTGGGTCTGAACCGAGTCGCCGCGAACGCGGATCACCTCGGCCTTGAGGCGTTTGTCGCCAAGCACTATGAAAGCAACCTCGTTCATGGACACGGCGCCGTCCACTTTGACGGTGACCATGTTGCCGTTTACGCCCGTGACCGAGCCTTTTGTAGTCGTCATCGCTGTTCTCCGGATTCGTCGCGGTAGTCCGCGGAATCGAGCACGGACCGGTACACGGTCCCGTATCCAGCCTCGCCCGCCTGGGCCGTGAAACGCGCGCGGCGTTCCTGGACCTGGAGGAGCAAGGCGTATGCCATGAGGTGATCCATGTCAAAATGGTGGTTAACGGCCAAGCTTTCGACGAAGGCCCAGCGTTCCCGCTCGATGGTGAGTTCGCCCTGGAGGGGATCGTCGGCCTGGAAGGCGGCCTGGGCGACCTTGGCGCCGTCCCACTCGGGTTCGCCCGGCCGCACGTGCTTGTCCGCCGCCTTCTGCAAACGGTGGGCGCGCAGGCGGGCCAGCTCGTTCCTCATGGCCAGCTCCCAACGGTAGTAGCGTCCGAGCAGGCTGGTCGGCCCGGAGCTTACCGGAGCGGAGCCGTCCTCCGGGATGAAAAGCCTCGCGCCCTGGAGCTGGGCGTAATCCCCGGCTGACAGGAAACGCGACGCCCGGTCCAGGAATTCCTCCAGGCTGAAGGGCGGCGCGGAGTCATGCCTGAGCGATGGTAGCGTCGCGCAAAAATAATAGTAGCTTGACATACGGGCCTTATTTCAGCGCCGAGGACATGATGGCGGCCAAGCGCGTATTGAGGTAGGCCGACAGCATGTCCGCCACCGCGTCGGCGGAAAAATCGTAATACGCCGCCCCGTTTTTCTCCCCGATCCGGAAACCGGCCTTGGCGCCCTTGACGGGCTTGAGCTCCACGCCCGAGCGCAGTTTGTCTGACAGGCGGGAACGCAGCTGGGCTTCCACCGGCGCCAGGTCGCTCTCCGGCAACAGGACGGACAGGTCGTCGCGGCCATCCTTGGCCCACTGCTCCACGATGGTCGGGATGATCCTGGCCAGGGCATCCGCCCCCATGGCCTTTTCCGTATCCGTCCTCACGATGGATGACAGGAGCTTGTCTATGTCGGCCCTGAAGGCCAGCACCAGGTCCCTTGACGCCTGCGCCAAGGCCGCCCGTCCGGCTTCCTCGGCGCGGGCCGCGTCAGCCTTGGCTGCGTCGACCAAGGCCTTGGCCTCGGCTTTGGCCGCGTCGACGATACCCTTGGCCTGGGCCTGGGCTTCAGCGCGGATCTTGCCTGCTTCGGCCTCGGCGCTCTCAAGGCCATCATGCTTGATCCTGTCCAAAAGTTCCTGCACTCGGATATCCATGGCTTCCTTCTTTCGAACGCGTTATGGGTTGCCGGACGTACCCTCGCCCGACGAGAGATAGCTGCGGATCTTGTCAATCTTCCTCTTGAGAAACAGAACCACCGCTTCGGGCTCGCCAAGGCTTTGAACCACGTGCTGTTCCAGCCTCAGGAGCTCGGCCTCCAGCTCTGCGCTATCCTTATATATGGAAGTATCGATTCCGTCAACGACCTTCATCATATTAGTAATAGAATCTCGTTCCCTGCGCAACAGAGCGTCGTTTTCCCGATACACATAGGCCGTTATTTCCCCCGCCTCAAAACGCTGGCGGAGGACATCGTCGATGAGCGTCAGGTCCTCAGACAGGTCCTGCAGTTCAGCTATGAGCAGGCGTATGAAATGACGAAGGTTTTCCGGCATGTTAATCCTCCGTCAAAGTATTACGCCTTGACGCGGGCATGGCAAGCGGACGGGTGTTTTTGAATGGGCAGGGCGGCGGCAAGACAGGCTCAGCCGCAATTCTTGACGCGGGAAGGCGTCCTGGTGTATGGTGCGGTCGTTGCGCGCGCCAGTCGTATAACGGCTATTACCCTAGCCTTCCAAGCTAGAGACGAGGGTTCGACTCCCTTCTGGCGCTTATCCCACCTAGCCGTGACACCGCAGACCAAACCACACGCTGGCGTTCCCGGAAGAAAAAAACGGGGGGAAGCGTCCGCCTCCCCCCGAGCCTTTTAAAGGGCGCTAGCCCTCCGTATGGCAATCTTCATGTCACCTCCTTTCCGCCGCTTGCCACCGTTCGGGGAAACGGTTTTAGGCGACGCGTTGGTATACGCCGGCACCTTATGTATCTCACGAACCGTCCCCTGATGGAAGGCTACTAGACGGTTCGATTCAAGCTTTCCTCAGTGTGCCGAAGCTTTGATGTCAGCGTATCGATGTCGACAAAGGGCGTGCTCGTTCAACAGCTCCGTATCCAGCCTTCTTTTCGTACCGCTCGGCCTTTCTGGTACCTTCAGGCTGTAGCAGATTTTTGAAAAGCATCGAGTTTTTTAAATATCCTGCTAGAGTCGCCTCACAATTCCTTAAATATCTCCAATATCCCACAGCCAACACTCAGTCCGCTACGCTATGGCCAGGAAATCGGACCACGAACCTTGTGAAGTACATAGAGGCTACTCCGAAAGGCCTAATGGACACGGCACATCAAAGCTTCGATACACCGGGGAAAAGTCGAGTATACAGGCTCTTTCCGGTTTACACTCCGCGACCCGTACGCTATAGTGGTCGATTATCCGGGCAGAGGGCCTGGTATGTATCCCGAGGAAGGGCGGATCCAGTGGTTCCGCGCCGTCCCAATCAACGCTCAAGGAGGCGTGCAATGATAAACTACATCGATACCCGATTCGCCGTCCGATCCGCCATCGGAGCCGCTTGAGCCGCGAAGGAACGATACGTAGCCGGTAGGGACCGGCGCGCAGGCGTCAGAGGACGCCATCCCTATCCTTCCTTTCCGCTCGGCCAGGCGGCTATCGCCCTGTCAACCGAGAGGATGCTTGTATGTCATACATAAAGGGAGATGAGACGCTCCCGCCCGAACTACTCGCCGAGATCCAGAAATACGTGCAGGGGGCGTTGGTGTATATCCCGAGGCCTCCCCAGGAACGTATGGCTTGGGGTCACAAGAACGGCGCCAGGATGCTTCTGGACCAGCGTGACGACGCGATACGCCAGGCCAAATCTGCCGGCGTGTCCATCAACGACCTGGCCGACCAGTATGCCCTGTCAACGGACGCCATTCGCAAGATTCTGTACCGCCGCAGGTCCGGTGCCTGCCCGGCCCAGCTTGCTCAGGCATCCGAGGCTCACGACCTGGGAGCTTCCCTTGAAGCCCAGCCGGGCGCCGCGTGAGCCGCGCCAACGCGGGTATCGTAACCGCCCCAGGGCAGCAGCCCCGGGGCGGTTTTTATTTCCCCGGGCCGGGCCGTTCAGGTCCTCCCGTAGGAAATCCTCGGATCCATAACCGATAGAAACACGTCAAGGAACAGGTAGCTGAGGCAGTAGATGGCCAGGATCATGGCCAGGATGCCGGTAATCAGGGGCACGTCGTTCCAGCCCAAGGCCATGAACAGGGCGCTACCGAGGCCGGGCCTGGCCACGACCTTCTCCACCAGAATATCGCCCATCAGCGACGACGCGAAAGCCTGCACACCCAGCGTTGCTATTCCGGGTGCCGCCACCCTGAGGCCGTGGCTCCGGAGGACGCGGCGCTCCGGCAGGCCCCTCGCCCTGGCCGCCATGACAAAATCCTCCTGCAGGTGCGGTATGACCATGGCGCGCGTAAAGTAGGCAAAGCCCCAGGCTTTAACCAACACAAGCGTCAAGAGAGGAAGCAGGATATAGGAAAGGTAGTCCAGTGCCTGAAGGAACCAGCCATCAGGCTGTACCAGCGAGCGCAATTGTCCCATCCTGAAAACGGGCAGGACGTACACAAAGAACAGCACCATGAACGACGCCACCCACCAGGTTGGCGTGCCGTACAACAGCATGGTCAGGTGGGTGCCGGTATGGTCCAGTAGGCTGCCCGGCTTTTTGGCCATGCGCATGCCCATGCCTATACCCACAAGGGCGCTGACCAGGGTGCTGGACGTAAACAGCAAAAGCGTGTGCGGCAGGTAGTCGGCTATGATATCTTTCACCTGGTACGAGCGCTCGCCGTCCTTCATAACGTAAAAGCTGGATTTGCCCAGGTCCAGGCTAACGACCTGCGCGGTGCGTCTGGCTATCCTGACCAGGCTGGGCAGATGGAGACCATAGGCTCTCTTCATGGACTCTATGACTTCCTGCTTGTACGCCGCCACATCCTCGGGCGCGTCAAAGTCGCCGCGGGCCATCACGGCGCCCTGGGCGGCTTCCACAATCTGGCTCATGACGGTTTTTTCAAGCGACGCGTTTACAACGGCGGTCATGCACACAACGGCGGCGACGTAGCTGAGTACGGCCCGGAGCATGCGCCGTCCGATGAAGGCCAGACGCCTCAACCAGGCAGGCGTCTGGTCATGATGGTGGTGCATGTCGCATTCTACCCGGCTGCCGTTGCGTGAGGCAAGCCGGGCTGATTCGCAGAAACGGTTACCGGACCCTGGCCCAGCGCAGCACTTCCCCAAAGCTCGGGCGCTTGCCGCTCATCAGGATGCCCACGCGGAAGATTTTGGCGGCGAGCACAGCCATGCCGTACACGGTGATGGCAAGCAGGCCCAGGCACAAAGCCAGCTCCCACCACGCCGGCGTTGACACCAGAAGCCGCACCAGCATGACGATGGGGCTTGTCATGGGGAAATAGGACAACGCCACCACGATGGGACTGCCTGGATTCATCACCATGGGACTGATCAGCACCAGCGGCACGATAAGGAAAACCAGGAGGGGCCAGGCAAGTTGGCCCAGATGGTGCTCGTCCTCGGCCGCCGCCCCGAGGGCGGCATAGCCGCCAGCGTACAGGAAGAAGGCCAGGACAAAGAACAGAACCAGCCACCCGAAATTCGCCATCGATATGGACGCGGGCAGGCTGACGTTCATGGCCGGTCCTATCAGATGGATCAGGGCCGTGGCCATGCCCATCCACACCGCGTACTGCAGGAGCCCAGCCAGGCCAAGGCCAAGGATCTTACCGAACATAAGCTGGCGCGACGACACGCTGGACAGCATGACCTCTACGGTCTTGTTGGTTTTTTCCTGGACCACGGAGCGGCCTATCATCTGGCCGTACAGGAGCACGGTCATGTATATGAGCATCACAAAACCCAGGGCCGTGAAGAGTATGCCCATGAAATCCTCGGCGCCCTTCTGTTCTTCCTCCCCGCCCGCTCCCAACTTGACCACGCTGAATTCCGGCCGCAGGTTGAGGAGAGCTGCCTGCTCCTGGGTAAGTCCGGCCTGCCCCACCCTGACACTGGTGGCCAGGCCCCCAAGGATGGCTTCCAGGCCGCTGAAAAAGGAGATCTCCGTTGCGCTGACCGAATAGTAGCGAGCTTCTTCATCAGGCCAAGCAGCCGGCACTTCTATGAAGCCGGCGTAGTCGCCGGCCAGCACGCCTTCCTTGGCGGCGGCGGCGTCATCAAACGACACGCTCGCGTAACCCTGGGCTTCCAGTGCCGGCGCGAGGGTCTGGGCGACCATGGGGTTCGGCGCCATCATGGCCATGGGCTTGCCGCTGTTCAGCGCGCCGGGGGTATTGGACAGGAGACCGGGCAGCACGGACACGGCCAGAATAAGGAAGGGCCCGAGCAGCGTCATGATGACAAAGGTTTTGTTGGCCGCGGTGGCGCGGAATTCGCGCCTGGCTATGGCAAGGAGTTTACGCATTGAGGGCCTCCCGGTCGGCGTTGTTTCCTGATCGCTCGGCTCCGACCAGGCGTATGAAGATGGAATGCAGGCTGGGCTCCAAGAGCTCGAAGCGCCTGACCTTGAGCCTCCCTGCCATATCCGTATACAACCGGTCCGCCGCGTCCTCGCCCTGGAGCTCCACTTCAACCCAACGCGGGAAGCGCCGTGTTGAACGCACATAGGGCAGGCTGTCTATGAACGACCCGTCCCCATCAAACTCAATCCGTGCGGCGTCCGTCCCAAAACGCGCCTTGACCTCAGACAAAGCCCCGGCGGCAACCTCCCTGCCGTGATCGATGAGCAGTATTCGCTCGCATATCTTTTCGGCGTGATCCATGATATGGGTCGAGAAGAGGACCGTTTTGCCCGCCGCCTTGAGCTCGAGCATGGCTGTCAGAAGCTGGTCCTGGGACACCGGATCCAGGCCGGAAAACGGCTCGTCGAACAGGAGCACGTCCGGGTCATGCGCCACCGTGCCTATGAACTGCACCTTCTGCGCCATGCCCTTGGACAGCTCGTCTACCTTGCGTTCCCGCCAGTCCGATAGATCAAAACGCTCAAGCCATTCACCGGCCCGTTTTCTGGCGGCATGCCTGTCAGCGGCCTTGACCTCGGCCATGAAGGACAGCACATCGGCAACCTTCATTTTCTTATACAGGCCGCGTTCCTCCGGTAGGTAGCCGATACGGTTCTTGTCGTCTTCCCTCAGAGGGTGGCCGTCCAGAAGGACCGAGCCCGAATCCGGGGAGAGAATGTTCATGATCATGCGTATGGTGGTGGATTTTCCAGCGCCATTCGGGCCGATGAGGCCGAAAATTTCGCCCGGCTTGGCCTTGAAGCTGACACCATCAACGGCCTTGACCGTGTCAAAAGCCTTAACGATGCTTTGTACATCAATCATCAAGCACTCCCATGCGGGGAGGTCCGGCAGGTCCTTAGGCATGCTGCCTGGGGCCCCCCATGATGGCCGATCCCTCTGGTCGGCGGCCGGCCCGTATAGGCGCCAGCTTTCCTTAATATATGGAGCCTGGAAGAAGGGGGTCAATACGATAGACGACTTTATTCCACATTCAGTCCTTTGTGTCACGAAGCTTTGATGCGTTCAGGCATGGATGCGTCGCCGTTTCCGGGACTAAAAGCCCGGACGGCTTTCCGGTACCCCGGATGGCTCCGGACTGGACATCAAAGCTTCGACACACTGGTGAAAAAGCCAATAATCCGGGGCTCATTCAAAAGCAGGACGGCGTTTGAATGAGCTTCATATTGGGAAGCGATTTGAGGAGCGCTTGCTCACTAGGCAAGCAACCGGGAGCAAGCGCAAAGCCAATCTCAAAAGTAACAGACTTTTAAGATTGGCTCGCTCTCTATCGATATATTTAGATATTGACTATATAGTGTTTTTTATATATTTTATCCCCAAGCTGATGGAGGAACGCAGACATGGAACAGAACGGAAAACGGATTCTGGTCATTGGGGGCGTGGCGGCAGGCGCCACGGCCGCGGCCCGGGCCCGCAGGCTGGACGCCTCGGCCCAGATCACCATCGTGGAAGCCGGGCGCTACGTGTCCTTTGCCAACTGCGGTCTTCCCTATTTCGTGTCCCGTGACATAGAAAAACGCAGCGCGCTGATCCTGCAGACGCCGGAAGGCTTCAAGGCTCGTTACAACGTGGACGTTCTCCTGGATACCAGGGCCGTGTCCGTGGACCGCGCAGGCATGACCGTGCGCGTGAAGGATGCATCCGGTGAGCGCGACCTTCCCTACGACGAGCTGATTCTGGCCCAGGGCGGTACGCCCTTCATGCCGCCCATCCAGGGTTCCGACTCCCCGCATGTGTTCCGCCTCTGGACCATCCCAGACATGGACGCCGTTCACAAATACATCAACGAGAACCAGCCAAAGAGCGCCGTCGTTGTGGGCGGCGGGTTCATCGGCCTGGAAGCCGCAGAGGCTTTCATGGCGCGTGGCCTGGCCACGACCATCGTCGAGCTGACACCCCATGTCATGCCGCCGGCCGACGCCGAGTTCGGCAGGCAGATAGCCATGAGCTTTGAGCGGGCCGGAGCCCGCGTTGTGACCGGACGCTCGGTCAAGGACGTGAAGGCCGGCGTGGCCGTCCTGGACGACGGTACCGAAGTGCCTGCCGACATCGTGCTCGTGTCCGCCGGGGTCAAACCCAACGTGGACCTGGCCAAGGCCGCCGGGCTGGAGCTTGGGGCGGCGGGAGGCGTGGTGGTCGACGAGCGCATGCGCACCTCGGATCCGCATATATGGGCAGCGGGCGACATGGTCGAGATCAAGAACCGTGTGTCCGGAAAGTCCACGCGCGTTCCGCTGGCAGGCCCGGCCAACCGCCAGGGCCGCATAGCCGCGACCAACGCCCTGGGCGGGAACCTGAGCTACGCCGGAGCCGAAGGCACCAGCGTGTTCAAGGCCGTTGAGGAGACCTTTGCCATGACGGGCCTGTCCGAAAAGGCCGCACGGTCCCTGGGCTACAAGGTCGGGACAGCCACCGTCCACCGCTACCACCACGTGAGCTACTACCCGGGCGCGGAGGAAGTGTCGCTCAAACTGGTGTACGACAAGGCCACCCGCACGGTGCTGGGTGCCCAGGCGTACGGCAAGGCAGGGGTGGACAAGCGCATCGACGTGATAGCCACGGCCCTGGCGTCGTCCATGACCATAGACGATCTTGCCGAACTGGACCTGGCCTACGCGCCTCCCTACGGCGCGGCCAATGATCCTGTCAACATGGCTGCCTTCGCGGCCCAGAATGACCTGTCGGGCTATTCGCCGCTGGTGGAAGCGTCCGAGGCGTGGAAGCTGTTCAAGGACGGCAAGGCTGGCATCCTGGACCTGCGCACCAATGGCGACCGGCGCAAGAAGCCCGTTGACTGCACGGCGCACATCCCCTTGGACGAGCTGGACTGGCGCATGGACGAGGTCCCCGCCGGCCCCCTCCTCCTTTTGTCGCACGCCGGCTATGAAAGCCATATAGCCCTGCGCAAATTGTCCCAGGCAGGAAGGACGGACCTGCGCAACATATCCGGCGGCGCCTTGAGTCTTGAGTTGGTTCCCGGCTTTACGCCAGGGGCATAATACACGGGGACTCAGGCATACGGCGCCTGCGTCCTGCGACCACGTGGCCCGCCTAAGGTGGCGGCTATTTATGGAGGATACCTATGACCGATCCCATTGAGGACCTGATCAAGGCGGGAGCCAAGATCGTGGACGTGCGCAGCCCTGAGGAATTCGAGGACGAGCACTACGAGGGCGCCATCAACATTCCGGTGAACGAGATCCAGGCCCGGACCGGCGAGCTGGGCGGCCCGAATACGCCCTTGGTGCTGTACTGCGCCACCGGCTCGCGCTCTGCTTTTGCAGCCAGGCTCCTGTCCATGGCCGGCTACAAGACCGTGGTCAACGCAGGCGGCCTGTACGACATGCCCGGCTACTGAACCGCGTCGCAAGCTAGCAAGAACGCCCCGCGCATAGCGGGGCGTTCTTGTTTTGTCGTTACCCGAAGGTAGCTTCCACCAGGGCAAGGGTATCCGCGCACAGGGCGTCGGCCTTGGCGCGGAGCTCGGCGGCCTCGGCCTTCATCGAACGCACGTAGTCCGCATCCTTGACCGACCCCAGGTTGATAAGCACGTTGAGGACGGCGCCGTGGGCCCCTGCCCGGGCCATGAGGGCGGCCACCCCTGCGTCGCTGGCGGAGTTCCGGTTGCCCGCCACGGCGTCCTTGGCCAGGGCCAGGGCATCAAGGCAGGCCCGTGCCGTATCGAGCGGCACCTGGATGGCCGTCTTGTAGCCGTCCAGCAGGGCGGCGTCGCGGGCGGCTTTGTCGGCGTCCGTTGCCTTGGGCAATTTCATGGCGTCCATCACGGCGTTGAAGGCGCTGGTGTCGTCGTCCACGGCGCGTGCCAAGGCTGCCTTGACGGCCTGGGCCTTGACGGCCAGGGCTGACATGGCCGTCCAGCTTGTCTCATAACCCTTTTTTCCCACGGTCAGGTTGGCAACCATGGCCGCCAGGGCAGCCGCCAGGGAACCGGCCAGGGCGGACACGGAACCGCCTCCGGGCGCCGGCGAGTCGCTGGACACCTCGTCGACAAAAGCGGCGCACGAAAGGTCCATGAGCGGTGACGGGCGAGAGGCCGTGTACTCGATGATCTTTTTGTCCGGTTCGAAGGCGGCCACGGAATCAAGGCCCATGGACCGTATGGCCATTTCCACCAGCTCCGGTTCCGGGGCTCCCTCCCCCTTGCCCGTTTTCTGCATGAAGTGGCGACCAGCCTGGATGATGGGCTCCAGGGGCACCAGTCCGACCACTTCCGACCCGGTAACCAGGAGGCCGAGCTTCTCGGCTTCTTCCTTGACCGTCTCATATACCGTGTGGAGGGGAGTCTGCCGGTAATTGGTCAGGTTGATGGACACCTGGGCGCAGCGGTACGTGTCGATATACCAGCCTATGGCGCGTACATGCTTGAGGCGGCCGGGCACCATCACGTTCTTGCCGTCGGGGCCTTTGACAATGGTACCGGATGCGTCCCTGGCAGCCTTGCCGCCCTCGCGCACGGACAGGGCCACGTCGTTGGCCAGCTTCTTGTCCCTGGTGTTCAGGTTGACATTGTACGCTATGAGGAATTCGCGGGCGCCGACCACAGTGGCTCCCCAGGACGGGACAAAGGCCGCCGGGCCAAAATCCGGTTTCCACTCGGGCTTCTTGAGTTTCTCTGGCAGAGCCTCGTATTCGCCGGAGCGTATGTCCGCCAGGCTGCGGCGTTCCGGCCTGGACGCCGAATGCTCGTACAGGTACACGGGAGCGCCCACGGCCGCGGCTATGCGCTCGGCGGCACGCTTGGACAGGGCCACGCACTCGTCCATGCTGACGCCCGCCACCGGCACGAAGGGGCACACGTCCATGGCGCCCATGCGCGGATGGGCCCCCGAGTGCTTGGCCATGTCTAGTAGGCCCTTGGCGCAGAGCGCCGCCTTGACAGCAGCGTCAACCACGGCGGCCGGCTCGCCCACAAAGGTGTACACGGTACGGTTGGTGTCGGAACCCGGATCCACGTCCAGGAGCGTCACGCCGGGCACGGACGCTATGTCCCGGGCTATGGCGTCTATCACCGCCTTGTCCCGGCCCTCGCTGAAATTCGGCACGCATTCCACAAGTTTTCGAACAGCCATGGCTTCCTGCCTCTCTCCTTTTATGCGGCCGATGCCCCGGACGGGCCGGACGGCCGCGGCCGGAGTATAGCACGGGGGCCTTTGCCTGGTGAACGGGAGCCACACGGTGCATGGTTGGACTTTTCCCCCGCGGTCCGCTGTGGTAAGCTGGGTTCCATGGCCGGCGCGGCGCCGGAGAAGGGACGGGCATGGAAGCGCCTGGCATGGCGACGGAATTCGGACAGAGGCATAGGACGGCGCTTACCTATATGCTGAGCGCGCTCACCGGACTGGCGGCCGGCGCCATTATCGTCGCCTACCGATCGAGTATAGCGTTCGTGGAACGGATCCGCGCGGACCTGATGCCGGAGCTCCTGGCGTCGGCTCCCGCCCTTGGGCTGTGGCTGACCCTGATCGCAGCCGCCTCCTACCTCACCTACCGCCTGGTCAGAGCACGGCCGCTCATCAAGGGCTCGGGCATACCCCAGGTCAAGGCCATGCTGACCCACCGGGTCAAAGCGTTCTGGGGCACCGAGATACCAGCCAAATTCGCCGGCGGAGTCCTGGCCCTGGGCACGGGGCTGTCCCTGGGACGGGAAGGACCGTCCATCCATCTGGGCGCCCTCCTGGGGCAAGGGGTTGCCGAACTCAGCCGGCGCCGCGACCTGGCCCGCTTCCTCATCACCGCGGGCGGGGCGGCCGGCATATCGGCGGCCTTCAACGCCCCCCTGGCCGGCGTCCTTTTTTGCGTGGAGGAACTCCACCGCTCGGTGTCGCCCACCATGCTGACGGCCAGCCTGATCGCGTCCTTTGCGGCCAACGCGGTCATGTGGCTGGCCTTTGGCAACGCGCCGGTGTTCGCCATCACGCTGGACTCGGTCCTTCCCCTGAACAGCTATTTCAGCGTCATCCTCCTCATAGGCGTGGGAACTGGTCTCCTCGGCTGGGTGTTCAACCATGGCATCCTGGTCTTTCAGTCGCTATCCGCCCGGTGCTTACCCCGGCCGGCGCTCAGGATGCTCTTCATCTTCCTGGCCGGCGCCTGCGTCGCCCTGGCGCTCCCCCTGGTCAGCGGCGGCGGCGAGCACCTGATAGACCACGTGGTAGAAACCCGGCCGTCTTGGGGGCCCATAGCAGTCCTCCTTGCGGCCAAGCTGGCCTTTACCCTGTTCAGTTACGCGTCAGGCGCCCCGGGCGGCATCTTCCTGCCCATGCTCGCCATCGGCGCCTTGGCAGGGGCCATGTCACACAGCTGGCTCGCTGGCATGGGCGTGGCCGGAGCCTACCTGCATAACTGCGTGCTCCTGGGCATGGCCGGCTTCTTCACGGCCGTGGTCCGCGCGCCCATCACCGGAGCCGTGCTGATCACGGAAATGGCCGGTAGCTTTGCCCACTTCCCTGCCTTCATTTTCGTGTCCGTGACCGCTGCACTGACGGCTGGCGCCCTCCGCACCAAGCCCATATACGACAGCCTGCTCGCGCGGCTGGAAGGCGGACAGCCCGGGCATGAGTCCCGGCCGGTGGTCATCCACGTGCCCGTGATGGAAGGATCCGTCTTTGACACCTGCGGCAACGCTGCTGGCATCATGCCGGAAGGCTGTGTATTGGCCGCCATAGAGCGGGGTGACGACGAATTGTTCCCGGCCGCCGACCTGGACATCCAGCCCGGCGACACGCTCCGGGTGGTGGCCGAATCGAGCCGTGCGTCCAGGCTCAAGGAACAGCTTTTGGACCTGGCCAGCACCTTTGAGGACGCGGAAGCCCTTGCCGGCCTGGATCTTGCGTCCCTGGTGCGGCCCGCCACGGCGCGCTTGCTCCCGGAGGACGGCCTGGACGCCATGCGGGGGGCACTCGCAGCGTCCGGAGACCCTGTGCTGCCGGTTTTCGGAACGGACGGCGGCCTGTTGGGCATCCTGTCCGCTAACGACGTGAAGAACGCCCTCTTTGACCGCCATGTCGAGGGGGCCGTCATCGTGCTGGACGTCATGCGCTCGCCCGAGCCGGCCAGGATACCGGGCGTCACGCCCGCCGAGCTCTTTGGCCTGTACGAGCGGGCTGGCCTTAACGCCCTGCCTGCCGTCGACGGCAAGGGCGTTTTTTCCGGCTTTATTTTCAGGGCGGACGTGGTCAACGCGTACCGCGCGGCTATCGTATCCTGATAGGGGAACCCCGGAAGCAACCGTGGGCCCCCGGGTACGGGCCAGTAGGAGGAACCATGGACCTTCATGAAGCATTGGAGACAGCGGCCTTGTATGAAACCCGCATGAGGACCCTGTATGAAAACGCGGCCGCTGGCGCGCGCTCGGCGGAGGCTGCCGCCCTGTTCAGGGCCCTGGCCCGCGACGAGGCATCCCACCAGGCGTATATAGCCGAGTTGGAGCGCCACCTGGAAGGCGGAACCGTGCCGGAGCTTCCGGCCACCACCTTCCGCGCCCGGGAGGCCGCGGACAAGGCCCGCCTGGCAGCCGGCATGCCCGCTTCGCTTACGGAGCCTGACGGCGGTGAGTTGAGCGCTCTAGAGGAGGCGTCGCGCGCGGAAAAGGAATCCGCGGAATTCTACCGGCGCCTGGCGTCGGAACTCCCGCCAGGACCGGCCACCGCCTTTGCCCGCCTTTTGGCCATAGAGGAAGGTCACGGAGCCATTGTGGACGCCGAGCTGGACCTCAGGAGGGCAAGCGGTTACTGGTTCGACGTCCGCGAATTCGACATGGAGGACTGAGCCTGGGGCCTTTGACCCGCCCGCCCCTTCCGGGGTACCATGCGCGCGCAAGGCAGGCGCAGCCTGCCCTCTACCACACACCCGAACCGGGCTTCCTGCACGCTTACGCGATGGAACCCCGGTCGATGGGCCGGCGCGGAAACGCGCCTACCTCCCGCCCGGTCGCCAAAGGCGTCCACAGGGCATAGGAAAGGGAACCATGAACCGCACAGCACGCACCGTCATTGTCGTCGCCCTTATGGCCTTGATCGCGGCCCTGCCCGCGTTCGCCATGGGGGGCAAGGAAGCACCGGCCAACCCCAAGGTCAGGCTCGCCACCACCACCAGCACGGAAAATTCGGGCCTCCTTGCGTACATCCTGCCCTACTTCACCGCCGACACGGGGTATACCGTGGACGTGGTGGCCGTGGGCACGGGCGCAGCCCTCAAGCTCGGGGAAAACGCCGACGCGGACATCGTCCTGGTGCACGCCCGGGCCCTGGAGGACGCCTTCATGGCGGCCGGCCACGGCACGGAGCGCCGGGACGTCATGTACAACGACTTTATCGTCCTGGGGCCAGCAGCCGACCCCGCGGGCCTTGCCTCCGCCACCGGCGCCGTGGACGCCTTCAAGCGCATAGCCGCCTCAGGGGCAGGCTTCGTGTCGCGCGGGGATAATTCTGGCACGGATGTCAAAGAGAAGGACGTTTGGAAGGCAGCTGGCGTGAGCCCCGCTGGCTCCTGGTACAAGGAAGCGGGCCAGGGCATGGAACAAGTCATCATCATGGCCGACGGCCTGCAAGCATACACCCTGGCCGACCGGGGTACCTGGCTGGCCATCAAGGACAAATCGTCCCTGGTCATCGCCTATGAAGGCGACCCAACGCTGTTCAATCCCTACGGCATCATCACCGTGAACCCCGGGAAAAATCCCGCCATCAACGCCGAGGGCGCCCGGGCCCTGCTCCTGTGGATCACGTCCAAACGCGGGCAGGAGCTCATAGCGTCGTTCAAAGTGGGCGGAGAAATCCTCTTCTTCCCGGACTACCGGCCGTAAATCCGTGGACGCTCTGGGCCAGGCCCTGTCCCTGCTCGCTACCGGCGACACGGAAACATGGTGGACCGTGGGCACGACCATCCGTTTTGCCCTCTGGTCCACCCTGTTCTCAGCCCTGCCGGGCGTGCCCCTGGGAGCGGTCCTCTACCTGGGACGCTTCCGGGGCAAGCGGGCCCTGGCCGCCGCCATCAATGCCAGCATGGCCGTGCCCACGGTGGTCATCGGCCTTTTCGTGTATTCCTTCATATCCCGTTCGGGACCCTTGGGCTTCCTCAACATCATGTACGAGCCCGCCGGGGTCATCCTGGGGCAGTCGCTCCTGGCCCTGCCCCTGGCGGCTGCTATGACGCATACGGGCCTCCAGAAGATGGATCCGCGCTACGCGGAGACCCTCCTCACGCTCGGGGCCGGCTTCTGGCGACGCCTTTTGGCCATACTGCGGGAGGGGCGCTTTGTGGTCGTGCAGGCCGTGCTGGCCTCTTTCGGGCGGGTAACCGGAGAAGTGGGCGTATCCATGATGCTGGGAGGCAACATACGCTGGCACACCCGCACCATGACCACGACCATAGCCCTGGACGCAAGCAAGGGCGAGTTCGAGCGGGCCCTTTCTCTGGGCGTTGTGCTTTTGGCCGTGGCCCTGACGGTCAACGCTCTTTCCCACCTGGCGGCCCGCGATGCGTGACCTGTCCGCTCTTCCCGAGAACGCGCCCCTGTTCAGCCTGCGCGGCCTGAGTTTCCGTTATGGAAGACGGGTCGCCCTCCGTTGCGACAGCCTGGACATCGAGCGTGGCCAGGCCGTGGCCCTCTTGGGACCCAACGGCTCGGGCAAGACCACTTTCCTGAAGGTGCTCAACGGCCTCCTCGGTCCGTACGACGGCACCCTGCGCTTCCTGGGACGCTCTCCCGGGCCCGCCCTCCGCCTGAGAAGCGTGTACCTGCACCAGCATCCCGTGTTGTTCACGGGCACGGTGCGCGACAACCTGGCCAGGGCCTTGTCGTTCAGGCGCGTGCCCAGGGGAGAGGCCGCCGGGCGCGTGCAGGCGGCCATAGACCGCGTGGGCTGCGCGTCCCTCATGGACAGGGAGGCGTCCAGGCTGTCCGGTGGCGAGACCCAGCGCGTGGCCCTGGCCCGGGCCCTGGCCCTGGGCGCGGACATACTCTTCCTGGACGAGCCAACGTCGTCCATGGACGCCGCCAGCCAAAATGCCGTGCGCAGCGTCCTGGCCGAGCTCAAGTCCGAGGGCGTCACCCTGATATTCAGCACTCATGACCAGGAACTGGCGGACGCGCTTGCCGACACCCGCATCCTCTTTGACGCAGGCAGAGCCATGCCGCACCCTCACGGAGGCAACCATGATACATCCCGATGAAGCCCTGAAGATCGTGCTGTCGTGCAGGCAACGGCCGCAGGTAGAAACCGTGCCCCTGGATCAGGCCCTGGGCCGCGTGCTCGCGGCTCCCGTGGCGTCATCCATGGACCAGCCGCCCTTTTCCAAGGCGGCCGTGGACGGTTGGGCCTGGAACTCGGAAGCCAGCGGCCTGGCGCCTGAGTCGCTGGCCGTCCGCAACGTCATTGCCGCGGGCGAGTCCGACCAGCGGCCTCTGGGAGCCGGCGAGACGGTCAAGGTCATGACCGGCGCTCCCCTGCCACCCGGAGCCGACCGCATCCAGAAGGTAGAGTGCGCCCAGGAATCTGACGGCGCGGTGCGCTTTACCAAGCCGGAGCGCATAGACAACGTCATACAGCGCGGCGAGAACGCCCGCACAGGAGACACCATCGTGTCGCCGCGGCAGCTCGATGCCCAGGATCTGGCCATACTAGCCGCGGACGGGCGTAACAGAGTGGATGTGGCCGTCCGGCCCGTGGTCGGCGTCCTGTCCACCGGCGCGGAGCTTGCCCAGCCCGGAGAAAACCTCAAGCCCGGCTGGATATACGACTCCAACCGTACCCAGCTCGCGGCCCACCTGTCCGGAATAGCTGTCATCAGGGACTTTGGAACTCTCCCCGACGACTACGACGCCACCCTGGCGGCGGTCGGCTCGGCCCTCAGCCAGTGCGATGTGCTGGTACTGTCCGGAGGGGTATCCATGGGCGACTATGACTACGTGCCCAAAGCCTTGGTCGCAGCGGGCGTCCGCACCCTGTTCCACGGCGTGGCGGTCAAGCCCGGCAAGCCGACCTTCTTTGGCACGTCAGCAAAGAGCTACGTGTTCGGGCTCCCGGGCAACCCGGTGTCTGTCTTTGTCAACACCGAGTTCTTGGTCAAACCCCTGCTGTATGGCCTCCAGGGCGTGGAATACCGCGGCCTGTCCGCGCCCGTAACCCTCTCGGAAGGCATACGCCGTGGCAGTACCGAGCGGGTGGAGTTCCTTCCTGTCAGCATAGACGCGGACGGCGCCAAACCGGTACCCTACGGCGGCTCGTCGGCCCTACAGGCTCTGGCCCACGCCTGTGGCTTTGTCAGGCTTGAACAGGGACAGAAAGAAATCAGCGCGGGGAGCGTCGTGCATGTTCGACTCGTTCGGTAGGAAAATACATTACCTGCGGATATCGCTGACCGACCGCTGCAACCTGCGCTGCCGCTACTGCATGCCGGCCGAAGGCGTGGCCTGGCTTCCGCACGAGCGCATCATGAGCCTTGAGAACATGGCCAAGGTGGCAGGGGCAGCCGCCGCCCTGGGCTTTGACAAAATCCGACTCACCGGAGGAGAACCGCTGGTGCGTAAAGGCGTCCCCCAGTTCGTGACCATGCTCAGGGACATACCCGGCCTGGACATCATAGCCATGACGACCAACGGGACCCTCCTTGCCCCCCTGGCCGCCGACCTGGCCCGCCGAGGGCTGTCGTCGGTCAACATATCGCTGGACACCGTGGATCCCGAGCGTTACGCATACGTCACCCGGGGCGGCAGGCTGGACGACGCCCTCTGTGGCATACGCGCTGCGCGCGACGCCGGCCTGCCTGTCAAGCTGAACGTGGTGGTCGACCCGTCCCGTGACAGCCGTGACCTGGACGGCGTGCGGGCCTTTTCCGACGAGTTGGGCTGCGCCGTGCAGACCATACGCCAGTACCGCCTGGACCAGGGCAAGCTGGACGACTTCCATTACGACCGGCCGCCGCCCTGCGCCCGCTGCAATCGCATACGTCTCCTGGCCACGGGGGAGCTCAAGCCCTGCCTGCACGGCGACGCCGTGGTGCCTGTTGACCTTGACGATCCTGCCGCCAGCATACGGGCCTGCGTGGCCATGAAACCCGCCCACGGCGGGGCGGCGTCAAACCATAATGTCAGCGCCATTGGAGGATGATATGGACGACTCAGGAAAACTCAGCCACGTGGACGCCTCCGGCAAGGCCAGCATGGTGGACGTGTCCGGCAAACCGCGCGTCAAGCGCACCGCCCGGGCCGCGTGCAGCGTGCTGATGGCTCCTGCCACCGCCGAGCTCATACGCGCCAACGCCATGGCCAAGGGCGATGTCCTGGCCACGGCGCGCGTGGCCGGCATCTTGGCCGGCAAGAAAGCCGCCGAGCTCATACCTTTGTGCCATACCATAGAGATAGACCGCATAGCCGTGGAGCTCAGCGTGGGCGCAGACCGCGTGGACATAGAAAGCCTGGCCGTGTGCGTGGACCGCACCGGCATCGAGATGGAAGCCCTGACCGCCGCGTCCGTGACAGCGTTGACCGTGTGGGACATGTGCAAGGCCGTGGACAAGGGACTCCGGGTGGACGGCCTCAGGCTCCTGTCCAAGACCAAAGAAGCGGCCGAACCTGGCCGGGTATGCTGAGGACCTCGGAGAGGAGGCAGTACCGTGACCGTTGCCATCATCACCGTTTCAGACAGGGCCAGCAGGGGCGACTACGAAGACCGCTCGGGCCCGGCCATGGAGACCGCCCTCCTGGCCGCCCTGCCCGCCGTGACCATAGAGCGCGACCTTGTGCCTGACGAGCGGGACGCCATCCTGGCGGCCCTTGAGCGCCATGCCGGCGCTGACTGGATATTCACCACCGGAGGCACCGGCCCAAGCCCGCGCGACGTCACCCCAGAGGCCACGCTGGCCTTTGTGGACCGCCAGATGCCCGGACTGGCCGAATACCTGCGGATCGAGTCGCTCAAGGAAACGCCTAACGCGGTGTTCAGCCGCGCCGTCGCCGGCCTCAGGGGCACTACCTACGTGGTGAACGCTCCAGGCTCGGTCAAGGCGGCCGAGCTGTGCGCCAGGGTATTCGCGCCCCTCCTTGAGCACGGCACGGCCATGGTACGAGGCCAGGGGCACTGATCCCCTAGTCCGCGGCGCCCCAGCGCTTCCACAGTTCGTCCAGCCCGCGAGCGCAGTCGTCTAGCTCGGCGGCCAGGCGTTTGGCATCGGCAAAGCGCCCGTGCTCGATGGCCAGGGCGGCCTTTCGCTCCAGGTCCGAGCGCCTGCGCTCCAGCTCGCCTATGCGCCGGTCGTAGTCCGCGTCCTTGTCCGCCCAGCTCCCGGCACCTCCTGTCCCTGCCTTGCGCGCGCGGGCCCGGCCGTCCAGTTCGGCCGCCTGGGCAAGCTTCGGCCGCGCCACGGCGCCAACGTCCCGCCACCACTCGGAGAAGCTGCCTTCATACTCAACAAAGCGTTTGTCTTCAATGAAAACCACCCTGCCGGCCACTTTTTCCAAGAAATAGCGGTCATGGGACACCACCAGGACCGTGCCCTCAAAGGCGTCTAGGGCGTCCTCCACAGCCTCCCTGGTGGGTATGTCCAGGTGGTTGGTCGGCTCGTCCAGGACCAGGAAGTTGGCTCGCTGTGCCGAAGCCCGGGCCAACTGCAGTCGGTTGAGCTCGCCGCCGGACAGGGAGCCGCAGGCCTTGTCCAGATCGTCCCAGCCAAACAGGAAGGTGGACAGGTGCTTGAACACGTCCGCCCGCGTGGGTAGCCATTTCAGGAAGGCGTCCTCAACGCTCAGGGCGGGGTCGAACACGCCCTGGTCCTGGGCGCAGTAACCCAGCCGCATGCTGGGGCCCACGCGTAGCGTATCGTCGTCCCAGGAGCCCCGTTCCACCAGGTCGCGTATGAAGCTGGTCTTGCCCGACCCGTTGGGTCCCACCAGGGCGACACGCTCCCCGTTCAGGATGGTGAAACCCGAGTCCTTGAGGATGACCGTGTCGCCATAGGCCTTGGCGTACGAGTGCACGTCCACCGCCAGGTCGGCCTTGGACGCCTCGCCCTGGAAACTGACCCTGGCGTCCTGCGTGCCCAGGTCCGGCCGCTGTTCAGCGTTCTCCCGCTCACGCGCCAGCTGGCTGCGCCTGGCGCGCAGGCGGCGGCCCCAGGCGGGGTCGGGCCTGGCCCGCGCTATCTGCTCGAACTTCTTGACGAGGGCTTCCAGGCGCTCGAGTTTCTTGCGGTCGGCCTGCCAGCGCTGGCCCTGACCGGCGGATTCCCTGAGCCTGGCCAGCCGGTAGGCCGAGTAATTGCCCGACCAGCGGGTAACGCACCGGTTCTCGATCTCGAAAACGCTGTCCACAACACGATCCAGAAGCCTGCGGTCGTGCGACACCATGAGCACGGCGCAGGGCAGGCCGGCCAGATAGTCCTCCAACCAGGCCAGCCCTGCCACGTCCAGGTGGTTGCCCGGCTCGTCCAGGAGAAGGAGGTCAGGTCTGCCCATCATGGCCCGGGCCAGGGCGAGGACGTTTTTCTCGCCGCCGGACAGGCTCAGGGCAGGAGTATGTTCCCGGCCGCCCAGGCCGATGCGCCCCAGGAGCCGTACGGCCATGTCCTCGGCCTGGTCCCCGTCAATCGCGTCATAGTCGTCGCGCAGGGCGGCGTATGCCTCCATGGCCCGGTCCGCGCGCTCAGGATCGGCCATGGCTTCTCCTAGGCGCTCGAGCTCGGCCCTCATGGATAGCGCGTCGCGGCAGATATACTGGGCGCCTGTCTCGTCGTCCAGAAAATCGGGCGGCTTCTGCGGCACATAGCCCAGCCTGAGGCCGGGGGCTTTCAGGATCCGGCCGGAAAAGTCGTCGTCCAGACCCGCCAGTATGCGTATCAGGGTGGTTTTCCCGCAGCCATTGCGCCCCACGATTCCGTATTTGTGGCCGCTCTCCATGGCCATGGCCACGTCTTCGAACAATGGAAGTCCGCCAAAATCCTTGCGCAGGCCGCGCGTTTCAAGCAGTGACATAGCTGTGCCCTTTCATACAGCGGCGCGATCCCATCCCGATCCGCATAAAAAAACCGCGCGGTCCGGGAAGGGCCGCGCGGCGCAGGTTTCGATATCTGAATATCTCAAATATCTCCAATTCCTAGCCCGGACGGACCTATCCTGTGGGCACCAGCCGCTCCGGTAGAGCGGACTGAACATACACAGGACAGATACTGTCCAAACCGAATGGATATCATAACACGACTATACCACGGAGCCGCCCGGCGGGCAAGCGCAGTCGCTTACAACCCAAGCAGGAGCCCCAGTTCGTCCTCGCTGGTTGCGTCCAGCACATCCTGCCGGCGGGTATCGTCGCCCAGAGCCCTGCCTATGTCGGCCAGAAACTGCAGATGGGCCTCTGGATGGCTCTTGCTGGACACCGACAGCACGACGATGGTTGTCGGCTGACCGTCCAGGGAGCGGAAATCCATGCCCCCGCGCTTGATGCCTATGGCCGCTGCCAGCTCGTCCACGCCATCGGTCTTGGCGTGCGGCAGGGCGATGCCGTTCTGCATGCCCGTACTCATGGCATGCTCTCGCTCGAGCACGTCCTTCTCCACTCTGGCCACATCGTTCACGCGGCCCGCCTTGTGCAGGGCGGCCAGAAGTTCCTTGATGACCTCTTCCTTGGTGGCGCCTTTAAGATCCAGGATGATGCACGAGCGGTCTATCACGCGGGCGCCATGGGCTGTCAGCGGAGCCGCCTCGCCCTCTCCGACCGCCTGTATGGCGGCGGGATCGAATTCGTTCTTGAGCTGCTCAAAACTCTGGTTGAGCGACGCTACCGCCTCGAACACGGCCGTTCTCACCATGGGCATGGACGACACGGGAGCCTGGACCCCCAGCGATGTGCCTTCCAGCCTAACCGAGAAGGCCATGTCCTCCTTGCGCACCTGGGTGATGCCTTCCTCTATGTCCATGGTCCTTATGTAGAAGCCCTCGGACTGGAGCTGGTGGCTCATGGTATCGGTTACCAGAAGGGCCAGGTCTTCGGACGGAAAGTCAAAGTCGTGGGACAGGGAGTCGCCGCCCACCGTGGCCTTTCTGGTGCCCGGAGCGCCGGAACCCAGCGTCAGGTTGAGGAGAAAGGGAGCCACGACGGTGGTTAGGAGGGTCATCATGATGGCCATGCCAAAGGTGCCGCCGTCCAGGATGCCCGCAGACATGCCTATGCCAGCTATGATCAAGGCCACCTCGCCGCGGGGCACCATACCGGCGCCTATGCGCAGGGCCCCACGCCGGTTGAAGCCGACGAACAAGGCCGGGATGCCGCAGCCTACGATTTTTGCCAGCACGGCCAGAACCGTGAAGACAAGGCCACCGACGATGACTTTGGGCGTGACCAGCTGGCTGATGTCGACCATCATGCCCATGACCGCGAAGAAAATTGGCACAAAAAATTCGTACAGGACGTGCAGTTTCTCGATGATGATGTGGCTGATGTCGGTCTTTGACAAGGACAGACCCATGATGTACGCGCCGATTATCATGGCCAGGCCTTCCTTCTCAAAGAAGCCCGCCAGGATGAGGGCCAGGCCCAGGGACAGGATGGCAAAGGCGCTGGCGTGCTTGAAGCGCTTCAGGAAGCCCGCTATGCGCTTGGCCAGGGCCAGCCCCAGCACCGTAAAGCCCAGCCACAGGCCAAAAGCCTTGGCCGCTATCAAGCCCACCGTGCCCCACTCGAGCCCGCCGCCGGCCGCCGCCCCTATGGCCGCTATGCCCATGACCACGGCCAGGAACACGATGCCCAGCACGTCGTCGAACACGGCCGCGGCCAGTATGGTTACGCCCTCGGGGCTGTCCATTTTCTTGCGGTCGCTCAGGATGCGCGCCGTTATGCCCACGGACGTGGCCGTGGACATGATGCCCAGGAACAGGTTGCCCGGCGCCATGAAGCCCCCGCCCATCAGGACCATGCCCAGAACGTCGCCCACGGCAAAGGACAGGATGACGCCGCCAAGGCCGACAACGCCACCGGCCACCGAGTATTTAATGAACAGCGACAGGTCCGTTTCCAGGCCGGATACAAACAGCAAAATGATGGACGCTATGGTTGCCAGGCCGTACAGGACGGGACTGATGGGCAGTTCAGCGCCAACGGCACCGGTGGCAAAGAGGCCTTCCGGAAAACCGGGCAGAGGTATGCCTCCCAGCGCGAACGGGCCTATGATGATGCCGGCCAACAGCTCGCCCAGCACGGACGGCATACGCAGTTTTTGGGCGGCAATGCTCCCGAGCTTGACCATGAACAGGACCACGCCCACTTCCAGCACCAGGGCAGTCTGGACACCCATAATGTCCGACGAGCCCGAGGCGAAGGCCGGGAGGGAGGTGAAGAGGAAGCACAGGATAGATAGCGGGATACGACGGCTCATAGGGACTCCTCACATCTGGTCGCACAGGGCGCAACACAGCGTCAAAAACCGCAACCGATGCGATAGAGTATGGTATTTTGATAAAAAAATGCAAGTGATGGGACGATGCGTGCCGCCGTTTACGCTCCAGCGTGCCCAATGAGCCAGGCCCGGTGCGTACCCGGGCGGTAATCCTGGGGCACGGATCGGGCGCTGATATCTTCCGTGCTCGCGCCATGCAGGAGACCCGCGTCAAATTTCAGTTGACGGGAATTGCTTGAGAACAACAGCAGGCCATCCGGGGCCAGCACGGCCAGGGCGGCGTTCACCAGATCGGCCCAATGACGGTTGACGTCCAGGTACCTGTCCATGCCTTTGGAATTGGAAAAGGTGGGTGGGTCCAGCACGATAAGGTCCCACACCCTGCCCCTGGCCGCTTCCAGCCAGGCCAGCACGTCCGCCCTGGTGTCCTCATACCGGTCCACGGGCAGGCCGTTTAAGGCCAGGTTGTCCAGAGCCCAGTCCAGGTAGTTTCTGGACAGGTCCACGGCGCTTACCATGGACGCTCCCCCGGCCAACGCGTACACGGAAAAACTGCCGGTATAACAGAACAAATTGAGCACGCGCTTGCCGGCCGCGCGCTCCCTGATCCAGGACCGACCCGGCCTGTGGTCCATGAACAGGCCCGTGTCCAGATAGTCGCTCAAGTTAACCCTGAAATGAAGCCCCTGCTCCCGAACCACGAGCGTCGATCCCCGCTCTTCCATGCGCCCGTACTGCTCATCAAGGCCGAGCCTGCGGCGCTGTTTGACGTGCACAGCCGACGGTTCCACGCCCAGGGCCTCGGACGCGGCGCTTTCCATGAGCTCCAGCCATGCTTGTTCGTCTGCCGGGTCCTTATCGTAGGGCCTCTCGTACAGGTAGAGCACCGCGGCGTCACCGTACCGGTCCAGGGCCAGGGGGATTTCGGGGATGTCGCGGTCGTACACACGGTAGCAGGTGGTGTCGTTTTTTCTGGCCCATTTGGCCAGATGCCTGTCTCGCTTGACCGCCCGATTGAGGAAATAGTCGCGTTGGCGGATATCGCGCTCACTCGCCATATTGGGCCTCGCGCCCTGGACGCCCGTTCAGTCCAGCCGCTCGTGCCGGAGGCGGTTTTTTATGGACAGCATGGCGTAGCCTGAGGACAGGTCCTCGTTCTGCACGACCACGTCCTCCGGAGCCTTGACCTTGACGTTGGTGAAATTCCAGAGCGCCTTGACGCCACAGGACACCAGCTGGTCCGTAACCATCTGAGCGAATTCCGAGGGTACGGTCAGTACGGCCGTGGTCACGCCCAGCTGGGGAAGCCGGCTGGACAGGTCCGTTATGGGATACACCGGCACACCGTACACCTTGGCGCCTGTTTTCTTGGCGTCGGCGTCAAAACCGGCGACGATGTTGAGACCGTGCTTCTTGAAACCGGGAAAGCCTATCAGGGCGCTGCCCAGGTTTCCGGTGCCTATCACAACGGCCTTCACTTCCTGGTCCCAGTTCAGGTAGCTCTCAATGGCCTTGACCAGGGCCTCCACCGGGTAGCCGCGCTTGGGCTTGCCCACGATTCCGGTGATGGACAGGTCTTTCCGTACCTGAATGGGTTCCAGGCTGAGCTCGTTGGCGATAACGGTGCCGGAGAGAAATTCGTCGCCGTGCTCAAAGGCCTGCCGCGCGATGAGCAGGTAGGACGGCAGACGCCTGACGGACGGTGCGTAGGATACCTTGATCTTGTACATAGCCTATCCTGAAATTCGGGTTTAGCTCGGCTGGCCCGCCGCCGGCAATTCACGATTAAGGTATATCGTGTGAAATGTCAAGAAAAAGTACGATATCCAACCCAGCGGCCGAACCTGGAACGGCGACTGAAAGGAATAGGCAGCGGGTATCGGAGGGCGTGTGCCCCGCCGGGGAGCCGGGAAGCTCTCTGTCTGTATATCGCACAGGTTAATGAGCATTTGCCCATAATATAGCATAAAAAGAAAGCTCCGTGGAAAAAGGAGGTAAAACCACGGAGCTTGTGCCGAACCGCTGGGGTCCGACCGTATTACTATACCTACTATACCGGTTTTATGCAAGCATTTTGTATACGGTCGGGAGAAACCCTGGACCCGCCGGATCGAGGGCTTACTTTTTTTTCACTTTTTTGCTATGGTGCCGGCCTTGCCAGGGTATCCTCCGTCCACGCGGCCCGTATGCGCGCGTCGGGGACCGGCAACACGGATAGAGAGCGATTTCCTTCCGTCCATATTGAAATCCGCGGTGCGTTGCGTAAGCATTACGGGAGGCTAATTCAAGACTCCGAAGAGTTTTGCGAAAGTTTCCGCATGCTAATGCAAATTTTTCCGGCGTTTCTCGCCGCGCGGGTAACGCGGAAAACCGCACAGCCGGTCCACGGGCCAGGGGCCCTGGAAACCGGCATATTGGGAGTACAAAATGCGAATGACGACCAAGGGCAGATACGCTCTTCGTGCTACACTTGCCCTTGCCAGGATATCCAACGGATCCCCGGTTCCCGTGTCCATCAAGGCCATTGCCGAGGCTGAGGACATATCCCCGGAATTTTTGGAACAGATATTCTACCGCCTCCGCAAGGCCGGCGTGATAGCATCCGTGCGCGGGCCAGGGGGCGGCTTTCATTTTTCCCTACCCTTGGACGGCATCAGCGTCAAGCTGATCCTGGACGCCGCCGGGGAGGACTTTGACGTGGCGCCGTGCACGGATACCAACGCGGAGCCCTGCCCCAAGGCGAGCAGTTGCCAGGCCGGGCTGGTATGGAAGCGCCTGCACGGCGTTATCGACGACTATCTGGACGGAACTACCCTGGCTGACATACTGTCAGGAAGCCCGTCGCCCGCCAGCTAAGCGGCTCGCGCCGGTCGCCCGCTCAGTCAGCACGTCCTCACTCGGCGTCCGCGAAGTCCTCCATGGTCCTTCTCTGCTCGTCGCTTATGAGCCCGAGCTCCTGACAGAGGGCAAAAAGCTCCCTGACATGGAAAAAGGCCCGCAGCCTGACGCCCTGGGCATCCATGTCGACCCTACCCTGCCGCCCGCGCTCTATCAGCACGGCCAGGTCCTCTACCACCAGGCCCTCATCCCTGAGTATGGCTATGGCTTCCAGTTTTGAGCTACCCGTGGTGATCAGGTCGTCCAGGAGGAGAACTCTCTCCCCGGGCTTGAAGTCGCCCTCCACCCGGTTGCCCGTGCCGTGGTCCTTGACCGGCATGCGCGGCCATACCATGGGCTTGCCGAGCCTCAGGGCCGTGGCAGTGGCCAGGGGCAGGGCCGCCGCAGGTATGCCCGCCACGCGGTCGAATTCCAGACCTCCGGCCAGCATCGCGTACGCGTTTGCCACCGCCGACAGGAGCCCGGGATCCGATATCACGCGCCTGAGATCCACGTAAAACGGCGAACGTTTGCCGCTCTTCAGGAGGAAATCTCCCGTGCGGAAGCAGCCAGAGTCGGCCAGGCCGCGCATGATGCGCTTTTTGAGCGCCTGGTCCCGCTTGGGGCGCCTACCGCCGGCCGATAGAGCTGCCGCCTTCCTGAGATCCTCCGCCAGGGCGCGGGCCGCGGCGGCCGGGTCCGGGGCGTCGGCCACGGAGCGGGCGGCCACGGGTATCAGCCCCGAGCCATCGTCCCTGGCGCCGGCCGCCCAGGCCGATGCTATGGTACCGCCCTGGGCCCCTATGCCGGGCGCAAGGATCCATGCGTCCGGGGCGGCCGCCCGGACGGCTGCCAGGGAAACAGGGTCGTTCCCGGGCGCCACCAGGGCTACCCTGTCAGACCAGGTAACGGCCTCTGCGGCCACTGCCTCGTACAGGGCCGTGCCTCCCACGGGCAGGTCCTGGAACACCCCCGCTCGGGGATTGCTGGTTCGGGCCAGAACGAACACCGCCTTGTCAGGGTATGCCAGGAAGGGATCCACAGAATCGCGCCCGAGGTACGGGCTGAGCGTTACCGCGTCCGCGCCCAGGCTGGCAAAGCAGGCCATCGCGTATGCCTCTGCCGTGGAACCTATGTCTCCGCGCTTGGCGTCCAGGAGCACGGGAGCCTCCGAGGGGATGTCGCGGATAAGCCGGGCCAAGGCCGCCATGCCGTCTGCTCCGTGGGCCTCAAAAAAGGCTATGTTCGGCTTGAAGCAGGCCGCCCAGGGCAGGGTCGCCTCTACCAGCCTCATGGACTGTGAGTACAGCAGCTCCGGGTCGCCACCCGGGGGCAGGCGCGGATCCAGGCCCACGCACAGGAGCGTGCCTTTGTTCTTCCAGGCTTCTTCGACGCGTTCGAAAAATGTCATGGGAATGCCTCACGGCCGGCGGGATGCGGCCCAAGGTCACAAGCGGGCCACGACAGGATAGCACGGGCCGCGCGGACGCGTCAAACCGGCGCTCCGCTTGGAGGACTCAAAAGCCGTCCCCGGTATTTGTGAAATACGCGTTCTTCGCGGTATACTAGTTGAATGCGGTGCCGTCGCGGGAACGCGCCGGCCATCGCGGGCGCCGGCTGCCGGCCGGGCCCCTACCCGAGGAGGATTGTGCAATGAGGAAATTCACCATAGTAGCGGCCCTCGTCCTGGCGTGCGCCGGAGCCTGGGCCCAGGACGATGGCGGCTTGGACTTCCAGGCGGGCATCACCCTCGGCACTGACGTCATCATCGACGCGTACGGCAACCCGCAGACCTGGAACAGCCTGGGCTTCCAGCCAGACCTGTCGCTGGGCAACTTTGGCGTGGGCTTTGACCTGACCATGCGTTTCAAGCTGGCTCCCACCTCAGGCACGGCCATGGAAATCTACCCCGGCGACTGGGTACCCGACTATGAAGGCTCCGGGCGCAGTTTCCTGGACCTGTACCTGCCCAAGATCATGTACGTGCGCTATGGCCAGCGGGGCGACCCTTTGTACGCCAAGCTCGGCTCCATAGACGACCTGACGCTGGGCACGGGCTTCATCGTGGGCGACTACGCCAACACCCGCTTCCTGCCCGATCTCCGCATCTTCGGCCTCCAGCTCAACCTGGACGGGTCCCTCTTCGACTTCCCGTACATCGGCGTGGAGCTCCTCACGGGCAACCTGGCGCGTATGGATGTCCTGGGCGGCCGGCTCTATGTCCGGCCGCTGGCGGGTACCGAGATACCGCTATTGAGCAAGCTCCAGATCGGCGGCACGGCCGCGGCTGATTTCCAGCCCGAGCTGTACGTGGACACGCCGCTGGGCAACGACCCGGTGGCCATGTTCGGCGCCGACCTGTACCTGCCGCTGATAGAGGGCGACGCCTTCCCGCTGGCCGTCTTTACCGAGCTTGCCTTCCAGCCCCAGTCGCGCACCGGCTACATGCTCGGCGCGGCCGGCCGCCTGATAGGCATCATCACCTACGGCGCCCAGCTCAGGTTCTTGTCGCCAGGCTTCATACCTACCTATTTTGACGCCAACTACGACATCTACCGCGCGGTCAAGTCAGACGTGATGGAAAGCGCCCCCTCTGGCGACCCCTTTGCCGGCTGGATGGCCAAGGCCGGCGCCAGTTTCCTGGAAGACAAAATCTTCTTTGACGTGACCGTGGACGGTCCCTTTGCGGCCAATCCCGTGGTGCCCACGGACAATCCCGCCGAGTACCCGCACCTGCGCGGCGTGGCGGGCATCGGGGAGGGCATCCTGGGCGGCTTCTTCTTCGACTTTGCCTACGACAAGTATTTCCTGGGCAAGGAGGGCGCCTTCTTCTCGGAGCTGGTCGACCCGACCAACGCCATCATCACGGCCGCCGTCAACTTCAAGACCGGGGCGGCTGTTTTTACCCTGCTGTATAACCTGACCTACAACCCGGAAGACGGGGACTTTGACGTGACCTCGAGCCTGCAGAGCTCGATCAAATTCTGACGGCTCAAGGAGGACGAACATGCGTTTAAGCCGGATTTTACTGGCCCTGGCCATCGTGATGGCCGGATCGGCCCTGGCGCTGGCCCAGACCACGGGCCAGACCGTTGAACTCGAATTCGTTCAGGGCAACGACCTGACCCTGACCATGGCGGACGGCACGGTGTACACCTACGCCACCGGCAACTTTGCCGAGGGCGATATCATCGCGCCGGGCGCCCAGCTAAGGACGGGCCCGACCACCACGGCCGAGCTCAGGCTCAAGCCCAACGGCACCCTCATCAAGATAGCCAAGTCCACCAGCTTCCGCGTGGACGGCCTGGCCACGCCCCAGCAGAACAACAACGTGTTCACCCTGGTGGCCGGCAAGGTGCGCATGGCCGCGGCCAAAGGCTCCAACTACCAGGTGCTGACGTCCAGCACCGTGGCCGGCGTCCGCGGCACGGACTTTACTATGTCGTTCGAGGAAGGTCGCAAGGCAACGCTGATGGTCGCCAAGGGCGCCGTGGAATTCGGCAAGCTCGGGGCGGCCGCCGGGGAAACCATCCTGGTGGGTGCCGGCCAGTTTGCCGACTTCTTCACGTCCTTCACGCCCAAGGCGTACACGCCCGAGCAGTTCGCCGGAGAGTACGGCGACGTCCAGATAGACCCCGAGCGCATACCGGCCTCCGCCCTTGAAAACGGCGACCAGGCTCCCGCTGACACCGCTTCGGACGACGCCGACACGGCCGACACCGACGACGGAGCGGCCACAGACGTGGCGGATTCCACCGATTCTGGCGGCGACGCGGCCGGCGACGGGACCCCTGAGAGCCCGGAAGCCGCCGTTGAGAGCGCCTTTGTCACCTGGCTGCGCGACGTCCTCGGCATGGAAATAGGCTCGGTCACCATCAACGGCCAGACCTGGTCCAAAGCCGTGCTCCAGCCCACGTTTACCGTGGGCAAATTCAAGACCGCCCTGTACCTGCCCGTCATATACTCGCAGAATCTCTTTGACCCGGACGACTGGTACCACCCCAACGGCAACGACGAGTGGTCGTTCGGCACGGACATAGGCTGGAGTAGCGACCCGTGGAACGCCTTCCTGGACGCCGCCGCGGACGTGGCCCTGAAGTTCAAGTACATCGAGTACGGCCAGCCCGTGGTCGACCCCTTCTTCATCAAGGTGGGCAACCTGTCCAGCTTCACCGTGGGCCATGGCCTGGTGATGCGCGACTACGCCAACGACACCGAGTTCCCCGCGGTCAGGCGCCTGGGCTTCAATATTGGCCTGGACCTTGGCTCCTGGGGCTTTGAAGCCCTGGCCAACGATTTGGCCGACCCGCAGGTGTTCGGCGGCCGCGTGTACGTGCGTCCCATCAAGGACTTCAAGCTGGCGTTCGGCCTGTCCGCCGTGGCCGACTTCCATCCGGCCGCCATCTTTGACACGGACACCACAAGCGCCGAGGACTATGGCGACCCGATATTCATAGGCACGGGCCTGGACCTGGACCTGCCCATCGTCGACACTGACATCCTCGGCGTGCGCGCCTTCGCGGACGCGGCCGTCATGCTACCCATCGTGCGGAACGACTTCACCTACCTGAGCTCGACCGGCGGGGAAGGCGTGCGCGTGGATATGCTGTGGGACGGCGGCCTCCAGAACTGGGGCGCCGCGATTGGCTTCATGGGCAACGTGGCCTTCATAGACTGGCGCCTTGAGTACCGCTACTTCACCGGCGCCTTCCGCCCCGCCTTCTTTGACGCCGGCTACGAGCGCGCCCGCGCCGAGCGCGTGCTTGAGTGGGCCGGCTACCTGTCCGGCGCCGTCACCGTGGACCAGGCGCCCTCGGTCATGGGCATATACGGCGAGGGCGGCACGTCCATATTCAAGGACAAGCTGACCCTGACCTTTGGCTACTTCTGGCCCTGGAGCGCGGACGCCGCCACCCTGACCCAGCAGATGGCCATGGCCAACGACTACTTCAAGGCCGAACTGACCGTCAAGAAGGGCCTCATCCCCGTTCTTGACCTTTCGGGCGCCATCATCTACGAGCGCCGCAACTTTGTGCCCACCCTGCTTAACACCGCGGCCGGCGGCGTGAGCCTGTTCGACGAGAACACCGTCTTTGGCGGCGAGATCGTCGTGCCGGTTCCCGGCGCCCCCAACCTGGACCTGGCCGTGATCGTCAACACGGTGATAGAGCGCGAGCCCGACGGCAGCGTGATATACCGCGACGCCCCGACCAACACCATGCCCAGCATCGTGCCGGCCATCACCCTGGAAACCCGCCTGCACTTCTAAAACCGGGTTCCCTGCGATTCAACGCGGCCGCCCCCTCTGTGGGGGCGGCCTTTTTTGGGCGGTCGGCTGGCACAGGAATACTGGTGACAGCGGCGTCCGCGCCATAGTATCCTTCCGTCCATGGACAGCCAGCGCATACGCATCCTGCCGCCGGAAACCGCCAAGCGCATAGCCGCCGGCGAGGTGATCGACCGCCCCGCCGCGGCTCTCCGGGAGCTTTTGGACAACGCGGTGGACTCGGGAGCCACGGACATACGCGTGGACATCCAGGGCGGGGGCATAGACCTCATACGCGTGAGCGACAACGGCTCGGGCATGGGCCGTGACGACCTGGTCCTGTCGGTCCATCCCCACGCCACCAGCAAAATCCGCGAACTGGACGACCTTCTGTCCCTGCGCACCCTCGGTTTCCGGGGCGAGGCCCTGGCGTCCATGGCCGCCGTGGCCGAGCTCGAGCTTGTGAGCGCCCCGCATGACAACGAAGCGTGGCGCCTGTCCTCCGTTCCGGGCAAGGAACCGACCATCGAGCCATGGCGCGGTGCCGTGGGCACCACCGTTACCGTGAGCGGCCTGTTCGCGTCGTTTCCCGCGCGCAGGCAATTTCTCAAGAGCCCCGCTGCGGAAGCGGCCGTGTGCAGGCAGGTATTCGTCGACAAGATCCTGCCCTGGCCGGACCGGGCTTTCAGGCTGGGCGGCAAGAACCCTCTGGTGTTCCTGCCGGATACCCTGGCGGGCAGGGTGCTCGCCGCCCACGCGGGAGACCAGCCGCCAGAACTGTTCAGGGAACTGGCCGCCTCCGGCCGGGGCTTCTCGGCCCGAGTGGTGGCCGGAGCACCGGATATCTACCGTTCTGACCGCCGCATGCTACAGATTTTCATCAACGGCCGGAGGGTCCAGGAGTACGGCCTGGCCCAGGCCCTGGAGTACGCATACCGCGGAGCCTTGCCTGGCGGGGCCTGGCCCTTCGCCTTTGCCTTTATAGACGTGGATCCGTCCCTGGCCGATTTCAACATACACCCGGCCAAGAAAGAAGTCCGCCTCAAGAATGTAGACGACATCAGGGCAGGCCTCATGGACGCCGTCCGGTCCTGGCTGGGCTCCACCACACGCTCGTCGTCGGTAGCGCTGCTACGGGACAAAGCCTGGGGCGGGACCCCGGGCCAGGAGGGCCGGAGCGATACAGGCATGCGGCCGCCCGTCCAGGCGTATGGCCTGGGCCTGGAAGCTCCCGCGCCCCAGGCCAGAGACGAACGCTGGATGGACGAGCTGGCGCGCAAGGTCGAAGAAGCGAGAGAGCGGCCCCCGGAGGATCGTCGGCCCCTTCCGGCCGGCGACGCACGCTTCCGCTACCTTGGGCAGGCCCTGGGCGTCTTCCTGGTGGCCGAGATGGACGGGGAACTGCTGATCCTGGACCAGCACGCGGCGCACGAGCGCGTGATATACGACGAGCTGATGTCCGGCACGGCGCGCAGGCAGGAGCTCCTGGTACCCGTGGTCTACGAGCCCGAGTCAGCAGACGAGGACCGTTACCTCAGGGAGCGAGCGGCGGAACTGGACAGGCTGGGGTTCAGGATCAGGGACGAGGGCGGCACCTGGCTTCTGGAAACGGCGCCGGCCATCCTGCCGGAATCCCGCACGGGCGCCATTTTTGAAGTCCTGAAACAGCGCCCAGACCCTGACGCCCTGGTCAGGGAGACGGCCGCCCGGGCCGCGTGCAGGTCAGCCATCATGGACGGCGAGGCGCTGGACCCCGCTTCGGCCCGGGCCTTGCTGTCACGCGCCCTGGACCTGCCCGACCCTCACTGCCCGCACGGCCGCCCTATATGGCTGCGTCTGAGCCGGGACGACCTGTACCGGGCAGTCAGGCGCATCGTGTAAGCGCTCCGCCTACAGTCCAACCAGGATGGTCTCCACTTCTGGCCTCTTTTCGTAATCCGGCTTCTGCGCCAGGAGGTCGGTGAGGATCTTCTTGGCCGCGGCCGTGTCGCCAAGCGCGACATACACCTTGCCGAGCTCGTGCATGGCGTCCCATGCCTTGGGATCCAGCTTGACGAGGCTCTGGTAGGTGTCGCGGGCCTTGGCCAGTTCGCCCTTCTGGACATAGGCGCTGGCCAGGTTCCGCATGATGGTGGTATCCCGGGGCGCCTGGGCCAGGGCCAGCTCGTAATGGAACACGCTTTTGTCGTACATGCCCTTCTCGCCGTAGGCCTTGCCCAGGTTGTTGTTTGCCTCAAGGGATTTGGGATTGATCTTGTACGCCGCGTCCAGGAGGGTCAGCGCTTTGTCCGTAAAGCCCGAATCCAGGTAGATTTTGCCCAGGTTGACGCGGGCGTCCACGGACTTGGAATCCAGCTCAGCCGCCTTTGCGTAGGCCGTGATGGCCCTGTCCACGTCGCCCAGCTTCTCCGCGCACAGTCCGAGCTGGTAGTGGTACAGCGACGTTGACGGGGCCAGTTCCGTGGCCTTGCTGGCGTTGGGCAGGGCGTCGGCGTACTTGGCCTGGTCGTACTGCACCTTGGCCAGGTTGTAGCTGGTCACGGCGTCCCGCTCGATGGCCAGGGCCCTCTTGAAGGCCGTTTCTGCGTCCGCCAGCTTGCCCCAGGACGCGTAGGTCTCTCCCAGGTAGCGGTGGGCTGACACGTTGTCCGCCTCGAACGACAGGGCCGTGTTGAAGGACTTTACGGCGCCCGCGTAGTCGTTTTTGTCCTTGAGGATGCGGCCTATACGTATGTGGGCGTTTACATAGTCCGGTTTGATCTCGGCCGCCTTGCGGAAACTGGCCAGGGCGGAATTCTGGTTCTTGAGGGCAAGGTAGGTGATGCCCAGGTCGTACCAGGCCGGCTCGAACCGTGGATTGAGCTTGCCGGTCACCGACTCGAACATGCGCCTGGCCTCTTCGTACTTCTTGACCATGAAGTAGGCCCGGCCCAGCTGGTAGGCGTACAGGTAATCGTTGGGATCCAGCTTGACCGCCTGCTCGAGCTCGGATACCGCCTGGTCCGGCAGGTTGGAGTCGTTGTATATCTTGGACAGGGTGTAGTGCGGGCGGGCCGTTGCCGGATCGGTGGGAGCCAGCCGTATTGCCTCCTGGGCGGCGCGCTGGGCCTGCTTGATGGAATCTATGCCGCCCGAACTCTCCGGGGAGTGCTTGTAGCCATCGTAGTAGCCCTCGGCTATGTCCGACCAGGTGCTGGACGCGAACTTGGGCTCGTCTGCGGGGAGAAGGCCGGCTGCCTCGTCGTACTTGGATTTTGCCTGGGCATACTGGCCCGATCCGGAGGCGGTGGAGCCTTCCTCGACCAGTCCGTTCACCTTTTCCATCAGGGCCTTGAGCTCGGCGTTTGCCTTGGCAAACGCCTCGTCCTGGGCGCGTTTCCTGGCTGCCGCTGCGTCCGCCTCAGCCTGCAGTCGCGCCGCCTCGGCAGCAGCAGCGGAATCCTGGGCGCTGGCCGACTGGCTTGATGAGCCGGACGATCCGCCCGCCTGTGACGCCAGTTCGCTCGCGCTGCGTTCCAGGCTCTTGCCCAGCTGGTCCAGGCTCTGGGCCAGGGCCTGCGCGGCAGCGTCGTCGCCCTCCGGAGGCTTGAGGCCGGCCTTGCGGTCCAGGGCTTCCTTGAGCAGGGCCTGGGCCTCAGCGTCGTCCTTGTCCCGTATCAACAGCTGGTCCAGGATGTCCAGGGCCCGGTCAAAATCGCCCCGGTCTATGTAATCCCTGGCCAAAGCCAGCATATTCGACCGTTCGCGGGCGCCGGACCCGCCAAGGATGGCCGCCGTGCCCGCCCCTATGAGCAGGATGGCCAGAATGACGGCCGCTCCCACTATGATTTTCTTTTTCCGTGAATCCATGCTGCATTCCTTGCTTTGGCGTTTTTTCAGGCACGGCCGCCGCCTTGAAAAAGCAGGGGCCGTGTACAAGACAGCTGTGGTCAGTCGTCCAGGGACAGATCGTCCTCGTAACCCTCCAGGTCGCCGGAGCCGGCTGAAAGGCTGGTGGTGTCCTCCGCGGCCTCGAGCAGGGACTGGGCAACGGCATCCAAAAGTGCCTGGCGGGCTGCTTCCTCGGCCAAGCGCTGGGCCTCGAGCAGGGCTGCCTGCTGGGCCGCGCTCGCCGCCTGCTGGTTGAGGAGGTCTATCAGGGCACGGATGGAGCTTGACTGGGGCGAATTGGGATCCAGGGCCAGGTACATGGTATAGTCGCCCACGGCCCCCGGGTAATCCTCGGCCTTCATGCGCGCGTTGGCCCGGTTGAGATAGGCCGGCGCGTAGTCGGTTCTGGCCGAGAGGGCTTGGTCGTAGGTCTCCAGCGCAAAGGCGTTCTTGCCCTGGGCAAAATACGAGTTGGCTATGTTGAACAGGAAGAGATGGCGATGCTGGACGGCGGACGCAAGGCCGCGCCGGAACGCCGCTATGGCCTCGTCCCAGCGGCCGAGCTGCTGGTAGGCCAGCCCCAGGTACAGGTGGGTGTTCTCCGCTGCGCCGGGTTCCTTGGCGGCCAGCTCGAGCAGGGCCGCGGCTTCCTGCGGTTTGTTCTCCATGAACAGCTTGAGGCCCTGTTCGGCGCGGTCCGACGCCGCGGCAGATACCGCGAGCAGCGCCACCGCGCAGAGAACGCCCAGCACCTTGGCGCCCGGGGTTCGTATCCGCATGACCAGCCTCCTGTCGGATGGGCGCGGCCCGCTTGCCGACACGCGCTCTCTCCCCTATAGTATACTATACGTAGCCACCAAAAACGTCTGTTTTGGCAGTTGGTAACAGCAAACAAGTTCGGCGCTTTGCGTGGCCCCGTGTCCGAGGCACAGCATCCTTGGTACCGTCAGGGCGCGGTCGGTCCCGGACGGAAACCCGGACGATCCGGCTTATCCGGATACGTCAGCACAAGGCGGACAGATGTCCACAGTCGTCATACTCATCATATTTTTCGGCATAGCGGTGGGCGTTCTTGCCTATTTCCTCATCAAGATGCTCATCCTTCCCAGGCGCCTGTCGGCAGTGGCCGAGTTGCTCAAGCAAGGCCGTCTCCAGGCCGCCACCAAGACGGTCAAGGCCATCCTGGCCAAGGAACCTCGGAACGCAAGCGCCCACTACTACCTTGGCAAAATCTACCTGGCGGACAACAAGCCCGAACTCGCCCTCATGGAGCTCAAGGCCGTGAGCGAGCTGGGCCAGTTCGAGGTCGATATCCCGGAAACAGAGTTCCGCAGGCTGATAGCGGGCCTGTACGAGCGTTTTGGCCAGCTGGAAGAGGCGCTCAAGGAATACATCATGCTGACCAAGGGCGACCCTGGCAACGCCGAATACTACTTCCAGTGCGCCCGGCTGTTCAACGACCGCAGCAAGACCGACGTGGCCATAAAATACGCACGCAAGGCCGTTGAGCTGGATCCCCGGCATGGCAAGGCGCACTTTGTCCTGGGTTCCATCCTCTACCGGACCAAGCACCCCCTGGAAGCCCGCGCCGAGTTCGAGCTGGCCTTGAAGCACGATCCGTCCAACTACGACGCGTATTACTACCTGGGCAAGCTCCTCAAGGAGGGCAACGACTACACCGGCGCCCTCCTGGCCTTTGAGCGCGCCCAGAAAAGCCCTGCCTACAAGATCAAGGCCCTGGTCGAGCGCGGCGGCACCTACATGAGCCAGGGATCCTACGAGAACGCCGTGATCGAGCTGGAGCGGGCAGTCAAGCTGATCAAGGACGAAAGCTCGTCCGAGGCCCTCTACGGCCGCTATTTCCTGTCGTTGTGCTTCGAAAAGCTCAAGAACCTGGACCGCGCCATCGAGCAGTGGGAAATCATATACGCCCGCAAGCCCCAGTTCCGGGACGTGGCGGAAAAGCTGTCCCATTACCAGGAATACCGCACTGACGACCACATGAAGGACTACCTGACCAGCGGCCGCGAGGATTTCGTGATCCTGTGCAAGTCCGTGGCGTCTGAGGCCCTGTCCCTGGCCGTGCGCGACGTGGTAGAGACGCCGAACGGCGTGGACCTGATAGCCGTGGAGAACGAGTCGGACAAGTGGATAGGCGCCAAGAAAATGCCCCGCCTCCTCCGCTTCCTCCGCGTATCGGAGCCCCTGGACGAGTCGTCTATACGCTCCCTGCTCGAGAACATGAAAAAGCTGGCCATAGTCCGGGGGGCGCTGATCACCAGCTCGGGCTTTTCCCGCTCGGCCATGGATTTTGCGGAAAACCGGCCGGTCGAGCTGTTCAACAAGGACAAGCTCCAGGAACTGCTGAAGAAGGCCATTCCGGTCGGCAGATGAAGTTGCTGTGCGTTTCCGACGAGGTCGACCCCGTGGTGTACTCGCCGCGCATCAAGGAACGCTTTGGTGACGTGGACGCGATCCTGGCGGCCGGCGACCTGCCCATGGAATACCTGTCGTACATCGTCACCATGCTCAACAAGCCCCTGTTCTTCGTGTTCGGCAACCACAACGTGTCCGACCTGCCTTACTACCGTAAGAAGCACCTGCCCCGCCTCAGGCACGAGGACCGGGCATGGGGCGGCACCTACGTGGGTTTCCAGGTTCGCAGGGAAGCCGGACTCATCGTTGCGGGCCTCGGAGGGTCGATGCGTTACAACGCCGGACCCAACCAGTTCACCCAGTTCGGGATGTGGCTCAGGGTCCTGGCCTTGTTGCCGGCCCTGGTGTTCAACCGCGTGTTCCATGGCCGTTTTGTCGACCTGGTGCTGACCCACGCGCCTCCTCGGGGCATCCATGACCGGGAAGACCTCTGCCATACTGGGTTTTCGGCCTTTCTCTGGCTGATGCGGGCCTTCAAGCCCGTGTTCCTGGTTCACGGCCATGTGCATCTGTGGGACGCGTCCGAGGAACGCCAGAGCCAGTACAAGGCCACCACCGTGGTCAACGCGTACAGCCATGTGGTCATAGACCGGGAGCCTGCCCATGCCTGATCCCTTTTCCGCCCAGGCGGACACGGATTTTACCCGCGCCCGCCTCAGGGAAATCCTGTCCCGCATAGGCGGCTTCCTGGCGCCTCGGCCGCGCCGCATCCTCAGCCTGGACGAGGTAAAGGCCTTCCTCAAGCCCCGTTCCGAGGCCTACCGGGGCGTCATACCCGTTCCGGTAGCCCTGATCGTGGGCTCGGAAGGCAGATACCGGGACTTTGCCCGAGGGTTTTTGCCCCGTCACGAGCACCTCCGCCCCCGATGGGTGCGCGTCGACCTAGCCCACTACCGGGACATACCCCTGCCCCCAATCAGGCTCTACGAGCTGGGCGGCGCGTATTTTGTCCGCGACGGCAACCACCGGGTGTCCGTGGCCAAGCTCAGGGGGGCAGAGACCATAGACGCCGAGGTCACGTCCCTGGGCTCAGAGGTGGCCATCAAGGCGGACATGACCCTTGACGAGCTCAAAAAGGCCGTTATCGGCTATGAAAAGGCCGTGTTCTACAAAAACACGGGCTTTGGCCGCATCACCGGGGACCAGAACCTGGATTTCAGCTCCCCTGGACGCTATGACGAGATCATGGAGAATATCCTGGTCCATAAATACTACATCAACCAGGCATCCAGCTCGGAGATCAGCCTGGACGACGCTATCCGCTCCTGGTACCAGAACGTATACGCGCCTATCGTGGACACTATTAAAGCGGAGCGCCTGGCCGTGCGTTTCCCCGGCCGCACGCCCTCGGACCTCTACGCGTATATGGTAAAACACTGGGGCGTGCTCAAGCGCAGCTACGGGGTGCACCTTCCCGCCCAGGACGCCGCCAGGGACTTTTCCCGGCGGTACGGCAAGGATCTGTGGCGGCGGGTCCGCGATTTTTTCAGCCGCAAGCAGCGTCCCGAGGCGTAACCAACCCAGCTCGTCGTTGTTGTTTGTGTGCGGCTGTCGGACGGCGCCGTGTTCCTCCTTTCCGTGGTGCTCCCCGGGGCCGGCATATGAGCCCCGGGGCCTTTTTTTGGGGATCCGGGCGCGCATTGACACGGGCCGGCGTTTCGCGTTATGGTGCCGCGTTGAGAAGCGGCGCGCTCAGCGCTCCGTCATCCGTCCGTCGACGCGCCGACACGCGGACAAGCGCGGCGGCATGCCAATATGGGCGCCCGTACAGGGCGCCGACCGCTGATACCCCAGGTATCCGCGCGGTCAAGGAGCTTGCAATGGGACAGGTTAGTAAGAACTCTCGTACGACCAGCACCACCCATCGCTTCTACTGCCCCTGCGGCGGGGAAGTCAAGATGAAGACGCTGTTCGAGGACGGCAAGATCAAGAACGTAGCCGAATGCGAGAAGTGCAAGCGCGTGGAGCGCAGGCCCAGCGACTTTGTCTGAGCCGGCAACACGCCAAGGCGCCGGATACACCGGTGCGATACGGGCCGTCCCACGGGGCGGCCTTGTTTTTTAGGTCGGGCTACTCAGGCTTCCAGCCGCCAGCGGTCCAGCTGGTCCTGGATCAGGCTTTTGGCCTTGACCAGCGCATCTTCCGTCTCCTGCCTTGAACCCGGCGGGTCAAAGACAGCCAGGGTCTTCACCCGGTAGCGCTTAGGCTCGGTGGACGACACCACGTGCCTGAGTGTGGACAGGCCCATGCCGCCAGCCATGGCCACCACCAGGATGGGCACGGGCGCCGCCTCCAGGAGGCGCTTCAGTCCGGCCGTATGGAAAACGCCCAGGCGTCCGTCCCTGGAACGCGTGCCTTCCGGGAAAATAGCTGGACAGTAGCCGTTCACGTCCGCCTTACGGGCCATCCGCCCCAGGGCCTTCATGGCGCTGGCAGCTCCCCGTGACCTTGGTACCAGGGCGTGGCCTTGGAGCCTGAGCACGCTCGATATCAGGGGTATGCCTGTGCCGAGTTCCCGTTTGGCCACGAACAGCAGGGTCCGCGAGCCCCTGAAAAAATCCATCAGTATGGGAATGTCCAAAAGGCTCTGGTGGTTGGCCACCACGATGAAGCGGGGCGGTAGGCGTGGAACCCCGCGTTCATAGATGAGCTTCATACCCATGTACGCCTTAGCGGCCGACACAAAACGAGCCAAAGACGCCCGCGCCACGGTGTCAACCAGGGTTTTTCGGGCTTTTTTGGGCAAAAACCGGGCGGCGTAACAGGGGATTTCCATGAACACGCTGACCACAAGCACGATCATAAGAAGCAGGACGGTACCCATGCCTGGACTATACCCGCGGCCAAGCATTCTTGACAAGCCGCTCCCTATCTGCTAATTTCTTTTCCCGACGTTAATTCCCGCGAATGGAACGTTTGAGGCGTCGTGCGGATACGCGCGGGACAGCCCGCGTCATCCACGCGTCACGCATGAATACCTATGGAGGGTTCTGTGGCTACCAAGCAGTCTTCCGCCGAAAAACGGCACCTGCAGGACGAGAAGCGCCGCGTCCGCAACAAGAAAGTCAAGAGCAGCGTCCGCACGGCCGCCAAAAAGGTGGTCGTCGCCGCCCACGCCAAGGACAAGGCCCAGGCCGAAGCCCAGCTCAAGGACATGATCAGCCAGATCGACACGGCCGCCCGCAAAGGCATCATCAAAAAGAACGCGGCCGCCCGCAAGAAGTCCAGGATGCAGCGCCTGGTCAACCTGATAGGCGCCTAACGAGCGCTTCGCACGCGTAACGGGCCGAGGCGACCTGGACCATGAGCGTCCAGGCCGTCGTGGTCGGGGGATGCCATGCCATCAAAGGTTACCAAGGCCGAGCTGATCGATGCCCTGCACGAACGCTCGAACCTGGGACGCAAGGATATCCACGCTCTCATTGACGGTCTCTTTGAGGAGATCAAACGGGCGATCCTGTCCGACAAGGCCGTGGAACTCCGCGGCTTTGGCACTTTTGAGGTACGGATACGCAAAGGCCGCAAGCGGGCCCGCAATCCCAAAACCGGAGAGCCCGTATCGGTGTCCGACCACGGAGTGGCCGTGTTCAGGCCCGGCAGGGAACTCAAGCTCGAGGCATGGAAAATAGGCGCGGCATCCGAAGCGCCCGCCAATGACGCCGATACCAACGAGACGGCTTAGGCTCGTCGGCCTGCCCCTGTCCCTCACAGCCCTGGCGTTCTCTTTTCCGGCCCTTACAGGCGGTTTTGGGCCTCTGGCTTTGGCGGCATGGGCACCTGTGTTCCTGTGGCTGGATGGCGCCAGAACCATGAGCGCCGCCGCCCTTGGTGCCGTTTTCGGCCTGGCCGAGGCTGCCGTTTTGTACTGGTGGCTGGGCTCCTACCATCCCGCCGCCCTGGTCCTGGCCCTGGCCGTGACCGGCTTCTGGCGTGCCCTGTCCTTTGCGGGCACGGCGCGGCTCCTGTCCGTACGTAATCCCCTGGCCATCCTCATCCTACCCCTGTTGTGGGCTGGCGTAGACGCAGCCAGAGGCGCCGGCTTCCTGGCCTTTCCCTACGGCACCCTGCCCTACGCCCTCTACCGGTGGGACGCCGCCCTTACGCTGGCATCGGCCGGAGGGGTTGCGCTCACGGGACTCGCCGCGTGGTCGGCCAATACCCTGTTGTTCTCGGCGTTGAGAGGCGGCCAAACCCCGGGCATGAGGCTGCCCAAGGCCGCTGTATGGGTGCTGGCCCTGGCAGCCGTGCTTGGCATGGGCCAGGCCCCGTCGTCGGATTGCGTGACCGCCTCGGACGGGTCCGCGCCTCCCGAGGCCGGACGCTTCCGAGTAGCCCTGGTACAGCCCAACCTAGAGGAAAAACAGCAGGGCCCGGAGGACTATGCCCGCGCCATCAGGGTTTTGATCGACGCGAGCGCACGGGCGATGGCCTCGTCGCCCGACCTCATCGTGTGGCACGAGACGGCGGTCATACCTCCCATCGAGTGGCATCTGCGGCGCCGGGTCAACCGCGAGCTTACCGACGCCCTGACCGAGCTGGAGGACTTCCTGAGCGCCAGCCCCGTGCCGGTCCTGCTCGGTAACGGATGGGCCGACCCCGAGGATCCCCAGCGGCGCACCGGGGGCAACGCGGCCCTGCTCTATGAGGGCGGGGCCGTATCGGGGCGCTACCTCAAGATGATGCTGGTTCCGTTCAGCGAGTATTTTCCGGCGGCCGACGCCCTGCCCGGGATAGCCCGCTGGCTGGAGGACAGCTTCGGCTACCTATGGACGCCCGGCACCGAGCGGGTCGCCTTGTCGGCCGGTGCGGCTAGCGTCGCGGCGCCCATATGCTTTGAGGACTCTTTTGGTCCCCACCTGGCAGGCTTTCCGGATACGGATTTTATGGTCGTTTTGACCGACGACTCCTGGGCGCGCTCGGCCGCCATGCAGGTCCAGCACGTGTCCATGTCAGCGTTCAGGGCGGCAGAGACCGGCTCCGTGGTGTTGCGGGCGGCCAACACGGGGTGCACGGCCGCGGTGTCGCCACGCGGCCGGGTTGAGGCAAGCCTACCGCCCTTCATGCCCGGCGTCCTTTTTGCCGACGTCGTACTGGGTTCTGGAACGGATACGCTCTACGAACGCGGCGGACTGTGGTTCGGGACCGTGGCTGGCGTTCTGGGCGCCCTGGCAGGCTTCCTGGCCCTGCTGTGGCCCTGGTTTGAGGCCAAGCGCCGCCAGCGTCCAGGCGGGCCGGTCCCAAGCCCCGGCTTTCGCATTGACAAGCCAGGCGGGGTATAGGACAATGGCCTCGGGTGGGGCGTGCCCCGCCATACGTCCCGACTCGACAAGCCGCGGAGTTCATCATGGACAACAAAAAGCGCATACTGATAGTTGACGACGAGCAGATCAACCTCGAGTTCTTCGACGTAATGCTTACCAAGCTTGGCTTCTCTGTCCACAAGGCCGAGAACGGCCAGGAAGCGCTCGAACTCATACGCAGGCTCAAACCCGACCTGGTCATCCTGGACAACATCATGCCCAAACTGACCGGCTGGGAAGTGACGCGCATCGTTAAATCGTCGCCTGAATACGCCGAGTTCGCCGATACGCCCATCATCATGTTTTCCGCGCTTGACGACGTCAAGGACAAGGTCGAAGGCCTGGAGCTCGGAGCGGACGACTACATAACCAAGCCGTTCAACTTTGCCGAGGTGCTGGCGCGCATACGGGCGGTACTGCGCAACCACGACCTGATCCGGCAGATTGAGAACCGCGAGCGCAGGCTCACCATCGGGGACCGCGCCTTCAGGGACATGCAAGCCATGACCAGCGAGATCAAGGACACCGTGTCTAAAATTGCGGCGTCCGCGGACAAGGCTGACCAGGTCAAGGCGCTTGCCAGCGACTGCCAGTCCAAGCTTGACGCCCTTGCGGTCCGTGTATCATCATTGTGGGAAGAGGCCGAGGATCTCCGCAAGGAAGCTGCGGACCTTGCCGCCATCCGCGGCAGGATCAGGGCGGAGAACCGGCCGTGACGCGCCCGCCGCGCCCGGGTACAGGACCCGGGGCGGTCCAAGGCCAGTCCAAGGAGCCGGCATGATCAGCGAGCAGAAAAAACGCGTGCTTGAGCTCTTCGCGGAAGGGCGCAAGCTGTACAAGCTCATGCGCTTTGGCGAGGCCGCGGAGCGCTTCAAGGCCGCCCTGGCTGTCGATCCTGAGGATAAGCCGTCCAAGGTGTACGTCGAGCGCTGCCTCCAGTACGTTGAGGACCCGCCGGACGAGGACTGGGACGGCGTATACGTCATGAAACACAAATAGCGGGTACGTCCCGGTCACTCCGGTGTGCCCTGGTCCCGAACAACACCGAGACTCCGTGCGGCGGGTCCGGAAACACGGGTGCCTTTCGCGGTACCCACGCAACAAAGGTCGAGCATGTCCAGAAAATCTACCATAGCAAAGGCCGTTGACATCACCACGGTGCTGGGTCCTACCACGTCCCTGTCGGGAACGCTGAGTTTTGAGTCAAACCTGATGATACGCGGCCAGTTCGAGGGCGACATAGACGCCAAGGGAGCGCTCTATATCGACGAGGGCGCCACCGTGAACGCCGGGCGCATCCGGGCCGTGAGCATTTTCGTGGCTGGCTCTGTGCGGGGCAACCTGGAAGCCGCCGACAAGGTCGAGCTCAAGCCAAACGCCCAGATTCGGGGCAACGTGCGCGCCGCGCGGCTGAGGATAGCCGACGGGGTGATTTTCGAGGGCCGGTGCGAGATGATCCGCTCGTCCGACGCCTTTGATCCCTTTGCCGCCAAGGCCGGCTCGGGTTCGTGAGCCTGGACGACGCGGGCGCGTTGCTGGCCACGCTGGCCGACAGGAGGCTCAAACTGGCCGGAGCCGAGTCCTGCACGGGCGGCCTGGTCGCGGCCGCGCTGACGGCCGTACCCGGATCGTCGGACAGTTTTATGGGTACGGTGGTCGCTTACGCCAATGCGGCCAAGGTCCAGATGCTCGGCGTGCAGCCCGATCTGCTCGCCGCCCACGGCGCCGTGTCCAGGGAATGCGCCATGGCCATGGCCGAGGGCGCGGCCAAGGCTTTTGGCGCGGACCTTGCCTATGCCATAACCGGCGTGGCCGGACCGGGAGGGGGTACCCCGGACAAACCCGTGGGAACGGTATGGCTGGGACTGTGGCTGGGCGGTGATACCCAGGCCCGACGCTTGTCCCTTTCCGGTGACCGGGCGGCCATCCGGGAAGCGGCCGCGCGCTCCATGCTGGACTGGTTGTCTGAAAGCCTTTCCGACACCACGGGCGCTGGCCTTCACTCCGGCAACAGGGGGAGGGCCACACCGCAAGCTTGACAATACCACGGGCAGGCGTTATCGTTTGCCCTAGGAAAAATCTGATGCGGGCCATCGCGCCCGCACCGCGGCCCGTCCTGAGCGGGCCCCACCACTTTCCGGTAACGGAACCAATACGACAGCGTTGAGAGAATGCCGGCCGCCCCGTGGGGGCGTCGTACGGATTTCGACATTCCTTGGCTGTCCACGGCTGTTCGTGGCGAGCGGACCCCCGTTACCGCCCAGTCCCGGAAGTCGCTCGATTTGTGAATAAGCGCGGGCCTGCCCGCTGGCTTTGCCCGAACAGGCAGGGTAGCCCCAGGCCGCGTGTTTGTACGGCAGGTCGTTTAAGAAGCTCGCACGAGCTTTTTAGGCGACCCTCGACCACCAGAAACCCCCACGACCGTCGCAGCAGCCTTGAGGCCGGCGCGACGGCTGCCAGGCAGGACGCCACGCGGTACGCCAGCACGTTGCTGGGGTCGGCGTCCGGCCAGATATCACGCAGTGGAGTAGAACATGGCAATCATCCGAAAAGCCCGCGGAGCTGAAGGCAGCACCGACTCGGGCGGCACCGCCCAGTCAGAATTTGAGCTCGACGCGGAGAACCCGTCAGAGGCTTCCGGCCTGCCCGATGCTGACGGCCAGCCCAAGTCCCAGGCCAGGAAACGCGTGGTGCGGCGGCCCGCGTCCAAACCAGACGAGCAGCCGAGGCGGGATGAGGGCCAGGCCTTCATGTCCGGCTTTCAAGGCCCCCGGCCAAACGGCGCTGCGCAGCCGGAGGACGAGCGAGCCGAACGGGCGCCATCCACGGTCGTCCCGGGCTTTGTCCGCAAGCAGGAAAGTTTTGAGCGTGTCCGCGACGACGGCGCCAAGCCCGAGCAGAACGACAACAGGGCCCGACTGTCCATAAACGAGCTCACCAGCATGGGCTTCAAGGAGCTCAGGGACCTCGGCGAGCGCACGGGCCTCAACCACGAGGAAATGATGCTCCTCAAGAAGCAGGAGCTCATATTCCAGGTACTCAAGGCACACACCGAGCAGGGCGGCATCATATACGCCTACGGGTCGCTGGAAATCCTGCCAGACGGCTACGGCTTCCTGCGTTCACCCCAGAACAGCTACCTACCCGGCTCGGACGACATATACATAAGCCCGAGCCAGATACGCCTGTTCAACCTGAAGACCGGCGACACGGTGTACGGCCAGATACGCAGCCCCAAGGAGGGCGAGCGCTTCTTTGCCATGCTCCGCGTGGAGCAGGTGAACTTTGACGAGCCGTCGGTTGCCCAGAGCCGCATACCCTTTGAGAACCTGACCCCGCTCTATCCCGACGTGCGCCTGAACCTTGAGACGGAAACCAAAGAAATTTCCACACGCATCATCAACCTGTTCTGCCCCATCGGCAAAGGCCAGCGCGCGCTCATCGTGTCGCCGCCCAAGACGGGCAAGACCATCCTGCTCCAGAAAATAGCCAACGCCATCACGGCAAACCATCCCGAGGTGTACCTGATCGTCCTGCTCATAGACGAGCGCCCCGAGGAAGTAACCGACATGGAGCGCACGGTCAAGGCCGAGGTCATATCGTCCACCTTTGACGAGCAGGCCACGCGCCACGTACAGGTGTCCGAGATGGTCCTGGATAAAGCCAAGCGACTAGTCGAGCACGGCAAGGACGTGGTCATCCTCCTGGACTCAATCACCCGCCTGGCCAGGGCGTACAACCAGACCGTACCTACCTCGGGCAAGATCCTGTCCGGCGGCGTTGACTCCAACGCCCTGCACAAGCCCAAGCGTTTCTTCGGCGCGGCCAGGAACATTGAAGGCGGCGGCTCGCTGACCATCATCGCCACGGCGCTCATTGACACCGGCTCGCGCATGGACGAGGTGATCTTTGAGGAGTTCAAGGGCACGGGCAACATGGAAATCAACCTGGACAGGCGCATGTCCGACCGCCGGCTCTTCCCCGCCATCAACATCAAGAAATCCAGCACCCGCAAGGAAGAGCTCCTCTTGTCCGAGGAGGAGCTCCAGAAAATATGGGTACTCCGCAAGGTGATCAGCCCCATGGAGGATGTGGAGATCATGGAGCTCCTCATTGACAAGATGATGAAAACCAAGAATAATGACGCGTTCCTCAGGTCCATGAATACGCCCATGAGCGATTAGGATACTGGGGCGGCGGCCGGCAAGCCGGCCGTTCGCAGAACCGTCATACAGCCGGTTTTCTGGCATGCGTGACCTGCGCGCAAGGAGAGGGTATGAAGAGCGGTATTCATCCGAAGTACGAGCTCACCACAATCACGTGCGCGTGCGGCAATGTCATTGAGACCCGTTCGACGGTAAAGAACCTTCAGGTGGAAATTTGCTCCGCCTGCCACCCCTTCTTTACCGGCAAACAGAAACTGGTCGACACTGCCGGACGCGTTGAGCGCTTCCGCAAGAAGTACGGCATCAAGGAATAAGCCCTTCTGAGGCTGTTCCCCGCCAGAAAGGCCGCCCTCTATGGGGCGGCCTTTCCATTATGCGACGCCGGCTACGCCCAGCTCTCCAGGTCGGCCAGCACCGCGCGCAGGCGCCTCAGGGCCCGGCCCCGGTGCGATACCAGGTTCTTGGTGGCCGCGTCCAGCTCGGCCACGGTCTTGCCGTATCCAGGCAGGTACACGATGGGGTCGTAGCCGAAACCGCCCGTACCCCGGGGCTCGTCAAGGAGTATCCCCTCGCAGGTTTCCTGGGCGGTGACCACGCGGTCGGGTGACAGGATCAGGGCCAGACAGCATACAAAGCGGCAGGTTCGGTTCCGCTCCCCGTCCATTTCTGCAAGGAGCAGCGCGTTCCGCTCTGGCGACGGCAGGGGCGTGCGCCCGTCCGGGGAGCCGTAACGGGCTGACAGTACGCCCGGTCGTCCGCCCAGGGCATCCACGCAGAGGCCGGAATCGTCGGCAAGGGCCGGGCCGCCGGCCTGGCGGTACAGGGCCAGCGCCTTATCCACGGCGTTCGCAAGGAAGGTGTCGCCGTCCTCTGGCACGTCAAAGTCAAAGCCCAGTTCCCTGGCTGTCAGCAGCCTGTGTCCAGACAGCAGGGGCCGTAGTTCGTCGGCCTTGTGCTCGTTCGCTGTCGCTAGGTTGATGGTCATGCGGCCTCCGGGCTTGAGCGTAGCCCGCCAGCCAGGGAGGGGTAAAGCCCCCCTTGCCCTGTTTCATGTAGTGGAGCCCGGCGTCGACCGTGCCCTTGGGCACGCCCATGACCTTGGCCACAACCTCGTTGGGCACCAACGCGCGATACCGCGACATGGCGTCCACCGCCCGCCTATACAGGCGCCGGTCCCGCTCTATGCCCTCTTTGAGCGCCGCCCGGACATCCGGATCGTATTCGGAGCGAATCCGCAGGAGCCTGGTCATCATCCTGAGCCAGGCCGTGTCGCGTCCCCGCCTCCGTATGCCCTGGGTCCGCTTTTCCTCCCCGTAGATCGCACGGGCAGAGCGGACCTTCCGAATCAGCTCCAGGGGATTCAGCCCCACATGGCGGGCCACCCTGGCCACAAGCCCGTCGTCCACCAGCGGGGCGCAGCGCGCGCACAGGAAGGCCACCCGGCTCTGGAAAGCGCGCTGCCAACCGGATTTTGCCACGCCCCGCGCAAGGGGTACAGCGGCCAGGGCTCCTACGTCCACAAACTCGTCAGCGGCCTGGTAGCCCTGGTCGGCGTGGTGCCGTTGCTCAGCCACGCAGGCCGTCTCCATATAGTAGCGCTTTGCCCGATCGCGCTTGAGGGATTTTGCCATATAGCGTATGGAACTGTAGAAATAGGGCTCAAAGGCCGGCCCGCGCTCGTGGAACTGTAGAGCGAGTTTCTTGATCCGCTCCCAATACGCCGCAAAAGCATCGTGGATGTCGTCCTTGCCGGAAAAACCGTAGCGCCGTGGATTGGCGTACAATAGTTCGGCTACGCCGCCCATCAGGGTGTCCGTTTCAAGCTTGCCGGCTCGACGCGTCCCGTTTTTCGTACTGCTACTTTTTTTTCCCATGGTTATCCGCCTTTCATGCATGTCTGGCCGCGGCGGGGATCCCGGGCAGCCATCAGCCATATTGCAGGATTCATACCAACATTCGGACGGGTGCGGCCGACAGGCGGGAGGTATGTGTGGAATCATTGACTCTGGAATAAGTTACGGTATGATTTTAAGACGGGCGCGCTGCATTACCGCGTGTCGTTCAAAGCCAGCAAGACCAGTATTTGTTACGTAATGTTACGTATTTTCCCAAGACTTCCGTGGCAGCGAGCAAATTGTTACTCTATGTTACAAAAATACGCTTACCACGTAGCAGGGCAACGATGTCTACTGAGCATCCGCCAGGTCCATGGCGGCAAAAACGGCCTGGAACGCCGATACCACACGCTCCCTGACCGAAGGCAGCTCGTCCCGGATATGCAGGCCCGCAGCAAGCCGGTGGCCTCCGCCCCCAAAGGAAGCTGCTATGGCCGCCACGTCTATGCGCTCTCGAGAACGGAAGCCCACCGTGCATTCACCGGGCTTTTCCTGCCTGATCACCACAACGGCTTCTATGCCTTCCACCGTCATCAACAGCTGGTACAGCATGTCGGAGTCCCGGCCCACCAGGCCATAACGATCGTGGTCTGCCGTGTCCATCCAGGTCAGAAGGAGCCTGCCACCGAACAGCTGTTCCGTCCTGGACAGAAGTTCTCCCATCAGTTTCCTGGACGCAAAGGGCTTTCCTCCGTTCATCATGCCGAAGGCTTTCTTGGGCGACGCTCCAGCGTCGACAAGCCTGGATACCATGGAAAAAACGGCCGAACTCCGTTCGTCCAGATGGCGGAAAAAGCCCGTATCCGTGCACAGGCCGAACAGGAGGAGTTCCGCCTCGTCGTCGCTTGGAACGTCCCCGGACGCCTCTATCACCTTCTGTACCAGGCAGGTCACGGATGGCGCGGCCGGCACCACGTAACGAGCCTCCCCTGCCGACTCTCCGGACGCGTGGTGGTCTATGAAGGCCAGCGGGAGCTGGTCCAGTCCCTCGGCGGCGTCGCCTACCCTCGACAGGGACGAGCAGTCCAGGACCACCAGCGCGGCGTTGTCTTCCGGCGGCAGGGCGGCCTTGGGCAGAAAACGGCCCGCGTAGGACGCGATCTCGGTGCGCGTGAACGGCCCCGCTGAAAGCAACACGGTCTGTTTGCCCCTGCGGCCCAGCCAGGACGCCAGGGCCAGCTGGCTGCCCACGCAATCGCCGTCAGGCTCCTTGTGGCCAACCACGTAATAGGTGGAATAGTCGTTGAGGAAATCCAGAAGCTCCCGCGGCGGGGAATGCGACACATGGGTCATATCACCATCCAAATGGGCGTGGGCTGGACGCAAGTAGCGGCCACGGCGTGGCCGGGACCGCCTATCAGAGCCGTACAGGGCAATAAGGCCGTTGAACCGAGTTACGGTCCTCTGCGCAATTGCGACATTACGGTAGTGTTGAAAAAGGCTCCGTAGCCTTTTTCAACACGTTGCTAGAACTCGAGTTTGATGGAGTCAACCGAGAACACGTCTCCGGGATCGCCGGTCATCTCTCCCCAGCTGCTGTCCGTGATGTTCTGGAGGGCGTAGAGTTTGACATGGCTGAAGGACCCGTCCTCACGGTAGTACACCACCATGTACGGGCGTTCCGGACCGCGGCCAAGGAGCAGCTGAGCCTTGCCGCCCGCGGTAAACCAGCCTATGGGTATGTATACTTCCGCGAATTCGGTGCCGCCCTTGCGGTACACCACCTTGTAGCCGTCCGCGTGTCCGTATATGCGGACAACGTCAACCCGTACGGGATACAGGTCCGCCGTCAGGTTGAGGGGACTCACCAGGCCCGAGCCCGTGCTTGTCGAGCCAGCGGCCGTCTGGGCCAGTAAAGGCGCGGTTCCCAGAGCCAAGATCGCCGCGATGACAAGTGCACGCTTCATATCTTCCTCCGTCATGGTCGTTGGGCATTCAAAGAGCGCTTTTTTAGTATAGACCCGGGGACGCGCTTTCGCAATGGACTATGCTCGACTAGGCATCTTGCGCCACGCCCAGCCCAGCTGACATACTCAAGACCATGCGCGCTGATACCAACGCAACCGTGGCCAAACGAAACCTGGCCGCCGCCCTCTACGAACGGCTGGTGCCGCTGTGGCCGGACCAGGGCCCTCTGCTCCACTACTCCACCTGCTTTGAGCTCCTGGTCGCCGTCATTTTGTCAGCCCAATGCACCGACGAGCAGGTCAATGCGGTAACGCCGGCCCTCTTTGCCGCCTACCCGGACCCGGCTCGGATGGCGGTGGCGGACCCGCTGCATCTGGAAAAGCTAGTCCATTCCACCGGTTTTTTCAGGGCAAAGGCGGCGAACATCAGGGCGACTGCCGCCATGATCATGTCCGACTACTCAGGGTCGGTTCCCGACACCATGGAGGAACTGGTGCGCCTTCCTGGGGTCGGGAGGAAAACCGCCAATCTGGTCATCAGCGCCTGTTTTGGCAAGCCGGGTATCGTGGTGGACACCCATGTCCTCAGGACCGCCAGGCGCCTGGGCCTGGCCCCCACGGACGACGCCGGCCAAAGCGAGCGCATGATAGCGTCAGCGTGCCCAGAAAATCGCTGGACGGAACTGAGCTTTGCCCTGAACCGGCTGGGCAAACTGGTGTGCGTGGCCCGTTCGCCACGCTGCGACTCATGCCCTGTATCCGACCTGTGCGTGTCCGCCTTCAAGGCCGACGGGGAAAAACCTCACAAACGCACGCGCCGCTAGTGTATCGAAGCTTTGCTTACTGCCGCGAACCTTATTGGTCGCTCTGGGAGCTAGGGCTCCGTCCGGCCTCAGGCAAGGGCGAACTGCGGCGTATACGCC
>JAFGJV010000038.1 GCA_016928955.1 Spirochaetales bacterium
CTCTGAGTTCTCGACAAACCCATGGAAGACCGGATCGGCCCACCGCTTCAAGCCCCACCAATTTACAGAAAGAACTTTACACTACCAGCTTTTTCACGGACATTCCTTGTTGTTAGTACCCCGGAGGTCGGATTGCCGCCCTCCGGGGCATCAATCGCTACTGCTTCTCTATGCGGTGGGCTGGGCAAACAGTCCCGTTGGCTGCCAGCCGCGTCTTAGCCTTTGGCTAGCGCGGACACGCTTCCCTATAGGGTTCGCGGCCGGCCCTTCATCTATCCAGCTCAGGATCCGCGTGACGACACGGTGAACACAAAGTCCTTCTCTGCCTGGTCCTCGCCCACCACCACCGTTATGCCTTCTTCCGTGAAGGTGCTCCTTCTCATAGTTTCCAGGCGTATGGTCACGGAATACTGGCCGGCGGGGAGCGTCGCGTCCCAGACACTCTCAGCCACCTGGCTGTTACAGTTTTTCCATTCTCCATCCACATGCTCGCTGGGCTCGCCAATATAGGAACATGTGGTCCTCCGCTGCCAATCCAGCTCGTTATGGTCCAGGTCCCCAAACTCTATATCCATGGGGAAGTCCGCGGCGTAGCTGTCTGCTTCCGCCCCGGAGGCCTTCAGGATCAGCTTGAAGCCGGACTCCGCCCGATCCGCGCTCTGGCTCGGTTCCAGAAAAAAGGGTTTGTCCGACAGCTTGAAGAACACGTCCTCACGTAGCGGCGTGATGGAATATTTTACGACCAAAAGCGTCCGTGATGGACTGCCGGACCCAGCCTCACCCTGAATCCGCCGTTCCGTCACCTCAACCAGGCTGACCCTTATGCCGTCCAGCTCTATGGACAAAGCTTGGGCAAGCGTGCGCTCGGACAGCATGGCTGTAGCTGCGGGTGGCCGAGCGCAGGCCGCCATGAGGAGGAAGAGCGCCGGCAGAATAAAACTTTTGAATTTCATACAGTACCTTTCTACCTATACCTGAGTTGAATGCAAGCTAGCTTAAAACCCCAAGAGCTTCAAGGATCCTCGGAAAATCGAGTCTCAATAGGCCGCGCAAGACTAAGTTGCTAATAATCCTTCTTCCCTGCTATATGCCTGGCCAATAAAGTTATTCCCCCAATCCATACCGCCTGGTACACCTGCACCGGCACCCCCATCCTGAAAATGAAGGGTATCCAGCTGGGAGCACGGGTTTCATCCCGCAAGGCCTCTATCGAAGGCCAGAATGAAGGGAAGAGAAACATGCCCACTTCTCTCACGGCGTGCGGCAAGCTTACCGTTATGTTCACAAAGGGTATATTGGAAGACTGAACGATGTTGACCATGATAAAAAATCCCAGACACAGTATTAGCCCGCTCCATCCGTAGAATAAGACGCTGGCCAAAAACCCCACGGCGCAATATACGCCGAAACTGAACAGTGTGGACAGGCACCAGGCCAGAAAGTCGGAAGAGTCCACCGGAAGCTTTGAAACCAGGTGCAGGGCTAGGCCATTCAGGGAAATCACCACGACATAGAACAAGGCTATGGCCCATACCACTTTCAGATATGAATCGTACACGCTCTCCTTGCGCTTGGCGTGAGCCAGCTCGATGTAGTACTGTCCCGTGGCCAGGGAAGGACCTATTGCCTTAAGTCCAAGATACATGGCCACGAACGGCGGTATCAATTCCGTGACCGACAATAAAGCGCTCCAGAACAGCTGGTATTTGTATTTCAGAGACAAGGAAAGCGCGGAAGCCTCAAACACCCCGGTAGACCAGAATGCCACGTTGAGCAGCACAATGCTGGAAAGCACCAGGCTGACCATTACGGGATCCCGGGAAAGTTCGTCCAGCCGATAGCGGGTAGAACCTCTCATGGCAAAGCTCCTTCGTGCTCCAGACAGTCATGATACCAGTCCTCCAGATCCCTGGTAGCGTAGTCCAGATCCGCAAAGCGGTAGCTGCCCTCCGCAATCTCACAATCGTTGCCAAGTGCCAGTGTAAGCGTTGCCCCTCGCTCCAGATTTTCCAAACGTGCGCTAGCCACCCTACTGTCTCTCCGATATTCGGCTAGTACGATTTCAGAAACGAGCCTTCCGCCATAGAGCAAGCCGGCCCTGTCACAGACCCGTTCAAGGTCGGTAAGGATGTGAGAAGTCATAAGTACGCTCGTGCCGCCAGCCTTTGCATCGGCAACCAGGGAAAGCACGGCCCTTCTGGCCACGGGGTCCAGGTCCGAGGTGGGCTCATCGAGGATTATAAGCTCAGCCTTGCCCAGGAAAGCCTGGATCACGCCTACTTTCTTACGCATACCCTTGGAAAAAGTGCCTATGCGCTTGTTGAGCACCTTGTCCATATCGAGTTTCTTCGCCAGCTCCTGCATGAGCTCCCTGGCCTGGATTTCCGGTATGCCTTTAAGCAAGGCGACAGCGGACAGGTACTCCTTCATCGTTGAACTGCGCGGCAGGATCAAACTCTCCGGCAGATAGGAAAGCCCCTTGGATTCTTTCAGATGATCCAGGCTTTTGTTGTTGTACAATAGCTGGCCTTCTTGCGGGCTCACCGCACCGATAATGCACTTAATGGTAGTGGATTTTCCGGCTCCATTGGGTCCGACCAAGGCATAGGTTTCCCCCGAGACCAAAGAAAGGGACAGATCGTTCAAGACCTTCTTACCTGGTGAATAAGACTTATGAACATGCTCTACATGCAAACTCATGGACTCCGCTCCTCGAAAGACTCACGGAAACATTCGGATAGGAATTGCACTATCTTGCAGCGAAGGCATAATTCCAATGCTTGGGTGATCGTCACAAGAGAACACCTAAAACTGACGCTCTATCCTGCAACCCTCATGATTACTAGGACCCATAGAGCACCCTGCCCCAATTATTCACCTCCCTGCCCATCTTGCTCTTCCATGAGAGCGGCAAGATCGGCGTACCTTGATGGCTGCACGACCTCGGGAGAGAAAGATACAAATCGATATTTTTCCACGCCGCAGCTTTCGACCCTGATCGCCGGATGGAAATACACCACGGTATTCGTAAAATCAGACTCCGGCGAATAATAGACAGGATACCAAGCCTAAAGAGCCTTCACCCCGTCCATATCAGGCGCCAATTGCTCATCGTCGATCGCTCCGGGAAACCGTGTGTCTATATTCTCCCTCTTGAAGGAGTTGTATTCGTCTGGGAGAAAAAGCAAGGGGTTCTTGTCCCGTAGCTCTTCTCGGGAGTAATGATTCTTGTTCGTTACATATACCAAGACGTTGAAGTACGAATCCGCGCCTGTTTCCAGCTCAGGATCTTCCTCAGAACGCGCCTTCAGCTCCTCTTTCACCGCCATGACCACAGGAGGCCGATTTTTCATCCCCTCTGAATACAATGGATGCCGCCAATCAACATATATTCCGTCTATTCCTATATCAATCCCCAACAATCTTTCCCCGTCGCCCAGTTGGGAGGCGCGACTCAACTCGTTCGTTGCAAAGGGAATCCGTACGGCCAAATTCGTAAACTGCATCCCTAAAGGCGCATCACCCAGCTGATACGTTTCACCGTTATAGGCAAGGGTACCAGCCCACCGTCCAAACTGCAGGTTAGTCAACCCTCCAATGAGAACCAGTTCATCGGGCACCGCCTTGAAAACGAGCCGCCCAATGGGAAATTCCTCTGCAACCCCGTCATTGAAATAGAAACGGATCCCGGTAACGCTCACACTGCTGTCTTGGTTGGGATATAGAACACCCACCCTGATAGTACGCTCAAACAAAGCTCCGCCAAAGCGTGAACTATACTCCTTGCCCGCGGGCATATAGCCAAGATCGCGCGGAGCGCCTATTCCCTGCAATTCCACCTCGAAAGCAGAGCCGTCTTCAGCAAGCAAGTAAATGGATTCAATATTCGACGCCTGTGAGAACTCAGACACCTTGCGCTCGTCTATCAGATACAGCATTAGATTCTGCGGTTTAGGCGGGCCCTTCAAGAGAGGGTTCTTGGCAAAATACACGGTACCGACATGGCGCAGGAAAGCCTGCCGCACATGGCCTTTTTGGGCATCATCACGTTTGTTATGAAAGGAAAAAACCAGGAAGATTATCGACAGGGATGCCAACAACACTAGCGCGAATAACATGAGCATTCTTTTCATGGCCACCTCTTTTAAAGAGTGTCTTATTGAATACTTCCATCTCTTCAGCCAATACGGTGGATAAAGATAGCGACAAGACCGCTGCAAAAAATAGTATCTTCATGGAACCTGCCACACTTTTTTCCACGGCGTATATATGGGTAATTTTTCACGAAATAAAAACAGTGTCAATTGATAGATTAACCGGAAGTTGGCTGTTTCAAAACTGGACTCGTGAACTGTGGGCATGATTTGCAGGCGCTTGATAATATGTCAGCACACGAGTGGTTTCTACAAGAACCGTCCGTTTATGGGAATCTCTAAAACCCGATGGCCCTTAGGGACTCTATTCAAAAAGAAGAGCCCAATACGGCATCTGTCTGGCAAATAGAGCCCCCCTCAACCTCAGGTCAGACGAGAATTACTGTCCGATCAACCCATCGCGAACTGTATGATGGGTATGATGCACACGATGATGAACACAATTTCCAGCACCAGCATGGTGCGCTCGTTCTTGTCGCCCTTGACGATCTCGTACACGTTCTGGAGGGCGTCCAGGCGCCGTTCCACCGAGCGGGTCCAGCCGGCCGTGTTGAATATGCCGCACAGGTGCTCGTACACGATGCCCAGGAAATAGTCGCCTATGATCTTGGCGCTGTTCTCCAGGTTTTCCAGGATAAACAGGGCGTCCAGGCGCAGGGCCTGGATGACGGCCAGCTTGCGCTGCAGGGCGCCTGCCTTGATGGTCCGCTTTTTGGGCCGCTTGCCCGGGCGCTCGCGGCGGTAGAAGGCGTTGACGTCGTCCTCCGCCTCGTCCAGCCAGCGGTCCAGGAGCCTGTCCAGGGTGCGTAGTTCCAGGAACTGGTAGTTGGCCAGCTCGGTGATCAGGAGCACGTCCTCGTAGTCGCGCTCGGCGTCTATGATCAGGCAGCGGTCCATGTCAAAGACCACCAGGTCGTTCTGGCTGTAGGAAAAGGGGTTGGACATGGAGCGGCGTATCTGCGACGCGTGTATGGGCGTGTCCCAGGGCTCTCCGCCGAGCAGGGTGGTCAGGGGCCGCTCGTTGGCCGACACAAAGTCCGCGGGCGCCATGCCCACGTCGGCAAAGCAGAAGGCCGTGTAGGTTTCCTTCTCCATGCGCTCGGTGTCGTAATGCTCTGCGGCCACCGCGGGCTCCACCTGGGCCAGAACGGCGCGGTAGCGCTCGTCGGTGTATGTATCCAGGTCGGATATGCCGGGCGACACGGGCCGCGACTCAACGCCGTGGAGTTCCTCAAGGCTGGCGCTGACCTTGAGCCTGGCTACTATGGATATGACGCCGTCCGCGTATATGCGGGCCATGGCTGAGAAGCCTTCCACGGCGTCGTCGCAAAAGGCTTTCTGGGAACCGGAACGGAGGTCCACGCACAGGGGCGTGGGCATGGTGAGCGACGCCGGGGTGTCGCGGCGCCTGAGTATGCGCATGCCCGGCGTGCCGGGAAGGAGGGCCGCAGCCTTCTTGATGTCCACCGATCGGCCCACGTCATACAGGGCCATGCGGACTATCTCCACATGGTAAACCGGCGCCTTCCTGACCGCCTTGCGGCGCTTGGGTGGGGCCGCCTGCGGCGACTTGGCTACCCTGGCTCTCCTTGGCCCGTCGCTCACTGGCCGACCTCCTGCCTGGCAACCACCTTGTTGAGCACCTGCAGCTCGAGCACGCTGCCGTTCGGCAGGACATAGGGCCAGCTGAAGGGCCCGCCCGGATGCTCCACGGACACCAGGGTGGTCCGTGGGCCGGTGGGCGTTTCGGCGTACAGGGTAACGCTCAGTGGATAGGGATATTCAGGCAGGTCCCGGGTAAAGAGGCCGGAACTCATGCCGCTTTGTTCCTTGGGCAGGGTGAACACCAGCTGGACCGGTTCGGCGGGGTTCTGCACCGTGCCGGGCACGGGCAGCTGGGCAACCACCACGCCGGATTTCTCCGACCCTTCAGCTGGCCGCACGGTAAAGCTGAAATTGATTCCGGCCTTTTCAATGGCCCTGGCGGCCGCCTCTGAATTGAGTCCGGCGAGTTCAGGCACCGTGACCTTGGACTGTTCGGGACCTCGGGACACCACAAAGGTCATCTGCACGGCCCCGGTCAGCTCGGTTTCGGCCTGGGGCGACTGCTGGAGTATGGTTCCCGCCGGGCTGGGGTCGTACACGTAGACGGGCGGCTCGTGCACGGTGATCAGCTGGCGCGACGAGCCGAACACAGTCTGGAGCGACAGCCGCACCTCGTCCAGGTCCTGGCCCACGTAGTCGCCCACGCGGTTCTGCGCGGCGCCCCTGGACACGACGATGGCTATGCGGCGGCCGGCCTTTACCACGGCTCCGGGAGGCGGATCCTGCTCGATGATCAGGCCGCGGGTGGCCGGGTCGTCGGAGAAGCGGAGCGACACGCGGGGATACAATTCCTTTTCCTGCAGCTTGATGAGGGCCGTGGACAGCTCCAGGTCCCGCACGTCGGGGACCAGGGTCTGCTCGGCGCCGCGCAGGGTCAGGAAAAAGGCCACAACCGCGGACACGGCCATGAGTATGATCACGCCCGACAGGGACACTATCGTCATGCGCGCATGCTTGGGATCCAGTTCGTCGAGTTTCTTGAAGCTGAAAAAGGATCGCATGTCGTTAAAATCCATTATGGTCTCCCGTCAGGTGGCGTGATCAGCATCGGAGCTCCGGCCGCGTCGCCCCGGCTCATGGAAGTCCGAGCACAGAGCCGACGAATCCCCGCGCCCCGTTGAGAAAATCCTTGTAGCCGAGGGGTTTCTTGCCCCTCAGTTGTAGGCGCTTGAGGGCAACGAGGCCTTGTCCAGTTTGTACCATTATACCTTTCGGCGTGTCTACCGAGAGCACCGTGCCCGGCTCCGCGTCCGACGAGCCGCCGGACGGCTCCAGGTCCAAAAGGGCCAGGCGCTCGCCGTTCCAGGTAGTCCACGCCCCAGGCCAAGGATAGTAGGCGCGGGCCCTGGCGTCTATATCCAGGGCGTCAAGGGACCAGTCCACGCGGCCGTCGTCCTTGCTGATGGCAGAGCTGTAGGTGGCCTGCGACTCGTCCTGCGCTTCCGGGGCTTCTCTGCCGGCCATGGCGTTTTCCACGGCCCTGGCCAACAGCCTGGCGCCCGCGGCGGCAGCCTTGGCGCTCAGGGACTCGGTGGTTTCCCGCGCGTCCAAGGCCATGGTTTCCCGCAGGAGCACGTCGCCCGAGTCCATGCGGAGCGCGAGCTTCTGGACGGATACGCCCGTCACTTGGTCGCGGGACAGGATGGCGTAGGGAATGGGCGCGCATCCCCTCCAGCGCGGGAGGAGCGAGGGATGGGCGTTGATGCCGCCGCGCGGGAACAAGGACAGGAACTTGGGACCAAAGAGGCGGCCGTAGGCAAAGACCACGAGCAGGTCGGGCTCGAGCGCGGCCACGGCCTCGCGCTCGGCCGGACCGAGCCGCCCGGGCTCAAGTACAGGCACGCCGGGCAGGATTTCTGCAGCCTTGAGCGCAACCGGCGTGGGCTCGGGCTTGAGGCCGCGTCCCTTGGGCGCCGGAGGATTGGTCAGCACGCCTACCACGTGGGCCACGGCGGCCACGGTTTCCAGAGACGGTACCGCTATCTCTGGGCTGCCAGCAAAGAGGACGCGCACGGGCGTCATGCCCTCATGCGTTTTTCGTATTGCTTGAGCAGGCGCTCTCGCACGCGCTCGGGCAGGCGGTCGGTGAACAGGACGCCGTCCAGGTGGTCCAGCTCGTGCTGGATGACCCTGGCCAGGAGGCCGTCGGCTTCCATGGTGAAGGGCCTCCCGCGCTCGCTGTATGCCTGGACCTGCACGGACGCCGAGCGCTGGAGGTCGGCGTAGGTGCCCGGTATGGACAGGCAGCCCTCCTCGTACTCGGACAGGTCCTGGCTGGTTCCTATGATCTCCGGGTTGATGAACACAAAGGGCTTGCCGCCTTCCAGTTGGATCACGAACAGGCGCTGGCCTATGCCCACCTGGGGACCGGCCAAGCCTATGCCACGCCCGAATTTCATGGTGGTGAACATCGTTTCTATGGTCTTGGACAGCTCGGCGTCGAAATTTTCCACCGGGGCGGCCTTTTGCCGCAAAACCTCGGCTCCGATTGTATAAATATCGAACATGGACACTCCCTCAAAGACCGCCGTCGCGGTTCCTACAAATATACCTACAGAGAAGCACCCTGTAAAACCTCAGGGCTCGGCGCTCAGGTCTAGGGGCAGCTCAAACCGGTCGCCGGGCTCAAGGCCAACCCTCTCGAACCAGCCCTTGGGCACTTCCAGGGCGTAACGGGCGTAACGCTCTGACCTGACGACGCTTTCCGACAGGGGCTCCATGTCGTGGATCTCGCGGATGGTGCCGTCGGACGCGATAAAGGCTATGGACAGGGGGACCAGCGTGTTCTTCATCCAGAACGACATGCGCTGGTCGCTGTTCCACACAAAGAGCATGCCCGTGCCGTCAGGCAGCTTGGTGCGGTGCATGAGGCCCGTCTGGCGCTCTTCCTGGGTGAGGGCCAGCTCGACCCTCACTTCAACGCCGCCCGAGCGCAGCACCGCCGTGGCCAAGCCGGACTGCGGCCGATCGCCCGTGCACGACACGGCACTTGCCGCCAGCGCGCAGGCCAGCGCGAACACCCACCCAGATCCCCGAACGCCAACGCGTCGCATCACAACCTCCGGCCGGAACGCGTCATCGCTCAGTCCGGCCAGCCTCTACTGTAGCAGGAAGCGAAGCCCGGGGCTAGCGGGGCGAGGGCAAAAGAAAACCGCCCGGCTTGAGCGCGGGCGGTGTTTCTGAGGGCCAAGGTCGGGCCTAAAGGGCTTAGTAGGACTTGCCCTCACGAGCCTTGCGCGTCTTGCGCAGGAGCTTGCGCTCAATGGCCTTCATCTTGCGATTGCGGATGGCGGAGGGTTTCTCAAAGTACTCGCGCTTTTTCCACTCTCGGATGATGCCCTCCTTCTCCACCATGCGCTTGAAGCGCTTGATGGCCTTCTCGAGGGGCTCGCTCTCATCGACGATAATTTGGCTGATAGGAAATCACCTCCCTTCAATCGCGGGCATCATTGTACGGAAATCGGGCATTTTGTCAATCCCGAGCAGGGCTTCAGGGTCGCAGGCCACTCCGAGCACCCTGAGTTCCCAGTGCAGGTGGGGACCGGTGGACAGGCCGGTTGACCCCACGGCCCCCAGGGATTGCCCGCGTTCCACAATCTGGCCGGGGAGGACGTCCATGCGGCTCAGGTGCATGTAAATGGTATACACGCCGGGCAGGTGCTCCACGATGACGGTCAGCCCGGTGGTTATGCGCTCCTCAGCCATGACCACCTTGCCCCGCCCCGGCGCCGATACCGGCGTGCCCGTGGGATAGCCGTAGTCTATGCCGGCGTGCACGCTGTAGGCGGACGTGCCTGATGAGTATTTATAGGTGCGCTGGTCGCCAAAGAAGGCCGTTCTCCGGTTGCCGCTCAGGGGGGCTGAGAAGCCGCCGTCAAGATACACGGCGCCGGGATCCACGGTCAGGAGCACGGCGTTGTAGTGCTCGGCCTGCTCGTCCTTACGGGGGTCCGGCTGGGCGCGTATGCGCGTTAGGGCAGCGTTCAGGACCAAGGTTTCCTTGTTCCAGGTCCGCTTCCGCAAATCCATGTCCACCGTGGCCAGCTCGACGCCGGCAGAGTACGCCACAACGGTGGCCGTGCCCACGGGGGCGTCGGTGGGCACGCCGACCAGGGCCATCCAGGCGGCCCGGGGCGACGACGGCCTGGCCGAGGGACCGGCGCCGGGTACCGGTTCGCCTGGCACGCGGTCGGTCCTCCGGGGCACGCGGTGGGCGGGCGCTCTGGGGCTCTCACTGCCGTCAGGGTAGCGGATGCTCAGCTCCACGGGCAGGGCTGGCAGGCTCTGCCCGGAACGCACGGCCAGGGACACGAACACGGGGTCGCCCTGCCGGACAGCCGCCGGGGCTACCACGGCGCAGCCCGGATCCGCCGGCGCGGCCGCCTGGGCTTCCTGGGCGCGGATGGCGTGCGCCCCCGCTATGCAGGCTGCCATGGCGAGAACGCGGACAAGATGTTTCATGCCGCCATGCTAACCCAAGGGGGACGCGCCCATCAAGGACGCACCGAGACGCCGTATCCGCATTTGACCACCACCGGGGCTCGTCCTATACTGGTGTATGCCCGACCAGGGGCCCCGGGGTAGCATGAGTTCCCAAACCGTTTCTATGGACGACAAGCCCAGCGCCGCGGACCTGAACACCCTGGCCGCCAGCCTTTCCCAGGGCGAGGCGCTCCCGGCGGCGTCGGCGGAACTGTCCCGAGCCTATGAGGAAGTGCAGAAGCGGAACGACGAATTCCGCCGCGAGCTGGCCATGGCTCGCAAGGTACAGGCAACCTTCATACCGCAGGACAATGACTTCCCCCAGCGCTCCGAGTTGGCCTTTGGCGGCTATTACGAGGCCATGGCCGACGTTGGCGGCGACATATACGACATCATACGCATAGGCAAGAACGCCTACGGCCTGATCATAGCCGACGTGTCCGGCCACGGCGTGGCGGCCGCCCTGGTCACGGCCCTGGTCAAGATAGCCTTCCGTTCGCGCATGTCCTGGGGCGTGCGCACCGACGACGTGTGTTCAGCCGTCAACGCGTCGCTCCACGAGATCCTGGGCGACGGCGAGCGCTACGTCACGGCCTTTGTGGCCATACTCAACCTGGAAACGGGCATCCTGGAGTACACCAACGCGGCCCACCACCCGGCCCTGCTGATCCGTGGCGACCAGATGTTCAAGCTGGATTCGGACGGCGGATTTCTGGGCATATTCACATCGCCGCGTTTCGGCCGGGAATTCATAGCCCTGGAACCCGGCGACCGGGTATACCTGTACACCGACGGCATACCGGAGTCGCGCAGCTACCTGGGAGAAGAGTACGGTTTTGATCGTCTGGCCGCCCGCATCATGAGCGCGCCGGAGGCGTCGCCGTCTGAGCTGGTGTCCTGGCTCATGCGGGACGTCATGGCCTTTACCATGGGCGCCCCGCCCCACGACGACCGGGCCGTGCTGTGCGTGTCGTTCAATGGGCTGGCTCCGGAGCGCAAGCCGGGCGACGCGCACGCCGGCCAGGAGGGAACAGCCTCTACCCCCGAGTGGCTGGAAACGGCCGGTCAAGAACCCGAACCTCCTCCCAGGCCCCCCGAGGATCCCGTGCGTAAGGGCGCGTACCGCGCGGCCACGGCCGTCCACGACCCCAAGGCCGCCCTGGATGCCTGGAAACGCTACCTGGACGCCTACCCGGACGACGCCCGAGCCATGAACAACGCCGGCGTTATCCTGTACCGCCTCGGGCGCATGGACGAGGCAGAGGCCATGCTCAGGAGCGCGGTCATAGCGTCGCCCGGGGACAGGAAACTGCTCCACAACCTTGCCCTTGTATCGAAAGGCGGGCGGAGGATATAAAGGAAGCATGAACATCTTCCTGTCGCTGACCGGCAAGCCGCGGGGCGGCACCCCCCTTTCCTACGTATACGCCATACCCGTCTGGTACCGCCTGGCGGCTACCCTGATCACGGCCATCCTGCTGGCCGGGGCTCTCGCGGTGGAAGGCGTGGCCCTGGGCTGGGTGGTGGTGGTCCTGTCAGCCATCGGAGCCCTCTATGAGGAACGCTGGACCTTCTCATCGGAGTCCCGCACGGTGACGGCCCGCCTGGGCCTTCTGTTCCTGGCAAAAGGGCCGAGCTTCTCCTTTGACGACGTGGCCCTGGTAACGGTGGACATCTTTGCCAAAGGCAGGATGGACCAAAGCGTCAAACCGGAGGCAGACAAGATGCCCCTGGGATCCCAGGCGCGCCTGGTCGTCGAGCTCAAGGACGGCACCCGCTATCTCCTGGATTCCGTGCCGTTCCGCGCCCGGGAACGTATCCGCAGGAACGCCGACACTTTGGCGGCCTTCATGGGCGTGCCCGCCCGCTAGCCCGCCCTTGCCTTGACATTCGGCGCCCGCATGCTAAGATGGTGCCACGATTTCCCGTCAATCATCCATGCTGGAGTATTCTCGCCCAGGCGGCTGTCCAGGCCGCGCCGAGCGCTTCCAGCCTGGGCTGGCGGGCAATCCACAGAGGAGGCGCCTTGCAACCCACCGGTGTTTGGCGTCTTTCGACAAATTACTACAGGGAGCCGCTTAAAAACTTCGGTTTTAAGCGGGTTACCTTAGGAAACGAGCGTTTTCGACCGAAAACGCAGGGAACATCCAATAACCATGGGGTTAGTGGATGCTCCCTATTGAACCTTAAAAGGAGGGTTCCATGCGTATCCTGCTGGCGGACGCGTTCACGCCTGACCTGCCCAAACGCCTTGAGGCCTTTGGGGACGTGTCCCAGGATCTGGGCACGGTAGCTGAAGCCGAGATCGTCATAGTCCGGTCCAAGACCAAGGTGGACAAGGCCATGATCGACAAGGCTCCCAAACTGAAGTACATCATCCGGGGAGGCGTGGGCGTGGACACCATAGACGTTGACTACGCCAAGACCAAGGGCATAGCCGTGGACAACACGCCGGAAGCGTCCAGCGTGGCCGTGGCCGAGCTGGCCTTTGCTCTGATGATGGCCCTGCCCAACCACATAGCGCGCGCGGACGCCTCCATGAAAGAGGGCAAGTGGCTCAAGAAAGAGCTCGAGCGCACTGAACTCCTTGGCAAGACCCTGGGCCTGGTGGGCATAGGCCGCATAGCCCGGGAAGTGGCCGCGCGGGCCAAGGCCTTTGGCATGCGCGTGATTGCCTATGACAAATACGTGGACTCAAGCGACGCCGCCGAGATGGTCAGCCTGGACACGGTATACGCCCAGGCCGACTACATATCCCTCCATACGCCGCTGACGGACGAGACCCGCGGCATGATCAACAAGACCACCATCGGCACGATGAAAAAGGGCGCGCGCGTGGTCAACACCTGTCGCGGCCAGGTCATCGTGGATGCCGACGTGGCGGCCGCGTTGGCATCCGGCCAGCTCGGCGGCTACGCGGCGGACGTGTACGACAAGGAGCCGCCGGAAGGATCTCCCCTCCTGTCGGCGCCCAACGTGGTCCTCACGCCCCACATAGGGGCCAGTTCCGAGGAAAACCTCCTGCGCCTGGCCGACAGCATCGTCGACCGCGTCCAGAAGTACGCAAAGAAGTAAGGAGTCACCGATGAAACGCGTCATCAACTACGCGGCCGGCCCCGCCGCCATACCCATGGAAGTCCTTGAGCAGGCCCGCGACGAAATGCTGGACTGGAACGGCACCGGCTGCTCCGTCATGGAAGTGTCGCACCGCGGCAAGGAATACGACGCCCTGCACATGGGCACCATGGACCTGTTCCGCGAGATAGCCGGGCTCCCGTCAGACTACCACGTCCTTTTCACCACCGGCGGCGCCAGCACCCAGTTCCTCATGCTCCCTATGAACTACCTGGGAGCCGGCAAGGAAGCCGACTACGTGATCACCGGCAACTGGTCCAAGGGCGCCGTCAAGGAAGCCAAGCGTTACGGCAAGATCTCCCACCCGGCCAACATGGAGCTGGAGGGCGAGCGCTTTGTGGCCATACCCAAGCAGGCCGAGCTGAATTTCAACCCGGCCGCCGAGTACGTGCACTACACCAGCAACAACACGGTGGAAGGCACCCAGTGGCACTACATACCGGACGTCAAGGGCAAGCCCCTGGTGTGCGACATGTCCAGCGACATATTCAGCCGGCCCCTGGACTTTACCAAGTACAGCATGATCTACGCCGGCGCCCAGAAGAACCTGGGTCCCTCCGGAGTGACCGTGGTGGCCATCAAGGACGAGTTCCTCCAGAAGGCCAACGCCGACCTGCCCACCATGATGTCGTACAAGGTGTTCAAGGAGAAATTCTCCATGCACAACACCCCGCCCTGCTTCTCCATCTACATCCTGAACCTGGTGCTCCGCTGGCTCAAGAAGAACGGCGGCCTGGCGGCCATGGGCAAGATCAACGAGCAGAAGCAGAAACTCCTGTACACCGCGGTTGACGGCTCCGGCGGCTACTACCAGGGCCTGGCCCAGCCGGAGTCCCGCTCATGGATGAACATAGACTTCAAGCTTCCCACGCCGGAGCTGGACGCCAAATTCGTGACAGACGCCAAAGCGGCTGGCATCGTGCAAACCAAGGGCTACCGCACCATGGGCGGCATACGCCTGTCCGCGTACAACGCGGTGTCCCTCAAGGACGTGGAGACCACGGTCCAGTTCATGCAGGATTTCAAGGCCAAGAACCCAGCCTAAAGGGAGCCTCTAAAAACTTCAGTTTTTAGAGGATTACCTTAGAAAACCTTGCGTTTTCAGCCGAAAACGCAGGGAACATCTAATAACCATTGGGTTATTAGATGTTCCCTAAAGTCCTACTGACACGACACAAAAACCCGCCCGGTCAGACCGGGCGGGTTTTTGTACAGGGACAAACGATCAGAAGGCAACCGTGCAGTCAAAGGTATTGGCGCCTATGACGCCCTGCAAAGTCACGGAGCCGTTACCGGTATCCGTGTTGAGGCTGATGGTTGCAGTGTAATCCATGGCCAGGGTGTAGTTCAGGTCCGGGCCGGTGATTGACAGGCCTGAGCTGTGGACGGCCATCGTATAAACTACCAAAGGCAGATTGGTATCATCTACGCCCATGGACGCACTGAAAGCGCCTTGAACATGATAGGTCTTGCCGTCCACCAAAACGTCGGCGTTGATGGTGTAATTGTAGGTGGCGGTCGCGGACGAGCGGGCCACCGCCGCTTTGGCTGCCTCTTCCACTGCCTGGGGCATCCCGGCATTGACAATCCGGGCCGCCAGTACCGCTTCCTCATCAGTCAGGTTGCCACTGAAGGGGTTGGCGCACGACGCCAAAACCAGGGCCGCGGCCAAGGCCGCGAACAGAATTTTTCTCACGTTTATCCTCCTTGCCCGGAGGCAGGGGCTCCCGTAGAGAGCGCTGCCACCCATGGGACTTTGAATAAACCACAGTCTATCGCGGAGAATTCTTCTTTTCAGGAGATGTTGTCCGAATTAGGAGCGGCGTTCTTTCCCTGTCAGCGGGGCCGTTTACGGAAAGAGGCGACGCTCCAGGGCGGAAAGATTTCCGCCGGAGGCGAGCACATCGGCCACAGCCCTGCCAAAGGCGTCAGTGCCCATGCCGGATGACCCGGCCCGCCTGGCAAACTCAGCCACGTGACCGAACTGGCCAACATGCAAGCGCGAGGCGGCAATGATACGAGCAAGGTCGTCACGGCAGGGCTGGCCAAAAGCGTAGGCCACGGCCGCCGCCGCTGTCAGCGCCGCCCCAGCGCGCTCGGGGTCGCCGCCGCTGGCCATGGCCCAGGCATGCACGCCGCGCACCGCCTCAAGGCCAAGTCCGTTCCGCAGGGCAGCTCCGGCGCTCAGGTAGAAAACGGACGCCTTGTCCGACGGAGGCCATACGTCAAAACCCGGTAGCCTGACTATACGGGTCCAGGCATCGGCGTCTACCGCGAGGGCGTCCAGGATGGCCGCGGGACTGGCCCGTTTGGCCACAGCTTCCCTAATACGCTGGCTGAAGGCGCCCTCCGGCACGCCGGCGGCCAGGGCCGGGGCGGCCAGCTCAAGTATGGCCGTTTTTGTGCCAGCGTCCAGGTATCCGGCCTCCGCTGAGCCCAGGAAGGAGCGGAGAGCGTCCATGCCTGAGTCCGCCTGCCCGGAACCCGAGCGTTCCCTGGTTTTGTCCTCAGTTCCCTGGGCGCTCGGCGTGTCGACGCCGCTGCCCGGGTTTTGGGGCTGGGCTGGCCTGCCTCCGGGCTGGGCATAGGCCGATACGGCCAGGGCTGCCACAAGGAAGGCGCTTACGCAGATCACGCGCAGTCGGGTCATACGCTCCTCCTACAGGGCCAGGGACGACATGGAGCCCCCAAAGCCGTCGTCCAGCAACATGGGCGCGTTGGGATCGGCCACCCAGCGCTCGCCGTCTATGATAAAGTTGTACGTGTATGCCCTGCCCTTGCGCAGGGGGACGACGATGGACCAGGTGCCGTCGTGGGCGCTCCGCGTAAGCTCGTAGCCCTCGGGCGACCAGCCGTTGAAATCGGCGGCCAGAACCACGCTGCTGGCTTCCGGCGCCTCCAGGGTGAACCGCACCTCTACCACGTCCAGCGGACGCAGAAGAGTCGCTGTCAGGGTGGAACTGATGGCTATGAGGGCGACGGCGGCGGCGGCCAGGGCCGCCACGCGCCACGCGCGTGGGGCGCGCGCGCTTTGCGGACGTTTTGCGCCGTTCGGCCGGCCAAAGGCGCGCGCCGCCTCCATGATGGCGTCGGCGCTGGCCGCCGCGGCTTGCCTGTTGCGGGGAAACAGGCGCGCCCCGGAGCCCGGCTCCGGAGAGTCGAACACCCAGGCGGCCCGTTTTCTGGCCTGCGTAACCTGTGGCATGTCCGTCGGCTTCAATCCCTTCATACTTCTATCTACCCTCCAAGGCCGTGTCCGGTTGCCCGGCAAGCCGTCTGGCCAGCTCTTTTCTGGCCCGAAACAGCCTGGACTTCACTGCTTCCGTGCCCAGGCCAAGGCTGGCGGCCACCTGGGCCACGTCCAGCCCGGCAAAATAATAGAGTTCCACGGGAGCGCGCATGGAAGCAGGTAGCCCGGCAAGTGCCGATCTGAGCTCGGCCGCGGCCAGGTCTCGCAGGACGCCGTCCTCCGCGCTGGCCTCGGCTGGCCCGTCGCCCGCCAGGAGTTCCTTCCCGGCCGCCTCCACCAGCTGTCCGGCGGCCGACCTGGACGCGTACCTGGATTTGACCCGGTTGGCCGCGATGGCGAACAGCCAAGGGGCAAAGCCCCGGGCGGGATCAAAAGAAGAAAGCGAACGGTAGGCCCGGATGAACACGTCCTGGACGGCGTCCTCCGCCTCGTCCGCGTCGCCAAGCCGGGCGGCGCAGAAACGGTACAGCCGGTCGCTGTAGCGGTCCACCAGGATGCGGAAAGCTTCTGTGTCGCCGCTCACGACGCGCTCGAGCGCGGTACGGTCGTCCGTTTCCTCGTTCATTGAAGCCCAGTATAGCGCGGAGTGGCCGCTTAGAAAATCCGCGCGGCGGGCGCAACCGGACGGCGGGTCGGGCGGTATACCCTTGCGTAGGCGCTGAAGGCGGCAAGCCGGGGCGCCCACCAGGAGGTTTGACCATGAAGAAGACCCTTACTGTCCTGTTGTTCATGGCTTTGGCCGTTTCGGCTTTTGCCATGGGAGCCAGGCAAGCCATGACTGAAGACGAGGCCCTGGCCATGATCGACGCCAAGGTTACCGAGCTCGAGCTCACCCTTGAGGATTCCCAGGCGGCCAAGGAGGCTTTTGCCGCCATGGTGGAAGCCCAGGTCCGCGTCGAGAACGCCTTCCGCGTGGTGTCCGACGCCATGGACGGCGGCCTCAAGGCCAAAGAGATGACGGCCCTGGCCGAGCAGGTACGCCAGCGCTCCAAGGCTGGTGGTTCGGCTGGCGAGTGCGAAGAGGCCGCCAAGCTGATGGTACGCGAGCAGATCCGCACCCGCGACCAGGCGCAGCTGAAAGACGGTTCGGGCGACGGCGTCACCGATCAGCCGGGTACCGGAGCCGGAGCGGGAGCCGGCAACTAATCCTTGGCACGACGGGTTGCCGCGGAACGCGCTGGACCGCGGCTGCCCTCCTTGCATCCCCCCCCTTTCTTTGGACCCCGTCGGGATGGCCGGCGGGGTCCTTTCTTTGCCGGCGGTCCGCGCTATGAAGCCCGGCGGTTTCGCGCTATAGTTGTGGGTGATGAAATACCTAGTCGTCGTATTCCTGGTCCTGGCGTCGGCCCTGCCAGCCGCGGCCATGGACCTGGACGCCATAACCGGACGCTTCGGCGTGGCCATCATCAACAACACCGCGCCCACCGCGCCCAATCCCGTGATCAACACCCTGGGAGCGTCCTTCAACCTGCCCTTCTCCGAGGATTCCCTATTTTCCTTCGACCCGGCCCTGGACATCCTGTGGACCAACTATGAATGGTACGACGGGCGGGCAGCGCCCACCGAATCGGAAACCGGCGAGGGCAACAACGTGTTCGTGCTGGGATTCCTTCTGGACCTGCCCGTGGTGGTCAACGTCCGCTTTTCTGACAAGCTCGGCGGGGCCTTCTCCCTGGGTCCTGCCTTCCTCCTGCGGGTGTCCTTCAAGGGCGACACCACGGAGGGGCTTGAGGCGACCATGGACGAGAACCTGCGCCTGGTTTCGGCGTACTTCTGGCAGTCGGGACGCTGGCTATACCCGTCAACGGCGTTCAGGTTCGACGTGTTCCTGCAGGAGGGCATCACCTTCAGCATAGGCGCGCGCGGCTTCCTGCCACTGTTCAACGCCTGGGATCCGGGCATAGCCTTCTGGGACCACGCCATGATCCACGTGACCTTGGGCATGAGGATACGCCTCTGATGGGAGGCTACATGGCTGCCGACGGGCGCCTGGCTGGAGAATCCGGCGCGGGAGACGTGGACGCGGCCCTCCGCGTGGCCGCCGAGGCCGGCCGCATCGTGCTCGAATCCGGCGGCGAAACCTACCGGGCAGAAGACATCATCATGGCCATCGCCGGGGCCCTGGGAGCGCTCAGCGTGGAAAGCTTTGCCACCCCGACCGGCCTCATGGCGTCCTGCGAAGACGACGAGGGCCGCAGCCGCGCCGTCATCCGCCGCATACGCAAGGGACAGATGAACCTGGACAAGATAGCCAGGGTGAACGCGGTTGCCCGGGACGCCGTGGCCGGCTCCTGCGACCTGGACGAGGCCGAGCGGCGCCTGTGCGAGATAGACGCCCTGCCGCCCTACCCAAAACCGGTGCCCGCCCTGGGCTCGGCCCTGATCACCGGCTTTTTCTGCCTGCTGTTCGGCGGGGCCTGGAACGACGCGCTGACCGCGGGCTTGGTCGGCCTGGCCATGGGCAGGCTGACGTCCTGGCTGGGAGCCATGCGCCTGCCCGGTTTCTTTATCAACATAGCCGGAGGCGCGTTTAGCGCGGCCATAGCCCTGGGCGCAGGGGCGGCGGGGCTCGCCGCCAGCGTAGACGCCGTGATCATAGGGTCGATCATGCTCTTGGTGCCGGGGGTGATGATAGTCAACGCCATACGCGACACGATAGCCGGTGACCTGGTGGCCGGGGTTGCGCGCGGGGCCGACGCCGTGATATCGGCGGCCGGCATATCCATAGGCGTGGGCGTTGCGCTCAAGCTGTGGGCCCTGGCGGGCCAGGCCTTATGACGGAAGCTCTTGCCCAGCTTGCCTGGGCCCTGCTTGCCACCTGCGGCTTTGGGCTCTTGTTCCGGGCGCCGCTCCGAGACCTGCCGGTGGCCGCCCTGGGCGGCGCCTTGGCCTGGGGGGCCTTCCTGGCGTCCAAGGCGCTCACCGGTTCGCCGAACCTGGCATATTTTGCCGCGTCCTTTGCCGTGGGCGTATACGCCGAGTTCATGGCTGCGCTGCTCAAGCGGCCGGCCACCCTGTTCATCCTCAGCGCCATCATTCCGCTGGTGCCCGGCGGGGGCATGTACTACACCATGTTCCACGCGGTGTCCGGCGACGCGTCCAGGGCGGCATCGGCGGGTTTTGACACGATCCTGGCCGCCGGCGGCATAGCCGGGGGGCTGGCTGTGGCGTCGGCCGCGTCGCGTATCCTCTGGCTCAAAAAGCCCCGCCCAAGGACGCCCGGGCATGGACGCCGGACTACCTAGGGGCTACTATGCCATCCATGGATTCGGTCATACCCTTTGATTCCGACCGGCCTACGCGGGCCGAGATCCGCCTGGGCGCCCTACGCCGCAATTTGGCCAGGGCCCGCGCCCTGGCCGGCAACGCCAAAATCATGGCCGTGGTCAAGGCCGACGCGTATGGTCACGGCCTCCTCCGGACGGCGCGCGAGTTCTCCGACTCGGGCGCGGACTACCTGGGCGTGGCCCTGGTCGAGGAGGGCGTATACCTGCGCCGGAACGGCATCCGCGTGCCCATACTGGTGCTCGGACCCCTGGACCTACGGCAGGCCGGACAGTTCATCTCGCACGGGCTGGACATAACCCTGCCGTCCATGGAAAAGGCTGCCGCCATATCGGAAGCGGCCCTGGCCGCCGGACGGAAGGCCCGAGTACACCTCAAATTCGACACGGGCATGGGCAGGATAGGCGTGCAGTGGGACCGCGATCCCGGGGGCTTTGCCAGGGCCGTGCTGGGCCTGCCCGGCCTCGAGCTGGCCGGCGTGTTCTCGCATTTTTCGTCGGCTGATACGGACGACGACTACAGCGCCGAGCAGGAGCGCCGTTTCCGCCTGGTACTGGACGCCGTACGCCGCGAAACCGACGCGCCCTTCCTGGCCCACTTGGCCAACTCGGCCGGCCTGGTGACGCGGCCGTCGTCCCGCTTTGACTTGGTACGGACCGGCCTGATGCTGTACGGTTACGAGCCGGCGCCGCCTGCGCTCACCGGCGTGGAACCGGCCATGCGCTTCATGTCCAAGGTGGCGTATTTCAAGGCCCTGGACAGGGGAGCGTCCCTGAGTTACGGCCGGCGCTGGACCCTTGAGCGCTTCAGCCGCGTGGCCACCGTACCCGTTGGGTACGCGGACGGCTACCCGCGCGCCCTTGGCTGCCAAGCCAGGGCCATCATTCGCGGGCGGAGCTACCCCGTGGCGGGCACCGTGTGCATGGACCAGCTGATGCTGGACCTCGGGCCGGACGGAGAAGCGTACAACGGCGACGACGTGCTGCTGTTCGGGGTCAAGGGCGACCAGCGGCTCCCCCTGGAGGAACTCTGCGCGATCGCGGGTACCATACCCTACGAGCTTGTGTGCCGCGTCAGCGCCCGCGTCCCCAGGGTGTACGTGGAAGACTGAGCGGGCGCTGCCGGTCGTTTAGGGCAGGAGCGACAGGACGGCAAAAAAGTGCAGGATAGTGCCCGCGCCCACGAACAGGTGCCACACGGGGTGGCTCCAACTGGCCTTGCCGGCGTAAAATGCCACGCCGAGGGTGTACGCCAGCCCGCCGCCCATCAGGAACCAGAGGGTATCCGCGCCCACCGACGCCGCCAGCGGTTTCCAGGCAAACACCACTATCCAGCCCATGGCCACATAGGCCACGGAGGTGAGAATCTTGGTCTGGCGGGTACGGAAGGGCTCCAGGGCTATCCCCAACAGGGCCGCTCCCCACACGATACCGAATATCCACCAGCCAACGCCCGGCCTCAGGGCCACCAGCGCAAAGGGCGTGTATGTGCCTGCTATCAGGACGTAAATGGACGCATGGTCCAGAACCTTGAATACCCGCTTGGCTCGCGGCGAGCGTATGGCGTGATACAGCGTGGACATGAGATACAGAAGCAAAGCCGACGCGGCGAACACGGAAAACGACACCACATGCCAGGCGTTGCCCCTGGACAAGCCGGCTGCCACGAGCACCACGGCGCCGACCGCCGCCAACACGGCCCCCAAGCCGTGGCTGATGGCGTTGGCCAGTTCGGCGCCCGCTGAATACGGCCGCGTTTGTTGAAGTGCAGTCTGAGACATGTACCTACCTTTCTGAGTCCTTTGACCCTGGCATATCGCTCTGGTTGCGTTTCCCGAGGTTTTTCGGTGTTGAACGGGCGCCAGGGCTCAGGGCAAAAAAAAACGGAACGCCGGCCCTGGCGTTCCGTTCTCTGGGCTTCCGCCCTTTTACCTTGTCCCCCACACGGCTGTTTTTACCTGATACATTTTTACTTGTTTTGGGGACCTTACCAACCGCCATCTATAGAGCAGGAATCATGCCAAAAGCATGGAGGAACAGTCAAAATGCAAGAAATTTCATGCGTTCGTATTTCGTTATATTACATACACTTATCTAGTTTGTCTGACAGAACCCTGCAGAAACGAACATCAGGGCTTCCCGAGCCCCTGTGCGTTTTATCCGTACCACAACCGTATTCGCTGTAAAAGTTAAGAATAATTCCTTGGCCATCAAGGTGTTACATGCTTGTAGCAAAAACGACAACTGTGCAAAATCGCACAGGGCACCCAGCTAGTCGTCTTCATTACTCCGTACGCTGCGGTTCAAGGCCGAGCGCGATATGCCAAGGAGGCCAGCGGCCACGCCCTGGTTGTCCCCGCTTCTGGCCAGAGCCTCCCGTATCAGCTCCGCCCTGGCCTCCCTGAGCGTCGGGAGGACGGCCAGCCGGGAGAACAGGCCATCAGCGTCGCTCTTGGCCGGCACGTGAGCCTTGCCCCCGCGGAATACGCGGGCCTTGAACGAATCCAGGGCCAGCACGCGCGAGTCCGAGCGGGCAACGGCGTCATGGACCATGGATTCCAGCTCGCGGACGTTGCCCGGAAAATCATAGGTCCGCAGCAAATCGTACAACTCGGGCGGTATGATGGGTTTTTTCTTGCCGAATCTCCCGGCCGCCGCCTCGGCAAAGCGCTCGACCAGGAGCGGGAGGTCGTCGCGACGCTCCCTGAGGGGCGGCAGGCGTATCCGGTGGGTTTCTAGCCGGTAGTACAGGTCCTGGCGAAACTGCCCTGCGGCCGCCGCAGCCTCCAAGTCCCGATGCGTGGCTGTCACCACCAGGGCATCGGATGTCTTCATGGCGTCCGAGCCCAGGGGGTAGTAGCGTTTCTGCTCGATCAGGCGGAGCAACTTGACCTGGCTCTGGGCTGAAAGGTCGCCGATTTCGTCCAGGAACAGGGTGCCGCCCGCCGCCCGCTCTATAAGGCCCGGACGGTCGGTATCCGCGCCCGTGAACGCTCCCCGGCGGTGGCCAAACAGAGTATCGCTGAACATGGTGTCGTCAAGTCCCGCCACGTTCACCGCCACCAGCTCGCCCGAGCGCCCGGACGCCGCGTGTATGGCGCTTGCTACCAGTTCCTTGCCCGTGCCGGATTCGCCCGATATGAGCACGGGCCGGTCGCTGGCGACAATGGCTTCTATGTACCGGAAGATGGACAGCATGCGGCCGTCCCGGGTGATGATGCGGTCAAAGCTAGGAGACGGGGGCTTGGCAGCCTCCAAAAAGCTTTGCCTGAGGGCGCGATTGTCCTCTTTAAGGCTGGCTATCAGGGCGGCGTGCTCGATACTGGCCAGAAGACGGGCGCTCTCAGCCGACTTGGGCACATAGTCAAAAGCTCCTGCCTTCATGCAACGGACCACGGCGTCCAGATCGTCCACGGCCGTGCCCACGATGACCGGCACGTTCGGATAGTCCTCCCGCATGCGCTCGAGCACCTGATACCCGTCCATGCCGGGCATGAGCAGGTCCACGACCATGGCCACCGCGGGCTTCTCGTCCAGGGCGGCAAAGGCGTCCTCGGCGCGTTCGCAGAGGGCCACGTCCGTCCAGCCCTCGAAACGCAGCACGCGCCCCATCCTGGCAAGCACGTCCACGTCGTCGTCAAGCACCAGGATACGCCCGGACTTGTCTATCATGTAGCCCCTTCCTTGTCTCTCAGCGCGGGAAGGCGGATGATCGCCTCCGTTCCCCTACCGAGGGTGGAGTGCAATTCTATGGCCCCGCCCAGCTCGCGCACAATGCCCGCGGATACCGGCATGCCCAGACCGGTGCCCCCCCGCTCGCGGCGGGTGGTAAAAAAGGGGTCGAACACGGAACTCAGCACGTCGGGGCTCATGCCCGCTCCCTCGTCGCGCACGCGAACGCACACCCAGGACGGAGAGTCGCCTCCGCCTTCCGCGTACGTGGACACCTCTATGCCCTTGTCGGGGTCCGGCAGGGCCTGCAGGGCGTTTTCCATGACGTTGACCACAACCTGCGTGAGCTTGAGCCTGTCCGCGCGCACGGGCGGAAGGCCGGAAGCTTGGTTGAACACGGCCCTGCGCGTGCACACCGATATCGTGTGCCTGAGGAGGCGGGACGCGTACCCCACCACCTGGTTGACGTCCACCGCCTCGGCCTGGCCGGCGCTTGAGCCGCGGGCGTAGTCCTTGAGGTCGGACACTATCCTGCGTATGTGCTGGGCGCCCATGTACAGGTCGTTGAGCATCTCCGGAACCTCGGCCGCCAGATCCTCGGCGGAAAAGCCCTGGACGGCGAATTCTCGCTCGCGCCCGAGCCTGGTGACTTCCGGGGCAAGGGCCGCCCATATCTCCCTCAGCATGGGCACGTTCCTGAGCACGGCGTTGTTGGGGGTGTTGATCTCATGGGCCACGCCCGCCGTCAGCCAGCCGAGCGTCTTGAACTTGTCCACCTCGGCCATGCGGGCACGCTGTTCCCGGTCCCTGGCCACGCCCTTGGCCAGGTCCACCTGGGTACGCACTCGGGCCGACAGCTCGGAACCGCCGACAGGACGGACAACAAAATCCCGGGCTCCCGCGCCAAAGGCCTTGCCCAGATCTTCCTTGCGGGCGGAATCCAATATAAGGATGACAGGCGGGGCGTCGTGCTCCTTGGACACGCGTATCAGCGTGCAGAGCTCAAAGCCGCTGATCTCGGGCATGTCCGCGTCCACCACGGCCGCCTGGTATTCGCTGCCGGTGGACACCGCGTTCAGGGCATCCAGGGCCGATACCCGGGCGTCCACGGACCAGCCGTCCTCCTCCAGGCGCCGCTTGAGGGCAAAAAGGCTCAGGGGGTCGTCGTCCACGGCCAGGATCATGCCGCCCGGCCTTGCCTTGGCCGCAAGGTCCACGCTCAGGGCCTCCGGGCTCCCGTACTCCCTGTGTGCGTCCGCCGCGTCGCCATACTGCCGCCAGCTCATGGAGCGGGGGAACACAAAGGAATAGCGATTGCGGCCGCCGTCCCTGGAGTAGGAAAAGCTTCCGCCCAGTTCCCGTGCCAGGCGCGAGCACACCACCAGGTCCACCGCGCCAGCTTCCTCGGCCAGGAGCCTGGCCGGACCGCCGGAGTCGTCGCCCCGATACTCGGACGGCAACCCCTCCACTTCGGGACCGGTGTCCGCCTGCTCCACGCCGTCGTCGCTCAGCTCAAACCTGACCAGGTGGGAATCCGCGGACGCTTCCACCCGGTACTCTCCCAGGCCCCGGGTTTTCATGACGCGGCACAGCACCATATAGGCAAGCTGCTGTATGCCCTTGAAGTCGTTGCGCAGCTCGATGAGGGGCACTTCAAAGCGCTCGCGAATGTCGCGGCCGGCGCGCAGGTAGGCGGTAAGGTTGACGGCGGCCCTGAGCACGGGCGCCAGGTTGAAGGTTTCGGCCTGGGGCCGTAGGACGCCGGCGCGCAGGCGGAGATACACCAGGGTGTTGGCGACCAGGGTGGCCACGCCGATCAGCTGGGCCCGCGCCAGGGCCAGTACCGACCCGGACGCGTGGTCGGCCGGCTTGATTTCCTCGACCAGGGCCAGGGCAGTGTCCAGGGGTTCGGCCAGGGCCCGAGCCGTGCCCAGTATGTAGGTGTCCCTGTCGGCGGTCACGCGCTCCAGGCGCTTGAAGGCCCGGGCGTAATCCTTGTCGGCGTTGAGCCTGGTCTGGATGGCCAGAGTGCCCAGGGCAAAGCTCATGAGCAGGGCGTGGAGAAACAGGGCTATGGGCAGCAGATGAAAGAACACGTCCAGTTCCGACAAACGGGGTGCGGCCGCCGCGAGGAACGCGCCCGCCAGGCCCGACGCGGGCAGGAGCCACAACGCGTTCTTGGACGAGCGCAGCCACCGGTCGGTCCTGAAAGCCGCCACGCCCCGGACGCCCTCCTGCACGAGCTGGACCAGGAGTATCCCCATCATCGCGAGGTGGGGAACGGTTGACGGCAGAAGCGCGGACAGAAGGAGAATAGCCGCGTAGGCGGCCGGGCATACGATCCCCGGCCTCCATGCCCGGGCCTTCCCCTCGCCGTAACGCTGTCTGCCAACGGCCAAAAGCGACAAACCCTGGGCGCAGAAGAGCAGGTCAAGCGCCAGCCTTCCGCCCGTGGGGCCAAGGGCCAAACCCGCGGTGCCCGCTCCCCTCAGGCTCAGCATCACGAGGAGCAGGGACGCCGCCGCGAACACGAGATATCCGGGCATATTCACGGATCGACCCACCACGATGACCATGGCGGCCAGGTACAGTATCGCCATGGCGCCCACCACGATGCCTGCCACCCGGGTAAACAATATGAGCCTGCCCGTCAGGGCGCCCAGCCTCCACAGCCTGAGATCCCAGAAGAAACGGCCATGCCCCTCCATGCGCACGTACACGGTCCAGCGCGTGCTGGAGGTCAGGGACAGGGACAGGGCGGACACGTTGGACAGACCCGTGTCCAACACGCGGTCGTCCAGGTCAACGCCCCTCCACACGTGGCGGGTGCCGTCTTCTGCCACGGCGACGAGAAGGCTTGGCCGTGCGTCCGAGAGGTAGGACGTAAGCACCCAGTCGTCATAGCCGGACAGGTTCCTGACCGTCAGGGCCACCCAGCGCGACCCCGAGCCGTAGCGGCCGGCCTGGTCGGGATCAAAGCTTCTGAACACCAGGGCGTCGGGTATAAACCCAAGACCGGCGGGATCCAGCTTGGCTCCGGCCGAGTCGTACACCAGCATGTCGCCGGAAATGCTCATGGCCTGGGCGCCTTCCCAGAGCACCAGGGTGGGGAGGCTGGGCCTGGGCTCTGACCCGAGCGGGGTTTCCGCGCCCCCCTGGCCGGGCCGAGCGTCCGTGGGCGACGCCCAAAGCGGGGCGACCAGGGCGGCAAGCAAGCCCAGGGCGTACATCCGGCGCGCGGCCGCTGGTTTTCCGCTCATGCCGGCCGCTCCATCCAATACGGCCGGGCCTTGCCATCGGCCAGGGCCCTGGCCAGGACCGACAGGTCCACGGAGCCATCAGCCCGCTTCCAGTCCGGACCGGTGTCCAGCCTGAACGGCCGGCGTCCTATATGCTCCGGATAGTGGGCATCGGAACCCGATATGACCGGGTAGCCGCGGGCCGTTCCCTCCGGCAGGGGGCGAACGGCTTCAATGGCGGCGTACGGCCCGTCCGGGAGAAAACCCAGCTGGGTAAGGACGCCGAACATGGGCCTGTCAACGTGGGCCGGTATGACCAGGGCCCCGTGGGCCAGCGCCTGGTCGCACAGCTCCCCATAGGCCAGGTCCAGGGCGCCGCCCAGCCAGCGCTCTGGCAGATCCACCACGTAGTCGTCGGCGTCGACCACGGCCTGGTCGCCCAGAATTTCCGGGTCATAGGGATAGTCCGGGGTATGGCCGCCAAGAAAGCGGCCAAAGTCCAGGGCCGCGTCGGGATCGGAGAACAGGCACAGGACATGCACCTCCTCCACGCTGCACGCCTCCATGCCGTACAGGGCGGAAAGGCCTTCCCTCCGGGCGCACAGCGCGAAGGCCGGCGCGTTGAGCGCGGCGTTGTGGTCGGTCAGGGCGACGATGTCGATACCCTGGCCGGCGGCCGCTCGGGCCAGGAGCGACGGTGACATGTCCAGGCTGGCGCAGGGCGAGAGGCAGGAATGGTTATGCAGGTCGCAGACGACGCTCACCGTCCGCCCGCACCGCCGCCCATGGCCTGGTAGACGAGGCCCGTGGCGTGGAACTGGTCCAGGTCGGTGGCAAAAACGGCCAGCCCTTCGGCCCGGGCGGCGTCCAGCATGTCCTCTGGGGCCTTCCGGCCGCCGCACAGCACGATGGCCGCCAGGTTGGCCAGGGACGCCACGGCCACCGTATTCTTGTGGGCCTGTATGGTCAGCAGCACCGAACCGGCGCCCGCCTTGGCCATCACGTCGGACAGGAGGTCGGACGTGTAGCCGCCGTCCAGAGGACGGTCCTGGTAGTGGTCCTGGACGGGCTGAAACCCCAGCTCCGTGCCGAGCTCGCGTATGGTCATGCGTTTTCTCCTTGCAGCTTAGGCCGTTCTACCCGGACGCGCCGGTCTCCGCCGCCCCGCCGCCCAGCAATATGGCGGCCTTCACCGTCGTGCCTGCGCCGGCTGACGATACTATGGAAAACTCGTCGGACGAGCGCCGGGCGTTGGGCAGGCCCAGGCCGGCGCCAAAGCCGAGCGAGCGTATCCACTCGTTGGCCGTGGAGTAGCCTTCCGTCAAGGCGGCGTCCACGTCCGGTATGCCGGGGCCCTTGTCCACGGCCAGAATGTCCACCCGGCCGTCCGCCAGGCGGAACTCCATGACACCGCCGTGCGAGTGGATGACCTGGTTCAGCTCCAGCTCGTAGCTGGCCACGGCGGCGCGGCGCACGGTCTGGGGGTCGGCTCCCGCCGTCTTCAATGCCTTTTTGAGTTCTGCCGACGCCCGCCCCGCGTTCTCGAAATCGAAGCGCCGCGTGGTGAAACGCAGTATCCGGGGTCCTGCCGCCGGGTCTGCGGCCGGGCTTACCTTGGCGATCCCCTCCTCCAGACGCTCAACCTCGCGGTTCATCTCCACCAGCAGGGCCCGGATGATGTCGGTGGCCGTCACTATGCCGACCAGGCTGCCGTCCCGGTTGAGCACGGGAAAGCGCCGGTAGTGGTAGCGGTTCAGGTAGGTGATGGCAAAGCTGAGCGGCATGTCGGCTTCCAGCACCGTAAGGCCCGTGGTCATCCTGGAGCCGGCCCGTTCGTCTATGTGGCCGCCGTCCAAGGCCTCTATGATGTCGCCTATGGTGACGATGCCCGCCAGGCGGCCGCCGTCCATGATGGGCACGCCCGTGATGCCGTGCTCGCGCATGAGCTCTTGGACGTGGCGCAGGCTGTCGAGAGGCGTCGCCCAACGCACGTCCGCGCTCATGACGTCGGCCACCTTCAGCCGGTAGATCAGGTCAAGGACGACCTTGGGTCCGCCGTCCGTGTCCAGGGGTATGGAATCCATGGCCGGTCTCAGGCGTCCGCCGGACCCAGGCGGACGAGCAGGGCGTCTGCCCGGCTTCGTAGGCGTTCCATGTCCAGCCGGGCCTGCCGCACGAACGGCGACGACTCGGGCGTGGACAGGACGGCCCGCATCTCGTCGTCGTCGCGGAACGTGGCCTTGCGGAAGGCGTTGGTATAGTCCTTTCGGCGCGTCAGGTATATCTGTTCCTCCACAAAGCGCGTGGTTTCCATGAAGTGGGCCGTCTCCCGGGCCAGGTCCCCGGCTTCCAGGCGCTCCGTCCTGCACAGGCCGGCCAGCGTGGCCCATGCGTGCTGGGCCTTGTCCAGGGGATACTCGGCCCATAGCCGCTCGTACTCGGCGTGCACGTTGTCCCAGCAGGCAAGCTGCCCGGACTTGACGCGGGATACCAGGGCCTCGACCTTTTCCCGGGGTACCAGCTGGCCGCCAAGGTTTTCCCAGTCCCGCACCCGGGGGCCTTCCAGCACCTCGGCCGCGTCCTGGAAGCCTAGGTCCGGCCGCTCCTCAAAGTAGTCCAGCAAGGTCCTCACGGCGTACCACCTGAGCATGTGCCGGTAGGCCTTGTACGCCCGGCGCGGCTTCAGGACGACCACGGCCCGCCGCGAGTTTTCCACACCGGGGGCGCGCACGTCCAGGGCGTCCACATCTTCCTTTGAGCCGGCCAGCAGGGCTCGGCCTCGCTCGCGCGCCTCGGCAGGCTCCGGGGTTGCGTCGCCCTTGAAGGCGTACCATGCCTCGCCGACCAGGCGCTCCAGCAGGGCCAGCGACCCGAACATCTCCTCGGCCGTGTCCGGGGCAAAGGGAGAGAACTCCACGCGCTGCACCTTGACCTTGCGTCGGTCGCGCGAGGCGAATTTGTCCTCGTTCCGGATCAGGGCGTACATGTTGTACATCCACCAGTAGGCCGGCATGAGCTCCAGCCGGTCCCTGGCCGGATCGTCGGCCACCAGGGCAAAGGGAAAGGGCACGTCCAGCTCAAAGCGGTAGTCGCCCTTGGCCAGGAGGCAGTAGCTGGCAAAGCGGGAACTGTGCTTGACCGAGGTGGACAGCCCCGGCCAGAAGCCGCGGCCCGCGTCTATCTCGCCGTCGTTGGAGCGCGAGTTGTGGTTGGAGCCAACCGTGGCGCCGGCGGCCATGTTCGACTGGCCCCGGACCACGGCGGCCACCAGGAAACTGGTGTTGTGGTGTTGCTCGTGGGCCGGGAATACCAGGTTGTTCAGCATCTCGCAGCACGACACGGTGGAATTGTCGCCCAGCACGGAATGGATGAGCCGGGCCCCGTACTTGAGCGCCGAGTTGGAGCCCATGACAAAGCGCACGGCCTTGCAGCCGTAGAATATCCGGCAGCCGTATCCCACGATCCCGTTGACCAGCTCCACGCCCTCGCCTATCTGCGTGCGCTCGGCGTCGCTGGAGCGTATGGTCAGGTTCTTGAGCTTGTTGGCGCCCTTGATATAGGCGCAGGCGCCGACGCGGACGTCTTTGATGATGCGGTTGCTCTTGATCACGCTGTGCGGTCCAATGACGCCGTATTCCCCGCGGCGCGTTTCGAAGCAGGCCTGGGTCATGCCGCGGAAGCGGTCCATGAGGGCGCCGTCTTCCCGCCGCTTGGCCCACAGCCAGGCGTCCGCGCATATCATGGACTCGAACGGCAGGACCGAGCGGCCGCCGGCCTCGTTCATCAGGTCCAGCCACACGCGCAGGTCCTCGGTCTCGCCGTCCTTGATGATGCCGTTGCCCCACTTGGCGTGGTTGGTCACGTGGATCTCGTCGTTGTTGAGGAGGATGCACCCGTCGCCTATCAGGTAGTGGGCTATGTACGCGCATGAGTGGATGGCGCAGTCGTCGCCCACGTCGCAGGACACCAGGCGGGACGAGGTGATGCCAACCGGTACCACCATGTCGTGGTGCTCGAGCGCGACGCTCGACACGCGGCCGATGCGCACCAGGCCCGCGAACTCGCTGTTCCTCACCAGGCCGGCGTCAAACCGGTCGCTGACCAGCACCGTGGACCAGTCCGCGGCGCGGTTGCCGTTGCGCTCGAGGGCGGCTATCTCGTCCGCGCCGAGCCTGCGGTACTCCGAGTCAGCCTTGCCGGACTCGAGCCTGCGCAGATAGAACTCGTCCTGGCCGTCGGGCAGGAAAGCCGGGGGCACAAAGCCGTAGCCCAGATCAGCTCTCCCATGGACTTGTATGTCGTTCATGCGCCGCCTGTCCCTTCAGGTTCCGCCCCGGGGGGCGCGGAACCGCAACGGTTCCATCCTACACGCAGACGGTCGGCTTTTCAACGCTCGGGCGTGGCCAGCGCGGGCCGTGGCCTTCCTGCGGGGAGCCCGTGCGCCATGATTGACAAAGCCGGCGGCTGAATGACATGGTAGTCCCATGGACGCCGTCTTTGCCGTGGACAGCCAAGAGGACCTGGATACCGAACAGGCCGCCTTCGAGCTCTTTCCCCTCCTCGCGTCCGCCGGCAACGCCGTGCTCCGGGCGGAGTACGCCATTGCCCTGGCCGACCTCATTGGTAGCCCGGGCGAATTCCACAAATACGTGCGTGGCAACTCAGGCGACCTGGAAACGCGCAGGACGCGCCTTCTGACGGTATTCAGGGACAATATCCTGCTCCTGGTGGGCAAGACCTGGGTGGACCACCACGACGAAAAGCGCCGGGACGCCGCCATCAAGCTGGTGGACGAACTTTGGGACCTGTCGCGCGCCGGACAATGGGCCACCGCCCTGTCCCGTTTCCGCTCCCTGTCCGCGGACCTGGCCTGGCTGCTGTTCGGCGAATCGCCCCTGGACCGCGGCTTTATGGACTACGTGTTCCGCATCGATCCCAAGCTCGGCATTTTCTACTGGTACGTGGACGCCCTGGGCCAGCAAGACCAGCCGGAGCCCGATCTTGCCCGGCTGGAATTCCTCATCGGCATATACGCCCTGTCAAGCTTCTGACGCCCGCCCTCATCCCGAGCAGGCTGTTGGGAACCTCTAAAAACCCCATGGTTATTAGAGGTTCCCTGCGTTTTCGTCCGAAAACGCAAGGTTTTCTAAGGTAACCCTCTAAAAACTGCAGTTTTTAGAGGCTCCCTGTTGAAACGCAGCGAGTTTTCAATACCCTGCTAGGCCTCGGACAGCGCCGTGCTGAGGGCGTCGGCCAGCATGGATGCCGGAGGTTCGGGCAGGGTGGCAAGCACGACCCTGAACAGCTCCCTGGACGCGTGTATGTCCGCGCGGGCCCTGGCGTACGCCTGGTCCCTGCCCAGCGGCACCCTGGCCAGGCCCTCGGCCACCGCCTGGTCGGCCACCTCGGCGGCCTCCAGCTCGAAGAGTCCGTCGTCGTCCATGGTCGGGAGTATGGATTCCGGCGTGATGCCCTCGGGCCTGTTCCTGGCAAAGTCGGCCAGGGCGTGGGCGCAACGCAGGGCCATGCTGTCCGATATGGCCTTGGCCCGTACCAGGAGGGCCCCTTTCAGGATACCGGGAAAACACACTGAATTGTTCACCTGGTTGGGAAAGTCCCCCCTGCCCGTGGCGACTATGTAGGCGCCTTCCTCTTTGGCGGCGTGCGGCCATATCTCGGGCACCGGGTTGGCGCACGCAAAGACCACGGCCTTTGGCCCCATGGACCGTACCCAGGGCCGCTTGACGGTGTCCGGCCCCGGCGACGACAGGGCTATCAGGGCGTCCGCCCCCTTGAGCGCGTCTTCCGGCAGCTTGAAGCGTTCCGGATTGGTGGCCAGGGCCAGCTCCCATTGCCGGTAGGCGTCGGGATCGGCCTCAAGGTCGGCCCTGCCCGCGTGTATGCCGCCTTTGCGGTCAAAAAGGCTGAGCCGCGCGGGGTCCGCCCCGTCGGCCATGAGAAGCCGGGCTATGGTCGTGTTGGCCGCGCCTGCCCCCAGAAGGACGATGCGGGCGTCGGCCAGGCGCTTGCCAGCCAGGTCCAGGGCGTTCCGGAGCCCTGCCAGGGTAACGCAGGCCGTGCCCTGGGCGTCGTCATGCCACACCGCTATGCCGGCAGAGTCGCGCAGGGCGTCCAGCACACGGAAGCACTGCGGCTGGCTGATATCCTCCAGGTTGACCGCCCCGAACGACGGGCTGGCCATCTTGACGAACTGTATCAGGCGCTCGGGATCGGGACGGCCCCTCTCGTCGCGATCGTTTACGCAGAGGGGCACGGCGTCCACGCCGCCCAGGTATTTCATCAGGAAGGCCTTGCCCTCCATGACGCCAAGCCCACCGGGCGGGGTAACGTCGCCGTCGCCCAGGACCCTGGTGGAGTCGCTGACCACGGCCACCGTGTTGCCCCTTCCGGACAGCTCGAAGGACGCGTCGTTGTGGTCGCGTATGGCCGTGGACACGGAGGACACGCCGGGCGTGTACCAGGCGTTCAGCCAGGCGGGGCCGTACAGCCCGCAGCGGGGAGCGGTCTGTATCTTGCCCCCGTAAAAGCGGTGGGCGGCCTCGGACAGGACGCGGTAAAAGCGCGTCTGGACGCGGGCGCGTCGGTCGGGATCGGGTTGCAGGCGCTCCAGAACGGCGCTCAAGTTCCCCAGGTCCAGGTCGATACTTTCGTTATGGGGCATTGCGTCCTCCGCGCCACAGTATATGCTGTAAGGCGGCTGGAATAGAAGCGGGAGAGGTATGGACCTGTACTCCATGCGCGACATGCGCCAGGGTATGCTCAAGCTGGACACGGCCGGAACGGGCCAGCGGGTGGACGCCACGGTGGTCCTGCTCGGGGGCACGGGCGACCTAGCCACGCGCCGTGTGGCGCCGGCCCTGTGGAAACTGTGGCTCGGCGGCCAACTCGGCAGGCGGTTCAGGCTGGTGGGCATGGCCAGGCGGGAGCTGGACGACCAGGGCTACCGGGCCCTGCTGGACGCGGCCATCCGCGCCTCCCTGCCGGCTGGCATGCCAGGCGACCCCGCGCGCGACGGCTTCCTGGACCGCGTATCCTACCTCCGGGGCGACGTGTCCGACCCCGCTCCCTACGCCGCCCTGGCCCGCCTTCTTGCCGACCCTTCCGAAAACGCGCTGTTCTACCTGGCCTGCACGCCGGACCGTTTTGGCGACGCCGCCAGCCGCATAGCGGAAGCCGGTCTGGCCGGCACAAACTCGGGTACCGCCGGCTGGAGGCGCCTGGCCGTGGAAAAGCCCTTTGGCACCGACCTGCCCAGCGCCCGCGCGCTGAACCAGCTCCTTCACGAGCGCTACGACGAGGACGATATCCTGCGCGTGGACCACTACCTGGGCAAGGAAGCCGTCCAGAACATCCTATATTTCCGCTTCTACAACGCCATCTTTGAGCCCCTGTGGAACCGCAAGCATATAGAACGGGTGGAAATATCCGCTACCGAGACAGGCGGCATAGGGGACCGCGGCGGCTACTACGACGACTCGGGCGCGGCCAGGGACATGCTCCAGAACCACCTCATGCAGCTGTTCTGCCTGGTGGCCATGGAACCGCCGGGCGATTTCTCCCCGGAGGCGGTGCGCGACGCCAAGGTTCGCCTCCTACGGTCGGTACCCCACGCCGGTCCCCTGGAAGCGCCGCTGGACTGCGTACGCGGGCAGTACGCCCAGGGCACTGACGGACCTGCCTACCTGGACGAACAGCGGGTCAGGCCGGGTTCCACCACGGAGACCTTTGTGGCCGCCCGGCTCACGGTGGACAACTGGCGCTGGAAGGGCGTGCCCTTCATCCTGAAAACCGGCAAGGCCCTGGCCGAGCGCGCCTGCCACATTGTCGTCCATTTCCGCAAGGACGATGATACCGCCTCGGAGGCCAACCGCCTCCTCCTGTCCATCCAGCCGGACCAGCGCGTCGTGCTGACCATCAACGCCAAGACCTCAGGCGGCGACTCCAGCGAACGCGAGGAGCTGGTGGGAGCCCTGCGCGACACGGCCGGCGCCTACCCTGACGCCTACGAGCGCATCCTGGGCGACGCTCTGCGCGGCTACTCGCAGCTGTTCATACGCTTTGACGAGGCCGAAGAGGCTTGGCGCCTGGTGCAACCCTTCCTTGAGTACTGGAAACGCCATCCCTCCAGCGGACTTGCCCTCTACCCGGCCGGCGGCAACGGCCCGGACCTGGGCGCTCTGTACCGCCCAGACGCCGGCCAGGACAAGGCGGCCCGCGGAGCCTGAGCTCCCGCCTTGTGTGCCAAAGCCTTGATGTCAAACATGCTGAGCCAATTTCAAAAAGGAGCCTCTAAAGCTGCAGGTTATAGAGGTTTACCTTAGAAACCTTGCTTACTGCCGCGAACCTTATTGGTCGCTCTGGGAGCTAGGGCTTCGTCCGACCTCAGGCAAGGGCGAACCTCGGCGTATACGCC
>JAFGJV010000039.1 GCA_016928955.1 Spirochaetales bacterium
AAAAAAGGCAGGGGTGCCTCGTTGGCCCCCCTGCCTCCCTTAAGTCGGCTTTTTCAGTGGCCCCGCTCTCAGCGGGCAGCCTTTTTTTATCGCCGTCAGGCCTCAGGTCTCCATGAAGGCCAGTACCACAAAGCCGGTGGCCCGGCCGTCGTCGTCGCGGAACGCGCTGACCTCAAGCGTTGCCCTGGCGTCGCTGGATTTGAAGGCAAGCGTCTTCTTGGCCACGCCGCCTTTCAGGGACCCGGCCTCCGCCAGCAGGTCCGTGACCACGGCCGGCTCCGCGAACAGGATATGCAGGGCCGTGCCCACGCGGCCGTCTCCGGCGCCGGGTACGTTCCCCTTGGCGGCGTCGTTGGAAAAACTGATGCGGCCGTAGGCGTCGGTCAGGAACACAGGCCGCGGAAAGCGCGACAGGGCGTTTTTGTACCAGTCGTCATTCCCGCGCTCCCGGTATTCACGGGACCGTCGCAAGGCCAACTCCAGCGTTGTGCGCAGGGTCTTTTCGTCGTAGGGCTTGACCAGGTAGCCGTAAGCCCGGGTGCCCAGGGCCCGGGACAAGGTTTCGTCGTCGGAATAGGCGGACAGGAAGATAAAGGGCACGTCGAACTCGCCGCCGACCATGTACGCGGTCTCTATGCCGTCCTGGAAACCCTTCAGGCGTATGTCCATAAGGATCAGGTCCGGTTTGTGGACGACTATGGCCTCGGGTACGTCTTCACCCCGTTTGAGAACCTCAGGCACGCTGTAGCCGAGCCGCTCCAGGGTTTCCCTGAGCTCCATGCCCGCCAACGCCTCGTCCTCCACTATCAAAATCACCGCTTGGGCCATACGCCCCTCCTGGTCACAGACCGCCCTCAAGGAGCATCAAGACAGCTCCACCGGGCACAAATAAGCTTATATGTTCAAGATTGTATCCCGTTTTTGTCGAAACCTACAAGCAGATTTCGGTAACACGCGCCGGCTCGGACGGCCAGCATTTGCCGGTAGACCGTCCGAAATCGGCTAGCTGCGTTCCACCCACAGCGCGGACCTCAATAGTGGAACAGTTTTTTCAGCGTGGTGTTCCTGGCTAGGCGAAGATGGGCATAAAACAGGAAGCCTGCCACGGGTATCAGGGTGGACGCGGTTATGGACGACCAGAACAGGTTCAGTATGCCGTCCCGGTACAGGTCGATCGCGCCTTCTACCACCAGGCAGATGGCGGCCGCAGCCACAAAGGCATAGGCCAGCACATTGAGCCCGCGTATTTTTGACGCCTTGGCCGCCAGTATGGTTCCCAGTACCCCAAGCTCCACGGCGGCCGCTATGGGCGCTCCCAAGGTGAGGGACCAGGCAAGGGAACCGTTGATGGCGTCCAGGGCCACCAGAAAGCCAAACGGTGCCAGTGCCGACACCGCTATGCCAAGGGCCGGCTTGCGCGTCGCCATCAGCGTGGGACATATCAGCCACCAGATAAAGCCCAGGGCCACCAGGGGATACAGCGACCACGCGATACCCGCCCCCATGATCAGGTCCAGTACCACCAGCGTGAGCGCGGCTATAGCCAGCGACACCGACAGGACCTCGGCGGCAACCTGCCGCCGCTGCCGGTTCTCGCCGGCGCCGTCCGCGGGAACAGGCACCGGGCCCGGGGCCCCGGCCCGGCCGGCGGCGTCCTTGTCGCCCAAAACCGCCCCGCACAGGGGACAACGCTCCGTACCCTCTGCAAGCTCAACTCCGCATTGATCGCAACGTACCACGGCAGTCCTCCACATCATGGCGTCCACGGACGCATGTTCCCGCGTTCACCCGCCGGCCATGGCCGGGCAAATCGCCGGGATTCACATATTCGACGATACCTCGACCCGGAGGCCGAGCGCCACAAGCCGCTTAAAAAACAGCCGCTCCAGTTCCCTGGACTGGGCCTGGCTCCCGAACGCGATATGCGTCTTGCCCTTCCAGGTACACAGCGCCGCGAAGGTCTTGAGCGTCGAGCTTGGCGCACCCAGAAAGTCAAAGCGCTCGAGATGGGGAGCTAGTTCCTCCGGCATCTGTATGGTGCCCAGGTTGGACAGGATGCCCGATATGAGCCCCTCGCCAAGGGCCACGTACAGGATCTTGGCAAAGAAATTCTTGATGAACAGGGGAATGAGCCTGACGACCAGCTTGCGTCCTCCGCCGGCGTTCCGCGATATCTGGGTGGCAATGCGCCGCTCGTCGTTTTCTATGCCCATATAGTGATGTACATAGGCCGCCAGCTCATCCAGGGTCCAGGTTCCCAGGCGGGTGTCTATGGTGGGCAGGACAAAAAGGCTGAAATTCCGCAGGCTCTTGGTCTTGTAGAAGCGCCTGAGATTGACCGGAACTTCGAGCGACACGTAGGGCGACAGCCGCCTAGCTCCGGCTTGCACCTGGACGGTCCGCAGCTCAATCAGCGAATCGAGGTACACGGCGGTCAGGAACTCGGTTACGGATACCTTGCGCGCCTTGGCCAGGGCCACAAGATCATCGGCCACCACGATGCCCGTTATGGCCCGGCACTGGCCCACGGGCAGGAGCTTGGACGATAGATGGTAGGCCCTGGGCAGGGGACCGGGTATGGGTATGCGCGGCTTATAGAACCTGTGGTAGGCGTCCTCATACTCCTCCGGATCCGGAGGGGCGGACACGTCGCAGGTGGGACTAGGCGGCGTGGCCACGATACCACGTTCCTTGAAATACTCGATCAGGGTGGCCGTCAGAAAACAGCCGCCGCCGGCCCCGTCGGCCAGGATGTGGCTGAATTCGAAGGCTATACGGGCGCCCGCCACACGGACCCGGAGGAGGGGCGCGCCGCGTTTGTGCATGTTGTAGCCCATGCACGGCCAGCCGAGATCGCTCACGGCCTTGATAGGTTCTTTCAACGGCTGGAAGTAGTACCAGAAAAACCCGCGCCTGAGCTCGACCATGTAGTAGGGAAAGCGCTTGGCCACCCGTTCCAGGGCGGTGTTCAGGTCGTCCAGCCTGACCGGGTGGTCCAGGGTCACGGCCATGCGGAACAGGCTGGTGTTGCGGACGTTGCTGATGGCCGGCATGATGATGGCGGCGTTGTCCAGCTGATACCACTCGCCGGTTTCGTCCCGGAAACCGGTCCGGGCGTGCTTAACGTTTATCTCGTCGTGCGTCATCCTCATCAAAGACCTCGCGGAGGGCCGCCGGTTGCACGCCGGCGTAAAATTCCTGGCCCGGAACGACGCCGCTCGCCCCGCCTGGCCATCAGAGTACCCCAATATACTTGAACAGGGGCGCAAGCGCAACGATGACGACCAGGGCCGGCAGGAAGTCGCCCGTGCGTATCTTTTTGAGGCCCAGCAGGTTAATGCCTATCATGACCACCAGGGCTCCGCCCACGGCCGACAATTCCGTGATCAGCTCCTGGCTGACCAGGGGAGCGACCCACACGGACAACAGGGTCAGGGCGCCCTGGTACACCAGCACGGAGAGGGCGGAAAAGCCCACGCCCACGCCCATGGTGCCCGCAAAGATGATGGCTATGAAGGCGTCCATGACGCTTTTGGCCAACAGCAGCGTATAGTCGCCCTCCACCCCCGCCTTGAACGAGCCGACCAGGGCCATGGCCCCCACGCAGAACAGCACGGACGCGTTGAGGAAGCCGTACGCAAAGGTACCGCCGTCGTTGGCCGCGCCCTTGCGGGCAAAGCGGCGCCTCAAGGCTTCCCCGAGCCGCTCTATGGCTCCCTCTATGTCCAGGGCGGTGCCCGCAAGCCCACCGGCGATCAGAGCTATGGCCATGGCCAGCACATGCCCGGTTTTTAAGGCCATGGACAGGCCTATGACCAGGGACAGCACCCCGGTGGCGTTGAACACGGCGTCGCGGGCTCGGTCCTTGAACAGTTTCCCGAAGGCCAAACCTATAACCGTGCCGATTATTATAGCGGCCGCGTTGATTAGCGTAGCGAGCATCGATCCATCCCCCGTGGCGGCCAGAGTGCCTTTGGCTTGACCGGTACCGAAGGATTATATACTATGCTGAGCGGAAAGGCGGAGACGATGAAGGAAGCAGTGCGCCCGGATACAAACCTCGTTGTGGACGAAGCGTCGACCGAGGGCAAGATCTATTGCGCCAACTGCATTCACTGCAAGCTCGTACCCGCCCCAGCCGGCCAAGGCCGCTACTACCTGCGCGTCCGCTGCGACGCCGGCAAATGGACCAAAAAATCGGGTGAGGAAAAGCTGTACAAGTATTTTACCGTGGCCCGCCGTAGCATAGAGCATTGTGATAGCTATGAGGACATGGGTGAAGGCCCGGAATTCCTCAAGGACCTGCGCCAGACCCTCCCCGCGGCCGACGAAGTCTACACGTCCCCTGACCGATCCTGACCCATACCGCGTCACTTCCGCGGGTGCCGAAAGGTATGCCATGGTATGCTCGTTCAGCGCCCTGGACGACTATTTCAGCGTCCCTCGCGCGCCCGTCGTCTTTTCCTGGTTTGACGGGGGCATGGTCGAGCTTGCACGTTCCCACGGCAACCTGAGCTACCCCGGCCTGCCTTACGCTGACGCATCCGACGACAGCGCTGAACCCCGCATCCGCTACGTGTGTTCGGACGGGGACTGGAAGCCCGCCTACCGGCCCCTGGGCCTGATCCATGATGCCGACCGCAAGCTCTACCGGGCCACGGGAGGCGTGTATGAGGCCCTCCGCGAGCCCAAGCCGTCGCCCGCCCCCGCCGAACCCGCCCAGATCCTGTTCGAGGCGGCCGTGCTTGCTTCCCGCTACGACTTCCAGCCGGATACCGACGGAGCCCAAGTTCCCGCCCTGGCCGATCCAGCCTGGCAGAGGGACCTCTTAGACCTGATCGTTACCGGACGCCGGCCGGAGCGTGGCCTGGAACTGCTCCGGGAATCCGGGTTCCTGGGCCGCTACTGGCCGGAACTTGCCTCACTGGCCGGGGTGGACCACGTCAAGGACTACCATCCCGAGGGCGACGTCTGGCGGCACACCATGGAAACCTTCAGCCACCGCAAGGAACCGGGCCTGGTCCTGTCGCTTGCCCTGCTCCTGCACGACAGCGGCAAGCCTGACGCCGTGGCCAACGAGGGACGCCGCTTTGACCGCCACTCTGAACTGGGTGAGCGCACGGCCAAGAGCTTCCTGGGGCGCCTGGGGTATCCGCCCGCCATCGTGGACCAGGTGGCCTTCCTGGTCCGCTACCACATGCTGCCCTCCGCCCTGCCTCGCATACCGCCGTCCGCCATGGAGGGCGTGCTTGACCATGCCGGCTTTCCCACCCTGCTCGAGCTGTACCGCTGCGACGAGTTGTCGACATTCCGCGGACCGGACGGCTATTATGAGGCTTGCGCCGCGTACAAAGCCTATCTCAAGAACAGGAAAAACCGCTTCCGGAACTCGGACGGCAAAAAGCGGCCCGTGGCCAGGGACTAACAGCCTTGGCATTTGTCAGAACCCTACTATTGGAGGCAGCCATGAACCCGTCAACTGGAGGCAGCCATGAACCCGTCAACGCTCGCGACCCTCACCGAACGCGCCACCCTGCACCGGCGGGCTCTGCATTGCATGCCCGAACTCGGACTGGACCTGCCCCGCAGCCTGGACTACGTCCGCACGGCCCTCGCGGCGGCCGGCCTTGAGCCCCGCGACTGCGGTCCGGGACTAAGCTGTGATGTGGGCGACGCCGGACCCCTGGTGGCCATCCGCGCCGATCTGGACGCCTTGCCCGTGGCCGAGGAAACCGGGCTTTCCTTTGCCAGCGACACGCCCGGCAGGATGCACGCCTGCGGCCATGACGCCCACGGCGGGGCCCTGTTGGCAGCGGCCGAGCAGTTGGCCAAGACGCCGCCCTCTGGCTACCGTGTCCGGCTGATTTTCCAGCCCGGCGAGGAGGGAGCCTTTGGCGCGGTCAAAATGATAGATGCCGGCTGTCTGGACGGCGTTTCGGCCATCGTCGGCGGCCATGTGGGCGATCTGTCCGAGGAGCTGGCTCCGGGCCAGGCCGGCTTCCTGCCCGGACCCATGATGGCGGCCAGCGACCGGTTCTCCGGTACCTTTGTCGGTTCCGGCGGCCACGGCTCGGCGCCGCACCAGACCCTGGATCCCATAGCCGCGCTTGCCCAGTTCATCCAGGCTGTGTACGCCTTCCGCTCCCGGAGGCCGGACCAGCGCAAGCCCTTTGTGCTCAGCGTGTGTCAGGTGAGCGCGGGATCCGCGTTCAACGTCATACCCGGCAGCGCCGAATTCAAGGGCACGGCCCGTACCCTGGAACCGGCGGAGCGGGACTTGGCCAGGGCAGGCCTTGAGGCCGCTTGCTCGGGAGCCGCCTTGGCCTGCGGCCTGGAGGGTCGTTTTGAGTGGATAGACGGCTATCCGCCCCTGGCCAACCACCCGGAAGCCACCCGGCTGTCCATGAAGGCCGCGGAAGACGCGCTCGGACCGGGACGCGTGGTGGAATTGACCGTGCCGAGCATGGGCGGCGAGGATTTTTCCTATTACCTCATGAAGGTGCCTGGCTGTTTTTGGTTCCTCAACACCCAGGCGCCTGAGAGCGGCATCACCCACCCCAACCACCATCCCCGCTTTGACGTGGACGAGCGCTGGTTGGGGTCGCTGGCGGCCGTCAATCTGGCCGCGGCTGAAGCCCTGGCGCTCAAATTCGGCCGGACATAGCGATTATGAGGGGCGGCCGTCTTTTCAACGCAAGCGCTGGCCATTATCATTAAGCCATGGCCAGCTGGGGGGATATAGCCGACGAGCTCAAGCCGCGCCCGGAAGACCGTTCCGAGGCCGCGGCCCTTCTGGACGCATGCCAGGCCGGATTGCCCCTGGCCCGGACGCAAAGCTCCCTGCTCCGCCTATCAGACGCAGCGGTGGCCTGTCTGTATGCGTCGCTTGAGGACATCCGACCCGCCAGGTCCGCGGCCGCGGACGCCAAAAATCCATCCTGGATGGCGGCGTCCGATTTTTGCTACCTGAACGTGAGGGCCACCCAGCACGACGGACGTCCGGGCACCTTTTTGCAGGCGGCAAAGATTCTGCCTGCCATGGCCGCGGACGCCATACATCTGGCACCCTTCCACCCGGTCCATTTTGAGCTGGTACGCGCCCCGGAAAGCCAGGCTTTGATAGACCCTGAGCTGGCCGATTCCGCCTTAACGGCCGCCGGGCTGGGTCCAGCCGCCCAACTCAAGGCCCTGGTCAGCGCCTGCAAGCTCCTGGGCAAGGCCGTGGGCTTTGAGCTCCTGCCCTATCTGGCCCAATTCGGCCGCGACGTCCTTGAGCGGCCGGAGCTCTTCCATTGGATTCACCTGGACGACGAGCGCGCCGGCCTGCTCTGCGACGATCAGCTCAAGCCCTACGGCAAGCCCGAGCGGCTGGCCAACGCGGATGCCGTGCGACGTTTGTCGCTTTCCGCCCTGTCAGACTACGGTGTGGCCACCCTCCTGCCCCAGCCCAAGGACAGGGACGCTGAAAAAGCCGCAAAGGACAAGGCATATTACGCCACCATACACCGCTGCATAGACAACGGCCTGTGGCCGGTGCTCATGAACCCGTGGAACGGGGTCGGCCGGCCCGGCTTCCTGCGCTACGACCGTCCGGGCGACTTCCCCGTGTTCGCGTACCGCGATCTGGACGGGTCCGACGTCAGCGCCGAGGCGTCCGGAGTGATCGTCCCCTACGCCTTTTTTGACGGCCTCCCGCCCTCGCACGCCGGCCAGACGGACCAAACCTACGGCTTGCCCGGCCGCAACGAGCAGGCCATACGCTACTACACCCATCTGTTCGAGCGCTGGCGCGACGACTACGGCTTTGACTTTGTCCGGTACACCGGCGTGGACCACAGCCTGGATTCGTGCGCGGACGACTCGGGCTGCGTACCCCTGTCCGACCGGCCCACGCCGGAAATCCTCGCGGAGGCCATGAAGGCGTCCAGGCAGGGCGTTCCCGGCGTCGGGGCTTTGGCCGAGAGGGCAGGCAGGGATCCGCTTGACTACGCGTCGCTTGGCTTTGACCTACTCTCCGGCTCGGAGTCGTTGCGGCGCATAGACGCGCCCCTGCTCAGGGAATCGTTCCTGCTGTATGACCGGCTGGTGGGCCAGACCGGGGAAACGGCCAGGCGCTGGTCCGTGTGCTTCTCGGTGGACACCCACGACGCGGGAGCGCCGCACGGCTGGGGCACACCCCTGGCGGCCGTGCTTGGACGCGAGCGTATGCGCCTGCGCCATGCCGTGGCCCGCTTTCTGTCCGTCGGCCCGGTGCGCCGTCCCCTGTACGAGACGATGGGCTTCCAGGACCTGTCCACGGGCCTGTACGAGGCCGATGTGTCAGCCCGCGGCCTTGCCTGGAATGACGATGCCGAGTTCTCGGCCGGCTATGCCGCCATCGAGCGCCTGTACCGCCGCCTCCGGCCCTTCCTGGACTCGGCCGCCATAGCCGAGCGCCACGTGGAACCCGCCTGGGCCTGGTGGACCATCAAGGACCGCGCCCAGAGCCGCGTCGTGGTGGTTGCCTGCTCGCTTGAAACCGCAGACGGGCACGCCCCGGGGGACATCAAGGTAGCCTTGGATCGCCAGGCTGGCTGTTTTGAGGGCAGGACCTACCATCTGCCCGACGACTCCGGCGCTCCCGTCATAGCGGAAGGCTCACTGACCTTGAGCCTGGGATATCTGGACTGCCACGTGGTAGACTTGTCGCCGTCACTCTTTTAACTGACCCTATGGAGGAATCATGAAAAAATACCTGGCGCTGGCGCTCCTTATCCTGGCCGCGGGCACGGCCCTGGCCCTGGATCCGCGCGTTCTGGACGCAAGCCTGACAGCCAGCATGGATTACTGGGACGCCGCCGTGCCCTGGATACGCCTGGGCTCCGCTCCGGCAGTCCGCGCTGTCGATCCCAGCCCCATTCTGAGGGGCCTGTACGGGGATTTTTCTGCGGTGGGCCGATACGAGGAATTTTCCTACCTGATAAGCTTTGTCGAGGACGGGCTTGAAGACGGCTGGCTGGAGGTCAGGGTGGTCAACGACCAGCCGCCCAGCCCGGGGTTCTGGCCCGCCCGTACCGGGCCCAAATCCGCGGCCATCGTCATATCGGAAAGCGACGAAAAACTCCTTGCCTCCGATCCCAACATATACCGCTCGTCCTTCCTGCGGGCGGCCGCCACCCTCTATTTCATTGAGGAAGAACCGTCCCTGTCCGCCCTGTACCGGGGCCGGAACGTGCTCAACGAGTTTTCTGCCTTCATGTCCGGCTGTTGGGTGGAATCTATCTACCTGGGGGAAATCCGGGGGCTTAAGGGCCCGTCAGGCCCGGCCAGAAATTACATAGAATTCCTCGTGTCGTCCCTTGTGGGCGACAATTTGGCGTCCGTCGGCAAGAACCTGTTTTTCATGAACATGGACCTGGCCTACAGCACCATCAACGGCGTCAGCGACGTTGACTCGGCTCAGGCTGCTGTCAAGCTGCTGGAGGGCTTCTCCGGCTTTTACGCCGCGTTCGAGACGGACCTCAAGCGCTGCGTGTACGGCGACCGGCCCGGCGCCTACCTGCTTGACCGGGCCTTCAGCGCGCGCTCTGTCCTTGTGGCCGTGCCCTGGCTGGAGCTGTCCATCTGGCGCATGGCCGGCCGCGCAGACACCGAGGTGCAGGACAGCCTGAATAACCTGCAGGCCGAGCTGGCCGAACTCCTGGACGCTTACCGCTATGTGGACACTTTTGTCAGCGAGTGGCTCATAGGCGCGCACAACGACCTGGCCCTGAGGCCCCCGGAACCCGATGCCCCAGCCGCGAACTCCAGCCAGCTCGCGCCGGCCGGCATGGACAGCGCCGTGGCCGGAGCCGCCTCCGAGGAGTGGTACCGCTATTGCGTACCGGAAAGCCCCTTCTCCCTGAAAGGCTACCTGCCCCTTACACGAGAACAGGCAGCTGAGGGCACGGCCTACCGCCTGTCCATGGACGCGGAAGGACGCCTTGTGGCCATTGACCATTACATACACGGCCGCCCGCAGGGCGGTGAATCCCTGGATTGGGCGGCCAGGCTGGCCATCGAGCGGGATGGCGACACGGAAGTGTGGCGCTGGATCAACCAGGCCGGCGGTCTTGCCACCAACCAGCAGGGCTGGAGCATGATGCTGACCCGGCCGGGATCGGGCGTTGCCGAAACCGAGTACCTGTTCTACTCGGCCGACGGACGCCGGGTGCGCGACGTAAGCGGGGCTTGGTCAGTGATCAGGCGCACCCTCCAGGAAAACTCGTTCGAATATGAATATCGTGACGCTTCAGGACGGCCATTCTCGGCGTTTCTGGGATACGCGGTGGACAGGCGGATAGCGCTGACGCCAGATGCCGAGCTCAGGGTCCTGCTGTCTGATACCGGGCGCCCGGCTTTCAGTTCCAGCTGGGGCTACCAAAAGTCCTTGCACACGGTTACTTCGGAAACCGGTCGCATGCACTCCCGCCTGGAATTCTTCGACACGGACGGCGAGCCTTTCGATGTTCTGGGCGCGTACGCCAGCCGGGTGTATTTTCTGTCGGAATCGGAACGCAGGGTGGAGCTTCTGAACAGGGTAGGCCTGCCGACGGACTACGGCTTTGGCTTTTCGTCGGAAATCGCAGAACTGGACCGGGGCCTGGTAACGTCCGTCCGCCTGTTCGGGCCGGAAGGCCTGGCGCGTACCGGCGTGGACGGCTACCACAGCGTGGAAATCAGCCTTGACGCGCGCGGCCTGCCGGTCAGCAGCGCCTTCTTCGACGCTGATGGCAAGCCTACAAGCGGCCTGTACGGCTACCACCGGCGCGACGACACCTATGACGAGCGCGGTTTCCTGGTTGAGGCGGTCTTCCTAGACGCTGAGGGCAAGCCCGCAACATCGGAGCTTGGCGCCGCGCGCATACGCTGGTCCCTTGACGACCAGGGCACGCCCTACTGGGCGGACGCCTGGGACAAGAACGGCGCCCTGCTGTCCGGCCAGCAGCCCGGCGAACTCTAACAGGACTAGCGTCCCGTCCGCTTGCGGATGTATATCTGCTTGCCCGGGTCCAGGGGATTGGACCGTTCCTCGATATCGAACCAGCCGCAGGCCTTGATGAGTTCCCCGAATTTCCGGTAGCCGTAATTGCGTGGGTCGAATTCGGGCTGGCGGTTAGCCACGTACTGGCCCACCGGACCCAGGTATGCCCAGCCCGAGTCGTCCGCGCTGTCCTCCACCGCCTGTATGAGCAGGGCGCGCAGCTTCTTGTCCATCTTGAAATCCTGCGCGCTGGATTTTTTGCGCGGCTCATCCTTGGTCCCGGCCGCCTCTTCCTCCGGTTCGCGCAGGATGTCCGTGTATATGAACTTGTCGCAGGCCGCCACAAAGGGCTTGGGCGTCTTCCTCTCACCGAAACCAAGCACCAGCTTGCCGGCCTCGCGCATGCGGGCGGCCAGCCGCGTGAAATCCGAATCGCTGGACACCACGCAGAAACCGTCCAGTTTTTCCGTGTACAAGAGGTCCATTGCGTCTATGATCATGGCGCTGTCCGTGGCGTTCTTGCCCGTGGTGTACGAAAACTGCTGGATGGGCTGGATGGCGTACTCCAGCAGGCGATCCTTCCAGTGCTTGAGGTTGTTCGTGGTCCAGTCGCCGTAGATACGCTTGACGCTGGCCACGCCGTACTTGGCCACCTCCGCCAAAAGCCCCTCGGTGATGCTGGACTGGGTGTTGTCCGCGTCTATGAGCACGGCCAGCTTGAGCTGGGTGCTACTGTATTCCTTGTTAACCGTTGCCATAATGTTCTCCGTCTGAATAGTACTCCACAAGGCGTGCCTTGGCGATATGTTTTACGGGCACGCACACCGTTTCCCGCCCCGCCCGCATGACGACGTACAGGCCGTCTGGCCTGTTGTCCAGCGACTGGGGCAGGCCGAATTCCCTGTACTCCCTGTTCCTCTCGGCGCATTTCAGCTCAAGGGCGGCACCCTCCTGTATGGCCCGCTCTATCAGGCGCACCTTGCCTGGATAATCCAGGCCTGACGCCGTGGCCACGTCCCGCCCTGCGGCTTCCAGCCCCGCCGGATCCAGCACCAGCCCGGCTTTGACGCGGTCACGAGCCGCCGCTTTTGCCGCTTCGTCCAGGTCCATGTCCTCAAGGCGGGCAAGGAGACCCCTCACCAGCTCACGGCGGCCGTCCTCAGCGCCAGCTCGGCCTGGAACCAGCTCAAGGGGCCCCATCTGCCGGAGGACAGCGTCGCCCGGTGCCGCGGCCGGCATGGCCGGCAGGGTCCTGCGGCCAACGCCCCGGACGTCCACGTGGACGCCGATGTTCAGCAGGGCTTTTTCCGCGTCCTTCAAGGACGCCTGCTTGACCAGGTAGACGCCGTCAGCCAGCTTCTCGTCGACGAGCGACAAGGCCGAAGGCAGGCGCTCGAGCAGGGACGCGTGTTCGGCGTCCAGCACAACCACGATGCCCGAACGCAGCCGCACGGCCTTGCCCGCCCGTTCCCAGGACTCGAGCGAGAACTTGAGCCCTTGCGGCAGGGGCCGTCCCGACAAGCCCTCAAGCCTTGAGCCCAGGTCGCCGGCGCTGTACCCCCAGGCATAATCGGCCAGGACGGCGGCCTTGTCCAGCGTCGCTGTCCACACAAGGTCCGCGCTGTCCAGGCGCGCCAGGGCGGCCACCGTGGCACGGGCCAACGTTCCGGCCTCCGGGAGCAGCCGTATCTCGTGCGATTCCTCAATGACGACGGCGGGCTTGTCCGGCTCCGGTCGGCCAAGGGCTGCCCGGGAATCCGTGGCGACAACGCGCCCGTTAGGCAATTCCGCGCACACCCCAAAATCCAGCAGGGCCGTCATGGTGTCCCGGATGGCCGACACCACGTCGGCCGCCCTGGCCGAGCACAACTCCGCCCCAAAGCCTGCGTACAGGACACTTGCCGTAACCAGGAACCAGTCGCCGCGGTTCACCGCAATGCCGTCAGGCAGGGCTGACGCAGCTGCCGCGAACAGGTCGGCGGCGCGCAGGTCGGCGGGCAGACGTATCCCGTTGGAGGCAAGGTAGGCGACAAAGCTAGGTCCAAGGGACGTGGCCAGGTCCAAAAAGCTCCTCAGATCCAGCTCCGGCCTGGAAGCGCCGTCGGAAAGCAGGGCCCCCGCCCGCTCCAGCGCCCCAAGGTACAGCCATAGACCCCGGCCACGGTCGTCCATCAGCCAGGGCGCCGTCTTCATGATCCTTTCCGCGGCCGCTTTGGACAGGGCGTTCCTGCTCCTAAAGGCGGGTTTGGTCTGGCCGCAGGCCGACGCTATGGCGCAGAAACCCGCCAGCGGGTCGGGCGCAAGCGGGGGCTTGGCGGCAAGCGCGGACGGGGCAAGATCCGCGTCGCCTACCTCCTTGGCCATCGCGGTGGCAAGGGGCGGGCAGAGACCCACACGGTAACCGGCGGCGCCGGCCCTGTACCTGAAGATAACCATCCTGGACAGGAGGTTGCGCACGCGGGCGGCCGCCTGGGAATCGTCGCCACCAAAAAAAGCCTCCGACAGCGTGGCCTCAAACAAGCTGAGGGGCAGGTCCCCGGATTTGCCGAGCAGGGCCACGGCTGCCCGGTCGCAGGCGTCCAGCAGGGCGCAGGCGGCGGCCGCCACGTCGGGCTTGCGCACATACGATTCCAGCCTGGCTGCCAACTCGTGCTTGTTGAACGGCGTGCGTACCGGGCCGAGCCAGCGTTTGGCGGCAGTTATGAGGTGGTCGTCCGGATCGGCAATGAGGGCGTCTTTCCAGCGCCTCAGAGCGTCGGTTCCCATTCACCCTCCTCCCAGGCTTCTATGGTGTAGCGGTAGCCTTGTTCCGTCAGGAACCTGCGGCGGTTGTCCGCGAATTCCTCCTCCACCGTGTACCGGGTCACTATGGAATAGAAGTGCGAATTGCGGGCCTTGGGCCTGAGGATACGGCCCAGGCGCTGGGCTTCCTCCTGCCGCGACCCGAAGGTGCCCGACACCTGTATGGCAACCGACGCGTCCGGCAGGTCTATGGCAAAGTTGGCCACCTTGGACACCACCAGCACATGGATATGGCCCTCCCGGAATTCCCGGTACAGGCGCTCGCGCTCCGCGTTGGGCGTCTGCCCGGTGATCAGGGGCGCGTTCAGGGCCTTGGCCAGTTTCCTGAGCTGGTCCAGGAACTGCCCGATGACCAGGATCAGGTCCTCGCGGTGGTTGTCCAGGATGTCCCTCAAGGCCCTTTCCTTTACCGGGTTTTCCGCGGCCAGGCGGTGGCGGTCCCGCTGGCCCGCGCCGATATAACGGAGGCGCTCGGCATCGGGCAGGGGCACACGGATTTCACGGCAGAAGGCCTCGGCTATGAAGCCCTTGGCCTCAAGGTCCTTCCACGGCACGTCGTAGCGCTTGGGCCCGATCAGGCTGAACACGTCCTCCTCCAGGCCGTCCTCCCTGATCAGCGTAGCCGTCAGTCCCAGCCGGCGTATGGCCTGGATCTCGGCCACCACCCTGAACACGGGAGCGGGCAGGAGATGCACCTCGTCGTATATGATGAGTCCCCAGCGCTCGCGGCGGAACAGCTCGAAATGCGGAAAGTCGGCGTCCTTATCCGGCCGCCAGGTCAGGACCTGGTAGGTGGCCACCGTGACCGGCCGCACGTTCTTGGCCGAGCCCGTATACTCGCCAATGTCGTCCGCGGACAGATCCGTCTTGTCCAGGAGCTCGTCTATCCACTGGTGCACGGCGGCCACATTGGTGGTGATGATGAGGGTTTTCCGCCCCAGGGCTGCCATTGCCGCCATGCCCACCACGGTTTTACCGGCCCCGCACGGCATGACGATCACCCCGTACCCCGTGCCCCGCCCGCCCTGGCCCACAAAAGCCTTTACGGCGTCCTCCTGGTAGGGACGTAGGCCAAATATCTGCCCGTTGGGCCGCTGGTCCCTCAGGCGTATGTCGTGCGGGTCGCCGTCGACAAGCGGGGCCGCGTCCATAGCCGGCCAGCCAATCTTGATAAGCTCGCGCTTGACCGTGCCCCGGTCGGTCAGCCTGACCAGAAAGCCATCGCCGTCGGGCGACAGGAATTTGCCCAGCTTCTTGTGGGCGTCCAGTTCGCGGCGTACATAGGGGTCGGCGCAACGCAGGGACAACAGCCCTGGTTCCGGGCCCGGACCCAGGACCAGGCGGCCGAACCTGGACATGGTTTCCCTGACGCCGCTGGCGAGCGACGGCGGGAGCTCGTAGCGCGACCAGCGCGACAGCGCGGCCACCACCTCGTCGGCGGACAGGCCGGCGCTTGCGGCGTTCCAGAGCGACAGGGCGTCCAGCCGGTAGCTGTGCATGTGCTCCGGGCTCTTTTCCAGCGTGGCAAAGGCCGACAGCTCGGCCCTGGCCTCGTCAAAGGACGGGTCGTGGGCGTCAAGGAGCAGGGACTGGTCGCTCTGGGCTATGAGGGGTCGGCCTTTTTGCATCCGATTGTTGTACCACGCGGCGGGATGCGCTGTCAAAGAGCGGCCGCATACCCTTACGGCGCCGGACTGAGCACAGCCCGCAAAGGCAGATGGTCCGACCAGCCCTCACCCAGCCGGGAATTCCAAGCCACCGGGTTTCCGTCGTCGTCGACCAAAGGTTCCGTAATGACGGCGCCGAACTCGGTCAACGTAAAGCCGCCCGGTCCCAGGGCGCCGGCGGTCATGAGCATGTTGTCTATCCGCTCGTCGACGCCCGCGTACCGGTAACTGTAGCCCCGGGTCCAGGGGCAGTACAGCACGGGTCCCCCGGCTTGCCCCGGTTCCTGCCCGAGCACCGTGCCGGCGTTATCGGATATGAGGACGCAGGAACCGGCGCCGGACCCGGCCGGCATGAGGGCCGTGGGATAGGCCATGGACACGCGCTCGTACTCGTCCGGGTTTTCGTTGAAATCGCCGGCCACGATCAGGGCCAGCGACGGGTCGGCGGCCAGCCGCTCTGCAAGCACGGCGCGGACCAGGGACGCGGCCAGGCGCCTGTCCCCCTCGGTCTCCTCCGCTCCGCCCAGCTTGCTTTTCCAGTGCACGGCCAGCACCACAAGGCGCTTGCCGCCCACGTCAAGCTCGGCCTCCAGCATGGTGCGCTGGCTCGACCCGTCGGCGGCGGCCGAATCCTGCACGCGGTGGGCCCTGAGCGCGAGGACGGGATACCGGGACAGAATGCCGCACCCGAGGGCGGCTCCGTCCGGCGGGGCGTCGGCCAGGTAGGGGTAGCCGCCCAGCTCGTCGGCCAGGTCCGACACTACTCTCTCGTTCTCGGCTTCCTGGACCACAAGAATGTCCGGCCCGTCCGGCTCGGCCAGGAGTATGGCGTCGGCCATGAGACGGACGCGCTCCCGGTACAGGACCGCGCTCCAGTAGCCCTTGGCCACCGAAAAGTCGTCGTATTCATTGCCCTGGTCCACCGGATCAAAGAGGGTCATCAGGTTGTAGCTCATGACGACGACGTCATCCCGGGGGCTGAAATCCAGAAGACAGCCCGACACGGCCAGGCACAGCGGCATAAGCACGGCCGCATATACGCGCGTAGGCATAGGCACCTCCCGAAAGGCCGGGAGTGGCGTGTTACCGCCCTGCCAGGCCTTCCTTGAGCACATACGCCACGGCGACGCCCGCCGATTGAGCATCCGGGCACACAGGCTCGAAAACCTGGCCCGTAATGGCCTCGAACGCATCCATGTAGCGCAGGGCCGTTTCCACGCGCACGTCGTCGTCTATGGCGGGAGGCGCGCCGTCGCCCGAGAAGCCGCGTTCGACCAGCCAGCGCCTGAAGGTTTCCTTGTCCAGCTCGCGCTGGTTGCTGTCAGCCCGGTAGCGTTCGGCGTAGCCGTCAGCGTACCAGTAGCGGCTGGAATCCGGCGTGTGTATCTCGTCCGCCACCACCAGGCGGCCGTCGGTCAGGCCGAATTCGTATTTTGTGTCGACCAGAATGAGTCCGCGGGACGACGCCAGCTCCTGGCCGCGGGCAAAGAGGGCAAGCGCCAGCCGCTCTGCCTCTGCCCACACGTCTGCGTCCACGGCGCCCGACGACACAAGTTCGTCGCCGGAGCAGGGCCGGTCGTGTCCGGACGCTTCCTTGGTGCTTGGCGTTATGACGGGGCGCGGAAGCCGCTGGTTGCGCCTGAGGCCCGCGGGGAAATCCGCGCCGGGCACGGGTCGGCCGGCCGCGTAATCCCGCCAGGCCGACCCGGTCAGGTAGCCGCGCACCACCACCTCGACGGGGAGCATGTCGCAGCGCCTGGCCAGCACGCAGCGGCCAGATCGCGCCAGGGCGTCCAGTCCGCCGGTTTGGCGCGCGTCCAGCAGGTGATTGGGAACAATGTCTGCCGTGCGCTCGAACCACCATCCGGACACCCGGCTCAGGATCTCGCCCTTCCAGGGCACGGTGGACAGGACGCGGTCAAAGGCCGATATGCGGTCGCTGGCCACCAGGGCCACCGCGTTGCCCAGGCTGACCACGTCGCGCACCTTGCCTCGGTACAGGGCGGCGCCCGGCGGGACGTCGCCGTCTGCCAGGCCGCTGAAAGCGCCTCCGAGGGCGCCCCGGACGCGCTCTGCCGTCATAAGCCCAGTTCGTCCCGGCTTTTGACGATGCGGGACACCAGGCCGTAGCCCAGGGCGTCCTCCGCGTTCATCCAGTAGTCGCGGTCCGTGTCGCGGACCACGCGGTCCAGCGGCTGGCCGGTCTCCTCGGCGATCAGCTTGTTCAGCTTGTCACGGGTTTTCTCCAGCTCGCGCGCGTGGATCTCTATCTCCGTGGCCACGCCGCGGAGGCCGGATAGGGGCTGGTGTATGAGATAGTGGGAATTGGGCAGGGCCACGCGGCGCTCCTTGGGAGCTGCCAGGAGGATCAGCGCGCCGGCACTGGCCACCAGGCCCATGCCGACCATCCACACATCGGGCTTCACGAAGCGCGCCATGTCAAAGATGGCGTAACCTGCGTCAACGTCGCCGCCGGGGCTGTCTATCATCACCTTGATGGGGTCGGCGCTCTTGGACTCAAGAAGGATCAGCTGGCGTATCACGCGCTCGGCCAGTTCCTTGTTCACCTGTCCGGACAGCAAGATGGTCCGGGTTTCCAGAAGACGCTCGGCAAGGGCGTCCGGGAAACGCTGCGGCGTATCGTCGTCATCGTCGTCGTCATCGTCATTAAAACGGCCATAACGTTGGCTGGATATGGACATAGCTACTCCTAAGGCGGGGACTGGGAACGCGATGGCGCGCCACGACTGCAGTATACTGAAAAACCGGGGACACGGCTACGCGTGGGCCGCGCGCCTACAGGCTGATTGCGCGTGGTCGGGGGTCGGCAGGGCTTTTCTTTTATATAGTTTTTCATATATTGTATACACCTGCGCTGGAGCAGATCCGCGCCGAATATCCCGGCCAGAGCGTCGCCCCGGTGAGCGGCGCCAAGGAGTCACCCATGAAATACCCGACCGCGGCCCTTGCCACGGCCTTGTTGCTTGCCCTGGCTTCCTGCGACAAACCCGCCCAGGAGCCTCCCACACCCGCGTCCACCCAGGCCCAACCGACAGCCGAGTTTTCCGTTACTCCCGCACAGACCGGCCCCTGGTACGCGGCCAAACTCGAGGCTCTGGGCTTTTACGTCTTTCCCACACCCGAACCCCTGCCCGCGCTGTCCGTACTCAACCTGGACGGAACGCCCACAACCAGCGCCGTAAGCCGCGGCAAGGTCACCTTGCTCAATTTTTGGGCCACCTGGTGCCCGCCATGCCGCTCGGAAATGCCGTCTATACAGATTCTGTACGACAAGACCAGGGATGTGGCGTTTGACGTGTTCGCGGTCAGCGTGGCCGAGCCACGGGCCACGGTGGCCGACTTCCTCAAGAACAATCCGGACTTCAGCTTTCCCATGTACCTGGACGAGACGGGTGCCGCGTCCGCTCCCTTTGTCGGCAGGGGCATCCCGACCACCTTCATCCTGGACAAACAGGGTAACGCCATTGCCGGCATGGTCGGCGCGCGCATGTACGACGGCCCCGAGGTCATAGCCCTGTTCCGCGAGCTGGCGGAGCGCCTGCCATGAGCGAGCTGAACGCGTTCGTCGCCTTCGGCGCGGGAGTCTTGTCCTTCCTGTCGCCCTGCGTCCTGCCCCTCATACCCGGCTACCTGTCCTTTGTGAGCGGCAGGCGAGCCGCAGACGTGCGGGAGGGCACGGACCGCGCGGGAGTGTTTTTCCGCACCTTGTTCTTTACCCTGGGTTTCAGCGCGGTGTTTGTGATCCTTGGACTGGTGTTCTCAGGCGGCGGCATGCTGCTGGCAGGCAACTCAGCCCGCTGGTTGTCCATTATCGCGGGTGCCGTGATAGCGCTCTTTGGCCTCAACATGATCTTTGACTTTATCAAGATCCTGAACCGCGAGGCGCGGGCCCATCCCACGTCCAAACCGGCCGGAGCCGCGGGGTCCTTCCTGGTGGGCATGGCCTTTGGCGCCGGCTGGACGCCCTGCATCGGTCCCATACTGGCGTCCATCCTGCTGATGGCCGCGCGGAGCGGAACGGCCTTGGCCGGAGCGTCCTTACTTCTGCTCTACTCGCTGGGACTGGCCGTGCCCTTCCTGCTCGCCGGCCTGTTCTTTGACAAGCTGACACCGCTCATGGGCTGGTTTAAGAAACGCGGCAGGGAGATCAGGCTGGTATCCGGAATCCTGCTCATCGTCATCGGGCTGGCCATGGCCCTGGGCAAGCTGACCGCCCTGAACGGGTGGTTCATGCGCGCCGCCATGGGCCTGAAGTCCATGTCGGTGTCCAATCCGGCCCTTGCCCGGGCCGCTGGAGCTGGTTTCTGGTTTGTCCTGGCCGCGCTGACCGTGCTGGTGCCCGTCCTCCGGAAGAAACGGCTTCTGGTGTGGCGGCGCCTGGTCGTTATCGTGGGGCTGTTGACGCTGGCCGTACTGGACGCCGCGGGAATCACCAGCACCGTTGACGCCCTGGCAGGGTGGCTCCTCTTTCAGGGGGCGTAAAGGCCGCCCGTTACCTGGCCAGCTCCCGTTCGAGTTCACGGACGCGGCGGAAGCTGGCTTTGTCGTAGGTCACGCCAAGGCGCCTGAGCGCGTCCTCGTCGTCGCGCAACATGCGTATGACCTCGGCCGCTCCGGCCTTGTCGCCCGAGCTCGCCAGGAATTCGAGCCTCTGGACCTCAAGCTCGGTCTTGCCCAGTATTCCGCACACGCGCCGGTATTCGGCCGCGGCGTCCTCATGCGGAAGCACCTGTTCGAGCACCAGGAGCCTGAGCGAGTTCCAGTCCTGCCGGTCGTACACCCGCCGCGCGTCCATGGGCAGGCGGTCGAGCTCGGTCAGGGCTTCTGCATGGCGGCCGAGCCTGTGCAGGGCCAGGGCCACCTTGTAACAGAGTTCGGGATCGTCCTTGAATATGCCCGTACGGCAGCTTGTGTACAGGTCCAGGGCCTTGCCCCATTCGCCGTGGATGGCCAGGGCGTCCGCGTATTGGAGCTTGTTGCCCTGCGAGGGCGTGAAGGCGGCTTGCTGCCTGGCATCGGCCAATTTCCGACCCGGGTTGAAACTGTCCATCAGGCTGCCTGCCAGGCCGCGGATCCGGTTACTGGACACCAGAGACGGCAACAGCTCTATGAGCATGTAGGCCAGGCCGCCAGCGTAGGGAATGATGATAATGATCCATATCCAGTAGGAATCGCGCCCTGTCTTGATCACGTGGATCAGGCACAAAAGCTGGATGGCGTAGGGTACGGCCAACAGAATATAGCTCACGACGTGACCTCCGGCGGGCGGATTGGCGACGCGGCCACGCGGCCACGCTTCTTGGCCTGTTAAACCGTGCCCACCTTGAACGAGCGCCTGAAACGGTGCCTCCGGGCCCGTTCAAACCACACCACCACAAGGGCTATGGCCAGCCTGGGCACGGTCAGCCAGAACAGCGACACGCCTATGAGCATGAACATGGCCGTGTCCTCGTACAGGCCGTGGCATACCGCGGCGTGGTGGTTGAAGAGGTCGGCTTCCTGCTTTTTCATCTCCCCGGCCTTGATGCGCTCGTCCAGCAGTTTGCTGGCCGCCCCGTAGCTCGCTGTATTCGCCAGCATCCAGGGCACGCTTTCCCGCGACGGCAGGCCGAACACCCGCAGGAAGGGGGCAACGACCTTGGTCAGCAGTTCAAGGACGACGAATTCCTCAAGCACCGCGCGGATCAGGCGGAGCGACAGGAGGAGCGCCGCCATGGTGCCGACCAGCCGCAGGGCATCGGGCGCCCAGGCGGCTATCAAGGCGCCCAGGTTTTCTGCCGCCAGGGGTTCCGGCACGATGAGCCAGTGGCTAGTGGCGGGCAGGATCCTGTTCAGGGCCAGTCCGGCAAGGATAGCCCACACCAGGCGGGTGAGCATCATCTTGGAGGCGGACGAGCCGGTGCGTTTCATCAAGGCCGACTCAAGGGCCAGGTTGTGCGCCATCAGGGCCATCACGGCCACTATGGTCATGACGCGAAGATTGAGGCCGAGCGCCGCCACCGCGGCCACGGCGCCGTACAGGTTCAGGAACACGGAAGCCAGGACGACCACGGCCGCTTTGCCGGGCAGGCCAAATACGGCCGCGGCGCCGTTCAGAGGCTCGCTGAGGCGGCCGAGTATTCCGCTCCACTCGGCGGCCGTCACCAAAAGATGCACGGGCACGGCCGTGGCCGCGAGCAGGAAAAAGCCTTTGACGCTGGACGCGAGCCCCCGGAAAACGGCCGACCCCAGACTGCGGGGCCGTGAACCAGGGCGATATATTTCAGGATCGTGATGTTCTTTCATTGCCGGGGCATTGTCGCCGTGGCCGCGTCGGCTGTCAAGCTAGGGCAGCAGGGTAAGGGTCAAGCCTTCCCTGGCCGCTTCCACGCGCATGCCCGTCCTGCCCGCGACCTTGCCCTGGTAGAACAGCTCGAGTTCCTGGAGCTCGGTATCCGTGCGGTTGGGGTCGTGGTGGAACAGGAGCAGGCGCTTGACGCGGGCCCGGTTGCCCGCGTTGATGGCGTGCTCGAACGACGAGTGGCCCCAGCCGCGTTTGCCGGCGGTGTATTCCTTGGCCGTGTACTGCGTGTCGTGGACCAGGACGTCGGCGTCGCGGAAGAAGGCTTCTATGCGCGCGTTCTCCTCCTGGGCCGCCTGCTCGCCCTCCTCAGCCACCGCCGCGTCGTAGTCGGGATCGGCCGGGTCGGACGGGAATACGTTGACAAAGGGCTCGTGGTCATAGGCAGAGACAAACACCTTGCCCTGGTACTCGACGCGGTAGCCGAGGCACAAAACGGGGTGGTTCAGGTACTTGGTCTTCACGGTAACGCCGTCGCCCAGGTCCATCTCCGTTTCCTTGAGGCTCTGATATTTTATTTCCGCGGCCAGCTCGTCCTGGCGCACGGGCCAGTAGCGGTACGACAACTGCGTGCCGATGATCTGCTCCAGGGTCTCGTCCTCGAAATTGACCGGCCCGTGGATGCGCAGTTTTGTTCCGGGTATGTAGATGGGCGTGAACATGGGAAAGCCCATGATATGATCCCAGTGGGTATGGGTGATGAAGATGTCGGCGTCGATGGGCCCCTTCTTGAGGTCGTTGCGCGCCAGCCACTCGCCCAGGCCGCGTATGCCCGAGCCCGCGTCTATGATGATGAGCCGCTTGCCGCAACGCACCTCGATGCACGCTGTGTTGCCGCCAAAGACCACGGTGTCCGGCCCGGGCACGGGCATGGAGCCGCGGTCGCCCCATATTTTAACGGTAAACATGTTCGCGCCTTTCACTATCCGACGAGCAGGCTGTGTCCCGGCACCGGGTTTTCAGCATCCCGCTAGGCTTTGGCCGCACCCTTGAGGAACACCGAGGCCTTTTCTATCTCGGCCGCAACCGCGGCGTCTATGTCCTCAAGCCAGGCCTTGGGCACGCCCAGCCTTTCCCACGCGTCCGGCGCCGGCTTGTCGGGGTAGAGGCAGCCGGAAAAGCCTATGTTCTCCCGGTTGGCGTAGTGGTCGGCCACCGACACCGCCAGGAGGATCTGTTCGTTGGGACCCTCGTAGTCGGGTATGGAATGGTGAAAGCGGATGGCGTCCGCAATGGGGCCGTCCAGGTGCCACGCGTCGGCTATCATGCCGCCGGCCTCGGCGTGGTCCATATCGATGGCCTGGCGCTCGGCTGCGTACAGGGGTATGCGCTCGCGGTCGGCCAGGCCCATGGCCTTGACGTAATCCTCCGACAGCACGTTGTTGAGCGGGATTTTCCCGATGTCGTGCAGAAGCCCGGCGGCAAAATACTCGTCCAGGCGCTGGCTCTCCACGCCCTTCTTGCGGGCCAGCATCTTGGCCACAACGCCGACGCACAGGGAGTGCCGCCAGAAACCTTCCATGTTCAGGGCGCGGAAACCCGCCTTGTCGGCCAGGCGGTCCAGCACGGCCGTGCTCAGGGCCAGGTTCTTGACCGTGTTGACGCCCAGCATGATGATGGCGCGCACCAGGCTGGTCACCTGGTTCGGCAATCCGTAGTACGCCGAGTTGATCAGCTTGAGCACCTTGCCCATGAGCACGGGATCCAGGGATATGACCCGATCCAGGTCCACGGGGCTGGTGCGCGGATTGTTGCACACCTCAAGAACCTTGGCCACCGTGGTCGGAAGGCTCGGCATGGATCCTATGTACTCGCGGACTCTCCGCTGGCCGTCAGGACCTGGCATCGCGTTTCTCCTTGCGCATGAACGAAATCAACTTGGCCAGGCGCTTGGATACGGGCACGCCATGGATTTCCTCGGGTATGTCGTCCTCCCGCGGGGCCACATTCTCGATGATGTAGTCCAGCTTGGCGTCCACACCGCTGTCCGACATGGCCTTCTGCTTGTCAGCCGGCAGGCTGCGCGACAAGTCCCGCAGGTACACAAAGAGCTTGCCTGCTTCCGGCCCCAGGGGATCCAGCCAGGAGCGGGGCGGCCTGCTTTTGCCGTGGTCACCGGCTTCATCGTGTCCGGCTGGCTCTTGGTCCTCGGGACCGGACTCAATGACCGCGGATTCAGGCTCGACGACCTCGAGCATGGGCTCATCGGCCTCGGCTGGCTGTGCGCCCGGAACGGGCTCTTCGTCCTCGTCCAGTATTAGCTCGGGCTCCTCGGGCGGGGGAGCTTCCGACCATATATCCTCGGCTTCTTCCTCCGACGACAATTCAGGTTCCTCGGAGGGCAGCCCGGCCAGGTCTTCCAGAAGCTCGTCCTCGTCCTCTTCGCCGGGCGGCTCTACCCCCAGGTCACCGTGGACTTCTTCTAGTTCGCTATCGTCCAGATATTCGGGAGCCTCTTCCAGGAAGTCGCCCTCGGCTTCCGGCTCGGCGCCCTCTGCAAGGCCGGAATCCTCTCCCAAGCCTGGTTCCGCCGCCTCGTCCAGGGGCAATTCTTCCAGGTCCAGTTCCTCGTCCGTGCCGAGCTCTTCCAATTCCGGCTCCGTGGACAGGACCTCGTCAAAATCGGTCGGCTGGTCAAAGGTATCCTCGTCTTCGGGAACAGGCTCGTCGGCCAGTTCGATGTCCTCGGACGGCTCGATGGGCTCCACCTCCGGCTCGGCCAGACCCAGCTCCTCGAAATCCTCCTCGGTTTCCATCGGTTCCTCGAGCAAGGGTTCGGGCTCGGGTTCGGGCCTGGCTTGGGCGCCGCGCCCTTCCCCACCGGCTGGGAACTGTGGATAGGGAGGATAGTTCGGATACTGGGGCGGAGCGGAAGCCGGCTGAGTGGGCGGCGGCGGAGCGCTCTGCTGGGCGGCGGCCGGTTCAGTATACGGCGCCTGGGGCTGACGCTGCGGTTCCGGCCAGGCAGGCTGGGGCGGAGGAGCCATCTGCGGCATGGGCGGCATCTGAGGCTGGGGCCAGGCCGGCGCGGCCTGCTGAGCCGCCGGGGGCACAGGCTGTTCCGGGAAGGGTTCCGGCGCCGACTGACGCGGGGCTTCCTGGGGCGTTCCCCCGCCCTGCCCGGGAGAGCCGCCGAGGGCGGGAGCGTCGGGATAGAGATCTTCCCCGCGGAGCAACTCGTCCACCTTGGGGATTTCCTCTTCCTCTTCCTGGAGGAAGGCGTCGTCCGGCACTTCCTCGTCCAGGGGCTCCTCACGCTCGTCCACAAAGAGTATTTCTTCCTGCTCGTCCACGGGTATGGTAGCCGAGCCAAGGCCCAACAGGGCTTCCGTCTCGGCGTCCAGGCCTTCGTCCAGGCGTATGGCCGCGCGCTCGGCGTCCGCGCGCAGGGATTCCCTGAGCACGGCTATATTGCGTTCCCAGGCGTCCCTCATGTCGCCGGAGTACGCCTTGACGGCCTTCTCGTAGGCTTTGAGCGACACGTCCAGACCGTCAAAGTCGCCCGCGCGGCCCCTGCTGCCCCTGAGGTTCACCAGATGGCCGGCCTGCTCCACCGCCGCGGCCTTGTTGCCCATGTTCTGGTAGGCTACCGAGAGCTCGAGCAGGGCTTCGGCGTCGTCCGGCCTGTCGTCCAGCACTTCCTTGAGTATCTGCGCGGCGTGCGCCCAGTCACCCTTGTCGCCATGGGCGCGGGCCAGCTCGACGCGGGCAGCGTAATCCTTGGGCCGGGATGTCAGGTATTCCTCGAGTTCGGCTATGGCCTCGTCCGGTTCGCCGGATTCCCGGTGCAGGCGCGCCAGTTCGACGCGGAAAGGCGCCTGGCGGGGATCCAGCCGCACGATTTTGCGGTACACGTCCTTGGCCTTGTCCGCCTGGCCGGAACCCTGGAGCAAGGCGCCGTACAGCTTCAAGGCTTCCACGTCGTTGGGCGAGCGCCTGAGCACGTCGGCCACAGCCGCCTGGGCCTGATCCAGGTGGCCAAGCACGCGGTACAGCTTGGCCAGCTGAACCCTGAGGCCGTCGTTCTCCGGCATCAGCTCGACCAGGCTCTTGATCTCGTCCACGGCCTCGGCATAGCGGCCGGTCTTTTCCAGCACGTTCTGGATGTTCACCGCCGCCTCCAGGAAGGAGGGATCGGCGTCCAGGGCCTTGCGGAACCAGCGTATGGCCTCGTCGGGCTTGCCCTGCTCTGCGCAGGACAGTCCGATGCCGTTGCGCGCCTGGGCGTCCAGGGGCTTGATGGCTATGATCTGCGAAAAAATGTCTATGGCTTTCTTGTGCTCGCCGGATCTGGCCAAGCAGGACGCGTAGCGGTTCATGGCCTCTATCCAGCCGGGCCTGGCCTTGACGGCGGCCTGGTACTCGCGCAGGGCGTCGTCATCCTTGCCCAGGGCCTCGTAGGCCACGCCAAGGTTGTAATGGAACGACGGATAGTTCGGATCCACGGCCAGGCCGCGCCAGTACACCTGCACGGCCCTTCCGGGGTCGCCCATGGACAGGTATACGTTGCCCAGGTTGTTGTAGGCGATGACGTGCTTGGCGTCCAGCTCGATGGCCTTGGCAAAGGACATCTCCGCGGCCTTGAGCTTGCCCAGCGCCTTGTGGGCGTTCCCCAGGTTGAACATCAGCTCCGGATCGGTTGGCTGGTAGTCTATGGCGTGCTCGAGGGCCGAGAGGGCGTCCGAGGGCTTGCCGAGCCTGAGATAGGCCAAAGCCATGCCCTCCAACGCGCGGACGTCCTTGGCGTCCGATTCCACGGCGCTGGAAAAGGCCGCAAGGGCGTCCTTGGGCCTGTCCGTGCGCAGGTACACGTTGCCGAGCACCAGGCGGGCGTCGCGAGACTCGGGCTCCTCCAGGAGGCAGGCGCGGGCGTGCCGCTCGGCCGTCTCGAAATCCCTGAGCCTGAGCGCGTTCTCGGCCCGCGCAAGGGCATCCGGACGCTTGTCTGTCTTCCTCATGGCGATACCCTCGATGGCCGCGCGTACAGCTCGGCGGAAAACTCGCCCACGTGCGGCGGATCCGCCCCGTCGTACGCCGCGAGAGCCAGGAAATACAGCCTGCCGTTCTCCAGGCCCGTGAGCGTGAACGACGTGACGTTCCGGCCCTCGATCACGACGGGGCTGGTGCCCTGGTCGGCTCCGCCCCCGAAATAGTCGCGGGAGGCGTAGCCATAGTATAGCACATAGCCGCGCACGTCCGCCTCGGCGGAAGCCGACCATTCGACGCGTATCGACCCGTTTCCGGCCGTGGCGAGCAGTTTTGCCGGCGGCGACGGGGCGTCGTCGGGCTCGTACACGATCACGGCCTGGGTAAGCGACGGGCTGCGCTCCCCGGCCGCGTCTGGGTACAGCTCCGCCCGAAGCTGGATGTAGCGGCCGCGCGAGTCCATGGCGACGCCGGGCAGGAAGGGCACCCACGCAGGATCGCCGTCGCGCCAGCCAGCCGAGCTGTCCGCGCAGCGGTAGAACCAGTGCACCGCTCCCTCTCCTGGCTCTATGGCCGAGCATTCCAGCCACAGGATGCGGGCGTTGGTCGAGCCAAGGTCGTATATGGGCGACTCGGCCCAACCGCCTTCTGGTTGGTAGCGCCTGGTCGCCGGATTCTCGACCCATGACGGCAGGATGCGGAATTCGTCTATAAGGCCCGTGTAGTTGGCGCCCAGCTCCAGAAGGCCCGCCGAGCCAGCCCTGGGAGGAAACACCTCGCCGCCCTGCCTGCCGGTGGACGTTACGTAGGTGACGGCCTCAGGGACGCCGTCCATCAGGTACTCCAGGAGGCCGGTGGCCGAGTCGAAACGCAGGATATGGTGGGACCAGCGGGCGGGCAGGAGCATGGAGCGGCCGCTCAGGCTGACCGTGGTGGCTTTTCCCGACGGATCCTCGAAAAAATTGATGAACCCGAAAACCAGGCGGTTTTTCTGGATCAGGACCGAGTATTGCTGTGAACGCCAGGACGTGCCGGAGCGTTTGGACGCCTTCCATATCAAAATGATCTCGCCGTTCTCGGCCCTGGACGGTTTGAGCCAGAAATCCATGCTGAAATCCCCGGCTTGGCTGCCGGGCAGGGCAAGGACGCTGCGTTCCGGCTTCAGGGCGAGCTTGCTTGAAGGAGCGCGAAACACGCCGGCGCCCTCGCCCAGGCGGGCCAGCTCGGCGCTCGAGCGCTCGTACGAGCCGGACATGGTGACGGCCCAGTTGCCCGCCTCGTCCACGGGCGCCTCGCCGTCAAAACTCAGGCGCAGGTCCGCCGCCGCGTCGCCGTTCCCCCAGCCGGGCACCAGGACCAGGTCCATGCCTCCGGCCGGTCCCGGGACAGCCCGCACGCCGTGGAGTATCCACTGCCAGGGCGACGACGGGGACTCGACGGCGGCGTCCACCGCCAGGCGGGTCTGGGCGGCGGCCGGCCACAAGGCCGTGAACATCCCGAGCATTGTCGCGAGCGCTCGAGCTCGTAGGCGTACTGGAGGCATCATGCTCTGCATTCCCTTCGACACGGAAGCTTCTATATCTTATTATCGAACCCTATGGACGATACTGTAGGACAGGCGCCCGAATCGCCCAACCAGAGCGAAAGCCCCCGAGACAGCGCTCGCAAGGCGCCGGCCAACCCCGGCGTGTATCTCTGGCGCGACGCCCAGGGTACCTGCATCTACGTGGGCAAGGCCCGGTCGCTCAAGGACCGCCTGGCGTCCTATTTTACCGGCCGCAGGGACGCGAAGACCAGGCACCTGGTGGAAAAGGCCGCCAGCCTGGAATGGATACGCACCGACGACGAATACGAGGCCTTGTTGCTTGAGAACAACCTCATCAAGCGCCTGGGCCCACGCTACAACATAAACCTGAAAGACGGCAAAACCTACCCGTCCATACGCATCACCAACGAGGAATTCCCCCGCGTGTTCCGTACGCGGACCATCGTTGACGACGGCAGCCGCTATTTCGGGCCCTATCCCAGCGCCGACGTTATAGACCGTTACCTGGAGCTGATACGGCGGCTCTTTCCCCTGCGCCGCTGCGCCCGCATGCGCAAGCGCGATACGCCGTGCATGTACTACCACATAGGCCGCTGTTCGGCTCCCTGCGCCGGAAAAATCAGCAAGGAGGACTACGCCGAGCAGGTGGAGCGCGTGGCAGCCCTGCTATCAGGGAACAACGACGCGCTGACCTCAGCCATACGCGCAGACATGGACAAGGCGGCGGCCGCCCTGGAGTTCGAGAAGGCAGCGTCGCTCAGGGACACCCTGTCGGCCATCGAGGCCTTCAAGGGCGACACTGTTGCCCAGGATTTCGGCTCGGGCGACCGCGACTATCTGGCCTGGGCCGCCGACGGATCCCTGGTCACCTTCGTCGTCTTCCAGACCCGCTCCGGCAAGCTGGTGGGCCGCGACCTGTTCCGCGAGCGCAGTTACGGCACGGAGGCCGAGGCCGCCGCTGAATTCCTGGCCGCCTACTACACCAAGGACCGCCTTCCGCCCCCCGAGCTGTTCGCCATGGACCCAGCGGGACTCGAGCTGGCGGCCGACTATCTTAAGCGCACCCTGGGCTCGGACTTTGCGCTCCTGGCCCCGTCCGAGCGCAGGCACCTGGCGTCCATGGCCATGGCCGCCATGAACGCCCGCGAGGACCTGGCCAGGCGCAGGCGCGAAGCCGGCGACCTGGAAGCCCTGGAGAGCCTTCGCGCGGCCCTGTCCCTGGACAGCCTGCCCGAACTCATACACGGCTTTGATATTGCCCAGCTTTCGGGCAAACACACCGTGGCCAGCCTGGTCGCCTTCCGCAACGGGGCGGCAGAAAAGAAATCCTACCGGATTTTCAAGATCCGCAGCCTGGACGGCGCGATAGACGATTTTGGCGCCATGAGGGAAGCCGTGGCCAGGCACTTTACCCATATAGCCAACGACGAAGCAGAAGCCCCGGACCTGCTTCTGATAGACGGCGGCCGCGGCCAGGTCAACGCGGCCAAGGAGGTGCTGGACGCCCTGGGCCTGGACGACCTGCCCGTGGTGGGTCTGGCCAAGGAAAACGAGGAACTCTGGCCGCACGGGGCCAAAAAACCCGTGGTGATGGACAAGGACGCCCCGGGGCTGAGGCTCGTGGTGGCCGTGCGCGACGAGGCGCACCGTTTTGCCACGGCCATGAACCAGAAGCTCCGTGGCAAGGCCGTGGGCTTTGCCGTGCTGGAAGGCGTCAAGGGCGTGGGACCCGCCAAGGCAAAAAAACTGATGGATCATTTCGGCAGTCTGGGCGCCGTGGCGGAGGCCGAACCGGCCTACCTGGCCAGCACCGCCGGCATATCAGCCGAAGCCGCGGCCGCCATCAAGGACGCGGCCGCCGGGGCGGCTGTCCCGGAACCCAGGGCCTTGACCAGGGCCTCGCAGCCCGGCTAGATTCGTCCGGCCCGACCCGGCCTCCGCATCCTGTTCTCGTATCCAAGGGGCTTGTCGGAACGGAGCGTACATCCCATGGACATACACACCGTCCTCCCGCCGTCGCTGTTGCGCGAGCGCCTGCTTGCCCTGAGCGAGCTGTACGCCAGGGCTGACCGGGCCGTGGATATATTCCAGGCGGCGTCCGGCCTGGGCTGTCCCTTTGGCTGCGGCTCGTGCTGCGAGTCTTTCATTCCTGACATCCTGCCGGCCGAGGCAGAACTGGTCGCCCTGGACCTGGTTGCCAGGGACCGTGACCAGGCGTTCCGTCTGGCCGCCTCAGGCCTTGAGCCCCGGCAGTCGGCGTCGGGAACCCCGGGCTGCCCCCTGTACCGCGACGACACGCCCTATCATTGTTCCGTATACGCGTCCCGGCCGCTGATATGCAGGTTGTTCGCCTTTTCGGCGGTCAGGGACAAGCACGGCACGGCGGCCTATTCTCTGTGCCGCTTGATGCCGGCAGGCCCGGGCACACCGCGCTCGGCCGCCAACGGAGACCTGGCAGCCGCCTTTGGGGCAGAACCTCCGGTCATGGGCGACTATGGCGCCGAGCTGGCCGCCCTGGACCCAGGTTCTGCCGGCGGGCGCCTGCCCCTGCACGAGGCCCTGCCCCCGGCCATCATGCGCGTGCTGTTCATGGCCGGCTTGGGCACGAACCCGGAAAACGACGGGCCCAACCTGTCGCCGCCCCTGCCCCAGGCCAGCTGACACTCCAGGCCGTTAAAAACGCGGCTGGTCGTCCGCGCGCAGCGACGACACGGGCAGATAGCGCTCGGGAACCTCCCAAAGCACCAGCCTCACGCCGTTTGCCTCCAGGGCGCCTCCGCCCAGGGCCTGGTCCATCGGCGTGAACGGACCCGAACCCTCGGCCGCCAGGTTGAGCGTCCCGACGCCCAGCTCTGCCTGGAGAAAAGCCTCAAAGCCCCAACGGGCAGACGCGGTGTAGCTGGTGCCGACCAGGGCCACCGGCAGGACCTGGGCGCCGAACAGGGCGCTGGCCAGGTCAAAGGCGGCGGGTCCGCCCTCGGTCCATATGCTTTCCGGCAACGTATCCGGTTCGGGCAGCGCTCGGAAAAACGCGCCGCGCTCCGGGAGGTAGGCAAGCAGGTCGCCCGGGTACGGCGCGTCTGAGCCGCGTGCCACGCTGAACGACGCTTCCGGTTCGGGCGCCAGTCCAGCCGAGCCCAGGTAGGCGCGCACGGACTCAGCCGCCCTGTGGGCCCCGAGCGGGCTCCAGTGCGTGTCCGTCCGCAGGAAGGTGTCGCCGCCCGCGGCTGTTGGGTCCATGGCAGGGCGCAGATCGACCGCCGGCACGCCGGCGCGCCCGAAGGCTTCCAGGGCCGCCTCGTAGCGCCGCGGCCAGGGCGCGCCCGACGGCAGGTTCCCGGCATACACGCGCGACTTGGACGGCACCAGGGCAATGACCAGGGTCATGCCGGCTTCAGCCAAGCGCCGTTGGTACGCGGCCGCCGCGGCCACGGGATCGGCCACCGAGAGACCGGGGTCGTCCTGGAATTCCTCGGCCGTGAACAGCCAGCCATCCGTGCCCACTACCACACCCCGGTAGCCCTGGCCGAACAGGGCCCAGCGCGCCCGCGCCCAGAGTTCGGCCGCCCCGCCCCTGAACGGCAGGGCCTTGTCGAACGAGTCTTGAAACCGGGCGGCGGCGGTGTCCACGGTCAGGGGACCCTTTCCGTCAGGCGTCACGCGCGCGAGCGTCCACACGCCGAGCGCCCCGGCCACGGCCAGGGCGCCGCCGAGCAGAATGGTTCGCCAGCCTTTTTTGTCAGCGTTTTCCGCCATAATCGTCTCCAAGCGCGCCGCTAAAACTGGAAATACAGAAACGGGGAATACGAATCGGCTGCCAGCCGTACCACGGCCAGCACCCCGACGGCCAGCCAGGCCAGGCGCGGAAGGACCGGCGCCCGCGTACCGTTTTCCGCCCGCTCGGCCTCGGCCTGGCGCTCCCTGGCCCTCGGCTCAACCACGATGAGCGCCACGCCCAGGGCAAGCACGGCCAGCTCCAGGCCGCCGGCAAGCCAGCCCAGACCGCCCGGCCGCGCCCAGCCATTGGCCCCGCCCAAGGCCGCGAACATCCTTCCCGCTGAGGCCAGATCCTGAGCCCTGAAGAGAACCCAGCCCGCCAACACGGCAAGTTGGGTCAGCACAACGCCAAAGAAGCCGGACAGGACGGCGCCGCGTCTTTTGGCCCCGGCCAGGCGTTCAAAGGCCAGAAGCGCGCCGTGCCAGCAACCCCAGAGCACAAAGGTCCACGCGGCCCCGTGCCACAGGCCGCCCAGCACCATGACCAGAAACAGGTTCAGGTAGGTGCGGGCCGGGCCGCGCCGGTTGCCGCCCAGGGGCAGGTACAGGTAGTCGCGCAGCCAGGACGAGAGGCTGATATGCCAGCGTCGCCAAAAATCGGTGATGGACGACGAGCGGTACGGCGCGTCGAAATTTTCCATGAACGTAAAGCCCATCATGTGCCCCAGGCCCACGGCCATGTCCGAGTAGCCGGAAAAGTCGAAGTACAGCTGGACCGCGTAGGCAAAGAGGCCCAGCCAGGCCTCCGCGGCTCCGGGATCGGCCATGGAGAAGGCCGCGTTAGCCACCGGCCCCAGGGCGTCGGCTATCAGCACCTTGCGCCCCAGGCCCACGACAAAGCGCTTGAGCCCGAAGGCCGCCCGGGTCTCCGAGTGGACCCTCTGCCTGAGCTGGCCGGCCAGGTCCTTGTAGCGCAGGATGGGTCCGGCCACCAGCTGGGGAAAGAGCGACACGTAGGCAGCCAGGTCGACAAAGTCGTGCGCGGGCGGCGCGTCGCCCCTGTACACGTCTATCACGTAGCTCATCGACTGGAATATGTAGAACGATATGCCCACGGGCAGGACAACCGACCAGGTTTCCAGGCCGCGGACGCCAAAGAGGCCGAGCACGGCGTTCAGGCTGTCCATGCCAAAGTTGAAATACTTGAAGTAGCCGAGCAGGGCCAGGTTGCCCGCCACGGCGGCCCCTACCACCAGTCGGCGATTCCGCTCAGCCCGCGGGGCCTCTGAGGCGCGCGCCAGGGCAAGGCCGGCCAGCCAGTTGCCAACGGTGACGCCCGCAAGCAGCAGGAGAAAATCCGCGCGCCAGAAACCGTAGAAAATCCAGCTGCCAGTCATTATCCACGAGGAGCGGAAGCGGGCGGGCAGGGCGGCGTATACCAGGAAAAAAGCCGGCAGGAAGAGAAAGATAAAGGCCGGTGAACTGAAAACCACGGGGTCAGTCCGAGTCGACGCTCGCCGTTACCGCGAACACCCTGGGACCGCCCGCTGTGTCGGCCACGAACACCGACCAAGACGAGCCGCGTGTCAGGGTCAGGGTCACAGTCTGCCCTAGTTTGGCCGTGCCGAACACGGCCACGGGCACCGAGAGGGCGTTGACGGCCACCTGGGCCGACGACAGGGCGCCCAGCGGGCCGAGAATGCGCACCGAGCCGTCGGCGGTTTTGAGTTCCAGGCCGCCGGACGCCATGAGATTGTAGAAGTACAGCTGGGCCTTGGCCGGATCCTCATGGCGCTGGTCTTTGAGTATGACCAGGCGGTCGGGCAGGGCCACCAGGGTGTAGTAGCTGGACAGGTCGGGCACGAATTCCCAGCGCTTGCCCGCGTGGAACAGCGTGTATATGTCGGCGGCTATGGGCTTGTATGGCGTGGCGTCGCCAAAGGACGCGGCGGCCAGAAGCTGGGCCCCGATCCTGAGCTCCACGGGGGACGTGCCCGCGTTGACGGCCCTGACCAGTATGGCCGATTCCTCAACGCCGGCTCCGTACAGGGACGGGGCCTGGGCCCACAAGGGAGCGGCGGCGAACAGGGCGGACACGGCGAGCAATCCACGTTTGATGGCCTTCATGCGCGTGAGTATAGCATCGGCGGGCCCTGCCCGTGAACCTGTTCCCGCGGCCAATCGCCAGCGCCGGACGGAGGCAAGCTTGATTCCCCGGCGCCTTGCTTGCTACTGTAGCCCCATGACACGACACCTGCCCGCCGCGCTGATCCTGGCCTGTTCCCTCGTCGCCATGCCCGCGTGGGCCACGCCGGGCGACATAGTGTCCGCCGAGCTCGAGCGGACCATGTCGCCCGCGGACGTGGACCTCTTCATAGCGACGCTGTACGACGGCTACGACAAACCCGCAGCCGTATGTTCCGTGGACGTGTGGGCGGTCAAATTCGAGAGCGTATACCCCGACGGCGAGCCGGCCGTGGCCTTTGCCCAGGTGTTCATACCCAGGCTAGACGGCGAACCGCGCACCACGGCCCTGTACGCCTTCGGTCCCGGCTCAACGGGCCTTACGGACGCGTGCAGGCCGTCCCGCGAGCACGTGGCCGGCATACGCTGGGGCCTCTACCGCGCCCACGTCCTATCGCATGTGGGCCAGGGCATGATAGGCGTCATACCCGACTACCTGGGCTTTGGCGACCCCGAGCGCGACCAGTATTACATGGTGGCAGAGGCCGAGGCGTCGGCCATGCTCCACGCCATACGCGCGGCCACCCTGATGGCGCGGCGCGGCGGCTACGCCGGCATAGGCACCATCAAGAATTTCGTGGCCGGTTTTTCCCAGGGCGGTCACGCCGCCTTCGCCGCGGCAGACTGGCGGACGCGCCTGGCGCCGGACGTCCAGCTGGCCGGCATCATAGGCTACGGCCCCAGCACGGACTTGGTAGCCCTCTTCAAGGAATTCCCCGACGTGGCCCCCATGGCCCTGTATACCTTCCGCAACCTGTACGGCGCCGGCACGGTCGATCCGAACCTGGCACTGGCCTCGCGCTTTGCCCCCAGCCTGGACATAGACGTTACCCGGCAGTGCGTGGGCGGCATGCAGTCGTACTATCCCATCGATCCGACCAAGCTGTTCAACGAGCGCTTCTCGTCGGCCCTGCTTGGAAACAGGCTGGACGACGAATTCCCGGGCATAGCCCGGATCCTGCGCCTCAACTCCACCGGGCTCACGCGCCACGGCGTGCCCGCCCTGATACTCCAGGGCACGGACGACATCGTGGTCAGCGTGGCCAGCCAGACGGCCTTTGCCGAGGCGTCGCGCCGCGCGGGCAACGCCGTGGAGCTCCGCGTCATGCAGGACGTGCGTCATGACACCAGGCAGGCGGGCTTCTACCAGGCCCAGGAATGGATGAAATCCAAGCTCTGACCATATGAAAGCATTGCTTGCATCCGCTTTTGAAAGGACGACCATGAAAACCAGATTCCCGTTCCCGGCCATGACGGCGGCCCTGGCCGTTGCCCTGTCGCTCGGCATCCTGTCCTGCGCGCGGCCAGCACCCGAGCCCGCCGCCGTTCCGGCCGAGCCGGCGGTACAGGCGCCCCTTCCGGGCGACCTTGTAGGCACTGAACTGGTTGCCGTGTACGGGCCGGACGAACTGGCCCAGAGCATACCCAAGTTCTTTGAGCACTTCCCCGCCCCGGCGCCCGTCCATTCCGTCCGCCACCTGGTTGTCCGTTTCCACAGCGTCGATTTTGACGGCCAGCCCGTGGTCATCAGGGCCCAGCTCTTTGTGCCGGAAACCGGGGGCTCCTACCCACTCTACGTGTTCGCCTCAGGCACAACGGGCATAGGCGACGCCTGCGCCCCGTCGCTGGAGGTACCCGAGGAACGGCGCTGGGGCTGGTACACGCAGAACATGCTGGCCTACGCCACCCTGGGCCACGTGGTCATGTTCCCGGACTACACCGGTTTTAACGACCCCGACCGGCCCCAGCGCTACTTCTCCAAGCTGGCCGAGGGCCGCATGATGCTGGACGCCATCCGGGCCGCCAACGCCGTCATGGAATTGGCCGTGTCGGAGGCGGGCCTTTCCGGAAACGTGTTCACGGCCGGCTATTCCCAGGGCGGACACGCCGCCATGGCCGCCGCCGACCTGCTCCCTGACTATGCCCCCGAACTGAGGATTCACGGCGTCATCACCTATGGCTCGACCAATGACGTAGAGGCCCTGGTCCGGGAAGGCCCCGCCTACGCTCCCCTGATCTTCTACTCGTACCTGTCCATGTACGGCACGGACGACATACAGCCCGAACGCTATCTCCAGGACCGCTGGCTTCCCACCTTTGAGGCCGACGCGTCGACCATGGCCGTGGACGTGTTCCAGGCACATTACGGCTTTGACTACAAAACCCTGTACCGGCCGGAATTCGCCGCAAGCCTGTTCGCGGGCACCCTGGCAATGGACTACCCCACCCTGGCCGCCCGGCTTTCGGAAAACCACACGGGCCTGTCAGGCCACGGGGTGCCCGCCCTGGTGCTCCAGGGCCAGACCGATTTTATCGTTACGCCAAAAAGCCAGACCGTCTTTGTGGACGCCCTGCGCGCGGCAGGCAGCGAAGTGGAGTACATCGTGTATCCGGGCGTGAGCCACCGCTACACGCGCATGGCCGGCTTTGAGGATTCCGTGCGCTGGATGGCCGCGCTGTCGGGGAACGACTAGTCGCCATGGCCGGAAATATCCGGCTGCCACAGCCCAGGGCGCTGGCCCTTGTCGCCGCGTGGCGCTCGTTTTTTTGCGACGCTTCCGGGTCGGCGGCCTTGCCCTCGGCCCGCGAGCTGGACGCCCTGGCACGCGATGTGCTCGCGCTCCAGCGGGGCCTCACCGGGGAGCGGAAGCTGGCCGGTTCGGGGTACATGGACAGCCCCGGCCTCCTGGGCGCCTACCTTCTGTACTATTGGCCCGTGTCGTGGGCCCAGGCCTCGCGCGCCATACGGCGCTCGGGCATGGCCGGCGCTCTCAAGGGCGCTCGCGTTCTGGACCTCGGCTCCGGGCCCGGCCCCGTGGCCGCCGCCGCCCTGGACGCGGGGGCGGGATCTGCCTTCCTGGTCGACCGCTCCGAGCCGGCACTGAACCTTGCCGCGTCCCTCCTGGGCCCGGCCTTGGCGGGAAAAGCTGTCATGGACCTTGCCGACAAACTGGATGGCTTGCCCGGTCCCTTTGACCTGGTCACCATAGGCCATGCACTGAACGAGCTGTCCGGCGATCAGGCCCTGGACAGGCGTCTGGCAGTATTCCAGAACCTGATGCCCGTGCTGGCGCCGGGCGGCCGCGTGCTGGCCATGGAACCGGCCACCCTTGCCGCAAGCCGCGGTCTTATGGAACTCAGGGACGCCCTCCTCTCGCGGGGCTGGTCGGTCCTGGCGCCCTGCGTCACCCAAGAGCCCTGCCCCGCCCGTGCCGCCGGGCCCCAGCACAGCTGCCATGACGAGGCCCCATGGACCATGCCCACAACGGTAGCCGAACTGGCGCGCCGGGCCGGTCTGGACCGGGACCTCATAAAACACAGCTGGATGGTGTTCCAGGCCCCCGGCCATGCGCTGCCGCCATCCTTTGCCTACAGGGTGGTGTCAGAGCAACTGGTCAACAAGGCGGGCAGGGCGCGGCGACTGCTGTGCGGGCAGGGCGGGCGCTTTCCCCTGTCGGCCAAGCTCGGCGACAGCGCGGCCGCAAAAACCGGCTTTTTCAGCCTGGAACGCTACGATCTTATACGCGTGGATGGCCCCGAAGCGCGGGAAGGCGGCTGGGGCGTGTCCGCCGACACGAGTATCACCCGGCTCTGAGGACCCGCCGTAAAAATCGGATAGGAACAGTCGGGTTTTGCACCCTGTCGCATGGCACGGGCACGCCGCGGACACTACACTGTGAGTGTGAAAGCAGCCATACGCCGCTGGGTAACGGCCATGTTCGTCGCCCTGAGCGCGTTCCCGGGAGCCCACGGATCGGACGCTCCGCCTGTCGTCATCCTCCTCGTGTCCTATCACCGCGCCGACTGGAGCAACTCGGTCATAGCCGGCGTGGAATCCGTGCTCGGTCCCGGGGACGAGATCAGCGTGCGGCCCCACGACGGCGGCGTCCTGACCTATGCCCTGCGCACCGAGTACATGGACACCAAGTGGCTGGAAGACGACGAGTATTTCGGTTCCCTGGAAAACATCTACCGGAGAAAATACGCGGACCGGCAAGTGGTCGCCGTGCTGGCCGTTGACGACCACGCATACCGCTTTGCACTTACCCGCGACGCTTTTGGCCGGGCGCCCGTGTTTTTCTGCGGGGTAAACGACGTTCGGCCGGAACTGCACGGCGACCGGGCCGCGGGAGTCACAGAAAGCGCCGACTGGGAACCCACCCTGTCGCTGGCCCTGCGCATGTTCCCGGATACCCGGCGCATCGTGCTCCTGGAGGACGACACGGCCACGGGCATGTCCAATACCGCCGAATTTCTGGCAAACGTGGCGGAAAGCGCCCCGAGCGTGGAGATCGTGCGCAGCCTCGGGCTGTCCAAAACCCAGACGGCAGCCTTGCTCGCGTCGCCCGACCCACACACGGTTGCCATCTTCAACGCCCTGTGGCGCGACGGCTCGGGCAATGCCATTTCCGTCCAGGAACAGGCGACACTGCTCAGGGAATCCAGGATACCCGTATTCGGCCGCGCCCAGTGGATGATGGGGCATGGCCTTCTCGGCGGGCTCTGCGTCATCGGCGAGGAGCAGGGCGCGGGAGCCGCGGAGCTGTTGCTGTCGTACCTCCGGACAGCCGTCCTGCCGTCCAGCGTGCGTGAAAGCCCCAACCGTTTCATGTTCGACGACCAGGTGCTCCGCCGCTTCCGCGTATCGTCGTTTCCGCTGCCTGAAGGGTCCATCGTCCTCAACCGGCCGGAACCCTTCCTCAAGCGCTACGGCCGCGTGCTCGTGCCGTCCGTGCTCGTATCAAGCGCCCTCGGCGCCGTGCTCGTCGCTATGGTGCTGACACAGCGCAGGCTGAGAACCGCCGAGCTCACCCTGCGCGACAGCCTTGCGGAGAAGGAAACCCTCCTCAGGGAAATCCACCACAGGGTCAAGAACAATCTCCAGGTCATGAAGAGCCTGTTCAGCCTGCAGCGGCACGAGTCCGGCCAGAGCGTGGACCAGATTTTTGAGGCGGCCACGTCACGCCTCCACGCCATGGCCCTGGTGCACGAGCGCCTGTACAGAGACGGCCGCTTTGGCTCCATAGACCTCAGGGAGTACGCTGAGGACATAGTCGACGAGATAGCCAGGATATACGGCGCGGGCCCTGGAGACACGGACATCCACGGGCCATCCCTGTTCATCGACATAGACCACGCCGTGCCGGTGGGCCTGTTCCTGAACGAGGCCCTGACCAACGCCTTCAAGTACGGGCAAACGGACAAGGGAGGGCCGGCACGCGTCAGCCTGTCCATAGTCTCCTCGGGCCCTAGCGTGGAGATCGGCGTCAAGGACCATGGGCCCGGCTTTGAGCTCGGCGGCCCGGCCCGTGAAGGCCTGGGCCTGACCCTGATGAACGCCATGGCCGACCAGCTGGGCGGGAGCCTGCGGTATGGCCGCGACGACGGTTTTTCGGTATGCCTGTCCTTCCCCCTCAGCCGGACCACGGCGTAGGCTCCCGTCCCCTTGCCTCGCCCCTCGAGCCCGGATAGATTGTTCCAATGATCAGGGCCATGGCCAGTTTCATCGGTTGGTCGAATACGGGAAAAACCACGTTTATAGAGGCATGCGCGCGGGAGGCTAGCGCCATGGGCCTCCGGCCGGCTGCCCTCAAGCAGGTCCGGCATCCGGGCGCCTACAATCCGGACGGCAAGGATTCTACGCGGTTTTTCAGCGCTGGCGCGGATTCAGCCCTGCTGTCGGCCAACGAGCTGGTCCTGACCAGGAAGCCTCCAGCAGCGCTGGACGCGTCCTTCCTGGCCTCCCTGTTTCCGGACGCAGACCTTGTGTTCCTGGAGGGTGCCGAGCCGGATGGATCGACGCTCGTGCTTGTGGCCGGCCCCGCGTGCCTTGAATCCGAATGCAAGCGGCCGTTCCCGGGCTTTGACGCGATCGTGAGCGACGATGCCGCCCTTGGCGAGGAGGCCAGGCGCGCCGGGCTCAGGGTATACGGCAGCGGCGGCGCCGCCAGGTTCCTGGACGACATGCTGTCCGGAGTTTTTCAGAGGGAGGTAAGAGCGTGAGGGACGTGCGCGTGACAAGCGGCGGAAACGTCGTGCCCATGATACCGTTTGTGAAGGAAATCATTGAGGGCGTCCTGTTGGGGATACTGAGGACGCTGAAAAAATGCGACCCGGACGCGGAGCTAGTCGTGACCATAGGCCCTGCCGGGGACAAGGCCGACTAACAGCCAGCTAAGGGGGCGGGCCGACCAGCGATATAGCCGACGGCCCGAACGAACTCATTTTTCTTTCGTGCCGCGCGTGTCTATGCCAAAGGGCAGGTACAGCGGGCAGGTGCCCACCACGGACGTGGCAAGGAACACCAGGGCCACCACGCCGAACACGACGGCCAGGGCGCCGTCCACCACGCCCAGCGCAACCAGCAGAGCCAGCGCGGCCGCCGCAAGCAACCGGATGATTTTATCCACAAGGCCCATATTCTTCTTCATGGTCGGGTCCTCCGTGTAGCCAATATACAGCCGCCCGCTCCCGCCGGCAAATATCCGGCGCCCGTTTACCGCTCTCCCCCGAATAAAAAAAGGCGCCCCTGGCGGGGCGCCTCTCAGCACATGTTTTGTCAGACCTTGTACACCGAGCGCTTCTCGTAGTGCGTATGCAGGAGCTCGTGGGCCTTGTGGCTGTTCGGCTCGCCCAGGAAGTCAGCGTACACCTGGGTGATGTACGGGTTCTGGTGGGAACAGCGGTAGGTGCTCTTCTCGTCATCCGAGTAGATGCCGGCTATGCGCTTCTGGCGCATCTCGTCGGTGGCGCCGTAGGGCTGGCCGCCGCCGCCTATGCATCCGCCTCGGCAGGCCATCACCTCGATGAAGTGCCAGGGGGCGTCCTCTCCCTTGTCGCGGGCCGTGCGCACCATGTCCAGCACCTGGGCTATGTTGCCCATCTGGTGGGCCACCGCCACGCGCACCTCTATGCCCTTGACGTGGATGCGGGCTTCCTTGATGCCGGATATGCCGCGCACGCCGGTAAAGTTCACGTCCTTGAGGTCTTCCTTGGTTATCAGGTTGTAGGCCGTGCGCAACGCGGCCTCCATGACGCCGCCCGTTGCGCCAAAGATGGTGCCGGCCCCGGTGTACGGTCCCAGGGGGCTGTCCGCTTCCTCGTCGGGCAGGTTCACCAGGTCGATGCCTGCCTGCTTGATCATGCGGGCCAGCTCGCGGGTTGTCAGGGTCGTGTCCACGTCCTTGTAGCCAGAGCTCCACATGTCCTTGTTGCGGCCGTTTTCCCATTTCTTGGCTGTGCACGGCATGATGGACACGGAGAAAATCTTTTTGGGGTCAACCTTGGCCTTCTCGGCCCAATAGGTCTTGATCATGGCGCCCATCATCTGCTGGGGGCTCTTGGCCGTGGAGAAGTTGGGGATCATGTCGTGGTAGTACTTCTCCATATAGTCAACCCAGGACGGGCAGCACGACGTGATCAGGGGCAGGAGTTCCTTCTTCTTGCCCGACGCGTAGTCGGTGAAGCGTTTCACGAACTCGGTGCCCTCTTCCATGATGGTCAGGTCGGCAGAGAAGTTCGTGTCGAACACCACATCAAAGCCCAGCCGCCTCAAAGCCGCGTAGATTTTCTTGGTGATGACGGTGCCCGGTTCCAGCCCGAATTCCTCGCCCAAGGCCACGCGTACCGCGGGGGCTATCTGCACCACGCAGGTCATGTCGTCGGCTCCGGTCTTCATGAGGGCGTCCCAGACTTCCTTGGTCTGGTCGTTCTCGTAGATGGCGCCCACCGGACAGTGGGCGGCGCACTGGCCGCACTTGATGCACGGGCCGTCAGCAAGGGCCACGTCTGCGGCAGGGGCTATGCGGGTGTTCTCTCCCCGTCCGAGGAACTCGATGGCCCACACGTTCTGCATCTCCTGGCACACCAGAACGCAGCGGCCGCAGCGCACGCATTTGTCCGGATTGAGCACCAGCGTGCCCGTGGACGTGTCCAGGGGCAGGTCGCGCAGGCGCTTCTCAAACGGCTGCTCGCGGATGCCGAACTCGGCGGCCAGGGTCTGCAGCTCGCACGAGCCGTTGCGCGGACACTGAAGGCAGTCGTCCGGATGGGTGGACAGGATGAGCTCTATAACGGTCTTGCGGACCTGCACGATTTCCGGATCGTGCGTGATGACGCTCATGCCCTCTTCAAGCGGGGTGCAGCACGCGCGGAGCATCTTGGGATTTTTCTCCACCTTGACCACGCATATTCCGCACGCTGCCCAGGGCGGCAGGTCGTCGTTGTAGCAGAGCTTGGGAATCTTGATATTAACCTTCTCGGCCGCCTCAAGGATGGTGGTTCCCTCGGCGACCTGAACCGGCACTCCGTTTATCTTGGCGTTGACCATGGGTCCTGCTCCTTCTTGTTAGTTCTTGAGGACGGCGCCGAACTTGCATACCTTGAAGCACTCGCCGCACTTGATGCAAGCCTCGGCGTTGATGGTGTACTTCTGGGTCTTGTCCCCCGTTATGCAGTTGACCGGGCACTTGCGAGCGCACAGGCCGCAGCCTATGCACTTGTCCTTGTCGATGGAGAACACGACCAGGTCCTTGCACTTGCCGGCTCGGCATTTCTTGTCGACGATATGCTCAAGGTACTCGTCGCGGAAACGCCTGATGGTGGACAGCGTGGGATTCGGCGCCGTCTGGCCCAAGCCGCAGAGGGCGGCGCGCTTCATGGCGTGGCCGATCTTCTCCAGCTTGTCCAGGTCTTCCATGGTGCCCGTGCCCTTGGTGATGCGTTCCAGGATGGAATGCATCTGGTTGGTGCCTATGCGGCAGGGCGCGCACTTTCCGCAGGATTCGTCCACGCAGAATTCCATGTAGAATTTGGACACGTCCACCACGCAGTCGTCCTCGTCCATGACGATGAGTCCGCCGGAACCCATCATGGATCCCAGGCCCGTAAGGCTCTCGTAGTCGATGGGCAGGTCCAGGAATTCCTCGGTGATGATGCCGCCGGAGGGGCCGCCGGTCTGGGCGCCCTTGAACTTCTTGCCGCCCCGGATGCCGCCGCCGATGTCGTAGATGATCTCGCGCAGGGTGGTGCCCATGGGCACTTCGACCAGGCCGGAATTGTTCACCTTGCCCGTCAGCGCGAACACCTTGGTGCCCTTGCTGGTCTCGGTGCCGATCTTGGCGAACCAGTCTCCGCCCTTGGTGATGATCACCGGGATATTGGCCCAGGTTTCCACGTTGTTGATCACCGTGGGCTTGCCCCACAGGCCCTTGATGGCGGGGAAGGGCGGGCGCGGAATGGGCATGCCCCGGCTGCCTTCTATGGATTTGAGCAGGGCCGTTTCCTCGCCGCACACAAAGGCGCCGGCGCCCAGCCTGATCTCAAGGTCAAAGGAGAAGCCCGTGCCCAGGATGTTGTCGCCCAAGAGGCCGTAGTCCTTGGCCTGCGCGATGGCAATCTTCAGGCGCTCGATGGCCAGGGGATACTCGGCGCGGATGTACACAAAGCCCTTGCTGGCTCCTATGGTGTAGCCGCATATGGCCATGGCCTCAATCACGGAGTGCGGGTCGCCTTCAACGGTGGAGCGGTCCATGTACGCGCCGGGGTCGCCCTCGTCGGCGTTGCACACCACGTATTTCTGGTCCGCTTGCGGGCCGCGGGAGAATTCCCACTTGCGCCAGGTGGGGAAACCCGCGCCGCCGCGCCCGCGGAGGCCGGACTTCTTGAGCTCGGCTATCACGTCGTTCGGCTTCATGGACGACAGCACCTTCTCCAGGGCCGCGTAGCCGTCGCGCGCTATGTACTCGTCGATATTTTCCGGGTTGATGATACCGCAGTTGCGGAGGACGATGCGGAACTGCTTCTGGTAGAACTGGATGTCCTCTACCTTGATGCGGTCCTTCTGCTTGTCGTCCTTGTACAGAAGCCGGGTAACCTCGCGGCCCTTGACGATCTGCTCCGCGATGATCTCCTTGGCGTCGGACGGCTTGACCTCAACGTAGAAGGATTCGGCGGGCAGGACCTTGACGATGGGACCTTTCTCGCAGAAGCCAAAGCAGCCGGTCTTTACGACCTGCACGTCGTCCTTGACCCCTTGGGCCTCCGCCTGGCTGATCAGTTCCTTGTATATGTCGTCAGCCTTGCTGGATTCGCATCCAGTGCCGCCGCATACCAGAATAAAATGCTTGTACGCCATCTTGGGGAGCCTCCGGCTTATTTCTTGACGATATCGACCGCGGGCCGGTCGTAAATGTGCTTGTCCACAAGGGTCTTGCCGACGATATGCTTTTTCACGATTTCGGCGGCCACATCCGCGTCCACCCTGCCGTATATGGTGGCCGGCATGCCGGGCATGACCACTTCCACGGTCGGCTCGACATGGCACAGTCCCATGCATCCGGTCTGCCTGATGACCACCTGGGATGTCAGGCCGCTCTCGTCCACGGTCTTGACGATGGCGTCAAAGGCGGCCTTGGCCCCGGCGGCTATTCCGCACGTGCCCATGCCGACGATAATCTGAATGGTTTTGCCTTCGGTCTCCCGTCGGGCCATATCGCCCTTCTTCTCCTCGCGGAGCTTCCGGAGCTGGTCCAGGGTCATCTTTGCCATATCAGGCGTCTCCTTTCACGCAATCCAGGCGCCGTTACAGGCGCCATCAGCCGGCCAATCACTCGACTTCCTCCTGCGAACGAAGGAAAGCATCGGCCAGGGCAATAGAGGCGGCGTCACTCAGCGGACCGACCGCGTCCAGTATGTCGGACCTGCGCACCTCGTACGAGCTGCCCCGGTCCGGGGAATGGCGCGCGGCTACCAGTTCGTAGTCGCCATCAAAACACATGCAGGACAGAAAGCAGCCGGGAAGGTCGCCAACGGGCGGTGTATCCACGCCGTCCAGCGGGAACCAGAAGCGCACGTCCGTGCCCCGCCCCCTTGCCGACGAAATGTCCCAGCGCCCTCCGGCCTGCTCAAGCGCCTGTATCAGGAACGGCAGCCCTAGGCCAACCTTCCTGCCAGGATGTTTGTTCCCGTCCGTGTGAAACGGATCGGTGGCCCGCGCCACTTCCGCGCCGTCCATGCCCGACCCGTTGTCCAAGACCGCCGCTTCCAGGCGGCCATCCGCCTCGCTCACGGACACCCGCACGACCGACGCCCCTGCTTCCAGGGAATTCTGGACCAGGTCCAGAAGGTAATCTGTCAGCGCGTAGTGCACGGGCGGCCCATGCCGCGATCAGCCGCGGTACTTGGCTATGATTTCCGGCACCTGCTCCTTGGTGAGCTTGCCGTACACATCGTTGCCGACCATCAAGACGGGGGCCAAACCGCAGCAACCCACGCAGCGGACGGCGTCTATGGAGAACAGCCCGTCGTCGGTCACCTCGTGGCCCTTGATGCCCAGGATGTCCTCGCATTCCTCAAGGAGGGTCTGGCCGCCCTTGAGGTAGCAGGCGGTGCCCATGCACACCGCGATGCGGTGCTTGCCGGGCTTGGTCGTCTTGAACAGATGGTAGAAGGTTATGACGCCGTATATCTTGGCAAGGGGCATGCTAAGCTCCTCGGCCAGGCGCTCGGCGGCTTCCCGGGGTATGTAGCTGAATTCCTGCTGGACACGGTGCAGGATCATGATCAGGTTACCGGGTTTGTCCTTCCACTCCTGGATGAAATCCTGGAGCCCCTTTGAGAACTCTATTCGAGCCGCCGGCATGGTCCCTCCTAAAAGGAAAAATATATCTATATAAAAGTTTCCCGCAGTGTATCGAATCGATAAAAAAATTGCAACCACCCCCCCGGCAGATAGCGGGTCCAGAAATCGGTATTTATTTCATTTTTTGTTTAGCACGTTTCAATTACTGTAATTTTATGTCAAGAAGGGCTGGCATGCCAGTCCTTTGTTGCCGTGGCGATATGCGCCAGGATGCATTACAATTACGACCATGACAGACGGTTTTTTGGGTGCTTTGTACGAAAGAATCTCCAGCTCCGGGTTCTGGGCCGTATGCGCCGGCCCCGACGCTGCCGGCAGGGCAGCCGAATACGCCCTCTGGATAGCCGCGGTCGTCTTCATGGCCATTCTGGCCGTCTACAGAACCAGGCCCAGGCTGTACGGTCTGGCCGCTGGTTTTTTGGCGCTGAGTTCATCCGCGTGGTTCTTGGCCGTCCCACTGGAAGATCTATCCGGAGGTATCCTTCCCGCGGCCAGCATAGGCCTGGCCCTCCGCATAGCCGCCAACCTGAGCCTTACTGGCTACGCCCTTGCCCTTGGCGAACGTCCGGCAACCAAAGCGTCGCGGCTGGGCATGGGTCTTCTGGGCGCGCTTGGACTGGCCGCGGTGACGGCGGGCGTGGTGTCGGCCCGCATCCGGCCATGGACGTCCTTGGTGGCGGTTCTAGCCCAACTGGGGCTGGCCATGGCCACGGTCGTTCTCCTGGCCGGCCGGTCCAAGGACCAGGCCCCCGTGCGCAGACTGCTTCCGCCGGCCGTCCTCTGGCTCCTGGGCCTTATTGCCAGGCTCGTACCCGTCAACGCTGCCGCCCCCTACCTGATGGCGGCCAGCGCCGCCTCGGAAACCCTGTTTGCCCTGTCTGTGATCCTGTCATCCATGATGGAGCTGGCCAAGCATTCCCATGAGGAAACCGTGTTGGACGAACGGGCCTTGAAGCTCAGCCAATCGGTCAAACGCTTCATACCGGCGGAATTCCTGGCCTACCTCCAGAAACAGGACGTGACGGACCTCAATCTTGGAGACCACGTCAAGAAGGAAATGACCATCTTCTTCTCCGACATCCGGGCCTTTACCGAGCTGGCGGAAAGCCTGACGCCGGAGGAAAGCTTTGCCTTTGTCAACTCGTACCTGTCCCGCGTGGTACCCGTGATCACCGCGCACCGCGGGTTTGTGGACAAGTACATGGGCGACGCCATCATGGCCCTGTTCTCCGAGGACACCGGCGCGGACGACGCCATAGAAAGCGCCGTGGAAATGCAGCGGAAGATGCAGGAGTACAACGGCCACCGGGCCAAGGTAGGCTACCGGTCGGTGTCCATGGGCGTGGGCATCCATACCGGCCCCCTGATGATGGGCGTGGTCGGCGTGGGCGACCGGATGGAAGGCACGGTCATATCGGACTCGGTCAACCTTGCGTCGCGCCTTCAGAGCATCGCCAAGGCCTTCAACATACCGTTGGTGATCAGCGAGCGCACTTTCATGTCCCTGTCCGACCCCGGCAAGTACAAATACCGCTTCATAGGCAAGGTCAGGGTCAAGGGCAAGGACGCCCCCGTGTCCGTGTTCGAGATTTTTGACGGCCTGGCCGACGAGCTGTTCGAACGCAAGATGCGTTCCAACACCTTCTTTGAGCAGGGCATGATGGCCTACTACCAGAAGGATTTCTCGTCGGGGATATTCTATTTCCAGCGGGCCCTGGAGCACGTCCCGGAAGACGGCGCGTCGCGCTTCTACCTGGAGACCTGCATCCGCAAGGCCATGGCCGGCAAGAAGGCGGAGGCCGCCGGAGCTTGACGCCCCGGAGTGCCCGGTGTAGTCTGGGATAACCCTCCTCAAAGGCGCGTACCATGAACTATTCAGACCCTACCCGTCTTGGCATACTGGCCTGTCCCGGCGGCGAGCGCTTTGCTTCCCAGGTCGTGCACCGTCTGTCTACCATCTACCGTCGCCGGTTCGACCGCAAAACCCAGGTCCTGGCCGAACGCTACCACCTGTCCAGCGAGCTGGTGGCCAGGAAGATCAACTTTGCCGGCGACACGCAGTCGTCGCTGCTGTACATACCCGGCAACGTCAACGAGTACAGGGCGCCCCGCTTCAAGGTCAACGCGCGCTTTACCTGGTTTCCCAACGGGGAGATCAAGGCGGAAATCCTGGACTCCATCCGCGGCAAGGACCTGTACATTTTCCAGGACGTGGAGAACCGCCAGCCGTGCTCGTTCAACGATGGGCGCGACGAGCGGGCCCTGTCGGTCAACGACCATTTTTTCAGCATGTTCACGGCCGTGGACGCGGCCATACAAGCCGGTGCCGGCCGCATCACCCTGGTCATGCCCGCCTATCCCTATTCGCGCCAGCACAAGAAAAAGGGAAGGGAAGGCCTGACCGCCGCCCGCATTGGGCAGATGATCGAGTACTTCGGCGTGTCGCGCATCATCACTCTGGACATCCACTCGAGGGAAATCGAAAACTGCTTCAACAAACTGCGCCTGGAAAACCTGCACGCGTCGTACCAGGTAATAGAAAAGCTTGCGGGCATCGTGGACGTGGGCGACGAGAACCTGGTGGTGCTGTCGCCGGACACCGGGGCCGTGGACCGTAACAAATTTTACGCCAGCACCCTGCAGAAGCCCCTGGCCCTCCTGTACAAGGAGCGCGACTACTCCAAGGTCACCAAGGACGCCAACGAGTCGAACATAACGGAGATGAAGCTCCTTGGCGACGTGCACGGCAAGATCGTGTTCATGGCCGACGACATGCTGGGCACCGGCGGCACCCTGCTCAAGGCCATGCGCTACCTCAAGGAACAGGGCGCCGTCAAGGTGATATGCGCCGTGTCCCTGCCCCTCTTCTCCGCCACCGCGGTTGACGACTTTGACCGGGCATACAACGACGGCCTCTTTTTCCGCATCATAGGCACCAACGCGGTGCACCACAACGAACTGCTCAAGAAAGAGTGGTACATAGAAGCGGACGTGACCACCCTGTTCGCGCAGATCATATCGCTTTTGCACCACAACCGGAGCCTGTCGCCCATGCTGGACAACCGCGACCTGATAACAAAGAAAATCAAGAAGGCCATGGCCGCCCACGTCGCCCAGCAGCCGACCCAGCCCACGCTCGAGCTGGAGTGACCAGGCCGTGCGGATTTACCGCCTGCCGGCCGCGACAAGGGCCATCCTGTTTGACATAGACGGAACCCTGTACACCAACGCCGAGTACGGCCGCCGCCAGATAGACGTGCTGATAGAGGAGCTGGCCAGGGTCCGCGGCCAGGATATAGACCAGACCAGGGCGGACGTGGAAAAAGCCAGGGCGACCATAGCCGGCAGGGACGGCGTCCAGACCAGTTTGGGCAACGCCATGGCGGCGCTGGGCGTGGACCTGCCCACCAGCGTGGCCTGGCGTGAACGCCTGATCGACCCGGCCGCCTTCCTTTCCCCGGACGCCAAGCTGCGCGCCGCCCTGGGTTCGTTCGTAGAAGCCGGCATACTCCTGGTAGCCGTCACCAACAATCCAAAATCGGTCGGCCTGGCAAGCATCCGCGCCTTAGGCGTTGACGGGCTGTTTTCCGCCGTGGTCGGCCTGGACGACACCCTGCGCTCCAAGCCGGCCCGCGAACCCTACGAGCTGGCAGCCAGGCTGGCCGACGCTCCGCCGGAAACATGCCTGTCCGTGGGCGACCGCTATGACGTGGATCTGGCCGTGCCCTTGGACTTGGGCATGGGAGCGGTGCTGGTGGACGGCGTGGAAGACGTATACGCCCTGCCTGAGATTCTAAGTAAGGCGTAACGGGGCGTCAGCGCAGACCGCGATCCCTGAGTATGTCCAGAAGCTGGCTTGGCCGGTCGGTGATGATGCCGTCCACCCCAAAGCCGTCCTCCCGCCCCAGTTCGGCCAGCCGGATCATGTCCTCAGACCGGTTGATGGTCCAGTAGTGGATGGGTATGCCGCGGTGCCGGGCGTCTTCCCTGAAAGCCCGCGAGCACAGGTCTATCCTGAACGGCCCGAGCTTTGAGCCCAGCGGCAGGTTCAGCACGTTGAAGCCGGCGCCGTTGTTCACCGCCGACAGGCCCAGGGCGTGGAACGCCCAGAACGCCGTTGCCTCCGGAACCGGCGCCGAACGGGCCACCGAGCCGCTGGCCAGGCTTTTGAACGCCTTCATGGTGTCGCCATGGAACGACGCGACCAGCACGGTGTCACGGCGCCCGTACGCCTCTATAAGGCGCCACAGCTCGGCCGCGGCCAGCTCTCCGTCCGCCCCTGAGTCCTTGAGCTCGATCAGCATGGGCATGGCAGGATACGCCTTGAACAGCTCCTCGAGGTGCGGCACGTAGGCCCCCACCCCGATATAGGGATTGATGGCCGGATCGCGCAGCGGCGCGCCGTCCGGTCCTTCCAGGCCGTATCCCGCGTCCAGCTGACGTATGGCCTCGTAGCTCATGGCGCGCACGGGCCCCGAGCCGTTTGTAGTGCGGTCCAGGGACAGGTCGTGGATGACGGCCAGCATGCCGTCCGCCGTCAGGGCCACGTCCAGCTCGAACGCGTCCACTCCTATGGACGCCGCGTGCTCAAAGGCCAGGTTCGACTCGCTCGGGCGCTCCTGGTTGCCGCCCTGGTGGGCTATCACCAGCGGGGCGCCGTTCGCCCTGGCCGACCACACCCTTGGCGGCTCTGCGCGATGTTTGGGCCACGCGTACATAAGCGACCAGGCCAGGGCAAGGATGGCCAGCACCAGGAGCGCGGCCTTCCTGCCGCGGCGCCTCGGCTTGGGGGCGCTCATTTCATTTCCCTGAGGGCGCGGGCCACGTCAAAGGCGCCGTCGCCGATTTTCTCGATATGGCGGACCACGTCCATGTACAGCAGCTCCGTCTTGACGTCCGCCCCGGCCTGTATCCTCTTGCGGGACTTTTTCCTGAGTGCCGAGCGGAATTCGTCTATGCGGTCCTCAAGCCGCTGGGCCGATTCCAGCTGTTCCCCGGATATGCCGCCGTTTATGTTGTCCTGCACAAAGCGCAGGAAATCGCTCACCAGCAGGGTGTAGGGGCCAAGCCGCTCGACCTCCGCGGGATCCAGCTTGAGCTTGCGCGACTCGGCCTTGTCCAGGAGCATCACCAGGCTGTAGCAGTCGTCGGTTATGTCCTCAAGGTCGCTGACCATGCGCATCATGACGCCTATGTTCACCTGGCTGGACGCGCCGAGCTCGTGGCCGGCGCAATCCATCAGGAAGCGGGACAGCTCCTCGCGCATCTGGTCCGCGTAGTTCTCCATGTCGCGGAATTCTTCCAGCTCGTCCGCCAGGTCCTCCGGACGCTCGTCCAGCAGTTCCCGGAAACGCCCGAACATACGGCCGCACAGGCCGGCCATGTCGGCAATCTCCTTCTGGGCGCGCATGATGTTCAGTTCCGGCGTGTCCATCATGGGCGCTGCCACGTACTCCAGCTTGCCTATCATCGATTCCTCGCCGGGCCGGGCCTTGACGATGCGCTCCACCAGTTTGGTGAAGGGCACCACAAAGGGCGAGAACACGACCGCGTTGACCACGTTGAAGGTGGTGTGCATGAGCGCTATGTGCTGGGCTACCGTCGAGCCGCCGGCCACCGCGTTGACCAGGTGTATGAAGGGTTTGAAGAGGACGATGGCCCACGCAGAGCCCAGCACGTTGAACAGGATATGCACCCAGGCCGCCCGCTTGGCCGCGGTCCGCGCGCCGATGGACGCAAGATACGCGTCTATGGTCGTGCCTATATTCGCGCCGAGCACCAGGCCGGCCGCCATCTCGAAGCCTATCACGCCCTCCACGGCCAGCGTGATGATCACGGCCGTGGACGCGCTGGACGAGTGCATGAGCACCGTCAGCCCTATGCCGGCCCCGGCGGCTATCAGCACGGACAGGGCGCCCATGCCTGACAGGTCGGCCAGGAAGTGCATGACCTCGGCCGAGGGCTTGGGTATGGCGTGCGACAGGTACTCAAGGCCCAGGAACAGGAGGCCAAAGCCAACGGCCGCCTCGCCCCAGTCCCTGGTCCTCGACCGGCGCTTGCCGCTCATCATCATGATGAATCCTGCGCCGATCATCGGGAGGGCCAGGGCGGCTATGCTGAACTTGAAGCCAATGAGCGACACTATCCAGGCGGTGACCGTGGTCCCTATGTTGGCGCCGAATATCACGCCGGCCGCCTGGACCACCGACAGGAGCCCCGCGTTGACAAAGGACACGACCATGACCGTGGTGGCCGACGACGACTGTATCAATGCCGTGACGCCCATGCCCGTGAGGAGCGAGCGGAAGGTATTACCGGTCATGGCGTTGAGGGCCTTCTTGAGCCGCTCGCCGGCCGCCCTCTGGATGGCCTCCGAGAGTATCTTCATGCCGAAGAGGAACAGCCCGAGGGCCCCGACCAGTTCTATGATGATGATAGCTACATCCATGGAACAATCCTTGCACGGATCCAGAATGAGGTGGCTCGCGGCCTTAAAGGCGCCGCGGGTGGAGAACCCGACCTTGCGGGAGCGGGACAACGGAACCTTTATATTGTAAAACGGCTGTAAAAAAAAGGGGCCAGGGTGCTTTTTGCTCCTGTTGCCTCCGCGCTATACTGCGACCATGGTCCTGAAAAAGCTCAAGGAGCGGGCGCGGGCCGCCAAACAGGCCGCCGCCGTCCTGGTATACGCCCTCTGGGACAGGCGCACGCCCTGGTACGCCAAGGCGATCGTGGCCCTGACCGTGGGCTATGCCCTGAGTCCCATAGACCTGATACCGGATTTCATACCCGTCCTTGGTTACCTGGACGACCTTCTGATTGTTCCCGCTGGTGTGGCGCTTGCCCTGCGCCTCACGCCCCCGGATGTGCTGGCCGACTGCCGCGCCCGGGCAGAGGCCGACGACGGGGCCAAGGCCAAGGGCGTTGGCAGGTTCGCCGCGTTCTGGGTAGCCGCCCTGTGGTTGGCTCTGATCATGATTTTTGTGGTAAAGGTGATAGTATGACGCGCTTGCATGGGCCCTTTGTCTCCCGCCTGTCTACCCTGGCGTTGGCCGCGGCCGTGGCCTGCCTGTGGCCCGCCACGCTCGTTGCCCAGACGGCAGCCTCCTGGCTCAGCCCGGAAGCGGCGCGCGTCCTGGCGGCGGGCCAGGACCTCAGGGCCTCGTCCACCGGGAGAAACGCGTCGCTCAGCCTGGTCCCGTCCCATCCCGCCGCCAGAAGCTTGGCGGCGTCGGTCATGTCGGAAAAGCCTGACGTTGTGGTTGAGGCCCTGTTTTTGTGGAAGAAACCGGCCGTCAAGGACAAGGACACGGAGAAGCTGGCCGCATACAATGTGCTGCGCTCGATCGGCAGTCTCACGGGCATCGAGTACTACTCGGCCAGCCGGAAGACCATGCGCCTGTTCTACGAGTCGTCGACCCTTATCTACGGGCCGGACGACAGGACCCCGTTGCCGGACCGTGCGCTATCGGCCCTACCCGCGGCGGAGCGTCTGTACGCGCGGCAGAAGGATTTGTCCTTTGGCGACAACGTTTACAGCTACGACCTGTCGTCGGGACCGGACTGGCTCCAGTCCCTGTCCGTCAACCTGACCACCATGCGTTACGGCATCATACCGGTGGCCGGCCCCGGCGACCTCAGGGTCAGGGCCCTGGTCATTGTTGCGGACGACGCCGTCATTTTCTACGCCGTGTCCAGCGCCAAGGCGACGGTCATACCCGGCGTCCGCGCCAAGCTGGAAGCGTCGTTCGGCAACCGGGCGGCTGCCATATACTCATGGTTCGCGAAAAAGGCCCAGGCCGCGTGGGCGGCCCTCCCCTGACACGGGGCAATCTGCGGCGCGTCAGTCCAGAAAGAACGCCTTGCCTATGTCCGGCCTGAACCAGGCGCCCTCAAAGCGCACCTTGCGGGCGGCCTCCATGGCATGGGTATGGGCCTCAAAGTAATCCGCGCCCAGCCCCACCACGGTAAAGCAGCGGCCGCCGCCGGTGACCAGCTTCCGGCCCTTGGACCTGGCCGTGCCCGCGTGGAAGACCAGGGCGTTGTGGTCCGATGGGGGTAGCTCGTCAACGGGTATGCCCTTGGCGTAGGCCCCCGGGTAGCCCCCTGACGCCACCGTGACGCCCACGGCCGCCTGGTCGCGCAAGCGAGCTTCCATGCCGGCCACCGATCCGGCCGCCGCGGCTTCAAGCATGTCCAGAGGATCTGTGGCAAGCAGGGGAAACAGCGACTGGGTTTCCGGGTCGCCCCATCGCACGTTGTATTCAAGGAGCTTGGGTCCCGACTGCGTCACCATGATGCCAAAGAACAGGACGCCGCGGTAGCCCAGGCCTTCCTTGGCCATCATCTTGAAGGTGGGAGCCACGATGTGCTTATCCACCATGGCCATCAGCGCCTTGTCCGCCGAGGGTACCGGGCAGATGGCTCCCATACCGCCGGTATTGGGACCCAGGTTGCCGGCCAGAGCCTTCTTGTGGTCGGCGCAGGGCGGAAGGATGGCGTAGTCCGTGCCGTCTGTCAGCGCAAATACGGACAGCTCGTAGCCGGACAGGTACTCCTCGACCAGGAGTTCGTCGTCGGCCAGCACCTGCGCCGCGAACGACGCGAGCTCGGACCGGTCGGCCGACTCGAACACGCCCTTGCCGGCGGCCAGGCCGCTCTTTTTCAGCACCAGGGTGCCCGACGCCCAAGCCGAGCGCCCGCCCCGGTGTGAACCAAGCCAGCGCTCGAAATCCGGCAGGGTCTTGAAACGTTCCGTACGGGCGCAGGGCACGCCGGCCTTGTCTGCCAGGGCCCGCCCGAAAGACTTGCTGGATTCCAGCATGGCGGCGCTTGCGCCCGGTCCGAACACCTTGGCGCCCTCCGCGCGCAGGGCGTCCGCGACACCGGCCGCCAGGGGAGCTTCTGGCCCCACGACCACCAGGTCGGCGCCCGACGACTTCCAGGCCTTGATGACGGTGGCCGGGTCTGCGGGGTCTCCGGGAAGGTTCAGGGCCAGGTCCTCGGTACCCGCGTTGCCCGGGAGGCAGAACAGCCCCGCGTTCCGTTTGCTGCGCTCAATGGCCCAGGCAAGCGCGTGCTCGCGGGCGCCCGAACCGAGTATCAACACTTTCATCGCCGTTGCCGCCTTGGGGACGCCCCGCTGTGGAGGACGCCGGAAAGGGATGCATGGATACTAGCGCGAACGCGGGGCGCGCGTCCATGCCGCCCGGATCGTGAACCGCCGGAAAGCGCCTGTCCCAGGAGCGTCGCCTTAGCGTTTGGAGGAACCACTAAAAACTTCAGTTTTTAGAGGCTCCCTTTATGGTGAAGGTCTTCCTGAGCAGAGCTGCCAGCTCCTTGAGCCTGGGATCGGCCAGGCCGGAAAAGGGCAGGTCCTGGAACACGTCGGAGCGCTCGGCCAGGAACCAGCGGTACAGCCGGGCGCCGGCCTGGGCCGCCGAGTCCGTGCCCTGAACCAGCCTGACCATGGACTTCATCTCGTCCGCGTTGAACATTTTCCATTTGCCGGCGTACACCACGTGGTAGGTGCCGCCGTCCTCGCTGGCCTGTATGCTGAAGGCGTTGACCGCACGGCCTTCCGCCACGGCTTTTGCGCCGGCTGCCCGCCTGGTGCGCTCGGAACTGCGCTCCAGCGCCTGGGCTTCCTCTTCAAGCGCCGCTATTTTCATATTGTACAGGTGTACGCGCGCCTGCTCGATGAGGAACGCCAGGCCCTCCTCGTCCAGCTCCGGGATGAGCCCGGTCAGTTCTTTTGCCAGGGCGCTCCGGCCAGCAGACGCCGCCTTGGCCTTTTTGCCGGCTGAGCCTTTGCCGCCCGCCGCTGTTTTCTTGGCCGGCGTTTTTTTGGTAGCTGCGGTTTTTTCCTTGGCCATGTTCCCTCCTGCCCGATTGGCTCCCCGGGGGAGCCTCCAAGAACCATGGGGTATTCAGATGCCTTCTTAGTCTACCTCGTCCAGGAGCTCGACGACCAGCCGGGCGTACAAGCGGTGCTCGGCCTGATGGATGAGGCTCTCGGTTTCCGCCAGGGTGGCCGCGCGCCCGACCCGTTCCTGGCCGAGCACGGGACCCGTATCCATGCCCTCGTCCACCTGGTGCACGGTCACGCCCAGCACAGGGTCGCCGGCTTCATAGGCGCGGCGGATGGAATCCACACCGGCCCAGGCCGGCAGGAGCGACGGATGCACGTTCAGGATGCGTCCGCGCCAACGCTCTATGACCGGCCGGCCAAGCAGACGCATGAAACCCGCCAGGGCCACCAGGTCAGCTCCCGCGTCCTCCAAGGCGGCCATGATGTCGGCTTCCGCCTGTGCCCTGGGGCGGCCGCCATACTGTATCAGCCGGGCCGGCACCCCAAGGCGCTCCGCCCGCTCCAGGCAATAGGCTCCCGGTTTGTCGCATATCAGGAGGACCGCCTGGTGACCGGCGTCGCGCGCCGCCCGGACCAGCGCCGCAAAATTGCTTCCGTTGCCGCTGGCCAGCACGGCGAGCCTAGCCACGGACCAGGCGCCCCATCCTGAAGGCCTCTATGCCCTTGTCCGCCGCGTGGTGCAAGAGCTGGTCCGCGTCCTTGGCCCTGACGACCATGGCCACGCCGACACCCAGGTTGAACACCCGCCGCATCTCGTCCTCCGGCACCTGGCCGCCGCGCTGTATGGCGTCGAACACCGGCGGCCTGGGCCAGGACCAGGAGAAGTCGCCAACCAGCCCTTTGGGAACCACGCGCTCAAAGTTGCCAACCAAGCCCGACCCGGTAATGTGGGCGGCTCCAAGCACGGCGCCCGTGGATATGAGTTCCGCAAGCTCCCTGACGTATATGCGCGTGGGCTCGAGCAGCAGCTCCCAGGTCTTGTCGTCGCCTTCTGACACGCACTTGCGGGCAAGGGAGTATCCGTTTGAGTGCACGCCGCTGGACGGCAGGCCTATGATCTGGTCGCCCTCGGCCATGTCCGCAAGCCTGGGCAGGGCGTTGCCACGCTCCACCACACCGGCGCAGAACCCGGCCAGGTCAATATCGTCCGGACCGTACACGTCGGGCATCTCCGCGGTCTCGCCGCCTGTCAGCAGGCAGTCGGCCTGTTCGCAGCCCCTGACCACTCCCCGGATAACGTCGTGGAGTTTGGCCTCGTCTATGCGGCCGCAGGCTATGTAGTCCAGAAAGGACAGCGGCTTGCACCCGCACACGGCCAGGTCGTTGACGTTCATGGCCACCAGGTCTATGCCGATGGTATCCCAGCGGCCCAGGCGCTTGGCCACCAGCAACTTGGTGCCCACGCCGTCAGTGGTCGTCATCAGGACGGGCTCCTTCATGCCGAGCATGGCCGACAACGGCACACCCCCGGCAAAGCCGCCTATGCCGCGGTCCACGGCCCCAGAGGCGATGCCCTTGATGAAGTCCGCAAACTCGTCGCCCTTTTCCATGTCCACGCCCGCGGCGCGATAGTCCAGTGCCATGTCCGGCCTCCAGTTCTGGTTTGTTACGGCGCGTCCCCGGCGTGGCGCACGGGGCAAGGATAGTTTCCGTCAAAGCAGGCGCTGCAGAATTCCCCGCTCTCCGCGCCGAGGGCCTGCCGCATGCCGTCCACGGTGAGAAAGCGAACGCTGTCCGCGCCTATGTGGGCGGCTATCCCGTCCGCATCCAGGCGGTTGGATATGAGCTCGTCGCGCGTGGGTATGTCGATGCCGTAGTAGCACGGCCATTTGAGCTCGGGGCTGGACAGTCTGAGGTGGACCTCCCGGGCGCCAGCTTCGCGCAGGAGCCTCACGATGATGCCGCTGGTTGTGCCCCGGACCAGGGAGTCGTCCACAATCACCACGCTTTTCCCGGCCACCACGTCTTCCACTGCGTGGAGCTTCATGCGCACGGCCAGTTCGCGCTCTCCCTTGGTGGGCAGGATGAAAGAACGCCCGGCGTAGTGGTTGCGCGTCAGGCCGAAGGCAAAGGGCCTGCCCGACACCTCCGCGTAGCCCATGGCCGCCAGCGTGCCCGAATCGGGCACCGGCACCACCACGTCCGGCGTGATGGTGTCGGCCGCCGCAAGGGCCGCCCCCAGGGCACGGCGCGACGCGTGCACGGAACGGCCAAACACCCAGGAATCCGGGCGGGCAAAGTAGATGGGCTCAAAAATGCATCGCGCCCTGCGAGGCCGCGGATCCAAAAAAAAGGAGCGCGTTCCGTCGTCGTCGACGATGACGCACTCCCCGGGGGCTATTTCCCTCCAGTCCATGGGACCCAAGGCCCGCAGGGCGCAGGTCTCGCTGGCCACGTAGCTGACCCCGCCCTCCTCAGCCAGGTGCAGGGGCCTGAAACCCATGGGATCCCTGACCGCCACCATGGCGCCGTCCCAGATAAGGCAGAGGCTGTACGCGCCTTCCACGCCGGCAAGGGCCTCCCTGAGGACGCTTTCCTTGTCGCGCATTTTTGAGCGGGCTATGCGGTGCAGGATGATCTCTGAGTCGCTGGTCGTCTGGAAAATCGACCCGTCCGCCACCAGGCGGGCCCGGAGCTCGGCGCCGTTGGACAGGTTGCCGTTGTGGGCCAGGGCTATCCGGCCCTGGCTGCAGGATACGGCCAGGGGCTGGGCGTTTGCCAGGCCGCCCCCGCCCTGGGTGGCGTAGCGCACATGCCCGATGCCGGCCTTGGCGCTCACCGAGCCAGACAGCCAGTCGTCGGCCGCTCCGGCCACCATGCCCAGGCGCCTGTCCGAGCGCAGGCCGGTTTCGTCGCCCCAGGCCACGCCGCACGCTTCCTGCCCCCGGTGCTGCTGGGCGAACAGCATGTAGAAGAGGGGCCTCTGAACGTCCATTGCCTGGGGGGCGCGTATCCCGGCCACGCCGCAATGGTGGCCAAGTCGCCAGTTAGGGATGTCTCGGGTGTCGTGGGGTTTCACGGCTGTTTGTAGCATGCGCGACGGGGGCAGTCAAGCCGAGTCGTCCTGACTAAAACGTTTTAGGAGCGAACGCCGCGGCAAAAAAATGACGGATTTGGGCGGTCCGGAGGGAACGCCGCTCAGGCCGACGGCAGGTCTTCCTCAAAATCGGTGGATGGATACCCGGCAACGGGGACCTCGGCCGGCACGGGCTCCTGGGCCGTCTCCGCCACTTTTTTGACGTAGGTGAAATTCTTCATGATCCTGACAAAGGTGTCTATGCGACGCCTGCCGTCGGTCAGCTGGTTGATTATTTCGCGGTTGCGCACCCCGCCCAGGCTACGTATGTTCGTGATGAGCTCGGGGCTGGATTTGCGGTAATCTGCCAGGAGCTCGCCCAGTGAATCGCCCAGCATCTGGAACAAGCCGGCCTCGTCCTCGCATATTTCCTTGGCCCGGTAGTTGATCTCGTCCACCACCTTGGTAAGGAAGGACATGATGTCCTTGCCGTGGCGCATTTCGTCAACGTAGCGCTTGACCGACGCTATGCTGACCCTGCCGCCGCTCCTCAGGGACTCCTCAAAGGCCGTTATCCTGCCGGACGTGCGGTCGCACTGGTACAGGATGTTGGCCAGGTTGTTCTGGTAGGTCTTGTTCTCGAAGTACCCTTCCACCAGCACCTTTTTGACCGTTTCCTTTATCTGCTGCTCGAAGATGCCCACGGCAAAAGTCTTCATGATGGAGAGGGCCTTGATATGCGTAAAGCCGCTGGGACATTCCTGCCTGAGGAAGGAGTCATTGTCCTCGTTGTACTCGTCCACGGCCGCCACGTCCACCGTTCCGAAAAGCTCCTGGATATCCTTGGCCACGGCGTTCTCGTGCCGTTCCCGCTGGAGGCGCTCCCTGTCCTTCTCGAATTGGGTGGTAAGGCGGCGGCGGTAGTTCTCCACATAGTTCACGCGCTCGCGCCTGAGATCCGGCTGGAACAGGGGGTCGCGCTTGCACAGGCGTATCACGGCCAGCAGGTTGTCCTCGGACAGCCGGTAGCGGAGTATCTTGTTCAACGTGGAAAAGATTTTTTCCATCTTTGGGCGCTGGCCCCTGGCGGCGTTCGGCGCGTGCTTTTCGAAAACGCGCATGACCTTGCCGAGCAGGGCGTCGGAAAACCAGAAATCCTGGGTCAGGTAGTAGGCGTCCACCAACTCGGGAAAAATGAGCTCACCGTCCGCAGGCTGGAAATCGGCGCGGTACCGGGCGTCGTCCAGGCTGACCCCCGGATCGAAAAACCCCAGCATGCGCTCCCAGTCATGCCGGCAGATTTCGATAAAGCGGCTGACCTCGGCCAGCTCCTTGTTGAGAGGACCGGCCCCCAGCTCGTCAACCATGCCGAGGAAACGCTGGAAATCCCGGCCCAGGTGGTCCAGTTCCTCGTCGCCCTTGACCGCGTTCTCCACCCGGGACTTCATGCCGTCGTACACAAAGAACAGCTTGCGCTCCAGCTCGGCCGGCGGAAGTTCGCTCTCCACCAGGAAGTCGAAAAACCTACGCGACACCCGGATGTCCGGATGGGACAGCGTGCGGTCCGACAGGTCCATAAGGGGTTTGAGAGCGCGGCAGAATAGGTAGAGGTCCTGGGCAAAGCCCTGCATCACCAGGTTGTTCTTGAAACGGTAATAAGGGGGCTTGAGGCGGGCTATGGGCGCGTACAGCCTCTTGAGCTCGCCCTTGGCGCTCGAGTCCTCGACCCCGAAGAGCTTCCTGAAGAATTCAACAATTGACGCCATGATTCCCATGATGAGGCTATTGTACGGCAGGGTTGCCTAAAGCGGCAAGCACGGGCGGAAGGTCATGCCTCGGCCGTCTGGCCGGGCCTGTAGAACAGTTCCGTCTCCATGTAGCTTGAGTCTTCCGGAATGTCGGGATTGGACGGGCTGAGGAGCGACGCGTGGGCGTACAGCGGCGCGCCCAGCGCCAGGGCCAGGGCTATGGCGTCCGACGGCCGCACGTCCATGACCTTGCGCCGGAAACCCTTGCCGTACACGATGCGGGCAAGGAAGCCGTCCTCCTCAAAACCGTACACGCCGTATATTTCCACGCGGACCAGTTCCAGGCCCTGGTCGCGGAAAATACGCGCGAGCAACTGGTGGGTGAGCGGCCGGGGCGTGGACAGGCCCTCGATCTGCATGATGATGGCTCCGGCCTCGTACGCGCCGACGCTGACAGACACCCGCCCTCCGTCGCCGGAAAGGACAACGACCGGCATTGAATCTTCCGATGGCAAGGCGACGCCGCTGACTCGTACGGGAAGCATCTCTTCCTTCATATATACCTAGTATAGCGACCCGCCGGCAAAAATCACGTTTTTGGCTGAGCAAGCGCTTCTATTGACGCCCGTATGGGCCAGAACTAGACTTTTCCGCAGCATCAAAAGCACGGAAAGGCGGGGACATGGCGGATTTCCTGTCCGACAGCGATTTTGAGCTGTATCGCAAGCTCATATACGACGAGAGCGGCATCCACTTTTCGTCCACCAACCGCTCTATCCTGGAGAGCAGGCTCAGGGAACGCCTCCGGGAGAAGAAGCTGGACACCCCGGGAGACTATTACGTCATCCTGATCAGGGACAAGGAAGAGCTCAAGGTTCTTCTGGACTCCGTTACCACCAACCTTACGCGCTTTTTCCGCAACCAGGCCCACTTTGACGCCCTTGAGCATTTTGTGATTCCCGAACTGCTTAAGATCCGCGCCCAGGAGCGCAAGCTCAGGGTCTGGAGCGCCGGTTGCTCCACGGGCGAGGAACCGTATACCATAGCGATGTTGCTCAGCCACATCCTGCCCGCCGGGTGGTCCTACGAGGTGACGGCCAGCGACATAAGCCTCAAGTCCCTGATGGTCGGCAAGGAAGGCTTTTACGCCGACACAAGAATCCAGGGAGTCCCTGACGACTACCTGGCCAAGTACTTTGAAAAGCGCCAGGGCGGGTACCAGATCCTGGATGACGTGAAAAAGAACATCCGCTTTGACTACCATAACCTGAGGAACGACTCGGGCCAGCGCGGGCTGGACGTGGTATTCTGCCGGAACGTGCTGATCTATTTTGACGAAGCCGCCCAGAAAGCCACCATAGAACGTTTCTGGGAAGCCATGGGCCCTAAGTCGTTCCTGTTTATCGGGCATTCCGAGTCCCTGTTCGGCATGAACACCAAATTCGAGTTCGTGAAAACCGACTGGGCCTGCTTCTACAAAAAATCGCTGTAGGAAGCACACAACCGCGCCCTGTGGGCGGATATATACAAACCGCCCGACAAAACGGGCGACCGAGTGAGGATAACCGTGGCCGATCCAATTTCCGTCCTCGTTGTGGACGACTCAGCCCTCATGCGCAACCTAGTGTCGCGCATAGTCGAGTCCACGCCGGGACTCACCGTAGCCGACCGCGCCATGAACGGAGTGTTTGCCCTCCAGAAGATCCCGCGCTGCAATCCGGACGTCATAGTCCTGGACATAGAGATGCCCCAGATGAACGGCATCGAGTTCCTCAAGGAACGCAAGAAGCTTGGCATAGACATCCCGGTGGTCATCCTGTCCAGCGTGGCCAAGCGCGGCGCGCAGATCACCATGGAAGCCCTGGCCCTTGGCGCGGCGGACTTCATTACCAAGCCTTCCGGGTCAGTGTCGTCGGACATACACACGGTGGCGGGCGACCTGGCCCGGCTCCTGGTTGCCTACGGGTCGCAGTACCGCAAGGTCAAGGGCAAGGAGCCGCCGCACTACAACTTTGAGGCGCCCGAACAGCTGTTCGATGTTCCCCTGCCGGACGCCCGCCCCCGGCCGGCCGCGCCCACAAGGGAAAAGCCCGTCCGACGCCGCGACGCCGGCCCCACCGAGCTCATAGCCATAGGCATTTCAACCGGCGGGCCAAACGCCCTCCGGGACGTGTTTTCCAACATCGATCCGGGACTTGCCCAGCCCGTGGTGGTTGTCCAGCACATGCCGGCAGGCTTCACGGAAGAATTCGCGTCAAGCCTGGACCGCATCTGCCCCCTGGACGTCAAGGAAGCGGCGGAGGGAGACATACTCAGGCCCGGGCGCGTTCTCATAGCGCCGGGCGACTGGCACATAACCGTGGAAAAACGCGCCTTGGCCGGCGTGGTGCATCTTTCCCAGGATCCCACGGAAAACGGTCACCGGCCCAGCGCCGACGTCCTGTTCCGCAGTGTGGCCAGCGAGTACGGCAACCGCTCCATGGCGGTCATCATGACAGGCATGGGCAAGGACGGCGCCCGGGAAATGGGAACCATATTCAGGGAAGGCGGCATCACATTGGGACAGGACGAGGCCAGCAGCGTGGTGTACGGCATGCCCAAGGTAGCCTTCGAGCTTGGCCACGTGATGGAGCAGGTGCCCCTGTCCCTGATGGCCAGACGCATCAGTGAGCTGGCGGCAGAGCGGCGCTAGGACGACGCCTTAAGCTTGCCTACCGGTCACGATAATCATTATCTTATTAATCATAAATGACGCTGGCTCGCCGTTTTTTTTCGTAAGCCGGCGCTGGGGTCGGAGCAAGCCCGATCTTGAGCCGAGCCCGAGGAGGAACGTATGCATATTGTCGTGGATGACGAACGTGAACAGGATGAGTACAAAACCCTGCCGCCCTGCGACAAGCCCCACGTATCGGAAACCCACCGGACGGAGGACAAGGACGACGCCTGCGACGACGGGATAGGTTGAGCAGAGGGGCGACCGGGCCGGAACACGCCGGCCGCCCGTGCGGACGCTCAGCCCTGAACCACTTCCTTGACGCCCGGCACGACCTTTTTGAGGTAGGCCTCAACGCCCTGCTTGAGGGTCATGATGGCCATGGGGCAGGAACCGCAGGCGCCTGTCAGGCGCACGGTTACCGTACCCGTGTCGGCCACCGACACCAGCTCTATATCGCCCCCATCCGCCTGGAGGGAAGGGCGCACGTCCTGTATGGCCCTGCGAACGCTTTCCTGGTCTACCATGAATACTCCTCACAGGCCGTAAACGGAGGCTCCCCTGTATACGGCTTCCATAATGTCGACCGAACGCGGGCGGCGCCAGCTCGCACAGCGCGGGGTTTCAAAAGCCCGCCGGGCCGGACACCATACATCCAATCCCGCGATAAGATAGCCATTGGCCCGGGCCGGGTCAAGCTGGCTCCGGTGGCAAGGCGCTCGGCTCCACTTCCGGTAGCCCCAAACGTCCGTTCCGTGCTACTATCCAGCCTTGTGAGTCAATCTCGTACGTGCATAGAGGCTTTTTCAGAAGTCTTCCGGCTTATGAAAACGTTTCCACATAGCTCCTCTAGGCGGGGATTTCCATGGCCAGAACCATTGTATTCGTGAACCAAAAGGGCGGCGTCGGCAAAACCACGTCGGCCATAAACCTGGGCGCCTACCTGGCCCTGTCGGGCAAGCGCGTCCTCCTGGTGGATTTTGACCCCCAGGCCAACCTCACCAGCGGCGTGGGCGGCACGGCGGGCTCCAGGGGCGCCTATGAGGTCATATCCGGCCAGGCGTCCATGCGGGACGTCATCGTGGGCACCAAGGTCAAGGGCCTGTACCTGTCGCCGTCGTCCATCAACCTGTCCGGCGCCACGGTGGAGCTGGTGAACAGGGACGACCGGAACGACTACCTGAAAACGGCCCTGGCCCAGGTCAAGGACGCCTACGACTACATCCTGATAGACTGCCCTCCGTCCCTGGGCGTGCTCACGCTGAACGGGCTGGCCGCGGCCGACGAGGTGCTGATTCCCCTGCAGTGCGAGTATTTTGCCCTTGAGGGCCTGTCCCTGATCCTGCAAACCATTCAGCTGGTGCAAAAGAGCATGAACCCCCGACTGCGCATACTCGGTATCCTCTTTACCATGTACGACTCCCGTACCAAGCTGGCCCAGGACGTGGTCCAGCAGGTGACGTCCTACTTCAAAGACCGCGTGTTCAACACCATCATCCCCCGCAACGTCCGGCTGTCGGAGGCGCCGTCCCACGGCCTGCCGATTTGCCAGTACGACCCCGCCTGCATAGGAGCCAAGAGCTACGAGCGCCTGGCCACAGAGGTGGCCGCCCGTGGCTAAGACCGGACTGGGCAGGGGGCTCGGCGCCCTGATCCCCGAGAGCGCGCTGTCGGCGGCCGACGAGGGCCAGGGAGGCATCCGGTCCATCCCGATAGCGTCCATAGAGCCGAACCCCGACCAGCCGCGCAAGCTGTTTGACGACGCTTCCCTTGCCGAGCTGGCCGAGTCCATACGCAGGCACGGCATCATACAGCCGCTGATCGTGGAAGCCATGGACGCCGGACGCTACCGCATCGTGGCCGGCGAGCGGCGCTGGAGAGCGGCGCGCCTGGCCGGCCTGGCCGACGCTCCGGTCATCGTGCGCGAATTCGGCAAGGAACGCCGCATGGAGGTGGCCCTGGTCGAGAACGTCCAGCGCGAGGACCTCAACCCGGTGGACGAGGCCGAGGCCTACCGCCAGCTGATGGAAGCCACCAGCCTGACCCAGGACCAGGTGGCCGAGCGCGTGGGCAAGAGTCGCTCCGCCGTGGCCAACTCCCTCCGCCTGCTCAACCTGCCCGCCGAGGCCATGGAGGCCGTGCGCTCCGGCGCCGCCAGCGCGGGCCACGCCAGGGCCATCCTGTCGGTGACCGATCCCGCCAAACGCGGCCTGCTCCTCAGGCGCGTGGTCAGCGAGGGCATATCCGTGCGCGAGGCGGAAGCCGCGGCCACCGCCCTGAACACCGGCTCATCCCCGGACGCCGCCAGGAAACCCGCCCCAAAAGCGTCGCCCAAAGCCCACGATCCCGACCTGGCAGCCATCGAGCAGAAACTGATAGACGGCCTGGGCACCAAGGTGAGCATCAAGGGCGACGCCAAAAAGGGCTCCATCGTTGTGGACTATTATTCCATGGAAGACCTGGAGCGCCTGATCGAGCTGATCACGGGAGACGCCCCATGACAGGGAGGCTGGCCGCCCTTACGTCGGCGGCCGCGTTGCTTGTTGTATCAGCATCGGGAGCCGGCGCTCCCCTGCCTCCGCCCACGGGAGGCTACGATTACCGGGAAGGCGTGGCGGAAGGCGCCGACCTTGCCAGGCTGGTGGACCGGCCAACACTGATAGATACCCAAACATACGCCTATGACGACGAAACCGGCGAACGGCGGATGAGCGGCTGGACGGACGCCCACGCCGTGTACGACCTGCCCCTGTCCGCGTTCATGGCCGTGGCCATCGACTACCAGAACTACGCGTCTTACGTGCCCAGGATATTCTCTGCCAGCGTCACCGAGCGCTCGGACGGCCACGCCGTGGTCCGCTTTTACGTGGGCATCAGCTTTCTGGGCGCCAAGGTGGCGTACGAAACCGTGGAGGAAGTCAGCTGGGAACTGCGGGCCGACGGCACGTTCCTGGCACGCACCCGCTTGGTGGACAGCCTGGACGGCGAGCTGTTCGAGCACTATACCTCGCTGTACCTGGCCCCCGTGACGGTGGGCGGCGCCACCATGACCTACGTGCGCTATTTCAACCGCCCCGGCGTGAGGAAACCCTTCCCGGGCATGGTGACCATATCCAGGATGTTCACGCCCGGCGAGACCAAGGCCCAGATGACTGCCTTGGCCAAAGAGACGGCCAGGCGCCTTTCCCCACCGTAAGGCCTACCACTCGGGCGCCAGCTCAACCTCTCCGGACGAGCGCACCCCCGGGTCCTGTCCCGTCTGCCCGGACACCTGGGCAGGGCCGCCCGTCATTCCCGGCGACTCTATGCGCTCGGCCAGGTTGGCTATCAGGCTGGAGCCGGGCAGGTCCCTCCGCGCCTCGGCCAAGGCGGCCAGGGCGCCTTTTTCGTCGCCCAAGCGGAGCAGGGCCGCCACCAGGTTGACGCGGGGAGCGGCGCCCTTTTTGTCTGCGGCTATAGCCTGGCGGAAGGCCGTAGCGGCGCCTTCATAGTCGCCAAACTGCATGAGCCGCACGCCATAGCCGTTAAGAGCCGCGCTTTTGGCCACCCCTGACGCCGAATCCGCCGTCCGCCTGAACGATGCGGCGTAAACGGACTCCAGCGCTTCAAGCGCCCTGCCGGCCAGGTCGCGCGCCTGGGCATCCGACGGCAAGGGCGTTTCTCCCGGCGTTCCGGACAGGGGCAAAGCCGGGTAGGAAGTCCGCGCCTCCTCAATCGTGGTTATATCCAAGCCCGCGTGTGCCACCTCGGCGCTGCCTTTCTGCCAGGCTTCCGAAAAACCCTTGGACAGCACGGTGGTCTCTATGGGTATCCACCACACTCCGTCCCGGGCCAGGGCCGCGTAGCGCCCGCCCGGGTCCGCGTAGCGGCCAGGACCGTCCGGCGGGCTGTCCGCAGCAAAGGCCAGAAACACGTGGCCAGGCGTGGTCAGGATGGCCGTGCGCACCCCGGCGGCTTCCAGGCAGGACGCCAGCAAGGCCGTGGTGTCGTCACAGTCTCCGCCACCGGACGCCAGGGTCTGCCGGGGCAGACGTACGGTGTCCACGGGGTAGGAACCGGCGGCCGCCCTGCTGAACGGCGAGCTGGGGTCCTCCGCGTACACCAAGCCCCTGGCGCCCAGGGCCGTGATGATGGCAAAAGCGCGGGAGAAAGCCCGGTCAAAAAGCGGTGGGGGATTCAAGGCCAGGGCTCCGTGGGCAAAGGCGACAATAGTGTCGTCGTTCGGCGTGACGAAGGCTGCCAGGGCCGCCGTATCCTCCCAGGTGAGCGCCGACCGGGAACGGAAGGTCACCGGCGCCTGGGTCCGGCCATCCGCGCCGGCGGACACAACGGACACGGAGGCCTGCACGGTCACGTCTTCCCGGAACTCCAGGATGAAACGGTTCAGGATCAAGGTAACGGGCACGTCCACGGAGGCGCCGGGAGCCAGAGAGCCGGCCACATCTATCTCAGCCGGGTAGTCCAGCACGTCCCGCATGGCCACGGTGACGCGCATGCCGGACACGGCCGCCGATCCTGTGTTTTTGATCCGGACGCTGCCAATGGGCACGGTTCTGTACCGTTCCATAAAAGCCGGGAACACGGGCCCCAGCTTGGCCTCAACGGCCAGAGTGGAAGGCCGCACGGGCACGGTGCCCGCCTCCTTCTGGCGGAAGGCGTCGCCAAGGGCGGACATGGCCGCCGCCACGTCCCGGTCCCCGGGATGGTCGCCCAGGTATTTCTCCAGTAGGCGCATGGCGTTCTGGTAGGCGGCACGGGCCGTCTCGGCGCCGTAGCGCGACAGCGGCTCGTACACGGCCGCGGCCGCATTGAGGGCGGCCACGCGCTCAAAGCCCCCCGACAGCTCGGCCAACCTGGCAGAGTTGCTGGCGTCGCTTGGGAAGGCCCCCGCCATGGCCTGGCGCAGGGTCAGCTCGACCAGGGCAAAGCCTGCGTCCTGGAACAGATCCGCTCGGCGCGCATATGCCTTCACGTCGTCTGGGTTGGCGCGTACCGCCGCGTTCAGCTCGCGCGCCCGGCCCAGAACGTCAGCAAGGCCGGGGTCGACTGAACGCCTGACGGCGGCTATGGACGCGTCGTCGTCATAGCGGGTCAGCGTGAAACCGTTGGCCGAAAAGGCCAGATACAGCTCTCCGTACCGTCCCACGGCGCTGCTCCACACCGTGCCCTGAACCAGAGGATCGGCCTGGGGCGTAAATTGGTCCAGCTTCCACAGGGGCAAACCAAAACGATCAAAAGACATGAGGCCTGTCCTGGACGCCAGCACGAATTCCGAGCCCCGGACAAACACGCGGTCTGGCGCCAACGATGTTCCGGCCGGCATGATGAGACGCAGAACCTGGAGGAGCGAGCCGTCCTGGCCGTGACAGCGCATGAATCCCGACACCAGGTCGTACGACCACATCCGGCCGTCCTCGTCAAAATCCAGCGGAGCCACGCTGAGCGGGGCCGGGCCTTCCAGCTTCAGCGCGGTCTTGCGGCGCCCCTGGACCTTCACGTAGGCCATGGGCGTGTATTCCTGGTACACGATGGCGCCTCCAGCGTCCAGGTTGATGCTGGGCGGCAGGGGCTGCAGCTGGGTCGTTTTCTTGAAGGCGTCTTCACCGGGAGCCCTGGTCCACACGTCGCCCGTGGCGGTTACGCCCGTTACCGTGCCGGACAGCGTCGAGTCCAGAAGGTAGAAGTATTGATACGGCGCCGCCGGGTCGACGACATAGCGCTCACGCACGGCCAGCCTGGCGTCGAATTCGGCCAGGAAGCCCACGCCGGACAACATGATGCCGCCGGCAGGCAGGGCCGTCACGGAACCATAGGTCTGCGGATAGCTCGGATCTATGCCCAGGGCCACCCTGCAGCTGCCGGAATTCAGCTCGAGGGTGGGCTCGGGAGCCTTGCCCCGCCAGTCGTCGGCCAGACCCGCCGCGCGGGCCCAGAGGGAGAACACCAAGGGCGGAAGGAAGGCGTCCAGTTCGGACACCTCGTTCCACTGTATGGTCACCGTTTCCTTAAGCCCGGCCCCGGATCTGCCCGTGAGAACGGCCATCCGCGGATTGTCCACGAACGCGACTTCCAGCTTGAGGCTGCCCGACGCCCCGGGAAAGAACGCCTGGTAGCGCTCCCGGGACAGCCTGATGGCCGTCTCAACCAAGGCCTTGGCCTGGCTCTCGGACAGACCGGTTTCCGGGGCGGCGTATATCCTGTCGACGCGTATGTCCGCTTCGTCAGCGTGAAGGACCGCGTGGCCGGACAAACATAAAAGGGCCGCAAAAACGGCAAGCGCTCTTCTTCCACTCATGCCACAAGTATAGGATCCTGAAAGCTTCCCGAAAAGACCAAGCCCCTGCGGTATATTCTTGCCATGAGTAGCACGTTCAGATCCCTATACATCCGCATGGCCGCGTGCCTTGCCCTCTCGGCCCTGCTCCTTGCCTCCTGCGCCACGTCCAGTGGTTCAGCATATGATCGCTCCGTGTCTGGCGACGGAAGCGCGGCGGCAATGGCCGCCCAGGCCAAGCAAGATGACGATGACAACTCGTCATGGGACGACGACGATGACGACGACAGCGGCTGGTCCTGGGACGGTGATTCGTCTTCGAGCACGACCATTGTCATAGACTTGACGCCCCGGGGGACCCTGACCATACAGGGTGCGCCTGCAGGATCGTCGGTTTTTGTGAACGGTTCGTACGTGGGTGCCGTGTACGATTTCGGCCCCGTTGCCTGGACGCTTGCCTCAGGCTGGAGCCAGGTCCGCGTGGAGTGCTTTGGCTACGACACGTGGACGGGCGCCGTGGAGATACCGGCCTACGGCGGAGTGGAGGTGAACGCCTATCTGCCGCCCCTGCCATTCGGCCTTGAAGGCAACGACGCCCCGCTCCGCTTTGACCCAAAGCGGCCCGGCGCCCTGGCCCGAGCCTCCTCCCTGTTCCGCGCCACGGCTCCGGGACGGGCTGAGGCCAGGGTGGTGGACATGGCAGGCCAGACCGTGCGCGATCTAGGCGAGCTGAGCGTGGACGGCCCGGCCATACGCGTGGTGTGGGACGGGAGGGACGACCAGGGCGCCCTTGTGTCCGGCGGCCCGTACCTCATCGTCCTGGACGGCCGGGGACAAGACGGGACCTGGGCCAGCGCGGCGGCCGCCGTGGAAATCGCCGACCTGCCTCCGGTCACCGCGTCCACCTTGCACGGCGGTTTTTCCGGAGCCCTCCTGGCCGCGGACGCATCCGCCCTGCCTGAAGGTTTTTTCCAGCTGTCCGCCGGCGCGTACGCCTTCCCGTCATCGGCCGCTGGCGGCGTGCAGGCCAGGATACCCGCCTGGCTTGGTTTCCGCCTGGGGCTTCCCTGGCTCGGAGCCGCCGAGCTGGTAGCGTCGGCCATGTACGTGTCGTATCCCGGCTACGAGCTGGCCTATGACCCGTCCAGCATATCCTTGGCGGCCAGCCTGAAAGGCGTGATGGCCGGATCGGGCGACCTGAAGTCGGCCATACTCGTGCGCGCCGCCGTGGCCAGCTTTGTGGATGAAGCAAGCTCGGGCTGGCCCCCGTCCTGGGACGGCCCTGCCCGTTTCCCCGGCGCGGGCCTTGGCCTGGTGCTGGAATACGCTCCCGGGGCCGGCCGCGTGTTCCTGAACGCCGGCGTGGACGCGTCCACCTTCTACCCGGGCTGGGATGACGGCGTGTGGCCAGTGCCCGGAATCTACTCCTGGGCGAGCCTCAGGCTTGGCGCCGAAGGTACGGTCCAGCTGGGAGCGGCCGGACAGCTGACCCTGGCCGCTTCGGCGGCGGCGCGGACGGAACCCTTTGGTGCGGCCTTTGGCCTGCGGCCGCCCCTGTCTCTGGCCGGAGAAGCCGCCTGGTATCCCGCCGGATCGCCCTTTGTCATACACGCCATGATGGCCGGCGAGTGGGACAACTTCACCTCCTGGTACCTGGCCGGAGGCCTCGGGCTGTCTATCATGATGTGAGGATGCCCGACCTCGCTTGACGGTCCATCCCAAAACGGCTACTGTTTCTCCATACTGAATCGGCCTCGAAGCGCTCGCGCGTCGGGGCCGTAACCATCCTAGCATAGCGCCGCCGTCCGGGCGGCGTCGCACCGATTTCCGGAAGGAGTCACCCAATGAGCATTATCGAATACGTTGAGGCGCGCGAAATCCTCGATTCCCGCGGCAATCCCACCGTGGAAGTGGAAGTCATCCTGGAAGACGGGACCATGGGCCGGGCGGCCGTGCCGTCAGGAGCGTCCACCGGCGAGCACGAGGCCGTGGAGCTGCGCGACGGCGACAAAAAGCGCTACCTGGGCAAGGGCGTCCTCAAGGCCGTGGAGAACGTGAACAACATCATAGCCGGGGAGCTGTGCGGGCTGGACTCCACGGAGCAGGTGGACATAGACCGCACCCTGATCGACCTGGACGGCACCCCCAACAAGGGCAAGCTCGGCGCCAACGCCATCCTGGGCGTGTCCATGGCCTGCGCCCGCGCCGCGGCCAGCTACCTGGACATGCCCCTGTACAAGTACCTGGGCGGAGCCCACACCACGCTCCTGCCCGTGCCCATGGCCAACATCATCAACGGCGGCAAGCACGCAGACAACAAGGTCGACTTCCAGGAGTTCATGGTCATGCCCGTTGGCGCGGAGAGCTTCCGCGAGGCCGTGCGCATGACCGCCGAGGTTTTCCACAACCTCAAGTCCATCCTGAAGGCCGACGGGCACAATACCAGCGTGGGCGACGAGGGCGGATTTGCCCCGAACATAGGCAACGACGACGCCCTGGACTACATCATGAAGGCCATAGAGAAGGCCGGCTACAGGCCCGGAGAGCAGGTGGCCATAGCCCTGGACTGCGCCAGCTCCGAGCTCTTTGACGAGGGCGAGCGCAAGGGGTACAAGTTCTGGAAATCCAATCCCGGCAAGCTTTTCAGCGCTGACGAGCTCATCGAGATGTACACCAAGTGGGTGAACAAGTACCCCATCGTGTCCATCGAGGACGGACTCGATCAGAACGACTGGGAAGGTTACGTCAAGATGACCAAGGCCCTGGGCGGCAAGATCCAGATCATGGGCGACGACTTCTTTGTCACCAACACCGAGCGCCTGTCCAAGGGCATAGCCATGGGCGCCTGCAACTCCATCCTGATCAAGCTGAACCAGATCGGCACGGTCACGGAGACCATCGAGTGCATCGAGATGGCCAAGCGCGCCGGCTACACCGCCGTGGTGTCCCACCGCTCAGGCGAAACAGAGGATACCTTCCTGGCCGACCTCACCGTGGCGCGGGAAACCGGCCAGATCAAGACCGGCTCCATGAGCCGCACGGACCGCGTGTGCAAGTACAACCAGCTCATGCGCATAGAGGACGAGATGGAAGGCATTGCCGAGTACATCGGCAAGGACGTCTTCTACAACGTGAAAAAGTAAGAGCTCCCGGCATGCATGACGGGCCGCCCGATCGGGCGGCCCGTTTTTTAAAACAGCGATACCTCTCCCTCGTCCAAGGCGGCATCGGCAGCTCCGGACGGCTCGCTCAGTTCCAGGAACCCCTCATACTCGCCCTGGAACTCCACATCCAGCCGGCCGGAAGCGCTCGCAAAGCCCATCCGCCTGGCCAGCTTGGGGTGCTGGGGAAAGTAGTGCATCTTCTTGCCCTCAAGCACCACGGGCGTGCCCAGGTTGATGTCCAAGCCGGAGCCGGCGAGTTTTTTCTTGATCCTGCCCAACAGCTGGTTGGCCAGCTCTCCCGACCAGTCGGCCAGGCGCTCGACGCTCGGTTCTCCGGCGGCTATCTGGCTGGGCAAGCTCGCGCGCGCCAGGGCCGGATCCAGGGCGATGATGAGGGCGCCGTGCAGGCGCGCGTGCGTGTAGCCGATGGTGGCCACAAAAATGGTGTCCTGCAAATCACGCTCGTCTATCACATCTTCAAGGACGACGCCGTACGCGCCGAACAAATCCTTGCTCGCGCCGCGCACCACGGCGTCCAGTCGGGCCAGCGAATCCTTGTCCACGGCAGACCTCCATCGTCGCACAAACGGGCCATAAGCCACCCGCGGGCGCGTCCACGGTAAAACCGTACAGCATCGGCCGGGCAAAAGCAAACCGGGAGCATGCGCTCCCGGCCGCCGTCATGATCGCTGGCTGCCGCCGTTTAGGGCCTACTCCTCGATCTTCTCCATGTACTGGACATTGGCCACGTAGGGAGCTATCCAGGGCAGTATGGTCTCGGCCGCGCGGGCCACGGCGTCCTTGGCGTAGGAGCTGTAATCCAGCGCCAGGAAGCTGTCCAGCTCGTAGAAGTCGTCCGGATCTTCCATGGGTATGTAGTAGAGCTTTTTGTAACCGGCGTACATGGGGAAGAGCAGCTTGGTCTTGTGCGTGACCACTTCCGCGCCCGTCTTGGCGTCGTACAGCCTGAAGGTTATGGAAGCCCAGATGGACAGGTAATAGTCGTTCATCTTAGGCGCTCGCTCGAAAGTACCGGACATGGGCATGGGCGCACCCAGGACATGCAGGATTTCGTTGTCCAGGGTGACCTCGCCCTCAAGATAGTAGTCGGACGTTGCGGCGTCGGCCTCTCCCACCGCGCGTACGGAGGAGAAGTAGGACAGCGGGCCTATCGGGGGCAGGTACGACACAGTAACCGGGGTCGTGCTGGTATCCGTGGATACCGGCCGGTTGGACAGGGTGCCCATATTGCCCGAGCCCAAGCCCTTCATGAACGGGTAATGGTAATCGAGCCGGCCAAGGGAACCCTCCTTAAGGACCGCGAGCACGGCCCGCATCAGCTCGGGCTGGCTCAGCTTGACCTTGTTGAGGATGTTTCGCTGGAGGATGCCAACCGGGGCGTTCAGCGTGAGATTTTCTTCCTCCACCGCGTAACGCTTGGTGTAGGTGTCGCCCACCTTGAAGTACTCCACGGCTATAATGCCCCTGGAATTGTGGAAATCGATCTCGAACGGCATGATGGTCAGGGTTTTTCCGTTCAGGACCGCGGCGTATTCCTCCGTGGGCTGCTCGGGAACCGTGTAGCTCCGGTAGCTTGCGCAGGACGCCGCGAACGCGACGGCCAATAGTCCGGCTGACAGAAACAAGATGCTCTTCTTCATGGTTTCCTCTCCGCCATGGCTGATCGTCATCCAGCCGCACGGCAGGATTATTATACCACGCGCGCGCCGCCCTACCCGGATTTTTCAGCCGTTTGATTTCCGGGCTGCCGTCGCCTACAGTTACTTTATGGAAACGCGCCTGAAACGGAGCGATACATGACTGGAACCACGGCTGAGCCCGCCGTTGCAGTTGGCCCCTGGAAGGTGCTGATCGTCGACGACGCTGAGGAAATTCACAATGTCACCCGCCTGGTCCTGTCCAGGTTCGAGTTCGACGGGCGTGGACTGGATCTTCTGGACGCGTATTCAGCCTCGGAGGCCATGGGCATCCTGCGGGAGGAAGACGACATAGCCCTGATCCTCCTGGACGTGGTCATGGAAACCGACCGCGCCGGGCTTGATCTGGCCCGGGAAATCCGGGGCACCCTGGGCAATACGGCCACGCGCATCATCCTCAGGACCGGCCAGCCCGGCCAGGCGCCGGAACGCGACGTCATCCTCAACTACGACATCAACGACTACAAGGAAAAGACCGAGCTGTCGGCGCAGAAGCTGTTCACCATGCTCGTGTCGTCGCTCCGCGACTATCAGCGCATCGTGTGCCTCCAGCGCTGCAAGACCGGCCTTGGCCGCATACTGGGCGACGTGGACCGGCTCAGAACCCTGGGACAGCATGAGGAAGCGGCCAGGACCGCTCTTGACCACCTGTCCCGGCTCCTTGGCAGGCACGCGGTCAACGGTTGCGCCGCCACGCCGCTCAACGGAAAGTGGACATGCGTGGCAACGGCCGGTTCCTGGGATGCAAGCCCGGGCACGCGTGGGGTGCTTGACGGCGACCTGGCTGGGCTCTGCGCACGGGCCGCCGCGTCGAGCGCATATATACAGGAAGGCGGCCGACTGGCCGTGGCGTGTCCCTCGGGCGACTGCGTGCTTGTCCTGGATTGCCCGGAACCCCTGTCCCGCATGGACAGGGAAATGGTAGACACCTTCAGGACGGCCGCCTGCGCCAATTGACCGGATCCATCGATAATGCGACGTCAGATCCTCAGGGACAGGAAGGGTATGCGCATCTCGTCCGCGCTCATGCCGCCGTGGTTGCCGCGGTTGGCCAGCGTAAAGCGACCGCCGTGCCACCACACGCTCTCCCCCGCCCTGGGCAGAACCACCAGGTCGCCGGCCCTGGATTTGAGGTCCGGAAGGAGCGGGCCGGGACCATACGCTCCGGCGCCAGCCAGCTCGTCAAACGCGAACACGTCCGCGCGGCCTGACAGCATGGCCGCCAGACGCCCCTTCAGCTCATCCTCCGCACCTGGGAGCGCGTGGATGAACAGGCTCCTGCCCATACCGCCCGCCGGTATGAGGGGGCCTCCGTCTGCGCCCCTGGCTATGAGCTTGTCCATGTCCGGCCACAGCCTGTCCAGATAGACGGTCTCCTCTGGCCGCACGTCCACCTGCCCGTGGTCCGCGGTCACCAAGACCAGGGTACCGGCGGGCGCGCTTTCCACAAAGCGACCGATCAGGGCCAACAGCTTGTCCGCCTCCCTGTCGGCCTCCTGAGACGAGGGGCCGTGTCTATGGGCCACCGTGTCATGGCTGTCCAGATAGACAAAGTGGTAGGCCGGCTTGGTGCCGGCGGCTACTGCCCGGGCGGCCATATCCACGGCTCCCTCGGGTGAGGGCGTTGCCACCACGTCGGCGCCGCCCGCCATCCTGTCGCTGAAATCGGACGGCGTGAAGGCGGCGTTCGTATACAATCGACAGGCCACCCCCGCGGCCACGAGGGTTTTGATAAAAGCCGGTTCGGGAAAAATGTCGCGCGCCGTCCAGCCTTGCTTTTTCAGGCCGCCCGCGGGCCCTCCGGCGTGGCCCATGAGGAACGGGGCAATGACGGATCCCACGCGCGGTTCCCGGTAGTACCACTCAAGGACTCCGGCCTGGCCCGGAGGGAGGCCTGAGTACAGGGTAACGGTATGCACCACCGTGGTGGACGGGAACTGGCTGGTCAGTACGGACACCACGCCCCGCTCCTCGAACTCGGCCAGTCCCGGCAGCCCTGTCCCCATACGCGCTTCCACCCGGTTCCAGCCCAGGCCGTCTATCAGGAACAGCACCACCTGCCCGGCCGGCTGGAGGGTGCCGTGCACGCATGATGCCGGAAGGGCGTGGGACGGATCCGAACCGGACAAAACTGCCGCAATGGTGGCCGGTATGCGGGCGAAGCAGTATGACGAGTATAAGGGAAGGATCCTGGCCGGACCAAAACCAGAACGCGCCACGGCGTCGAGCGATGCGTCATTGAACATGCCCATACTGTAGCTTTGGGCGCAGCGCCCGGCAAGCGCCCTGGATTCCTTGACAGAGGGCCAACCGGCACGGATACTTGCAGGGAACCGGGACCATTCGGTTCCCGGTCACGGATCGTGCGGCGGCCCCAAAGCTCCGCGGCGCGCAGATCCGTAAGTACTCAAAGATCAAGGAGAAACCATGTCTGACAGCAACAACCCCTACCAGAGCCCCAAGGCCGAAGCCAGCACCGTCGCCTCTATGGCAGATTCAGGCGCCATCACCGGCCGCATGAAGGATTCCATTTCCGCCACGGCTCCCTGGATGCGTTTCCTCGGCATCGTAGGATTTGTGGGCGCTGGCATCATCGCCCTGTTCGGGCTATTCATGATGTTCGGGATGATGGGTAGCTTCGCCGGCATGGGCGCCCTGGGCGCTTACGGCTTCGTTGGCGGACTTATTTACATCGGCATAGCCGTGGTCGCCTTCTTCCCGGCCCGCTACATGTTCCGCGCCGGAACGGGCTTCCGCTCCTATGTCCTGTCACAGCGTTCCGAAACCCTTGAGGGCGCCCTGGCCAACAACAAGTCTTTCTGGAAATTCACCGGCATCATTACCATCATCTACCTGGCCTTGATTCCCGTGATGATCATCGTCACCGCCGCGGCCACGGCCAGCGCCATGCGCGGTTACGGGTATTAAAACTTTTCGGCATTGAGCGACAACGCGTCTGACCGGAGCCGCGACACCCTTGTCGCGGCCCGGACCCCCGAGGGCATAGAATACGAACTCAAACCTGCCGGCCTCATGGCGCGGGCCGTGGCCTACCTGGTGGACACGCTCATTTCCGGAGCAATATTCACGGTGGGCGCCATGATCCTTACGCTTGGGGCCAAGATCACCGGACAGTGGATCATCTACCTGTTCATGTTTGCCATCACCTGGTTCTACCACGTGTCCTTTGAGGTGTTCGGGGGCGGCCGCACACCGGGCAAACGGACTATGGGACTCAGGGTCGTCATGCCGGACGGATCGCCCGTGTCGCCGGGAGCATCGTTCCTGCGCAACGTCCTCCGGTTTGCGGATACCTTCATGTCGCTGTATCACATAGCGTTCCTGACCATGACGGCAAGCCGGGATTTTAGACGGCTTGGCGACCATGCGGCGGGAACCCTGGTGGTATACGCGCGAACCGACACGACGCTTGACCGCAGGGCGCGCATCGCGTGGCCGGATTGGGTCCCGACCATACAGCCGCCCAGGGCGCTCAGCAACCGCGAGCGCCAGACCATCCTGGCCTTTGCCAGGCGCTACCCCTGGCTGGGACTCTTGCGGGCCAACGAGATAGCCACCGGGTACGCCCGCACCCTCGGCCTCTCTGACGAGCACAAACTGGCTCCGTCCACCTACATTCTGGGCTTGGCCCGTTTCCTCGCGGGGGTGGGGCAATGAGACAGGAACTGTTCGTGGCCAGGCGCAAGGCTGACTGGGAACTTGCTGAAAAGGTACTGTCGCTCAGCGGCCAGCACTTCAAGCCCGTGGCGGGCACCTTTCCGTCCCTGTTCCGGCGCCTGTCCCAGGATCTCAACACCGCGCGGGCCCAGGCCTACGATCCGGTCATCATCGAAAAGCTGGACCAACTGGTATTGGCCTGTCACCAGAAGCTGTACGGTACCAGGGCCTGGTCGCCGGCCGGGTTGTTCAGGTTCCTCGTTTCCGATTTTCCAAGGACGCTCAGGACGCACTGGAAGAGCTTTGCCGCCGCGACCATAATCTTCTACGGGCTTGCCGCCCTGTCAGCCGGCCTGGTCCTGAGCCAGCCCGAGTCCGCCTGGGATTTCATGCCGCCCAGCCAGCTTGAGACCATGGAAAACATGTACGACCCGGACGCCGAACATTTCCTGGAGCCCCGAGAGGCGTCCGGAGACGCCGACATGTTCGGCTTCTATATATACAACAACATTTCGATAGCCTTCAGGACCTTTGCCGGCGGCGTGCTTGCCGGCATTGGCAGCCTGTTTTTCCTGGCCCTGAACGGAGTGTCCTTCGGGGTGGTGGCAGGGCACCTGGTGAACGCCGGCTTCCAGGACAGTTTCTTTCCCTTTGTGATAGCCCACGGATCCTTTGAACTGACGGCCATCGTCATATCGGCCCAGGCCGGGCTCTTGCTTGGCTGGAGCGCGTTCGTGACCAGGGGCCTGTCCAGGTCGGAGTCGTTCCGCCGCGCTGCAAAGCCCGCGCTGACCCTGATAGGGGGAGCGGCCGTCATGCTGGTCGCGGCCGCCGTTCTTGAGGCGTTCTGGTCATCCAGGCACGAATTCCCGCTGAACCTGCGCTACGCCTCCGGAGCGGCGTGCTGGCTGTTCGTCGCCGCGTACCTGGGCTTGGGTGGCCGCGGCGGAAAACGCGGCAAGGCAAAAGGGGGCCGGACGTGAGCGACCTGTCCCGTACCGCTTTCCGCTTGCGTCCGCGCAGCATGTGGGAGGCCTTTGACTCGGGCATCTTGATATGGAAGGCCAGCCTGGGCTCGGCTGCCACTCTGTTTGCCCTGCCCTTCGTCGCCCTTGCCCTGACGCTGTACTGTGTGCTTCCCAAGGAATCCCTGTTCTGGACCTGCTTCCTCCTGTGGTGGATCTTGCCCTTGTGGGACCGAATCCTGATCCACCTGTACTCCGTGCGTTTTTTCAGGCCGGAGGCTGGTTTCAAAGACGTGCTCAAAGGCCTTGGCCGCACGCTCCTTAAGGAGCTGATTCCCGACCTGACCTGGCGTCGCTTTGACCCAAGCCGGTCCGTCCGCCTCCCACTGAGGGTGCTGGAGAACGCGCGGGGCATGAACCTCAAAATGCGCTGGAACGCCCTGGAACGCGCCCAGCCCGGCTCGGGCTTCACGCTGACCAGCCTGTCCCTCCTGCTTGAGCTTGCCCTATCCTCTGGCTTTTTGTTGTTCGTCGTGACAGCGATGGAACTCGGCGGTTTTTTGACCGCCGTACTCGACCGGCCGTTCTTGGAGTACATGGGCCCGCTCCTGTACGCGTCGCTGGTGTCGGGGGCAATCATCATGGAGCCCCTCTACGTGGCCATGGGCTTTTCCCAATACATCAACAAAAGGGTCCTGACCGAGGGCTGGGACCTCCAGATTCATTTCCAGGATTTTGAGAAAGCCGCGTCCAAGCACGGCTCAGGGCTGAGCTCCGGTCTTGGCATACTGCTGGCTCTGTTTGTGGCCCTGAGCGCAGCCCCGCCCCTGGCCGCCCAGGAGACCGACGCGCCCATGGACAGCCTGAAAACCGTCCTGGACTCGCCGGATTTCGGGCATGACGAGGAGCGCTGGGTACTCCGCCTGCGCAACGGCGCGGAGAATGACGACGCGAACGCAGAAAATTCGGATGCTTCCGATTTCTTTGGCCAACTGCCCGAAATCGTTTCCAGGTCGCTCCGCTTCCTCCTGGTGGCAGCCCTAGCCCTGGCCCTTGTGGCTCTGATCGTGTACCTGTTCAGGAGCGCCGGACCAGCTGGAGCCAAGACGCCGCGAGTCGCCAAGGCTGAAAAACGCCCGCCCTTCAATCCCAGCGCCTCCCTGGCGGAGTCCGAGCGCCTGTTTCAGGAAGGCCGGGAGCGCGAGGCGTGGGCCATGCGCGCGCGCGTGATGCTTGCCGCCTACGGGTCTTCAGCGTCCTTGAACTTTCCAGCAGACGCGACCGAGGGCGAGTGCCTCAGCCTGGCCGCCAGGCACGGTGGCCCGAACCTGGACGAACTGAGGGTCAATGTCGGAGCCTGGGTCGGCCTGGCCTACGCAGGCAGGTCCCCTGGCGCAGCGGGCTTTCAGCGAGCCGGGGAATTCTGCCGCATCCTGCTGGCAACGCTTACGGCCAGGGAGGCGCGGGCGTGAGAAAACCCTCAAACGGCCTTCTGATTACCCTAGGCGTGATCCTTGCCGCCGGACTCATAGGAATCAATACCTTCGAGCTTAAGAAAATCACCGAACGCGTAGGGGCCGATCCCAGCGTGAGGGCCAATCCTTTCAGCGTGGTTGAGCGCTGGCTGGCCGCCGAGGGCATACCGCGCCGTACGGAACGAAAGCTCGGCCAGGCAAACCTGGCCAGAACCCCCGAGGGCGTCATCCTGGCCATGGCTTCCAGCCTGGACCTCTCGGCCGACACCAACGACGAGCTCGTGCGGCTGATAGGGAACGGCAGATCCATGATCATCTTTGTGGACCTGGGTCAAAACGACTGGCTCAACAAAGTCTTGCTCAAGACATTCCTGGCGGACCTGGACATACAGTACAACTCCCTGCTGGACGAAGAGGGATTCATGGATGAAGTACTGGAAGAAATGCCCAATGGCGACGGCGAAGATGCACCGGCGAGCGCCGACCTCCCGTTGTTCGAGGACGCTGACCTGGACCGTATATCCCTTTTCAAAGTTGGCGACGGGAACTGGGAACCATTTGTAACGGTGGCGGTCGACTCGGGGTCGGTTACCGTCCTGGGAGAACCGCGCTTTATGTCGCCGGACAACATAACCGAACCTGAAAACGCCAAGCTTGCCTGGGCCTTGTCCGGCGGTGCGCCCGGGGCAGAACGCGGGCTTATCCTGGCCCATGGCCTGGACTCCGCGCAGGCCGGCGGCTTGGCCAACGCACTCCGGCGCGGCTTCTGGCCGGCCGCCGTGCTGTCGGCTTTGGCGCTCCTGGCCATCTTTGCGTGGCAGGTCGGTCCCTCGTTCGGGACTTTACGGCCCGTCCGCGAGCTCCCAAGCCTGGGCATACGCGAACGCTTCCGCGCGGAATCAGCCTTCCTGGCCCGGAACCAGGCTCTCTCCACCTACCTGCAAGCTTACGCGGACACGATCAAAGCCAGACTGCGCGCCCGGGACCCGGATGTTGAGAATCCAGCTGCGGACCTTGCCCGCATCTCCGGCCTGCCTGAAAAGGCCATACACGATGCCCTGGCCGGCGGCCAGCATTGTCAGGGAACCAAAGAATTCCTCAGGCACCTAGCCGTGCTAGAAACCATCATGGAGCGACTATGAACCAGACAACCAGCATGAGCGTTGAGAACGCCGCCCAGGCTATGCGGAACGTGGCGGCTGAAGTTGGCAAAGCCTTCATCGGCCAGAAGAACCTGGTGGACAGCGCAATGATAGCCCTGTTGGCGGGCGGCCACCTGTTGGTGGAGGGCATACCCGGCCTGGGAAAAACCCTGCTGGTGCGCGCTCTGGCCCGGGCCTTGGGCGGCGACTCAACACGCGTCCAGTTCACCCCGGACCTGATGCCCAGCGACATCAGCGGCCATGTCATGTTCGACTCCAAGAACGACACCTTTGTCACTAAAAAGGGCCCCATATTCACCAACCTGCTGGTGGCAGACGAAATCAACCGGGCCCCGGCCAAGACCCAGGCCGCCCTGTTCGAGGCCATGCAGGAATTCCAGGTCAGCCTGGACGGCGTCACCCATGCCCTGCCCCGGCCCTTCATGACCCTGGCCACGCAGAATCCTTTCGAGCATGAAGGCACCTACCCCCTTCCGGACGCCCAGAAAGACCGTTTCCTGATGAAGATAGTCCTGGACTACCCTCCGGCGGACGAGGAATCGGCCATGGTCGGCATGGTCATTGCCTCGGGTACGGGCGCGGAACTGATCACGGACGCCGTGCATACGGTCCTGGATCCGGCGGGTTTCATGGCCATACAGGCCGCGGCGTCGGGCGTGCGCGTCGATCCGGCTATTGTCGACTACGCGGTCCGCATCGTTGCGGCTACGCGCCACGATTCCAGCCTGGCGACCGGAGCCGGTCCCCGCGGCAGCCTGTCGCTGGTCAGGGCCGCTCGGGCAAAGGCCTTGCTTGACGGCCGCGACTTTACCCTGCCGGACGACATCAAGGCCGTTACCGTGCCCGTCCTGCGCCACCGCGTAACCCTCAGTCCCGAAAGCGAGGTGGACGGGATCACGGAGAGCAAGATAATCGACATGGTGCTGTCCAAGGTCGAGGCTCCCCGCTCATGATACCCGGCCCCGCGCTCATGGGCGCCGCCCTTCTGTGGGCAGCCCTTGGGCTGTTGGCGTTCCTGTTTCCCTGGGCCGTGCCCTGGTGGGCCGGCTTTGGCTCCCTGACAGCCCTGGTCGCCCTGGCCGACGCACTGGTCCTCCGTGCCGGCACCGCTCGCATATACGCGACGCGCTCCGTGCCAGAAGCCTTGCCGCTCGGCGAGCCAGCAAGCGTGGTATTGTCCCTCGGACTGGAAGGCGCGGGCTGGGCTCCCGCACGAGTGGAAGCCTTTGACCTGGTTCCCGTCTGCTTTGAGTGGACGGGCCTTCCCCTGTCTGTTCCCGGCAGGGCCCTGTCCAGGGACGAGCCCGTCACCCTGTCCTACTCCATACAAACGCTGACCCGCGGGTCATGGACCTTCCCTGGCGTGGACCTTCGCTCCCGGACTGTCCTGGGGTTCTGGAAACTGCGGACGCGCCTGCCCCTGGCGTCATCAGGCAGGACCTTCCCCAATTTCCGCGCCCTGGCCCGCCTGGCGGACGCAGAGCTCCGCGGCGTGACCGACGCGGTGGGCCTCCATTCGCGGCGCAAGCGCGGCCTGGGCACGGAATTCCTGGATTTGCGCGACTACCGCCCGGGCGACCCCGTGCGCTCGATAGACTGGAAGGCCACGTCACGGCGGCGCAAGCCCATCGTCCGCGAATACCAGGAGGAGCGCGACCAGGAAATCGTGTTCCTTGTGGACTCAGGCTACCGCTTGCATCGGGCCGACGGGGATATGTTGCTGTTCGACCGCGCCCTGGACGCCCTTCTGTACCTGGCGTACGTGGCGGCAAAGCGCGACGACTCCATAGCCGTCATGAGCTTTGGCAACGACGAGCGCTGGCTTCCGCCCAGGCGCGGTCACGGAAGCATGCCCGCCCTCCTGAACACCATATACGATCTTCAGAGCGGACCGGGGGCGTCATCGCCCGCCGACGCCCTGGAAAAGCTCGTGAGGCGGCTCCGGAAACGCAGCCTGATCATCCTCCTGTCCAACTTGCAGGAAGAGGACGGCCAGGCCCTCTCCTGGATCTTGCCCACGGTCACCGAACGCCACCTCCTTCTGGTCGTCAACATCCGGGAGGAAGAACTGGCCGCGGCATCTTCCAGGAGCGGAGACGCACCGCCCCTGGTTCGCGCGGCAGCCTTCAGCTACAGCCAGCGCCGAAAAGCCCTGGCCGCTCGCTGGGAACGCCTGGGGATACTGACGCTCGAGACCACGGCATCCAAACTGTCGCCTGACCTGGTGAACAGCTACCTGGATATCAAACGCTCTGGCCGCTTATAGGAGCCTCTAAAAACTGCAGTTTTCAAAGGATCCCTATAGCCGCTTCGGGAGGTTGCCATGCCACACAGCCACTGGGTTCTGTGCCTGCACGGAGGGGCGGGCGTCATCGGGCGCGACCAGCCGGCCGCGCGCATAGCCGCGTACCGGGAAGGCTTGGCGGCGGCCTTGCGAGCCGGAGCCAACGTGCTGTCCGCGGGAGGCGCCGCCCTGGACGCGGCCATGGCCGCCGTGCGATCCATGGAGGAGAATCCCCTCTTCAACGCGGGCAAAGGCGCGGTCTTTGACGCATCCGGAGGCCATGAGCTAGACGCCGCGGTCATGGACGGCTCCACGCTGTCGTGCGGGGCCGTTGCTGGCGTGCGGACCATACGGAGCCCCATTGTCGCCGCCCGCGCTGTCATGGAGCGCACGCCCCACGTGTTGCTCGCCGGTACCGGCGCCGATGACTGGGCTCGCGACCAGGGACTAGAGACGGTTCCCAACAACTGGTTCGACGACGAGTTCCGGCGGGCGCAGTGGCTCAAGGCCAAGGAGGCCGCCCGCGTCCAGCTGGACCACGCCGACGACGGGGCCAAGGGCACGGTCGGCGCGGTTGCCCTGGATTCATCCGGCGTGCTGGCCGCGGCAACCAGCACGGGCGGCATGACCAACAAGATGAGCGGCCGCGTTGGCGACACACCGCTCATAGGCGCTGGCACCTATGCCGACAACCGGACCTGCGCCGTGTCCTGCACCGGCACGGGAGAGCAGTTCATCCGCCACGCGGCGGCGCACGGCGTGCACGCCCGCATGCTGTGGGGCGGCATGAGCCTGAAGGCGGCCTGTAACGACCTGGTCCACAGGGTCCTCAAACCGGGTGACGGCGGGCTGATAGCCGTGGGACAGGACGGCTCCTACGTCATGGAGTACAACTCGCCGGGCATGTTCCGCGGCGCGGCCGATTCACGCGGCGCGTTCATGACAGCCATCTGGGACGACTGACGGGCTATCGGCCGCCCATGGATTCCGAGTCGGCCCGCACCACCCTGTTCCGGCCCAGGTCCTTGGCCTTGCGCTCGGCTGCGTTAGCGGCGTCCAGAAGATCCTCAAGGTCGCGCATGTCCGGAATCAGGATCGCCACGCCGACGCTCACGGTGACCGACAATGACGCGCCGTCATGCGACGAGAAAGCCGCCGCTTCCACGGCCGCTCGCACGCGCTCGGCCGCAGCCGCCGCGTCGTCCATGCCCGCCTCGGGCAGCAGGGCGACGAATTCCTCGCCACCGTAGCGCGCAAAGAAGTCTATGTCCCGCAACTTGCCGCGGGCCGCTTCGGCCACGCCGGCCAGCACCACGTTTCCCACGGCGTGCCCGAAACGCGCGTTGAAATTCCTGAAATGGTCCACGTCCAGGAACAGCGCGGCCAGGGGACGGCCCGTGCGCCTGGCCTTGGCGAATTCCCTTGGGCCGAGTTCGAACAAACTGCGGAAATTGTATATGCCCGTCAGGGCGTCCATGGTGGACAGGCGCTTGACCTCCTCGTACAGCCGGGCGTTTTCCAGGGCCACCGCGGACTGCGCGGCTATGGTTTCCAGCAGCCGGACATGCCGTTGGACATACGCGTTCGGCCGCCGGCTCTGGGCTGACAGCACGCCTATCACCTTGTCGCGGACAAGAAGTGGCACGCCGATGAAAGATCGCGGCGGCACATCGGAGAGGACTATCATCGGATAGTCCGCCATGACCGCCTGGTCTTCCGTGTCCGCTATGAACAGCGACCGTTTGGTCTCGATGATGACCGACGCCAGGCCGCGGCTTGAGCCCAAGTCAACGCTGTTCACCGGTATCAGCGCGCCTTCGTCAAAGAACACCGGAAATGACATGATCTTGGTCGCATCGTCGTACAGGGCAAGATAGAAAATGTCTATGTCGATAATCTGCCGACATTGGACAAAGATCGAGTGTATGACTTCATCTGAATTGAGGCCAGCTCCTATGGCCAGCCCTATGCGGTTCAGGGCCGCAAGCTCCCCGGAGCGACGCTTCTCCTCCTCAAGGAGTCGCAATTTAGCCACGGCAAAGCTCACATGCCTGGCTCCTCGCTCGCAGCGGGCGATTTCCACCTGCGAAAACTCATGGGGCGCGTCGAAGCCGATCATGATGGCGCCGAAAACCTGCCCGTCCGATTCCATGGGAAGCCCAATCATCGACTTGGCCGGAAAGATGGAAGCCACATCCTTGCTCAGATACGAGGAAGCGGCGGTGTCCGGTATCACGATGGTCCTGCCGACTTCCACAAGGGACTGGGTAAAGGTACGCCGGCCGGCCGGCAGGGTCGTTTTGGGATAACTGTCCTTCAGGGGACCGTACGCTGCCATGGGCTTGGTCAGCCTGCGCTCGCCGTCCCAGAACGTGATATAGCACCCGTCCGCGCCGATGAGAAGCGCCATGCGGTCCGCCAGGTTTTGGACGAGCGTACCCAGGTCCGGCGCCCGGAGCGCCGTCGCCGTTATGTCGTTGAGCAGGTCGATAAACCCCGCGTCGTCAGAATCAGCCGGTTCTACTGCCAGGCGGCGCACCCGCTCCTGTCGGGCCCTCCTCATAGACAGAAGCAGCCAGCAGGCTAGCAAGCCGTTCAACGCCAGGAGGGCCGCCTTGACGATATCCATATACCCACTGTAGCGCAGTACGCCCGACCGCGCCACGGATGGGGGCAAGCATCCCTGCGGCGCATATCTACCCCCTCCCTGGCTGGCGGGACAAGGGGACACAAAGCCCCGCGGACGGCGCTGAGGCTATAAACCGAGCCCGCTTGCGTTGGTCAAAATGATGCCCGATACTTCCGGTATTGGATGCGGACGGCACGCTGTCGCCGGGAGCCGGTCGCATGACGGGCCCATCACTTCAGTGTGGAGAGTATATGAAGCGCTTCACTGTAATCCTAGTTCTGGTATCGCTTGTCCTACTGCCATCATTTGCGGGCGATATAAACCTGGGCGATTTCCCGCTTGGGAAGTGGCTTGACGCCAACTATGACGCAATATGGGAATTCTCGTCCGGAAATATCCGCATCCTGGCCCTTGATGGAAGCGTCTACTACGATTTTGACCAGGCTGGCATCCAGGATTTCACCGTCGGCGCTGGAACCGACGGTCCCTATATCACCTTCTCCTGCGAAGCAAGCGGCAAGACCTACAAGTTGAGCAAACCCTTGCTCAAAGGCGAGATGATACTCGAGATATCCCGGCCCGGCCTGCCTCTTTATAAAGTGGAAATGGCCAAGCAGTAGCGGAGCATGAAAGAAGCGTTCCGCGTCCGGTTCAAGCCGCGGAACGCTTGAAAAATTTTTCATAACAGAGCCAATTTCAATAATCTGTTACTTTTAACCTTGGCTTTGCGATTGTTCGCAGTTGTTTTATATTTTGCAGTTGCTGCGCAAATCACGTCTCAATATGAAACTCTTTCAAAACTCGTCCGACTTTTGAAAGAGCCTCAACGGGAATTACTTTCGACCAGTCCAAAGTCCACCCAGATATCTTGACCAATGCATTGTCTTTCCGGATACTAGGTTAACCTCTCTATTATGCTTAGGTTAACCAATTGACACCAGCACATGCCTTCCGGGATTCGGAAGCCGACCGCGCCATCATACAAACCCTCAGAAGATCCGAAGGTCCGGTCAGCGGCCCCGACCTTGCCGACCGTCTTGGCATCAGCCGGGTGGCATTATGGAAACGCGTCCAATCGCTTGCAGCAAAAGGTTATGGCATCAGTTCAGCTCGTGACGGCTACCGACTCTACAGGGATGACGGCCTGTCGCCCGGCGACCTGGACATACCCGGCCTGGTATACATCCATTCGGAACTTGGCTCTACTATGGACGAAGCCAGAACACACGCCCGTGCGGGCGCGCCCAATGGCTCCGTGGTTCTGGCCATGCGCCAAAATTCGGGGCGGAGCCATTCAGGCGAGCCCTGGCACAGCCCGGATGGCGGTCTGTACCTGACAGCCATCGTGAGGCCGCGTCTGCCAGCCGGCCACGCCGGCGCAGTTCTGCTGGAAAGCGCCGTGGCCGCCTTGGAGAGCCTGAATGGCCCCCACGCCGAACCTGTGTCCTTCCGTTGGCCGAACGCCATCGTCGACAAGCGCACGGGCGCCCAGTTTGGGGGACTGCTCGTGGAAACTGATGGCTCAACAGCCATGCCAGCCTACTTTTTGGTGGGGCTGGGCGTGCGCGTGGCCGTAACGGGCTCGATCCCGCGCCGGACTGCGCTCGCGTCGCACTTCACACGCGCCCTGGCGCTATGGGCCGAGCGCCCAACGCTGAAACCCGACCGATGGCATAGCCTGCTGCCCGAGGGCTCGTCGCTTTCCGCGCGCCTGTGGAACGGCGCGGAGCAACGGATAACCAAGCCATCGTGGAACGCCCGCGGGGATTTGGTGGACGCGTCCGGCGTGACCATCGGCCACTCGGAATGCGCCACAGTATCAGAGCCAGGCTCGCCGCACATCGCGCGCAAAGCCGCGCCCCGTACGTCAGGATCCACCAGGAGCATCTCAGAGGAGACTCGATGAACAGAAGTGTCACATTGTTCACCCTGGCGTGCATGTTCGCCGCCCTGATCGCCGCTGGAGCGGTGTTCAGCCTGCCCCTGCCCCCGCCCCTGCCCCCGGTCACCCTGGCCGTGTTTTTCGGCATCCTGGCCGGGCTCGTCCTGGGTCCGTGGTGGGCAGGCCTGTCCGTCCTGAGCTACCTGCTCTTGGGTTCCTTGGGCTTGCCCGTATTCGCCAACGCGTCAGGTGGCCTCGGGCATTTCGCGGGCCCAACAGGCGGATTCCTGCTGGGCTACCTGCCCCTGGCCATGGTGGCGGGCTTCCTGGCGGACCGCCGGAAGTGGACGTTTGCCCGATCCCTGGCCGGCGGCCTTGCCGGCGTGGCGGCCCTCTACCTGGTAGGCCTGCCCTGGTTCCGCGCGGCCATGGACGCGCGCGTGGACGGGCAACTATCAATATGGAGCGCCCTTGCCATGATGGCCCCGTATCTGGCGGGAGACGCTGTAAAAGCCGTGCTCGCCGCGGCCCTGGTTCGTGCGCTCAAACCCCTGCTGGCAAACCGGCTTCCGGCGCCAGCTCGGCCAAATCGGCGCCAAGCATGACGATAGAAATCCGGGAGCTTGAAAAGACATTCCCGGACGGGACCAGAGGCCTGGACGGCGTTGACCTGGTCCTGGACCGGCCTGGCTTTACCGTCCTGACCGGTCCTAACGGCTCGGGCAAGTCCCTTCTGGCCAGGCACATCCTTGGCCTTGAGCGTCCGGACCGGGGTACGCTTACCCTGGACGGCCGCCCGGTAGCCAAAATCCTGCCCGAAACCCGCAGGCGCGTGGCCCTGGTATTCCAGGAACCCGAGCACCAGATACTGGGGCTTACCGTCAGGGAGGATCTGGAATTCGGCCCGCGCTCGGCAGGCGTGCCTAAGAGCATGATGGCGACGCTGGTGGACAAAGCCCTGGAAGCTGCGGGGCTCCGCGGCCTGGAAGACAGGCTGACGGCGGCCCTGTCCGGCGGCGAAAAACGCCGGCTTGCCCTGGCCTCAGCCCTGACGGCCAGCCCGGAACTGGTCATTCTGGACGAGCCGTTCAACGACCTGGACTGGCAGGGCGCGTCCGACCTCCTGGCGGCCATACTGGGTCTCGGGCGCTCGGGCGTGGGCATCCTGGTAGTGACCCACGACCTGGAAAAATGCCTTGCCCACGCGGACCGGTTGGTGGTCATGAACCGCGGGAAGGTCGTGCTGGATGGCCTCCCGGCGTCGCTGTGGCACAGGCTCCCTGAACACGGCCTCCGCGTTCCGGGAACAGGGCCGCACGCCATCCGCCACATGACCTGGCTCAAGGACAGCGCGTGATACGCCTGGCCGTGTACATGGGGCTTCAGGCGACGATATTCGCGCTCGGTGGCTGGGCCCTGGTTTTGCCGGCCGCCCTTACGCTGGCCCTTGGCGCACGCGAAGGTCTGCGCTGGGCGCGGTGGTTTGGGCGCTCATGGGCCGTCCTGGCGGCGGCCGTTGCCCCCGCCGTTGTTTCGGTACCCATCGGGTCTGGATCGGCCTTCCTGGAACTGTGGGCGCCCGGCCTTGAGAGAAGCGCTCGTTTTATGCTGGTGCTAACGTCGGCGGCCTGGCTGTCCCACGGCATGAGTCCCCTCGCCCTCAAGGACGCCCTGACCGCGCTCTTGAAGCCCTTCGGTCGCCCCGGGGTGGCGCTCGCGCGCGCCTTGTCGCTTACCCTGGCATTCCTGCCGTGGACCAGGGCCGAGCTCCGGCAGGCGGATGAGGCGGCCAGGCTGCGCGGCTCCGATCCCAAAGCCAGGCCGCTCCGCCACGCGGGCGCGCTCACCGTGCCCGTTACGCTCCGCGCCCTGGAAAAAGCCCGTCGTAGCGCGGAAGCCCTTGCCCTCAGAGACGCGTCGCTGTACGGTCCTTGAACGCCCGCTCCGTTTCCGGCGGACGGAAAGCCACGCCGTGCCTCACAGCATGCGCGACAGCGTGTCCACAAGCTCGTCGACAATATCGTCTTCCCCGGAACGCACGCGGTCTATCAGGCAGTGCTTCATGTGGTGCTCCAGGACGACGAGGGCCGCCTTGCCCAGGGCCGAGCGGGCCGCCTCCATCTGCGTGAGCACGTCGTCGCAGTAGGCGTCGTCTTCTATCATGCGCCGTAGGCCACGCACCTGTCCCTCGATGCGGGCCAGGCGGTTGTCCAGGCTCTTCTTGAGCTCGGCCGAACGTTCGGTACGCCTGCCCACGCACGAGGGGCAGGTTTTCTGGCTATCTTCCATGTGCTTTCACCTCTGGAGTCCCGCGCGCGCGGAAGCCACGTAAGCGCAGGGCATTGGTCACCACGGACACGCTGGACAGGGACATGGCCGCGGCCGCTATGACGGGATCCAGAAGCGGTCCGCCGAAGGCGAACAAAAGCCCGGCGGCCACGGGTATGCCCAGCACATTGTAGCCGAATGCCCAGAAAAGATTCTGCTTGATGACCCGCATGGTGGCCCTGGACAACCCGAGAGACGACACCGCGTCCATGAGATCGCTCCTGGCCAGCACGATGTCCGCCGTTTCCGCGGCCACGTCCGTGCCCGAGCCTATGGCTATGCCCACGTCCGCGCGGGCAAGGGCCGGGGCATCGTTGATGCCGTCCCCTACCATGGCCACAAGGCGCCCTCCGGCCTGTATGCGCGCCACGGCCGCGGCCTTGTCCTCCGGCAGCACCTCGGCCAACACGTGATCCACGCCCACATCCGCTGCTATGGCCTGGGCCACTGCGGCAGAATCGCCGGTGATCATCCAGGTTTCAAGGCCTTCCGCCCTCAGGGCCCTGACCGCCGCCGCGCTGGTGGCTTTAACCGTGTCGGCCACGGCCAAAAGGCCTTCCAGCCGCCCCGCGCGCGCCACCAGCATCACGGTCTTGCCGGCCGCCGCCAGCCGTTCGTACTCGGCGTCCATGGCGGCCGTGTCGACCCCGCGCTCATCCATGAGCCGCTTGTTGCCAACCAGCACCAGCTCACCGTTGACCGTGGCGCTCACTCCCCTGCCGGTCTCGGCGTTGAGCCCGCTTGGCTCGTACAGGTCCATGCCGGCGGCCGCCGCGACCACGGCCCTGGCCAGGGGATGCTCGGACCCGCGTTCCACGGACGCCGCCAAAGCCAGGACACGGCGCCGTTCCAGGTCACCGGCGCTACCGCCCGCGGCCACCACGTCGGTCACAGAGGGGCGGCCTTCCGTTATGGTGCCCGTCTTGTCAAGAATGATAGCCTGGACGCGGCCAGCCGTCTCCAAGGCCATACCGCTTTTGATGAGTATCCCCAGCTCGGCGCCCTTGCCGGTGCCCACCATGATGGCCACCGGAGTGGCAAGACCCAGGGCGCAGGGGCACGCTATGGTCAGCACGGCAATAAACACGCGGAGGGCGAATTCCGGCGTCTGCCCCAGGGCCAGCCACGCCAACGCCGACAGGATGGCTATCCCGGACACCACAGGCACAAACACGCCTGACACCTTGTCCGCCAGGGCCGCTATGGGCGCCTTGGACCCCTGGGCGTCCTCCACCAGGCGCACGATGCGGGCCAGCGCGGTATCCGCCCCAACGGCCGTGGCCCTGAGCGTGAACATGCCCTGGCCGTTCACCGTGGCCCCTGACACCTTGTCGCCGGGAGACTTGTCCACCGGCAGGCTTTCCCCGGTCAGCATGGATTCGTCCACGGTCGTGGCGCCGTCCAGCACCACGCCGTCCACGGGCACCCGCTGACCGGGCAAGACGCGGATGATGTCGCCAACGCCAACCTCGTCCACGGGCAGCTCCAGGTCGCCGCCTTCCTGGACCACAAGGGCAGTCTTTGGCGCAAGTCCCATGAGTTTCTTGATGGCTGCGGAAGCCCGGCCCTTGGAACGGGCTTCCAGGCCCTTTCCCAAAAGTATGAGGGCAATGATGACGCTGGCCGTCTCGAAATACAGGTGGCCGGCCGCACTCGCGTCGCCCAAGGCTATCTGGAACAAGGACAGGACGCTATAGGACACGGCCGCTCCCGTGCCTATGGCAATCAGGCTGTCCATGTTCGGCGCACGTTTCCACAGGGCGCGGGCACCCACGGCGTAAAAACGCCTTCCCGCCCACAGCGCGGGAAGGGTAAGTACCAGCTGGGCAAGGCCAAAATTCAAAGGCCGGTGGGACGGGTGCAGGGCCAGGGGCAGGGGCAGGGGCAGGCCAAGCATGTGGCCCATCGATATGTAGAGCAGGGGCAACGACGACGCAAGCGCCACCAGGAAGCGCCTCCAGGTTTGGCGGGTTTCCCTCTCCTTGGCGGCCGCGTGTTCGTCCACGCTCGCCGGGGTATCCGCCGCCAAGGCCTCGTAGCCGGCCCGCCTCACCGCAAGCTTGATTTCCGACAGCCGCGTCATAGACGGATCCCAGCGGACGGAGAGCTTCTCGGCCGCGAAATTCACGCTTGCCTGGCCGACGCCCGGAACACCCGAAACGGCCCGCTCCACGGCGGCAGCGCAGGAAGCGCAGGTCATGCCGCTGATGGGCACGCTGATCGTCTTCATAATACCCCCTGGGGGTATAATACTAAGGCTGTGGACGCCGGTCAAGAACGCAAAACCCCCGACGCTGCCTGTTCCTGCTTGCCTTCTTGGCGCACTCATACGTATTATCTGATGAATAAGACCTTATTGGTCTTTTGAAAGTCGTTAGTAGCACATCCATGGTGGGCGGCATTCGCGCGGGAAAGGCGGCCACCGTTTTTGAGGAGCCGGCATGAAGATAAGCACACGATCCCGGTACGGCCTCCGCCTGCTTGCGGAACTGGCCAGAAGGGGCGGCGTCCAAACCCAGGTAGCGGAACTGGCGGCGGCCCAGGACATACCGCCCGCCTATGCCGCCAAGCTGGTCGACCCTTTGAGGGCGGCCGGCCTGGTCAGAAGCGCCCGTGGCCTTGGCGGGGGCATCAGCCTGAGCCGGCGCGCGGCCGACATACGCGTGCTAGAGGCCGTGGAAGCCCTCGAGGGCGACCTCAGCCTGGTCGACTGCCTGACCAATGGAGCCGACCGCGACTGCCTGGTCAACTGCCCCACGCACAGGCTGTGGGAGGATCTTGAAAACCTGATCAAAGGCTTTCTGGCTGAGCAGAGCCTGCAAGACCTGGCCGTCAAGGAAAGCCCTGTGGACTATTGCATCTGAGGCCGCCGCCGCGCCAGGCGCGCGCGGCAGTCCCTCAGTGGTGAAAGGAAGACCATGATTTTCGACAGCGTTACCCAACTGATAGGCCGCACGCCCTTGGTCCGGCTGGGCGCAATGAACGACACGAAAGCCACCATCCTGCTCAAGCTGGAGTCCATGAACCCCTTTTCCAGCGTCAAGGACAGGATAGGCCTGGCCATGATCGACGACGCCGAACGGCGGGGGCTCTTAAAGCCCGGCTCGGTCATCGTGGAGCCGACCAGCGGAAACACCGGCATAGCCTTGGCCGCCGTGGCCGCGTCCAGGGGGTACAGGATCATCCTTACCATGCCCGACACCATGAGCGCCGAACGCAGGGCCGTACTCAAGGCATACGGGGCGGAGCTGGTCCTGACCGAGGGCGCCAAAGGCATGCGCGGGGCCATAGACAAGGCCGCCGAGCTGGCGCGGGCAACGCCGAATTCCTTCATGCCCATGCAGTTCGAGAACCAGGCCAATCCCGCGGTTCACAAGCGCACCACGGCCGTGGAAATCTGGGACGACACTGGCGGTTCGGTGGACATATTCGTGGCCGGCGTGGGCACGGGCGGCACCCTTGGCGGCACCGGCGCGGCCCTCAAGGAGCGCAAGCCCGGCCTGCGCCTGGTGGCCGTGGAGCCGGACGACTCGCCGGTGCTGTCTGGGGGCAAGGCGGCCAGCCACCGCATACAGGGGATCGGCGCCGGGTTTGTGCCGCCCATACTGGACACCAGCCTGATAGACGAAATCCTGACCGTCAAGCATCAGGATGCCGGAGAGACTGCCAGGCGCCTGTCCCGGGAAGAGGCCATACTGTCCGGCATATCGTCAGGCGCCAACGTATGGGCCGCGCTCAAGCTGGCGCGGCGGCCAGAAAACGCCGGATCCACCATCGTCACCATCGTGTGCGACACCGGGGAGCGGTATCTGTCCACCTGGTTGTGGGAAGACGCCTGAGCGCAAAAAAAGGCCGCCCGCTTGTAACACGGGCGGCCGTTCTTTATAACCGCGATGGCTGGCGGCAACGGCGTCGTCGCCAAAACCCTCTATCAGGGCAGACTGGACATAAGGTCCTTGGCTACCGCTTCCCTTGCCACTTGCATGAGGGCGGCGGAACGCGCCCCCGCTTCGTCCGCGGCCACGGCCACAAACACTTTTTCCGTGGCATACAAGACCATGCCTGTGGCCAGGTCCACGCAGGTAACGCTCATGCGCGCGGTGGCCTGCCACATGGAGCCATCCTTGACCGCGCCCTCAACCCGGGCCGAGCCAAAAATGAAGCGGGACAGGGCCGGAGAGTACCGGGCTTTTGCCTGCGCGACGATGGCGCTCGTGTTGCCTGACAAGACCAAAGCGGGGTCAATGGGAGCGAGTCCCACCTTGAAGCGTTCCTTGGCCATGCTGTCAAACAGGCCCTTTTCCGCAACGCTGGTCGGGCTTGCCGCGCCGTCAGCGCCCACATCGACCACATACACGCCCGTGGGCACGGTACGCGCGTCGCTCGCTATCACGTAGTCAAAGCTCAAGGTGCGCGTGGACAGGTCCTCGTCCAGGGCAGTTACGTAACCGTCATACTTGGCCGGAATGCGGTCCATCAGGTCCCGGGTGGAATCCAGGTTCAGCCTGAAGACAAAACTGGCTTTGCCGACAAAATTGGGTTCGGGCGGCGCAAAGCTGATGACGCCTTTGGCGTCCGTGAGCCCGCGCTCAGTCCTGGTCAGGATACGGCCGTTGGTGTTGCGGTACTGGTATACCATGCTGACCTCGGCGCCGGGTATGCCGGGCGCGGCCGAACCTTCTCCGTACACCAGCCTGGCGGAGAATGGTTTGGCGTATGCCTTGCCCATGGAAACCGACGTGGGCGAATCCAGGCGCTCAAAGCGGACTTTCCCGAGCACGGTCCGTGCCTTGTTGATGTTGCGTTCCAGCTTGATGTCGGCGTTGTCCACGGTGCCGCTGGAAGCCGCCACGGCAGCTTCCACGTAGCTCTTAACGGCGTCGAACACGCGGCCGGATGCGACGGCGGCGTCACCGGCGGCTTCCGGCTTGGATACGGCGTCCTCCTGCTCTTTGAACAGGGCGGCTATCCTGACCTTCTCCTTGTTGAGGTCCGTTGTCACGTACGAAGCCAGGATGTACAGGGTTACGGCCCCGCTTTTTTCCTTGACCTCGGTGCGCTCCTTGATTTGGAACCCTGCTATGCGCCCCGCCGACTCGGCCTTTACGGTCTGGACTATGTCCGCCTGGTAGGAATCCAGGGACGCCTTGGCCACGGCCGTGCTTTCCGCCGTCACTTTGACGCCCATGTAGGTCATGATGGACGACACGAGGTTGGCGGTGGCGTCATCCAGGGCCAGCGACACGTTTCCGTCCTTGACGGCGGCGTGCCCCACAAAATAGGTGTATGTGGAATCGGGCGCCGGCGTCCGGAGGGCCCAGTCCGGCGGAGCCGACGAACGCGACGCGCCCGTGGATACGCAGGAAGCCAAAGCCAGGACGAGCGCCAGGGCGCCCGCCAACAGCCGAACTTCAGTTTTGTTCATGGTGTACCTCCACTGGCTTGGGAGCGTGGCACGAAATGCCGGAAAGCGCCTCAAACGGCGGCCAGCGTCAGCCGCCGTTTGAGGCGCTCTTGCTCGCGACGCCACGGCCGGGGCCACGGGGGCCGCGGCAAGGCGTCACGATGTGCGCACGACAGTGTCCTTCCAGAACCGGAGGAACCGGAAGGACACCGCGGAATTCTTAGAAACCTTCGTAGAAAGCGTTCTGGACGGCCTCTATGGCGCGTTCCTTCTCGGGAGTCTTGGGCTCGTCGGCCGCCGCGCCCTTGAGGATCATGTCCAGCTGCTGGGTGAGCATATCCTTGTCTATGGTCCACAGCTGGATGACGCGGTAGGTCCTGGTGTCGGGCTTGCCCTCCGGGGTATAGGTCTGGAGATAGGTCCACCAGGAGTCTTCCATCATGAAGCCTGAGAACTTGGTCTCGGACGCTATCTTGACCACGCGCTCCATGTAGGTCTCGATCTTGTCCTTGTCGCCAACCTGGGCGCCGGCAAAGGTATCCTTGACGCGGACGCCCATCAGGGTGGATATGCGGGTAATGGCGTCAAGCCTGGCGGCTGCCAGCTCGGCTCCCTCGCGCGAGTCGCCGTCCTGCTCCACGATGACCACGAACTTGCCCTGGTAGTCGGGCATCTTCTCCACGTACTTGTATCCCTTGAGGGCTTCCATCAGCCACTGCGGAGGATTGGCTCCCCAGGCCGTGCCGCGATGCTCCAGGATCTTGGGAGGATAGGCCACGGTCATGTCGCGGCCAACGGGGTCGTCTTTGGGCTCAGGCTCGCTCACGCAGGACGCGACGGCGACCACGGCCAACGCCACCATCAGGATACCGATAAATTTCTTCACGACAACCTCCTTGCAGGTCTTACCACTTTCATGTCCGGCCGCGTCGAGCGCCGGCTACTCTTGTATGTCGAACGCGCGCCTCAATCCAGCCGCGCGTGCGCATCCCCTCACAAGCCGCTGTTGAACGTAAACGCCTTGCCCCTGCTGAACACCAGGTAGATATCAGGCATGCCGGCGCGGTCGGCCGCGTCGTATATGGCGTCCTCTACCTTGTCCGAGGTTTTGAACGTGTACAGGTACAGCCGCGTCTCGGCGGCAGAATAGGACGCCTGCTCCACTTCGCGCACCGACTTGGCCAGGGCCCTCCTGAGGGAGCTTACGGCCCGGGAATCGGGCGTGTTCTGGATGACCACCTCGTAGCGTATGCCGCGTGACAGGGCGCCCTTGATCAAGGACTTGGACTGGTCGATCAGCCGGGGCATGATGGCCGACACGGACTGCATGACTGTGTTGTTGACGGCATCCTGGCTGGAATACGGGCTCATGCCCTGCGGGCTCTGGTACGATATGCTGCCCAGAAGCTGGGCCGTGGACGTGTCGTAGAATTTCATGGCGCCCTGGACCGTGGCGTAGTGCCTGGTTTCCTTGGCGCTGGTCGCCACCGTAAAGGCTATCTCCACGTACACGTCCGCGTTGTTTTTCTGCGCTATGTACTGGATCAGGTCTATGGATCCGCCGGTTTCGGCCTGGTAGGCGGCCAGCTGGTCCTTCTTGTTGCGCTCTATCTGGTCAAAATCGACGACGTTGAGGCCGAGTTTCTGGATCAGGTACGCGTTAGCCTGGCTCACGGCCACTTTGGCCGTCTGGGGATCCAGCCCGGTTTCCGTGTCGTAGTACACCATGTACTGCAGACGCGCCAGATAGTTGCTGAGGAGGGCTTCCTCTTCCGGCGTGAGGACTCCCGGTGCCGGCGGCGGCACATCGGTGGCGCTGTCGCCCGAGACGGCGGCTGGGTCGGACTCGTCCGTGTCTCCTGATTCGGTGGTTCCCGAGGAAGTGCCGCCCGTGGACGGGGTCCCCTGAACCAGGGCCACGGCTCTGTCCTTGTACGCCTGGTTGGTATCGTCCGACTGGTCCGATTCGGCTGTCTGACCCGAGCTGGAAGCGGGTTCGGGCTGGCTGACGCAAGACGACAACAAGGCCGCGGCCGCGACCACGGCGAAAAGTGTTCTGTTCATCGAGGTCCTTCCTGTATTACGGAATGCAACTATAGCGCGCAGGTTACAGGAAAACAAATCCAAGCGGCGACAAAGGCCGCGGTATCACAATCAGGGAGCGTACAGCGCGCCGTTTCAGCCTTTGGGGTAGCTCTAAAAAACCCCGTGGTTAGTAGAGGCGCCCTTAGGTCACTCGGTTCCCGCTGCCGGGATGTCCACATATCTTACCAGGAGGGAGTCTATCAGCGCCGAGCCAAGCGCGCCAAAGCGCAGGGCCGCGCCCGACAGGTCCGGCGTGGCTATCCACGGACCCTTGACGGACAAGCCGACCCGTCCGGCCGGATCCACGACCAACGCGTCAAAGGCGCCTGATTCCGTCGGCAGGCGGCCAAGACTCTCCTTGCCGTGGCTGGCCAGGCCATCGGAGCGGATGCTGACCACGGTTCCGTCCGGAAGGGCAAAGTCCGCTGTCCAGACGCCCCGGACCGTTCCCAGGCGCACCTCGACCGGCCCGCCGGACAGGGGCGATCCCGCAACAGCAAGGCCGTCGGCTTGGCCTAGACGCGCAAGACCGCCTTTGACAACCACGTTTCCGAGCGCGCCAAGGCCCGGCCCCGGCTCGGCCGTCTCAAAACCGGAAGCGACAACCAGGCGCCTTCCGTACTCCGCCATGGCGCTGATGAGATACGCGGGAAACGGCCCCTCAAGCACGGCAAGATCCATGACCACCAGGGGTGCGTCGGCTTCAAGCACGGCCTCCGAGCTGCGCAAACGCAGGCCCGGTTCCACGCCCAGGCTGACCTCAGGGGCGCCGGTACCGTTGACGGCAAACGACACGGACAGGGAATCGCCGTCCTGCCGCAGGGTCCAGGCAAGCACGCCGCCGGCCGCGGGCACCGGCAAGGACGACACCAGCTCCCGGCCGTATACCCGGAGCCACTGGCGGCCTTCCCTTACCCCGAGCTCGAGCGTCGCCTCCCCGCTTTCCGCCCTGCCGCTGACCAGCACGGCGTCCAGCTCAGCAAAATCGCGGCCCGGCAGGCTTCCCACGCGTATGGCTATGGACGTGTGAAGCCCAGAAGCAAGGGCCAGGGCGGAGGCCGGAAGGGCAACGTCGTCGCCAAGGACCATGCCAAAGTCGTTGCCGGAGGATTCAGGATAGGCCCGGGACGCCAGGCGCACGGACGGCTCGGGATCGCTCCCGCCCAGGTACAGAGCCGCGCCCTTGAAGGAATAGCGCCAGCGAACGGGGAGGGGCACCTGCCCCACCAGATCGGCTCCGTCTACGCGGACTGGAATTTCCACTGAAACGCTAGCCGGAGCGACCAGCCTGAAGCCGTCCGGGGGGCGCTCGGGATACAGATGGACGGATACTTCGTATATACCGCTCATCAGGGGCGCTTCCCAGGACAGGCGGTCCAGACGCGCTTCGTCGGCGTAGCCTTCCAGGACCGGCAACCCGTCTACGTCCCAGCGTATCCAGGGACGCGACCAGCGGGTGTTCGCCCGTCCCAGCTTGACCAAAACCGGATCACCCTCGGCCACAGCGGACGGATATACGCTGAGCGCCAACTCGGGCGGCGGCCCCTCGAGCACCAGGAGCACGCGGGTTATGTCGAACAGCCGGGTGCCGGCGTCGTCATAACCGGATACTTGCAGGAAATAATAGCCGGGCTCAAGGCCAGAAGGCAGGATGACGGGGGACAACTCGGACAGAAGGTCGTCCAGGGCCAAAGCCTGGTCGTTGCCCCGGTAGGATCCGTCCACAAAGCGCAGGGAACCTCGTACATGGCCGGCCGTATCGGAGAGCAGTATGTCCAAAGCGGCTGGATCCGGAGCGCCTGGCCGCGCGTCCAGGGCAAGATCCAGGGGCTTGCCTAGCGCCACCGCCATGCCGTCGCGGATATCCTGGCGGCCCTGCGACAGATCCACCTGGTACATCTTGCCGAGCTCCTCGCTGTTCCACAGGTCGGCGCTCATGTCGCAGGCCGACAGGGCGAGGAAAAACAGCGCTGCAACCGCGGGCAAGGCGCGGCCGGGGATCCGGTACCGAGGCATCAGTACAAGTATACCACCACAGCGCCGCTATTCCCAACGCAAAGAGGGCGGCGAAAAAAACGGCCGGACCTCAGTCCAGGTCCAGGAACGCTATGCCGCCCTCAATGGACAAAGCCGTGCCCAGGGGCTTGGACCTGGCCGCCAGCTTGTCCAGTATGGCCCTGCCGTCCTTGCCCACGGCAATGGCCGGAGCGTACAGCCGGCGGGCTATGCGCACGGGTATGGCCTCCAGCCTGCGTATCCTGCCTTTGTCCAGGTAAAAACGGAAGGCTGCCGTCTCGTAGGTTTCATCCTCGGCCATGTCGAACACGAAATTCCCCAGCGAATACAGGATGAGACCGTTCTGGTAATGCTCCACGCCCTGCAGTACGTGGGGATGGTGACCGAGCACGGCCGTTGCGCCCGCGTCTATGGCGGCGCGGCCGAACGTTTTCTGGAAAGCGCGGGGAAAGGGCTGGTACTCGTCGCCCCAATGGACAGAGACAAAGAGGTACTCCGGCTTGGCCGTGGCCAGAACGCGCCGCACGTCCGCCTGCATGGACTTCACGTAGGCCGGGGCGAGCCCGGCCAGGCTGGACGACGCCCTATCCGGATCCCTACTGGTCCACAAAGGTTCCTGCCCGGTCATTCGGGTTTCTACCCGGGTAAGCACGCGCGCCCGGGCCCCGCTCCTGGCCACAGTGGCGCTCCACACGGGCTCGGCGTAGGACAGTACGGCCACCAGCTGGCCGTCTACTTCTATCAGAGCCGGCTGGCTGGCTTCTTCCAGGTCCCTGCCCGCACCCGCCCTGGCTATGCCAGCGGCGTCCAAATGCTCCAGCGTGTCCGCCAAGGCCCGCGGGCCGTGGTCGTTCATGTGGTTGTTGGCCAGGGATACAACGTCAAAGCCCGCCCAGGCCACGCCGTCCAGCGTGTCGGGATCCGCCCTGAAGGTGATCCCCGGCGGCTTGCCCGGATAGGGCTTGCCCCTTTCGGAAATAGGCGTCTCGAGATTGGCAAAGGCTATATCTGCCCCGCTTACCAGGCCACGGACATGTTCCAGCAGGGGCCGGGACCCGATTTCCGCCGCCCTTCTGCCCGGACCGCGGGCCAACAAAACGTCCCCGCAGGCCAGAAAGCTCAGCTCCCGCGGCGCCGGCGGCAACTGCCTGGCTGTTTTTTCCTCTTGGACCAATCCGCACGACGAGAGCGTGACGGCCGCTGTTAATGACAGGACGGCCACCACCTTGAACAGCGAACGGGCGCCCATGCTAGCGCACCTCATGGATGACGCGCGCCATCGGCATGCGCCTGCCAACGCCAAAAGCCCGGGGCGACACCTTGATGACGGGCGCCGCCTGCCGGCGCTTGAACTCGGCGCGGGCGGTCAGCTTGACGGCCCGCCTCACCGTTTCCGGGTCGTGCCCGAGCGCCACGATGGCGTCCGCGTCCAGGTCTCGCTCCAGGTACAGCTCCAGCACGGCGTCCAGCTCCGGATAGGGCGGCAGGGAATCCTGGTCCAGCTGGCCGGGCCTGAGCTCGGCCGATGGCGGCTTGTCTATGATGGACCTGGGTATGGTTCCGTCCCGCGCGTGGATGCGTTCGCACAGGGCGTACACTTCTGTTTTCAGCAGGTCGCCGATCGGGGCCAGGGCTCCGCACATGTCGCCGTACAGCGTGCAATAGCCCACGGCCAGCTCGCTCTTGTTGCCCGTGGTCAGGAGCATGGAATCGTGTTTGTTCGAGAAGGCCATGAGGATGTCGCCGCGTATCCGGGCCTGGAGGTTTTCCTCGGTCAGGCCGGCCACAGGACTCCCAAAGGCCGGGCCCAGGGTGTCCAGAAAGGCGGCAAAGGGTTTTTCTATGGACACTGTGTCCATGCGGCAGCCCAGTTGGTCGCACAGTTCGCGGCTGTGAGATACCGACCCTTCGGAGCTGTAGCGCGACGGCATGGTAATGCAGGTCAAATTTTCAGGGCCCAGGGCCTTTGCGCCGATGACGGCCACCAGCGCCGAGTCTATGCCCCCTGACAGCCCAAGGTGGGCTTTCTTAAAGCCGCACTTGGTCATATAGCCTCGCACGCCCTCCACCAGGGCCCGTTCCAGCTCGTCCCAACGGTCAGGCAGTTCCGGCTCTGATCCTGGGGCGCTGCCGCTGTCCACAAGCAGTTCGCCCTGTCCAAAGGGTCCCAGGTCCCGGAGGCCGCCGTCGGGTCCAACCAGGAAGCTGCGTCCGTCGAACACCAGGCTGTCGTTCGCGCCAGCCGCGTTGCAGTAGGCCACCGGCACGCCGCCGGAGCGGGCCAGGTCTGCGCACAGTTTTGCCCTGAGGCCGAGCTTGTCCATTTGATAGGGCGACGCGGACGGCACCACGATGAGCTGGGCGCCTGCGTCCAAGAGCTCTCGCGGGGGATCCACGGCGTAGCGCAGGCCCGGCACGGGTTCGGTCTCGCGCCACAGGTCCTCGCAAATGGCAAAGCCGATGCGCGTGCCACGGTATTCCCACACCGCGCGCTCGGTCGCCGGCTCGAAATACCGCGCCTCGTCGAACACGTCGTAGGTGGGCAGGAGGCTTTTTGCCTGCTCGAAAACGATGGCCCCGTCCAGGAGCACGGATACCACGTTGGTCAGGGCACGGCCCCGGCCGCTTCGGTTGCGGCCGATATGGCCCACGGCTACCGCCACGCCCCCGGGCAGTTCGCGCTGGAGCCTACGGAAGGCGTCCTCGTCGCGCCGGGCGAACGAGGGTTGGCCCAAGAGGTCCATGGGCGGATAACCGGATATGACGGATTCCGGAAGGACGATCAGGTCCGGGCTGGACGGAAGGACGCGGTTCACGGCTGCAAGGACGCGGTCCACGTTGCCGTCAAAATCCGCGATGACTGAGTCGATCTGGCACAGCGCGATTTTCATTGATCCCCCAGGGGGACGCGGCCAGGCGGACCGCCTCGCCTTGCATCCGCCCGGCGGCCATAGTACACTGGCGCGGTGAAAATGACAACGTTGGTACTTCCCGCCGGCTCGGAGGACGCGGACATCCTGTCCGCCGACCTTGAAGCCGCCGGCCATACCGTCATCCAGGCCAGACGGGGACGGCCAGGCGGCCCGGACGGCGGTCCTGCCTGGGATCCCCTGTCCTTTGTGTCGGCCAGATCCCTCTTGATAGAGGCAGAAGCCTCCGGCAACGGACGCTTGGACGCCGTGGTCGTCTTCGCGTCGCCCCCGCCTGACCAGACCGGCCTGGCCGAAACGCCGGCCAAGGACATAGAACACTCGGTTCTGGAGTGGTCGGCTGGCCACGCCCAGCTGGTCAAGGAAATCCTGGTACGCTTCCGTGAGCGCGGAGCGGGCACGCTGGTCCTGGTGGTGCGACAGGCTGACCAGGGCGGCCCCCTGTCGGCCATGGCCTCAGGCGCCCTGTCCGGCCTTGCGGAAAGCCTGGCGGCCTCACGGGGCGGGCCATGGCGCTTCTTGGGAGTGCACGACGAGTCCGGGCAGGATGGGGCCGCCGGCCATTTTGTCGCAAAACTTCTTGCCGACCCGCCTAAAGACTCTGGCAAGGTCATCCGTTTTACGGGCCGCCAGGGCCTGTTCGGCCAGCGCTAGGCATGGGTACGCGGGTACGCCGCTTCGGCATCCTGACCTCGGGCGGCGACTGCCCGGGTCTCAACGCGGCCATCCGCGGGGTGGCCAAAGCGGCGTCCGGACGCTACGGCATGGAAGTGGTCGGGATATCGCGCGGCTACCGCGGCCTTATTGAAGGCGAGGCCCGCACCCTTGGCCAGGACGACTTCTCGGGCATCCTGACCCTGGGCGGCACCATCCTGGGCGCGTCCCGCGAAAAACCGTTCAAATCCTGCGACGAAGGGTCGTGCTCGGACGCCGAGGCTGGCATGGACAAACCCGAGCGGATTCTTGAGAACATGGACAGGCTGAAACTGGACGCCCTGGTGGTGCTCGGCGGCAACGGCACCAACACCACGGCTCACCTGCTGTCGCAACGGGGCGTGCCCGTCATCGGCCTGCCAAAAACCATAGACAACGATATCTGGGGCACGGAACTCAGCTTTGGCTTCCACTCGGCCATGGACATAGCCGCAGAATCGATAGACCGCCTGCACTCCACGGCCCTGTCCCACGACCGGGCCATGGTGATCGAGCTCATGGGCCACAAGGCCGGCTGGCTGGCCCTGCATGCCGGCGTTGCGGCCGGGGGCGACGTCATCCTGATACCGGAACTGCCGTACCAGGTATCCGAGGTGGCGGCCAGCCTGGAAAAACGGCGGGCCGAGGGCAAGCGTTTCAGCATCGTGGTGGTGGCGGAGGGTGCCCTGTCCGCGGAAGAGGCCGCGCTTCCCAAAAAAGAGCGGAAGCGGCGGAGGGAAGCCGAGCCCTACCCATCCATAGGCTACCGCGTGGCCGCCGAGATAGAACAGGCCATAGGCATGGAGGCCAGGGTGACCGTGCTGGGCTATCTCCAGCGAGGCGGCACGCCCAGCCCCTACGACCGGGTGCTGGCCACCGCTTTTGGCACGGCGGCGGCGGAGCTTCTGGACGCTGGCCGCTTTGGCCTTATGGTGGCCATGAACGACGGGCGGATAGGCACGGTGCCCTTGTCCGTGGTCGCCGGAAAAACCAGAACCGTGCCCGTGGAACATCCGCTCCTGGGCACGGCTCGCCTGGTGGGTACCTGCCTGGGCGTGCCGGACTGAGAAATCAGCTCCGGCGTCCCGGGTTTATTGGGATGTCTCGCTGTCCGTCGGGGTGTCCGCCGGGATACCGGCCGGGGCAGGAGCTTGGCTTGCCTTGCGCGCCACCAGGTACCTCCACAGCATGAAGAGCCCGCCGCCCACTATCATGAGCAGGCACAAGAGCTGGCCCATGGAGAAATTCCACGGCGTTGAGAAATAGTGTATGGAAGCGTTCGGGTCGCCCAGCTTGATGATGTAGCCGATGTCCGCGTCGGGTTCGCGCACGTACTCGATCAGGAAGCGGAACAGGCCGTAACCCATCACGTATAGGCCTATGGCAAAGCCCTTGAAGGTCTTCCGGGGGCGCACCAGGAACCACATGATCAGCCACAGGACAATGCCCTCAAAAAACGCCTCGTACAGCTGGGACGGATGGCGCGGCAGGTTGATCATGGCGCCCTCAACGGCCAGGCCTGCCTTGGCGGCTATGTCCTGTACCCAAGGTTCGGACGCGGGGAAACGGGCGGCGTCCGGGAAGATCATGGCCCAGGGAGTTGCGCTCACCTTGCCCCAGAGCTCGGCGTTGATGAAGTTGCCCAGGCGCCCGAAGGTGTAGCCAAGGGGCGCCGCCATGGCGACCATGTCGCCCCAGGCCAGGTAGTCTATCTTTTTGCGCCTGGCGTAGATGATGGTGCCCACGATGACTCCCACCAGGCCGCCGTGGAAGGACATGCCCCGGAAGCCTATGAACTGGCCGGCCTCAGAGAAGGGCCAGAAAATCAGCCACGGCTTGCGGAGGTACAGTCCGGTCGGGTCGTACAGCAGGGTGCCGAACAGCCTGGCGCCTATGATGAGGCCCAGAATGGCCGCCAAGAAGAACCCGGCCATGTCGTCGTCGCTGTAACCTAGTTTGCGTTCCTTGACCTGCCGCTTGAACAGCAGATAGGTGATGCCGAAGGCCACCAGGTACATGAGGCCGTACCAGCGCAGCGGAAACTGTGGAAGGAAAGGCAGGATCTCGGGTTTTATCCACGAGGGAAATTGTATGGCGGCGAGCATGGCCGTCCTCCGATCAAGAGGGAATAGGCCCCGTGCGGGCGCGTCGCCACTATACTCCCCCGCCGCCATGTAGGCAAGGTCGGGCCGGCGCTCAGGACAGTGGCCGTTCGCTTATGTGGCCGCTCTGCACGTCGAACGAGAACACCACGCGCTGTTTCTTGGTCCTGATTTCCAGGTAGCGGTTGTGGCTTTCCAGCACCACGCCGGGGAACACGGTGCCGCGCACCACCACCTCGGCAGGATAGTGCTCCTCGAATTTCTCGTGGAGCTGGAACACGCGCATGGACCTGGCTTCCAGCAGTTTTACCAGCTTGAGTTTCTCCTGCCTGATGGCGCTCAGGTCCGAACCGTCGCGCTCGAGCTCGCGCATCTTCTTGTCCGCCTGCAGGATCATGGCCTTGGCGCGCTCCAGCTCACGCTCCTCGGCCTCGGCCGCGTCCTTGACCAGGTAGTCCTGGCCAAACGACACCAGCGTGCGCGACGCGTTTTCAGCGCCCAGGTTCTGCACCTCCAGGCCAAGCTTGGCCCTGGCCTGGCCGCCCACCAGGTGGCCGCGGTCCCCGAGCAGGGTGATCTTGCCGTTGCTCTTGAGCACGCATAGCAGGGACGAGTTTTTCAGCGTTATGTTGCCCACGGCCATGAGCTGGGCCTGCTCCGCGAACGACGCCTCTATGTTCCCGCGAGCCCTGACCGTGCCGCGGTGCGCGCCCTTGACACCCTCGCCTATGCGCACCGACGCGTCTGACGACACCAGTGACGCCTCCACCGACAAGGCCACGTTGACGTCGCCGTTGGCCATGAGGGAAAACCCGGACAGGACGTTTCCGCTCACGGACACGGGCCCCAGAAAGCGTATGTTGCCGGTGGCCGGGCCCACGTCCCCGTTGATCTTCCATGCCGAGTCGACGCTCAGCCTGTTTTTTTCGAACCGCAGCTCGCCGGACCGCGCCGCGTACAGCATCCGGTTGCCGTTCTCAGCCCGTTCCTCGCGTATGGTGTCGTCCCACTCCGGCGGGTCCGTGGCCATGGGATCGCGGGGCGGCTTGATGGGCTTTCCGAACACGTCGGTGCCGTCCTGCCCGTCCCGGCCTATGGCCAGGAGTTCCAGTATGGCCTGGCCTTCCTTGACGATGGTGGAACGGTCCTGGTTCTTGAAATCCGTCGAGCCGTCAGCCCTGCGCGTAAAAGCCGCCCCGGTGGCCAGCTTGGTGATCCAGTTGAGGCTCCAGCCCCCGGACGGCACGGGTTCCTTCCCCGAGGCCACCAGGCGTTTGTCCACGGCCTGCCCGGCCTTGGCCTCGGCCAGGGCCGCCGATACGGCCTTGAGATCCAGGCCAAAGGCCACGCCGGCCGCGCTCAGGGCTGCCTGCACGGCGTCCAGGTTGAGATCCCGGCCCAGGCCGTACTCCCGTTCAAGGGATATGAAGGCGCTCATGCCGTCCGCCGATGTCGACACGTCTATCCGCGCGTCACGGTACGGGATGACGCGCAGGCACTCGGTCGTTTCCATCGTGGCGGCCACCAGTATGCCGTCGTCGTCGGCCAGGAAGGCGTCCTTGGCCGCGTGGACGTTCTCAAAGGCGCGGACGGCCGGGTCGTTGCCGGGCGGGGCCGGTATGGCCGCCCCGAACACGTCCATACCCGGCTGCCCCGGAGACGGCATGGACAGCCGCGCCAGCTCCTGGTCCTTCTCGACCACCGCGACCCGGAACCCGGACACGGGGCCGTCCAGGGGAAATTCACCCAGGCTTGGCACAAGCCTGGCCAGCGTCGGGTCCGCGCGGATGACGTTCAGGTAGGCAAGCGCCTGGTCATCCGGCAGGAAGGCCGGCCGGTACATAAGGTCGCGGTCCTGGCCCTTGACCGGAGGCCGCCCCTTGGCAAGGGGATACTCCCTGAGTTCGAGTTCGGGTCCCCGGTAGAATTCCAGGATGTCCGCCTTGAGCTTCTGGACGTCCATGCCCCTGAGCTTTTGGGCGGCCAGGGCGGCGCTGACGTTGGCCAGGTCCAGGGGCTTGCCCTGCCCGCGGCCTTTTACCAGGGTCAGGGTGGCCGTCAGTTTGTCGTCGGCCACGGCCACCTGGATATCCGCGTCCCGGTCGCAGGACAGGCTGAAACGCCTGAGCGCCGTACCGCTGAGTACCGAGCGCTTCAGGGCGGCGGCAACCTCGTTTGGGGGAACCAGGTGGTCCATGTCGGCGCCCTGGACCTGTGCCTGGTCCAGCACCGCATCGGCTGAAGGAACCGGGAGGCGCTTGTCGCCCGGCGTAAAATCCAGGAAGAAGGTCGCGCCGTCCTGGCTTTTTTCCAGGACCCACTGGTGCGACGAAAACGGCACCAGGTCCGCCCAGCGGGCGCCCACGCGCACCCAGCCGGCGCCTGTGGTGCGCAACTCGCCTTTGACCTTGACCAGGCCGGAGCCCACGTAGAACGCGGAGTCGCTGTTCACAACGGGAGGGACCGGCTTGCCCTGGACGCTCTTGCCCGGCTTGCCCGGCCGGGGCGGATAGAGTTTGGCCACCGCCGTGTCGGCGGGCGCCCAGAACGACCTCTGGACCTTGCGGTCCACGTCCATAGGCTCGCGCACCTCGACCTTTTCGGCCTCGGACACGGTTTCCTCTCGGCTCCCGATGAAGGGCAGGAGCCCGCGTTTCTTGACGACGCGCGTGCGTTCCACCGTTTCCACGCGGACGCGGTATAGATCGGGCGGAGGCGCCGCCGACAGGCAGGCTGCCTGCAAGGGAACAAAATCGGGGGGCGTGGCCACATCCAGCCACTCGGCTTCCTCGGCCTGGGGCGAGCTTGGGGGATGCCCGAGCGCCACCACCACGGACAAGGGCCCGGCAGAGGCCGCGAATTTGGCCAGGGCGTCGTTCAGGGTTCGGGTGGACACGCCGTTGACACGGGCGTCCGACAACACGCGCGACAGGCCCTCTACGCTCCAGTCGGCGCCGTTTGCCTTGTCCGGGGTGAACTGGAGCGACGCCTCCAGGCCAAGCTCGTCCACATTGAGCCGCACGTCGCCACGGACGGTCTGCAGAGCCATGGCGTCGCCCTATACCTTGAAGCCCTGCACCAGGGCTTTGGCCAGCTTGGACTTGATCAGCTGGTTCTCTTTCCTGAGCTGGCCTATCTCGTACTGCTGGATGCGCACGGTTTCTATCAGGTCGCCGGTGGTCAGGGCGCCGCTCTGCAGCAGTTCCTCCACCGAGTCCAGCTTGGACTCAAAATCCATCTCGGCCTCGGACGCCGCGGCCGCGTAGCTGTCGTCCAGGTACTCAGGGTCCAGGAAATCGTCGTCGTCGCTCTCCGTGGATACCAGCTTGTCCGCCACGCGGTATATGGCCTGGGACAGGACCGACTTGGGCTTGTAGCGTATGATGGGTATGCGGCTGGACAGGGCTATGTCCTGGAGCTCGTCCCGGTACAGCACGCCCAGGTGCTCAAGGTCTATGCCCAGGTATTCACGGCACGAGCGCCTGATTTTCTGGGCCTTGTCCGCGTCCTTTGGATCCTCAAGCATGTTCATGACCAGCCGCGGCCGGAACCGTGAGCACCGGAGGTCAAAGGCCGCTCGGCTGACCGGGTCGGCCTCCGCCACCCTGCCCAGGATTTCAGGCACGTAGGCGCGCTGCAGGGAGCCGCCGTCCTTCCGCAAGCCGTCCAGGATGGCCCGTGCCCGCGTCCGAGGCTTGAAGCTGTCCCACATCAGCCTGAACACGGCGTTTTTGAGAAAGAGGTAGGCGTTCAGCGTGGCCGTCAGCGTGGGAGCCGTTACCACGATGCCGCGGCCGGAGAGCAGGAAAAAGTCCAGGATATTGGAGCCGGAGCCGGCGCCCAGGTCCAGGACCAGGTACTCGGCGTCCAGGGACAGGAGCCGGCGGGCCAGCATGGCCTTCTGCTTTGCGTTCAGGTTGGCCAGGCCGGGAATTTCCGCGTCCCCGGCGATGAAACGGAGGTGTGAATAGTCGGTGTGATGGACCAGGTCCTCGAATTCGATCTTGGCGCCGGACAAAAAGGTGCCCACACCGTTTTTTGGCGACGACACGCCCAGGGCCAGGTGCAGGTTTGACGCGCCCAGGTCCAGGTCGGCCAGCACCACGTCCTTGCCCGCCTGGGCAAGGGCGATGGACACATTGGCGGCAAGCAGGGATTTGCCCACGCCGCCCTTGCCGCTGGCTATCGGGATGACATGCATCAGTCGGACTCCACGGTTTCTATGGATGCTTGGTGGGGAGCGTCCGCCCGAGCCCTTTCGTCGTCCTTGACCAGAAAGAACAGCATCAGGGCCGATGCCGCGTCCCAGGCCAGAACCGCGCCCAGAGCCAGGAGGCCGGCTGCGGGCATGGACTGAGCCTGGCCGGACACAAGCACCAGACCGGCAACCACCAGCCCCGCGAACACGCTGACTGCCTTGCCCACCAGCACCAAGGGTCGGTACGCCGAATAACGCTCGTGGTCATAACCCAGGAAAAAGAAAGCCAGCACGAACATCAGGTTGGGCGCGGCCAGAAGCCGCACGACGGATGGCCTGTCCGCCAGGGCCAAAAGCAGGGAGGCCCCGTAGGTCAGGATGAAATACCGCCCCAGTTCCAGGGCGGCGCAGATGTAGCACAATATCGCGCGCTTCATAGTGTAGGGTCAGTGTACTCGCTCGCTTCCGGCGGCGTCAAGGAACGCCCGGCTGGCTCGATTGACAGAAATCGGGAAAAAGCGGGATAGTATTTGGATTATGGAAGCTAACCGCACCAAACGCGCCCGGTTGACCTGGAGCGTGGCCGCAGTCGCGGCCGTCCTCTGCTCGGCCCTTACCTTCAGCGCTCCGGCAGCCTATGCCCAGGGCATGTCCCAGGATGACACCCAGCGCTACTTCTCCTGGTTCCAAAGCGCCTTCAATTTCATACTCCAGAACTACGTGGACGAGGTGGACCCCAAGGTCCTGTACGAAGGCGCCATGCAGGGCATGTTCGACTCCCTGGGCGACCCGTACTCGTCCTTCCTGACGGAAGCCATGGTCAGCGACCTGAACGACACGACCATGGGCCAGTTCGGCGGCGTAGGCCTGTACATATCCAAACCCCTGCCCGACGCCAAGCGCCCCGACCTCAGGCTGTACGTCGAGATCGTGTCGCCCATAGAGGACACCCCTGGCTGGCGGGCGGGCATCATGCCCGGCGACTACATCACCCACATAAACGGCGAGCCCACCGAGCCCCTGACCATGGACGACGTCCTTGCCAAACTCAGGGGCGAGCCGGGCACCGAGGTGACCATCACCATACTGCGGGGGGAATCGCTCAGCTTTGACGAGACCCTTACCCGGGCCATGATCGAGGTTCCCACCGTCAAGCGCGCCATGCTTCCCGGCGGCGCCGGCTACCTGCGCATCATCGAATTCACGCCGCAGACGGTCATACGGGTGCGGGAAGCCCTGGATTACTTCAAGGCCAACGGCTACACCGGCCTGGTGGTGGACCTCCGCAACAATCCCGGCGGCCTCCTCCAGTCCGTGGTGCAGGTAGCCGACCTGTTCCTGGACAAGGGCGTCATCGTGTCCACCAAGTCCCGAAACAAATACGAAAACGCCGTGTATTCCGCCAAGCCTGACCTTTTGGTGCCGGTAGCCACGCCCGTGGTCGTCCTCATCAACAAGGGTTCGGCCAGCGCGTCGGAAATCCTGGCGGGCGCCCTCAAGGACAACAAGCGCGCCTACCTGGTGGGCGAGACCAGCTACGGCAAGGGTTCGGTTCAGCAGGTCCTGGAGCTTGGCTCCACGGGCTTCAAGCTGACCATGTCCCGCTACTACACGCCGAGCGACGCCAACATAGACAAGGTGGGCATAGCCCCGGACCTTGAGGTCAGGGAGCCCGAGCTGACCCCGGAAGAGGAAGCGTCGCTCACCGAGCTCCTGGAGAAGGACACCTTTGCCACCTTTGCCAAGACCAATCCCTCGGCCACGCCCACCCAGATAGACGCCTTTGTCCAGGGACTGCGCCGCTCCGGCTCGCCGGTCAGCGAGCGCGTGCTCAAGAAACTGGTGCGAAACCAGCTGGAGCGCACGTCCATAGCCCCGCCCTTCGACCTGGACTACGACCTTCAGCTGAAGGCGGCCATGGACGTGCTGGCCAGCGGGCAGTACCTGACCCTCCTGGCCAGCGCCCTGTCCGTACATGACGTCCAGTCCACGCCGGGCAACTGAGCGACCGTGAGGCAATTCATCCTGCCGCCGTCCTGGGACGCTTCCCGGGACGGCGTTCTTGTCCTGACCGGCAAAGACGCGCGCCGCCTGGCCGTGGTACTCAGAGCGCAGCCGGGCGACACGTTTCCTGGCCTGGCGCCCTCGGGCACGCGTTGCCAGTGCGAGGTGCTGGCAGCCAGGGCCGAGCGCGTTGAGCTCCGCGTGCGTCCAGAAACGGGAAGACAAGGCGCCACGGACATGCCCCCGCCGGACATCCGCTCGGGCAGGGCCGTTGAGAAAGCTCAACCGGCCAACGCGGAACCAGCCCCGCTTCCACGTATCGTGCTGGCGGCGGGCATACTCAAAGGCTCCAAGCTGGACGACGTGGTGCGGGCCGCCACGGAAGCGGGCGCCGCCGCCTTTGTGCCGCTGGCCACCGAGCGCTCCGTTCCCCGGGGAGAATTCCAGGGCAGGCTCGCCCGCCTGCGGCGGGTTCGCGACGAGGCCCTGGGGCAGTCAGGGTCCAGCGTTGGCACGGACATATCCGACGCCCTGCCGCTGGCCGACTTTCTGGCGGCCTATCCCGCGGGCGGCACGCGGCTTGGCGTTGTCTTCCACGAGACGCCCCTTGCGAAAGGGTCGCTTCACGGCTATTGTACCGGAGACGTAGAGGAGATCGTGGCGTGCGTGGGACCCGAAGGCGGCTTTTCCGCCGGCGAGCTGGACCTGCTTGCCGCGGGCGGTTACAGGCCGGCGTGGCTCGGACCCTCCGTGCTACGCGCCCAGACGGCGGCCGTGTTCGCACTCGCGTCGATCCGCATCCTGTGCCTGGAGCGTGCCTCATGGCGGTTGACAAAATCAGGCGAATAAGCGTGCTCAAGGTGCCCGTTGACATCGTGGCGCCGGAGGACCTGGAAAGCGCCATCCGCAGTCTCTATGCCGACGGCAAGAACCACCAGATCGTGCTCCTGTCCATGGCCGACCTCATGAGGGCCAGGCGCTCTGGCGAGTTCCGGACCATGGTGACCGGGGCATCGCTGGTGGTACCCATATCCCTGTCCATAGTCAAAGCGGCCCGCATGACCAAGCGCGCCGAGCCGGTGCGGTACGAGCCGTTTGACTTCATCATCCAGCTCCTGGGCATCCTGGACCGCTTTGGCAAGTCCGTGTACCTGTTCGGCGCGTCACCCCGCAGCCTCATCAAGGCAGAGAAGAACATCAAGGCCACCTTCCGCGACCTCAGGGTTGTCGGCCGCCATTCGCGCAGGATACCCAAAGGCTTCCTGCCCAAAATAGTGGAAGCCATACGCAAGTCCACGCCCACCCTCTTGATGGTGGGCAACGGCGTGCCCGGCGGGGAAAAGTGGATACCCCGCAACCTGCGGAATTTTTCCTCGGGGCTGTACCTCTGGTGCTCGGACGTTTTGGACGTGTTTGCCGAGCGCCGCAAACGGCCAGCGCCCGGTTCCTTTGCGCACGGTCTGGAATGGGCCCATTACCTCCCCCGCCATCCCTGGCGGTTCTTCCGCTTCCTGACACTGTTCCGGATGAAAATCCTGGCGCTGTGGTACAGGATCAGGGGGCATTGAGAAGCTGACGCTTTCCTGCATACCGGATACGAGTCCTTCATACCGAAACGTTACAAGCGCGCAGTCTGCATCAACCTTGCCTCAGTCAACGCGGGAGCGCCCGCGGGCGCGGAGGACTGCGGCGCGTTCATCGCGCATTGGATAGGCGTGGGAGTGGCGTCCGCGGCTCTGTATGGCCACCGGACAAGGCTCCCCGTATGTATAGGAGGATATATGAATAGCTTCCGCGCGACGCGGGGCCGCCTAGCCCTGTGCGTCGCCCTTGCCTGCGCATGCGGTGCCGCTGCCCAGGGTACGAGCAACGACGATATCCTGGCGATCAGCTGGGAACAGGCCGACACGGTAGCCCAGCAGTACGATGTTGCCCGTGCCCTGGCCGACTCCAGCAGCCAGGGCAGCGCCCGCCTGGCGGCCACGGCCCTGGAGCAGGTGCTGGCCAGCCGGCCGGAAATCCGCAAGGGTCAGGATACGGCGCTGTACGAAAGCCTCAGCCGTGCCCTGATAGGAGTGATAGAGCGCTGGAACTACCGCGAGGCGGCCCACCTGCTGTGGACGGTGGTGGAGGACAGCGCGGATCCCCTGAGCAGGGCAGACGCCCTCATGGCCCTTGGCTCCCTGGCTGCCGCGGAGTACACAACCCGCATAGCGGCCATTCTGTCCGCCCTCAACGGAGGACCCACCACCGATCCCCGGGGCGCGGAACAGGTGGCCTTTGGGGCGGTGGTGGCACTGGAGCGTCTGCGGGCCCCGGAAGGGTTCCCTGCGGTGTTCTACGCCAGCGCAGGCTGGTACGGCGCGCGCGTCAGGACGCGGGCGGAAGGCGCTCTCTCAGCCATACTTCCCGATCCCACGGAGGCAATACTGTCCATACTGGATGCGGACAATCCATCCAGCATGCGCAAAGCCCTGGCCCACGGGCTGGGATCCAAAGCGGCGGACGACGGCAAGCGACGCGTGGCGCTGAAAACCCTGGAGCGGGGCACCACCCTGGGACCGGGCACGACCAAGGCGGACAGAAAAGAGCTGTCCGCCCTCCGCATGGAAGCCATGGCAGCCCTCAAGCGCCTGCCTGCGTCCGGCGACGGCAGGGCGAACCTGGCCGCGGAGAGCTACCGCATAGGCACCCACGACGAGAAGCTCGAGGCCCTGTCGCTCCTGGGCAAGGATCCTTCCGCCGAAGCGGCCCAGGCCTTGTCGGACATCATCCTGCGCCTGGACGAAGACCAGCGCGCCGGCGTGGGTAACGCCGACAGGACCACCCTGGCCAAGGCAGCCATGGAAGCCGCTGCCGAGAACCGACAGCGCTCCCTGGTCACGGCGGTGCTGGCCGTGCGCAACAACCAGGGCTGGTCGGATTCCGTAATCGCGCTGGCCAAAGCGGCGCTTGAGGCTTTACAATAGGTCGCCGCGTCCCGGCGCTGGTAACCCGGCCGGGATCTCCGGACAAACAAGGAGGCATCATGAACGCATTCCAGGAGCGCCGGAAGCGCCTGGCTGACACCTTGGCCCCCGCCGGCCTGGCCATGGCCGTGTTCGAGGACACGGAAGGCAGGCGGGATCCTTCCATCCGCTACTTCACCGGCCAGCCCTCGGACGCGCTGCTGTTCATCGCGGCCAACGGAAAATCCATCCTGGTGGCCTGGGACGTGAACATGGCGGCTGCCATGGCGAGCGTCGACAAGATAGAGGCGTATACCGACTTTGGCCGCAGCCCGTACAAGGCCGTGTCAGGCGCCCTCAAGGCCCTGGGCACACCCACCGGGTCCAAAGTGGACCTTCCCGCCGCCACGCCGTATCCCATGTATCTCAGGTACGTTGAGGAAAACCCGGACTACGACTTTATCTGCTCCGAGGACGGCACGTCCAAGACGGCCGCGGACATGCGCGCGGTCAAGGACGCCGACGAACTGGCCATCTACCGGACCGTGTCGGAAATCACCGACCGGGTCATGGACGCCGTCGAGATGGGCGTAAAGAAGGGCGAACTCAGGACCGAAGCCGACGTGGCCCTCTTCATAGAACGGGCCCTGCGCGAGCGGGACTGCGAGTCGACCGGCTTTGACACCATAGCCGCCGGTCCGTCCCGGAGTTTTGGCATACACGCCTTCCCGAGCTACACGGCCGCCCCCTTTGCCGCAGAAGGGCTGTCCATCCTGGACTTTGGCCTCAAATACAAAGGCTACACATCGGACGTCACCATGACCTTTGTGCGCGGCTCGCTTACCGGCAAACGGGAGGAGATGGTCGCCCTGGTGGAACGCGCATACAAGGAAGCCGTGGCCATGTGCGCTCCCGGGGTAAAAAGCCGCGACGTGGCGCTCCGGGTGGACGCTATCTTCTCGGAGAAGGGCTACGCGATGCCCCACGGCCTGGGTCACGGCGTTGGCTTGGAAGCCCACGAGATGCCCGCCGTCCGCAGCCGGGAGGACAACACATGGGTGCTCGCTCCCGGCCACATCATCACCATAGAGCCCGGCCTGTACGATCCCGAAGCCGGCGGAGTACGCCTGGAAAACGACGTGCTGATCACGGACAAGGGCCACGAGGTGCTGACCCACTCACGAATCGTCTACCTGTAAATCGCGGGCACCCCGGCACAAAAAAATTAGGCCGGCGCGTCTTTTTTGACGCGCCGGCCTTGTTTCATCCGGGATCATCGGGTAGTTCAGGGCACGCGCCCTGCCCGCCACGCCAGCACCCTGCCCGCGGCAAGAGGCTCCACGCCGTCTAGCTCCGCAGGCACGGTCCACGCTTCCTCCCACAGGCGGAGTTTCCCGCTATTGGCCGCCAGGCCGTAGAACCGCGCGCCGTTCACGGCACAGAACGCTTCCAGGGCACCAAGGGCTCCGGCCTGGTCGAACAGGCCGGCCAGCAGGGGCATGGCCACGGGCGACGAATAGCAGCCGGCCGCGCCGGAGCGCTTGGCCTCCGGAGGGTGCGGCGCTGAGTCGCTGCCAAAGAAAAATTTCGGGCTGCCTGAAATAGCCGCTTCAACGAGCGCCGTTCTGTCTCGCTCCGCCTTGAGCACCGGTTTGCAGAAAAAACCGGGCTGCAGCCGCTCGCCCAGGATATCGTCCAGGGTAAAGGCCAGGTGGTGAGCCGTTATGGTGGCGCCCACCCTGGCTGGCCAGCTCCGGACGGCGTCCACGGCCGCGGCTGTGGATAGATGCTCCATGACCACCTTGAGCCCGGGATACGAGTTCACGATGCGGTCTAGGACGGGCAGGAAGGCTTCCTCGCGCTCCAGGACCGGGGCCCCGGGATCCTCGGCATGCACGGATAGCACGACGCCGGCGGCTTCCATGGCCGCCAGCTCGCCCTGCACGCTGTCCGGATCAGGCACCCCGTCCGCCGCGTTGGTCGTGGATCCGGCCGGGTAGTACTTTCCGGCAACGGCGCCGGCCAGCGCGCAAGCCCGGACAGCCTCCGCGCCCATGCCCGGTACCAGCTTGAAGGTAGGCAACATGCGCGTGCCCGAACCGGAAGCGGCCAGGTGGGCTTCAGCGGAGCGCCGGTAGTCATCCATGGCCCGGGCTGAGGACAGAGGGGGCACCACGTTGGGCATGACAAGCACGCGCCCGAAGTGTTCCGCGGAGCGCCTGGAGTACGCGGCGAGGGCCGGGCCCTGGCGCAGGTGGACATGAAAATCGTCAGGCAGGGTAATGAGCAGTTCACGCATGGAAGGCAAGCTCCACGATGGATACGTCGTCCTCAAAGTGGTCCTTTGACGACAGCTCCAGGATTTCGTTGACAATGCGCTTGATTGGCGACAGGCAGGACGGAGCCAGCGCGCATTCCCGGTGATGGGCGGCTATCAGCTTGAGGAAATCTTCCCACGGGAGCATCGAGCCGTCCCTGCGCCGCACCTCGAAGAGGCCGTCGCTGAACAAATAGAGGTTGGACCCCGGCTCGACCCGCGTCACGAAATCGCTGAAGTCCGCCGTGTCGTCCACGCCTATCAGGGGGCCGTCGCCCGCAAGCTCGTCCAGGTCGCCGTTCGGTCTGGCCAGAATGGCCGGCGGCGCGCCTCCGGTGGCGTAGGTCAGGGTACGGGCGGCCGGGTCGTAAACCCCGTACCAGGCCGTGAAGAACATGTTGTTCTGGTCCTCTATCCTGAACGAGCGGTTCAAGCGCGACAAAACTCGCCCCGGGAGACCGTAATCCAGGCCTTCATAGCCCATGGCTTTGAGAAAATTCATCACCGTGACCGACAGCAGGGCCGCTTCTATGCCATGGCCGCTCACGTCTATGAGGAACACTGCCAGGCGGCCATCGGACAGGCGCCAGTAGGAAAAGCTGTCGCCTCCAAGGCTGAGCGACGGCAGGAACTCCCAGTCGGCCGCCACATCGTCCCAATACGCGCGCCTTGGCAGGAGGGTGCGAACGTACTCAGCCGCGTCCATCAGCTCGGCTGCGAGCCGTTTTTGCGTTTCCGCCAGGCGCTCCCGGGCCAGTTCCGATTCCCGCTTGAAACGTTTTTTTTCCAGGAGACTGTCTATTCTGGCCTTGAGTATCAGCGGATCGAAATCCCTGAGCAGGTAATCCTCCGCTCCAAGCTCTATGCACCGGGCCATGGCCGCCCTGTCCTCAAGGGCGCTGATGACGATCACCGACTGCTCCCGAAGCACGGGATCTGCCCTGAGGGTCTCCAGAAACTGGAAACCGCTCATCACCGGCATCAGCACATCCAGGAACACCACGTCAAATGGTGCCTGGGCCAGTATCCTGTAACCGTCCTGGGCGTTAACGGCCTGGCATACCACGTGCCCCTGGCGTTCCAGGTGACGCGACAACAGGTCGCGGTTGGACTCGTCGTCGTCTATGACGAGCATGCGCCCGCTGCGCTTGGCTCGCGGCAGTTCGGCCGCGGGCTGTTCTGCCATGACACCTTGCGCCGCGGCTTCCCGCTCGCCTATGAGCTCGGTGAGGGCATTGACGGCCTCATGGATACGCCGGGCGTCGTCATGCGCGGCCAATTCCTCGGCGCCAGCGCCGTCTGGCAGTTTGGCGTTGCGGAACGCCATGACCGCGTCCAGGAACTCGAACAGGGCGCCATAAGCCGCCTGTTTGCCGGTTTCGTCGGCGGAACCCTGGTCCAGATCGTCAACATAGGATACAAGAGCCGTTTTGAACGCGCCTATTAGGGATTTTAAGGTTCTCAGGGCTTGCCAAAACGGCCCGGAGGAGCCTGGTGGAGGATCCGGCAACAGTTCCGAGTAGCCCGTTGTGTGGTTAAGAAGGGTCCGGGCCTCGTGCCTGAACTGGGAGGCAAAAGGCCCCTCATGCGGGGAATCAGGATTTTTCAGCATGCTCCTCAGCGTATTTGCGGAATTCAGCTTCGGACATCTTGTCGGCGTACATGGGATACAACGCCTCAACAAGCTCGTCCAGAGAAGGGAATTTTGCGCCATCGAGCTTATATGCCATTGTCCACTCCCGCGAGCCCCGCCGGCGCCGGAAAACCCGGGCTCTTTCCACTGCCTGTCCGGGGGCCTTGCCGTTCCATCCTAGCTGAAAATCGCGCGGATTTCAAGAAAAGTATTGTTTTTGGCCATGTCCCGCACAAAGATAGTACTGAATGAACATTCTAGAGAGGCTCTTTCAAAAGGGAGCCTCTAAAACTTCAGTTTTTAGAGGGTTACCTTAGAAAATCCCGCGTTTTCTGCCGAAAACGCAGGAACCTCTAAAAACCATGGGGGTTTTGAGGTTCCCAAAAGTCGGACGAGTTTTGAACGAGCTGCATATTGAGACATGATTTGCGTAGCGCTTGCATAATATGCGAACAACCGCGAGCAATCGCAAAGCTATTTTCAGAAGTAACGGACTTTTGAAATTGGCTCAGAGGCCGACAATTTTTTTCAGCCAACATGACGAATTTTTCGGATGAAAATGTCGACCGGAAGGTATATACTATTCCATCTATGCGGTCGGCTGTCCTGAACCTGGATATTTATACCCTCATCCTGGTCCAAGTACTCGTTTACGCGGGCAGTCTGGGTTTTTCACTGGTCCTGTTCTTTACCCGAACCACCTTTCCCGGAGCCAAGCAGTGGCTGTGCGGCCAGGGCCTGCTGGCTTTGGGGATAATCGGCGTGGCTGCCCAGAGCTTTGGATTTCCGTATGTCACCCTGGCCTTTGCCAACACGGCCCTGCTTGGCAGCTCCATACTCTTAGGACACGGGCTCTGGCGTTTCCGGAGCAACCGGCCGTTCCCCCTGGCGGTATACGCCCTACTGCCCCTGGCCCTGATTCTGTGGTTCCTGTTCGAGGATAGGGCTGTTGTTTCTCGCATCATCATCTTTTCAGGTTTCCTGACCCTGATCAGCGCCTGGGACGCTTCCATAGTCCTCCGAAAACCCAAACCGGGTTATGAAACCGCCAGTTTTCTGACGGCTGCCTACTTCATCCTGGTAAGCCTGGGTAGCGCCCTGCGCGCCGGCTCGGCTTTTTTCGGGGATACGCCGATCAACATTTACGAGGAGGGCCGCATGAGCGCGGCCATGTACCTGTTGGCCATCCTGGCGGCGTTTTTCAACTTGTTTGGCTACTTCATCATGTCTGCGGTGCGGTCCGAGATGGACCTGAAAGCGGCCAATACGGCCGTGCGGGAGCGCAACAAGAGCCTCCTACAGGTCGTGTCGATGAAAGACTCGCTCATATCGGTACTTGGCCACGACCTCCGGGCGCCCATTTCTAGCGCCGCCCGCTACACCAGGCACCAGCTCCTGGAATATCCCGGCGACTTGAACGAAAAGCGGGAAAGCGTGGAAACCCTGGCTCAGGGACTTGAGCACGCGTCCAGCCTGCTGGAAAACCTGGTGCAATGGGCAAGAAGCGCGTCGGGCAAGCTGGAGCTGAACCCCGAGCCCGCGTCCTTGGCCTCCCTCTGTTCCCAGGCCATGGTCGACGTGGCCGCAATGGCAACGGCCAAAAGCCTGGCCATTGTGCCTCCGGACGGCGACCTGCACGTCCTGGCCGATCCAAGGGCAGCCGTAACCGTGCTCAGGAACCTTTTGTCCAACGCCATTAAGTACTCGCAGCCCGGAGGATCCATACGCATGGGTATCCAACGGACAAGGCTTGGCTACGCAAGTGTCACTGTTGACGACGAAGGCGTGGGCCTCAAACCCGACCAGATACAACGCATGTTCCAGCCAGGCAGGACCATCCTGACCCTGGGTACCAACGGCGAACAGGGCACGGGCTTGGGTCTGGCCATGTGCAAATCGTTCATGGAAACCATGGGCGGCACACTGAACGCCCTGTCCCTGCCCGACAAGGGAGCCCGATTCACCGCCGAGTTTCCCATCGCGGAAACGTCGACTGGGGACCAAGCCTAGCAGGCGGTTTTTTCCCTGCCATAACCGAGCAGGCGCTGGGCCTTCAGCCCGGATATGATAACCAGGCTGCTGACAATATCGCTTGCTTTGCTTACTGCCGCGAACCTTATTGGTCGCTCTGGGAGCTAGGGCTTCGTCCGACCTCAGGCAAGGGCGAACCTCGGCGTATACGCC
>JAFGJV010000040.1 GCA_016928955.1 Spirochaetales bacterium
ATGGTTATTAGAGGTTCCCTGCGTTTTCGGCCGAAAACGCAGGGTTTTCTAAGGTAACCCTCTAAAAACTGCAGTTTTTAGAGGCTCGCTTTTCTTATTTCAATTCTCGGACCGCATGAGTGTCACACGCCCAGGCGCCGCCTGGCGTCCTCCACCAGCCTGAAAGCGTCGGAGCTGCCGCCGGAATCCGGGTGCCAGCGCTTGCAGGCCAGGCGCCAGCCGGCCCGCAGGGTATCGGCGTCCGGCTCCCTGCCCGTCCGCGCGTCGGGAAGGCTTTCCAGCATGGCCAGGTCAAAGAGGCGGCCAGGGTCAGGCACGCGCAGGCCCGGATAGCTCAGCCTGAAGGCCAAAAGCGCGTCCGCAAGTTCGTCTTTCCAGCCCAAGGGTTCAAGCGACGCGAGTGCACCGGCAGACTTGATTGAGCGCGGCTGGTAGCGGGCCTTCCACAGCGGCTTTTTGGGGTTGGCCGTGGACTCAAGCGCCCCGAGCCAGGCCATCAGCCTGGAAAAAGGCTCGGGCACCGCGGCCAGTGCTGTACGGATCCTGCCAGCCCGGTCGGCCTTGGCCATGGCCTTCCGCTCCCGCTCGGCCCACTTGAGCCTGAGAAACAGCTCAAAGAACGGGCTTTTTGGCAGGCGGTACGTGGCGTAGAAATCCGGCAGGTGCTCGGGCTTAAGCCGTGGCTCGGCCAGGAGCTTCCACGGACGCTGCCCGAGTCTGGCCCCGCGCAGGAGGACAGACGCGTTGAGCATGGCCACGAGCTCGGGAAACGACGCCTGCTTCTTGAACGATACCGCCTGGACGTACAACAGCTCGGCGAGCGAGCGCGGCCGCGCCGCGGCGCCGCGCTTCCCGCGGCGCTTGCGGCCCGCCGTGTATCCGGCCCGCGCCACGGTTGCCGTTACAGGGCCTTGGTGGGAGGCATGTCCCGGGGATTGGGCGCCTTGACCACGAAGAACTCAAGCACGTCCGCGCCGTGGTTCTCTATGGCCATCTTCTGGTTGAAGGGCACGGACACGATGCTGCCCGCCGGGTGTTCGTTGAAGGGGCCGTCCTCAAGGGACAGGCTGAGCGTTCCCCGGACCACGATCTGGTGGATATGCGAGTTGGATACATGGACCGGGACGATCTTTCCCGGCTCCACCACGATGTGGTTGATGTTGACGCGTTCGTCGTCCACGACCTTTTCCATCGCCTGCGTATCCAGGAGGCTGAACTCATAGCGTCGCTCGATCATGGCTAACTCCTTACGTTGCGCGTTTGGCGCGTTTAGTCGTGTCCTGAACCGTGTTCTGGCCGGACCCCTCGGCGGGAGACTCTCCGTCGGGGCGGGCCCAACATTCCACGCGGTTGCGGCCGTGCTCCTTGGCCTGGAACAGGGCCTTGTCCGCCCTCTCGTACAGCTCGGCCGGCGTAAGCGCGTCGCGCGGGCACGAGGCCACGCCCAGGGACACCCTGAGGTCGACACGCGTCGGTGCCGCGCCCCTGCCCGCCCGGAATTCCAGATAGAGGCTCTCGGCGCCCTTGCGTATGCGTTCAGCCGCGGCGGCCGCCTCCTCGGGGCCGGCTTCCGGCATGAAGAAGGCGAATTCGTCGCCCGCAAGATGGGACGCCACGTCGCCGTCGCGCACCAGGCGGCCAAAGGCCGCGCCGGCCGTGGATATCACGGCGTCGCCCGCCTCCCGGCCGTGGGTGTTGTTGATGTCGTGGAAATGGTCTATGTCCAGCATCAGCAGGGAACAGCGCGGGGGCGACCCGTGCGACCGGGCAAAGCGCGCCTGTATGGCTTCCTCCAGGAAGCGGCGGTTGAAGAGCCCGGACAGGTCGTCGGTCACCGAGCGCCGGCGCGCCGTCTCGCCCCAGCGCACGATGTCGTTGAGGAAGCCGGATGCCTCGTCCAGCCAGCCGGCCATCACCTTGACCATGGACGACAGCATGCCCACGCCTATGACCGGGTGCTCCCACACCAGGCGGTAGAAATCTATGCCTTCCAGCACCAGAAGCTCGGTGTCCTCCACGGCCAGGCAGGTTGCCGAGCGCGGCTCGCCCTCTATCACGGACATCTCGCCAAAGAAGCGGCCGGGCCCGAACTCGTACACCTCGCGCTCGCCGCCGTCCTTGTCCCTGGCCACCGACGCCACCCGTCCGGAGCGCACGATGAACATCTCCGTGCCCGGGTCGCCCTGCTTGAATACCTGCGCGCCCGCTTCCGCGCGCCGGGTTTCCATGAAGGCGGCCACGGCGTTGAGCTCAAGCCCGCTCATGCCGTGGAACAGGGGCACCGTCTTTATGAATTCGACCACGGGATTCATGCGCGACCGCCCGAGCTGCCCGCCGCCTGAGCGTCCGGAAGCGCGGCGGCCAGGCCGTACAGCCTGTTGCCGCCGTCCCTCCAGGCCCGCATCAGGGCGCCGTAGCCCTGCTCTACCAGCTGCTTGAAGTTCTCCCCGTCAGTGGGCCACACCGCCAGGGCAGCGCTGGCCGTCAGGCGGAAACCGGGCCCGCCGGTCAGGTCGTCCAGGGACAGGGCTGCAAAGCCGGTGGCCAGTTCCGAAGCCACGCGCTCGGCTTCTTCCCGGTCCACGCCGCCGGCCACAAAGGCCGTCTCGTTGCTGCGGAGCCGGACGGCCCAGGCCCGGGGCAGGCGGCGCGCCTGGGCCTTGAGAAGGCCGGCAATGCGCTCCATGGCCACGTCGCCGGCTCCGTGCCCCCAGGAGTCGCACAGTTCCTTGAAACGGTCCGGTTTGATAAGGATAACGGACGCCGGACGCGCCAGCTGTCGGGGCAGTTCCTCGTCCAGAAAGGCGCGCGACCACAGGCCCGTGGCAGCGTCCGTGTACATCTGGCGCCTGAGCTCCCGCACCCAGGGCGCGTTCTCCGATATGAGCAGCTGGGTGGAGCGCACGCGCGACGATATCATGGCCACCGAGCGGAGCAGTATGCGGGCCGCCACGTCCGGCCGTTCGGAGGCCAGATTGCCCATGGTTCGACCGAAATCCGGAAAGGCCAGCAGTTCCGTGGGCCCGTGGGCCGTGGCGCCGGCGTCCAGCACAGCTTCCCGCGCAAAGTCAAAGTCTCCCACCACGTCGCCCGGCTCAAAGCGGGCCATTTCCCGGCGGAAGCCCCCGTCCTCCATGCGGAACACGGACACGCCGCCGTCCTTGACGATGAAAAAGCGTTCTGCCTGGTCGCCAGGCCGGAACACGTCCTGGCCGTCGGTGTAGCGGTACAAGCCCGAGCGGGCCGCCAGCCAGTACAGGTCGTCAGGGAGGAGGCGGCTGAAAAATTCGGAGCGCCGTAACAGCTCCACGATGCCGGACAGGCCGGCCTTCACGCGGTCCATGCCCGTTTAGTATACGCGGGCGTCGGCCTTCCTGTCACGCGGAAAGGCTTCTTTGAACTTGCGCCGGCGCCGCCTTTCGGCCTATGCTGGACGCATGGCTGTAACCTTACGTTCCGAAGGGGCCGCCCGCGAGGTGACCGGCTCCAAGCACGTGCTTACCGTAGACGGCAAGCGCTACCTCATCGACTGCGGCGCCTTCCAGGGCAAACGCTCGGAGAGCGACCGCAAGAACCGGGCCCTGGTGCCCGACCCGGCCGGCGTGGAGGCTGTCATACTCACGCACGCCCACTTTGACCACAGCGGCATGCTTCCCCTGCTGGCCAAGCGCGGCTTCCGCGGCAACATCTACTCCACGCCCGCCACCAGGGACCTGGCCAACCTGATCATGATGGACTCCGCCCGCATCCAGGAACGAGACGCCGAGTACCTGGCCAAGCAGGCGGCCAAGCGGGGCGAGGTCTTTGACTGGAAACCCTTGTACGACGAGGTTGACGCCGTGCAGGCCACCAGCCAGTTCGTCACCCTGGACTACGACCGGCCCATCAACCTGGGCGACTTTACGCTGCGCTTCCGGGACGCCGGCCACATTTTGGGCTCGGCCACCGTGCACCTCACCCTGAAGGACTCGGGCGGCAGGAGCCTCAGGCTGGGCTTTTCAGGCGACCTTGGCCGGCCGGGCAAGGCCATCATCCGCGACCCCGCGCAGATGGACCCCGTGGACTGGCTGGTCATGGAATCCACCTACGGCGACCGCCTGCACCAGAAGTCGGACGAGGCCATAGAGACCCTGGCCAGGACCGTGCGCGAAACGGCCGAGCGCAGGGGCAAGGTGATCATACCGGCCTTTGCCGTCGAGCGTACCCAGGAGATCATCTACCACCTCCACCTCCTGGTGGAAGCAGGCAAGATCCCGCGCATACCCATCTGGGTGGACTCGCCCATGGCCATCAACGCCACCAGCATCTTCCAGGTCCACCCCGAATGCTACGACCGCGAGACCCACGAGACCTTCCTCAGCCAGCACAAGAACCCCTTTGGCTTTGACGAGCTGGACTTCTCGCGCACGGTGGACCAGTCCAAGGCCCTGAACGCCATGCAGGGACCCGCCATCATCATATCGGCGGACGGCATGTGCGAGGCGGGCCGCATCCAGCACCACCTGATCCACACCATAGACGACGAGCGCAACACCATCCTGATCGTGGGCTACATGGCCGCCAACACCCTGGGCCGCCGCATACGAGACGGGCAGAAGCAGGTGCGCATCCACGGCAACCTGTTTGACGTGCGCGCCCGCGTTGAGAAGATCGACGCGTTCAGCGCCCACGCCGACTACCAGGAGATATGGGACTGGATGTCCACCATGGACCTGTCCCAGCTCAAGGGCGTGCTCCTGGTCCACGGCGAGGACGAGGCCCTGGCCGCACTCAAGACCTACCTGGGCAACAAGGGCGTGCCCAACGTGACCATCGTGGAGCCCGGCCAGTCCTATGATTTGTAGGGGCGACCACAAAGTCGCCAAACGCGCGCAGTGACGCGCGGCGGGGCCTCCCCCACGGGAGGCCCCGTGTTGTATAGTAGGCCCATGAGCTTTATGTACCACCCCAGCACCAATCTGGCCCTGGGCGACCCCTATGTCCCGCCCTTGTCCAAGCGCCCCAGTCCCGGGGACGCGCGGGCTTTTTTTGACACCCTGATCCTGTCGGCATCCGGCTGGCGCGGCGTGTTCGGCGCGGACGACGACGACGTTGGCGAGATCGTGGCGCCCGAGAAGCTGTACGCGGCCGCCCGCATGGCCGACGTGTTCGCCAGCTGGCTTACAGAAAAGGCCGGCCCCGCGCCCGTGCTGGCCCTGGCCATGGACACGCGTCCCACGGGTCCGGCCTTGGCTGACGCCATGCTCCGGGTGTTCATGGCGCGCGGCGTGGACGTGCGCTACGCCTTTGTGGCAGCCGCCCCGGAGGTCATGGCCTGGGCCCGCCGCTCGGGCTCCCTTCCTCAGGACCAACCCGGCCGCCTGTCCGCCTTCTCGTACATATCGGCCAGCCACAATCCCCCCGGCCACAACGGCGTCAAGTTCGGCCTCACGGACGGGGGCGTGCTCCCGCCGGCCGACGCCGCCGAGCTGACCAAGCGCCTGCGCTCGGGCGCCTGCGAGGCAGCGGACATAGAGCGGCTCGCCGCGCTGTGCGCGTCCGTGCCGCCCGCCGACGTTGCGCGGGCCTATTCCTCCTGCGCTCAGCACAAGCGCCTGGCCATGTCAGACTATGCCCTGTTCGCGCGGGAGGTGGCAGGCGGCTCGGACGACCTGGCCGAGCAGGAAGCCGCCCTGGACGAGCTGTCGGCGGCCGTGGACGAGCGGGACGCAGCCGTGGTGGCCGAGTTCAACGGCTCGGCGCGCTGCCTGTCCATAGACCTGGACTACCTGGCCAACCTGGGCCTCCGTGTCAAGGCGGTCAACGCCCAGCCGCGCGCCTTTGCCCACCGCATCGTGCCGGAGGGAGCATCCCTGGACCAGTGCAGGGACGAGCTGGCCGCGGCCAGGGAACACGACCCGGGCTACGTTTTGGGCTACGTGCCGGACTGCGACGGCGACCGGGGCAACCTGGTCGTGTGGGACGACCGCGCCGGCATGGCCCGCTCCCTGGAAGCCCAGGAAACCTTTGCCCTGGCCGTGCTGGCCGAGCTGGCCGACATCGAGCGCAGGCGCCTGGCCGCGGGAGCGGCCCCCGGGCGCGTGGCCGTGGCCTGCAACGACGCCACCAGCCTGCGCGTGGACGCCATTGCGGCCGCCTTTGGCGCGTCCGTGTTCCGGGCCGAGACCGGGGAAGCCAACGTTGTGGGGCTGGCCAGACGCCTGCGCGCCGACGGATGGACCGTGCGCGTCTTGGGCGAGGGTTCCAACGGCGGCGTCATCACCCATCCGGCGGGCGTGCGCGACCCTCTGAACACCCTGACCGCCATCATGAAGCTCCTCTGCCTGCGGGACGGACCGCGAGGCCCCGCGCCCTTTGGCCTTTGGCTCCAGATAAGCGGCCAGACGCCGCCTGAAGGGCCGCCGACCCTGGCCGACATCATAGCCAGCCTGCCTGGCCGCGTATCCACCAGCGTGTTCGAGGACCGGGCCGCGCTCAGGGTGAAAACGCGCGACCACGCGTCGCTCAAGTCGGCGTACGGGCGACTCTTTGCCGCCGGGTGGCCCGCGTTGGCGGCCAGGCTGGAACCCAGGCTCGGTTCGGTCGGCTGGATGGCCGTCATGACGCGCGGCATGGACGAACTCCCGCTCGAGGGGGATTTTGGCCAGTCGGGTTCGGGCGGCCTCAAGATACTGATCGGGCCTGCCGGGGCCAAACCGGTGGCATTCCTGTGGATGCGCGGCTCAGGCACGGAGCCGGTGTTCCGCGTCATGGCCGACGCCCCGGACGCCACCACGGAGGCCATCCTGCTTGAAGCCCACCGCGACTGGGTGATGCGTGCGGACGCCCTTGCGTAATAGGGCAACATCTGCTAGCATCCGCGATGAATTGAGAAGCCCGCGTTAAAACAAAGGCGGGCTGACTACACAGTATCAGCGAAGGGCGCGCCACACGGCGCGGGGGGAGCGTTATGGGTCTGCGCGGCGAGATTTTTTCCACCAGGGCAGTGGTGGAAGGCCGGACGTACTTCTTCAACGTCAAGGAAAACAGGATGGGCGACCTGTTCCTGGCCATAGTCGAGAGCAAGCCCGGCGAGGGCGAAAGCTTTGACCGGCGCTCCATCGTCGTGTTCAGGGAAGGCATGGACGGCTTCCTCACGTCCTTCCGCAAGGCCTTGGACGCCATGGACAAGGCATCGTCGGCCAAGGCAAAGCGGCCGCGCAAAGCCCAGGCCGACAGCGAGGCCTCAGCCGAGGCCCCAAAAAAGCCCATGGAACCCAAGCCCGGCCGCCGCGTTCTCCGCGCAAGCAAGGCCGGAGCGGCCCGCCCCGCGCCAAAAACACCGGAGACGGACGCCAAGCCCAAAAGCCGGCGCATGTCCGTCCGCACCTCGAAACCCAAAAGCGATGATCGGTTCTGACGTCTAACAAGCTGTTGAAAAGCATCGGGTTTTTCAACATTCCGCCCGGTTTCTCCTACTCGGCGCCGTAGCGGAAACTCAGCCGCTGTATGGGAGACGGCCCAAGGCGGCGGCATGCCTCGCGGTGAGCGGCCGTGGGGTACCCTTTGTGCCTGGCATAGCCGTACTCGGGATAGAACCAGTCGTAGCGCTCCATGGCCCTGTCCCTGGACACCTTGGCCATGATGGACGCTGCCATGATCTGGGGCACCAACGCGTCGCCCCGCACAATGGCCTTCCGTGGGCACGGCAGGTCCGGGGTCCGGTTGCCGTCCACCAGGACCAGGGCGGGCCTCCACCGCAGGCCTTCCCAGGCCCGGCGCATGGCCAGCATCGTGGCCCAAAGAATATTCAGCCTGTCTATCTCGTCCGGCCAGGCCCAGGCCACGCACCAGTCGGCCTGGGTGGCAATGGCCGCGTACGCCCGCTCCCGCGCCCGCGCGCTCAGGGCTTTCGAGTCGCCCAGCATGCCCGTGTCAAAGTCTTCAGGCAATATGACGGCGGCCGCGCACACGGGGCCCGCCAGGGGCCCGCGGCCGGCTTCGTCTATTCCGCATACCGGCCCGGCCGGCTCGTCGCCAAACAACTCGTCGCTCGCCATGCCGCCCAGAATAGCATACTGGGAGCCTCTAAAAAACTGCAGTTTTTAGGGGGTTACCTTAGAAAACCCTGCGTTTTCGGCCGAAAACGCAGGAAGCTCTAACAACCATGGGGTTTGTAGAGCTTCCCTCCTGGCGTTCCTTCCGATATGGACTAAGGCGCCCGTCCCGCGCTACGCTGTCTAGCCATGAACCTGTCCTTCCTCAAACTGCGCGTGGCCGACGACGCGTGGGTGCTGATAGACCGCACAGAACCCGGCGCCTCTGCCGAACCGGACTGGTCGTCCATAGCGCGCGAGCTCTGCCATCCCGCGCGGGGAGCCGGGGCAGAGGGCCTGGTTGTGGTGGAGCGCCTGGAACGCGGCTTCTCCGCCCGCACCTGGACCCGTGCCGGCCTGGCCTGTCCCCTCTACCCCGTGCCCGTACTGTGCGCGGCCAGGTGGCTGTACGACTCCGGCCGGGCGGCCGGCGACGGCGCTACCATAGCCGGGCGGGAAGGCGACCGCGAGGCCCTGGTGCTGGACCCACGGAACTTTGGCGTGATCCTGGGCCAGGCAGAGCTTGAGCCCGGACCCGGACCCGTACCCGTCAGGCTGTACAGCGCCGACCTGCGCGTATTGATGGCGGACGGAGCCCTGCCAGGCCGCCGCAAACCCGAACCCGGCCTGGTACGCGCGGGCATCGTGTCCAGGCAGACCGTCAGGGTGCGCAGGGGCGGCGTGGACGCCATGCTGGCGGCCGGGGCCGTCCTGGCCGCGGCCCAGGCGGCCGACTACACGGACAGGGACGCGGCCGCCGTCATGCCAGGCGGCACGCTGGCCGTCCAGCTGGCCGACGACGACCACGTCTTTGTGGGCGCCGAGGCAGCCTATTCGTTCAGGGGCGAATTCTGGCTGGCTGAAAACGACGAGTAGCGGCCAGGCGTCCTGGGCTTACACAAAATAATCGACGCGGTAGGACCCGGCATCCTTGAAGCCAAGCTCCAGATACAGGCAAATAGCCGCGGCGTTGGCTTCCTTCACGAACAGGGACAGCCCCCTGCCCGCCGCCAGCCTATCGCGCGCCAGGGCCGCAACCACGATGCGCCCGTAGCCGTGCCGCCGGTAGTCCGGCCGCACGTACACCCCGCCTATCTGGTCCCTGGTGTAGCCCCGGGCGTTGGTCTGGGCCCGGGCAACCACCAGGCCGTCAGCCTCGGCCAGGTACACGATGTGCCTGTCCAGGGACCTGGCCTGCGCGGCCCTGCTGCCGTCTGCGTCAAAACGGTGGATGGGCGTGAGCACCTCCTCCCGCTCGTACGCCTCGGCCAGGGGACAGAGGGCTTCCAGGTCGGACACCCGCGCAGGGCGGGCGGTGCCATCCGCACCCGGCGTAAAATCCGGGGCGTCCAGCGTCATGACCCGGTAGCGTATGCGCAGGATGGGCTCCCAGCGCAGGGCGGCTTCAAGGGCGTCCACGTGGTCGGCCCTGCCGGCGCAGGCTGAAGGGCGGTAGGAGCGCGCGTTTGCGCTCCGCGCGACGCCGTCCGCGCAGGCGCCGTCCGCGAACACGGGAAAGGCGGAACCGCCCACGGGCAGGAGAACCGCCGCCTGCACGCCTCCGTAGGCCGTTTGGAGCAGGTACAGGGCGCCTGGTTTCTTGGGCAGCCTGAGGCCGCCGTCGGCGCCGAGCAGCCTGCCCGAGAGCCCGGTTGCGTACGTTTCCCTGGGCGCCAGGAAACGCCGCACGGCGGCGGCGTCTCCTGGACCCGCCCGCCGCCACAGTCCCTGATCCGCGCTCATCCTTCCGTCCGCACGGGAAGGCGGCCTATGGCCGGCACGGCCCCGGACAATACGGAAAAAGCCGCCTGGAAGGCTTCCCGGGCATAGGAGTAGACGGCAACCACCGCGGCCGTGTCCCTGAATTCCAGGGCATGGACGGGACTGAGCACGGACACCACGGCCAATCGTTTGCCGGCCGCCAGGACCTCGCGCGCATAGGCCGCGCCCGCAGCGTTGGCCACGCACACCACGGCGCTGTCGGCCCCGCGCAGCAAGGCCTGGAACGACGCCAGCTCCCCGGCGTCCGGCTCGGTGCCCAGGGCTGCCGAGTAGCGGAAGGCCACAGCCCCGGGCAAGGCGGCCGCTCCCTGTTCCAGGAAGGCGCCGTACTGCCCGGCCAAGACCACGCGGCCAAAACCGTCGCCGGGCAGGGTACCCAGGAGCGTGGCCCCGCGCTGGGCCTGCTGCCGGAAGAACGCCGCCGACTCAGCGCTCCTCAGGGCGGACTCCGCCGCCGGGGCCGGCCCTATGCCGTCACGCCCCCGGGGCAGGAGCCAGGTCAGCTTGGCCTTGAGCACGCGCGTAGCCGAGCGGTCCACCTGGTCCCGGAAACCCGAGTCGTCGCGGTACAGATCGCGCAGTCGGGTCCAGGCGGCGTCGTTGAAGCCCAGCGTTCGGGAGAACATCAGGATATCGTTGCCCGCGCGAATGGCACGCTCGCACATCTCGGCCATGCCGCCCGGCGCCCAGGCTCCCGTCATGAAAAGGTCGTCGGTGATCACCAGGCCGTCGTAGCCCATGCGTTCCCGGAGCAGACCCTGTATGATGTCCGGCGACAGCGACGCAGGCACCGCCGATCCGGACAGCGCAGGATAGGCCAGGTGGCCGCTCATCACCCCTGCTATGCCCTCCGATGCCAGAAGCCGGTACGGCACCAGCTCGCGGTTCCACACGGTATCCGCGTCAGCCTCTATCACCGGAAGGACGCCGTGGGAATCCAGGGGCGTGTCGCCGTGGCCGGGAAAGTGCTTGGCCGTGGCGGCCACGCCCGCGTCCGCAAGGCCTCGGGTAAACGCGGCCGCCAGCACGGCCGTGTCCTGGGGATCGGACGAGAAGGCGCGGACGCCTATGATGCTTGAGTCGGGCCGCGTGGCCAGGTCCACCGTGGGCGCAAAGTTCATGGTGATGCCCAGGGCGGACAGCTCGCGGCCTATGTACAGGGCGCTCTGGTAGGCGTCGCTTGGCCAGCCGGACGCCCCAATGGCCATGTTGCCCGGCGTTACGCTGGTCTTGCCCTTGACGTGGCGTATCCAGCCGCCCTCCTGGTCCGTGGCAATGAAGGGCGGTATGTCGTGGGGGCCGCCGGCCGCGGCGTCCTGGATGGCCGCTATAGACTCGGCCAGCACGCCCGTGTCGTCTGCGTTCCAGCCGAAGATCTTGACGCCGCCCAGGCCGCGGGCCCGTATCCAGTCGTATAACAGCGGCGTGGGCTCGTCGCCCTGGTAGGCAAGCATAAAGAGCTGCCCCAGACGCTCGTCCGGCCCCATGGTGGCCAGCAAAGCCGCGGCTGCCCGGTCCACGGGCATGCCCGCCAGGTTCCAGAACGACGAGGCGTCCGGCACGGCCTCCGCTGCTATATCGGGCTGGGCCGCGCCCTGGCCGGCGTGGGCCTGGGCGCAGGACCAGGCCAGCGCGCAGGCCAGCGCGGCCGCCGTAAGCGTGAGAAAGCGTCGCCTGGCACGTAAAGCGGTCGCAGCCCTCATCCGGACGCCTCCGCCGTTAGCGGTACGCCTGCCCTTCCAGCTCGTCAATGTACTGCGACGCGCAATGCGCGGCCACCGCCCCGTCGGCCACGGCCGTAACCACCTGGCGGAAGGGCGTGGCGCGCACGTCCCCGACCGCGAAGAGGCCGGGCAGGTTGGTTTCCATGCGCTCGTTGGTAATGACAGAACCTGCGTCGTCCCTGGCCACCGACTCGGGCAGGGCAGCGGTCTGGGGTATGGAGCCCACGAACACGAACACGGCCGCCGTGGCCTCCTCGCTCGTGTCGCCCGTCACAACGTTCCGCAGCCGCACCTTCTCCACGGCCTTGGTTCCCATGATCTCGTCGACCACGGAATTCCAGCGGACCTCTATCTTGGGATTGGACAGCACGCGCTCGGCCAGGGCCTTCTGGGCGCGGAAGCGCTCCTTGCGGTGCACCATGACCACCTTGTCGGCAAGCTTGGACAGGAACATGGCCTCGTCGCAGGCCGAGTCGCCGCCGCCGACCACCACCATGCGCTTGCCTTTGAAGAAAGGACCATCGCAGGTGGCGCAGTACGACACGCCGCGGCCGCCGAACTCTTCCTCTCCCTTGACGCCCAGGTGCCTGTGCTTGGCGCCGGTGGCCAGGACCACGGCCTTGGCGTTGAGCACACCTTCGTCCGTGGTTACCGCAAAACTCCCGCCCACCTTGCGTATGGACGACACGCTTGCCGACCTGATCTGGGCGCCAAAACTTTCGGCCTGGGCGCGCATGGTCTCCGCCCAGCTATAGCCGTCCACCGGCTCGAGCAGGCCCGGATAGTTCTCCAGGCGGTCTATGAGAAGGGCCTGGCCTCCGTGCGCCATTTCTTCCAGCACCAGGGTCTTGAGGTTGGCCCGGGCCCCGTACTGGGCGGCGCCCATGCCGGCGGCCCCGCCGCCCACGATGATCAGGTCGTAGCTATCGTCCATGTAATCCTCCAGCCGCCAGGCGGCATATCAAGCCGGTCCGGAGCGATGAGCAATCCGGAACGTCTTTCTAGTATATAGTTTTCCTAATATATCAATATTTGGTTTGAATCGCCAGCCCTCCGGATATATCTTTGGAGCACGGACCGATCTGGCTTACCGTATCATAGCCGCAAGCCAAGCCGGCCCGCAAGGAGTACCCTTACGTATACCGGCGCCAAACCTGTACCCGCCGCGCTGTTCGTCCTGCTGGCCCTGGCCGCACGCGCCTGGTCCCAGCCCGCGGACGCCTATGCCGCCCTGGCCGAGGCGACACTGGATCCCTCACCGGTCATCACGGCCATAGCCGCCGCGGAAGACGACCCCGCGGGCTACAACCTGGCCGCCGCCGCCCTGCACTTTTCCGGCGCCGGACCCGCGCGCGCGGAGGAGACCCTGGCCTTGCTCGGCGGCGCCATGCAGGACGCCTACCTGTTATCACTGGCCACATCCGACCCATACGCCCTGGGCGAGGCCGTCCTGGCCCTGGCGCACCAAGCCTTCTTCCAGCGCTATGTGGAGGAATCATCCGGCCTGGACAGCGCTATCCTGGACGGCGAGTACAACTGCGTGTCGTCGTCCGCCGTCTACCTCCTCCTGGCCAAGGCCGCCGGGCTGAACGCTTCCGGGGTGGTCACCCGCGACCATTCCTTTGTGTCCCTGGACCTTGGGGCCGGGGCCAGCGTGGACGTGGAAACCACCAATCCCCACGGCTTTGATCCCGGCAGCAAGAAGGAATTCCTGGACAGCTTCGGCAGGGTTACCGGCTACGCGTACGTACCGCCCTCCGACACCCAGAGCAGGCGGCCGGTGGATGCCCGCCACATTGTGGGGCTCATAGCCTGGAACGAGGCGACGCTGGCCGAACGCGAGGCCGATTACCTCAGGGCCCTGAGCCTGGCCGCGGACGCGTACGCGTGGATGGGCGACGACGAGGCCAGGCGCTACCTCGGCGAGCGGGCCCACAACGCGGCCGCCTTTTTCCTGAACTCGGGCCGCATGGATCAGGGCATTCAGTTCATCACTCGCGTGATGGAACGGTACGGCGAGCTGGCGGACCTTCTGTGGCTCCTGGACCAGGCCCGCGTGGCCAGGCTCGCCAAGCTCCTTGCCGACCTGCCGCCGGCAGACGCCCTGGCCGAACTGGAAGCCGCCAGAGACGGCGGCTACCTGCCGCCGGACGACGCGGACGCCATGCTGGGCTACGTGTACGGCCGCCTGGCCGAAGAAGCAAAGCGCGCTGAAGGCTGGCTGGGCGCCTGGCGTACCGTGGAGCGGGGCGCACTTGGCTGGCCAGGGTCGCCGTCCCTGGCTTCGCTTCTGAAAACGGTCAAATCCAACTGGGTGGCCGAGCGCCATAACGCCTTTGCCGCCCTGTTCAACGCCCGCCGCTACCAGGAAGCCCTGGCCGCCATTACCGAGGCCCTGGCCATCCTGCCGGACGAGCGGGTGTTCCTGAACGACCAGGCGACCGTCCAGAAGGTCCTGGGCGACCACTGAGAGCTCAGCGCGACGGTAAGCCACCACCGCCATTTCTGGCCACGGCGGGGTGTTTTTTCGTCACATACTGTATACAATTATAGTGTCGGGGATTGTTCTCTCAGCGAGCCGTTGGAAAGCGTCGTTCAACGTTTCGCCCACACCCGGCACAGACGGAAGGAGCGGCCGCCATGCGTCAGAGGATCCTAGCCCTTGCCCTCATACTGGGCCTGTTTGCCCTTATCGGATGCCAGAGCCCCTATGTGCCTGTGTATCCCTCCCACGCGGTCAAATACACGGGCAACGGCTCCACGGGGGGCTCGGTACCCGTGGATTCCAACCAGTACCAGGAAGGCCAAACGGTCACCGTACTCGGCTCGGGCACTCTCGCCAACGCTGGCTTTGTCTTCAACGGCTGGAATACCATATTCGACGGCTCTGGTACCACCTATAACCAGGGCGACACCTTTGTGATGGGCACCGAGGACGTGCTCCTGTACGCGCAATGGGCGCCGTCTGGCACCACGTATACCGTCACCTACGACGGCAACGGCTCTGACGGCGGCACGGTACCTACGGACGGCTCCAGTCCGTATCCTGTCGGCTCCACGGTCACGGTCCTGGGCGCCGGCACCATGACGCGCGCCGGATACTCCTTCTCGGGCTGGAACACCGCGGCCAACGGCTCGGGTACCAGCTACACGGCCGGCTCCACCTTTACCATCAACGCCAATACCACGCTCTATGCCCAGTGGGCCGGAGCTACCTACGCTCTCACCTACAACGGCAACGGCTCTGACGGCGGCGCCGTGCCCACGGACCCGTCCAGCCCGTACATAGCGGGCGCCACGGTCACCGTACTGGGCGCGGGCACCATGACCAGAACCGGGTATACCTTCAGTGGCTGGAACACCGCGGCCAACGGCTCCGGCACGGCCTACGCGCCGGCGGCAACCTTTGCCATGCCTGCCTCTGCCGTTACCCTCTTTGCCCAGTGGACCATCAATTCCTACGCC
>JAFGJV010000041.1 GCA_016928955.1 Spirochaetales bacterium
ACATCTGAGCAGTGGCTCAACGGCAAACGGTATCTACCGGCTGAACAGACCCAATCGTAAATTTACAGAAAAGAGCTTGACCAATCTTTTCCTTACTATCTACAAGCAATTTTCCTTACTATCTACGATGGCTATCCTTACTATCTAAGAGGACCATTCTTACTATCTACGAGGACTATCCTTACTATCTGCTGATCAAATCCTTACTATCCGCCGCTCAAATCTTTACTATATAGTCACCGTAGATAGACTATCTAATCTGCTAAAGATAGACTATGTAATCCGTAAAAGATAGACTATCTAATATGGAAAAGATAGACTATGTAATTCGTGAAATATAGACCATAAGCCCTCCCTTGAACGTCTCTGGTTAGCTTTATCGTTTTTTACTTTAGCCCGTGCGATACACCGACATGTCCCAACAGACGCGCTCTGTGTCTCTGTAGTTAGCCTTTTGTAAGGGTCCGTTGGACACGGGGGGATACCCCGGGATTTCCACTGGCGTTGTTCTCTGTGTATCTGTGGTTAGCTCTACAGTTCTGGTCCTTCGGACACGGGGGGATACCCCCCTGTACCCCCTGCGCCGCTACGTGTCTCGCGGCGCACCTGCGGTCCTACGAGTCTCGGACCGCAGGTTTTGACTTTTCCTGTCACCGCGCTATGCTTCTGTCCGGGCATGCGCCTGGCGTTGCCTATTTCTTTAGGGGAGGATTCAATGAGAAAAGTGCTCGTGCTCGCAATTCTTGTCCTTGCCGCCGCGCCCGCGGCCTTGTTAGCCCAGGACGCCGACCTGTTCGACGCCGGTTCCTGGGAGTTCGGCGGTAGCTTCATGTACACATACATGCCCACCCAGCCGATCTTTTCTGACCAGGTCAGCGAGCTGGACAAAAAGGACGGCTACCATTTTTTGGAGATCAACGGACGCGTCGGCATCTTTCCTGTTGATCGCCTTTCTATAAACATAAGCCCTGCTTTTACCTTGCTTTACCGTGAAAATTCCGAGCCTACCGGAGACGACAAAAGCACAACCGCCCTGATAGATATTGGAGCCGGCGCTATGTACTATATACCCCTAGGCGGTCCATCCGTTATGTCCGTGGGCGCTGGCTTTTCCGTGGGGTTTATGCCTGGCATAGATGGTCTGTCGGATGGCCTGGATGATCCGGATGACAGTTTTGCCATGAGTTTTTCTCTTGAGCCGCTGGTCTCATACTATCTGTTCGTCAGCGACCGGCTCGCGCCTTACGCGGAGCTTGGCTTCAGGCTGGGCTATATCTGGGAAATTCTGAATCAGGACGGCTCAGACGTAGCCTATCCTTCAGATTACTCTATTTTTGATGACGTGACAGGCCGCGTCCGCTTGACCATTGGACTGAAATATTTCCTGCTTCCTGGAAGCCGCTCCTACCAGGAGCAGGACTCTAGCGTATTCGACATCATCACTGACGGCCGACTGATCAACTGAACATGGGTCGCGCCGGGGACCCGTGGGGACGCCGGCGCGGCCTTGTCGCTTACATGAACAGGATCAGGCTCACGGCCATGACGGCCATGCCGGCAAAGAGGCCGCCTATGGCCAGGTGGTGCTCGCCGTATTCACGGGCGGCTGGCAGGAGCTCGTCCACCGATATGTACACCATGATGCCAGCCACCGAGGCGAACAGCACGCCGAACACCACGTCGTTCACAAAGGGCTTGAGTATGGTGTAACCGATGAGCACGCCGGCGGGCTCCGCCAGGCCAGAGGCAAAGGAATACCAGAAAGCCTTGGCCCGCGAGTTGGTGGCGTAGAACACGGGCACTGCCACGGATATGCCCTCAGGTATGTTGTGTATCGCGATGGCAAAGGCTATGGCCACGCCCAGGCTCGGTTCCTGGAGAGCCGCCAGGAAGGTGGCAAGGCCTTCCGGGAAATTATGAATGCCCACGGCCAGGGCCGTGAACATGCCCATGCGGAGAAGCCGCTTCTGGTCCTTGTGCCTGAGCGTGCCCGTGCCCGGCGGCACGGTCTCATGGGCTGCCACTTCTTCCTTGGTATGCGCCTCGTGAGGGTTGATGCTTTCCGGAATCAGCTTGTCAATGATGGCGATAACGGCCACGCCGCCAAAAAAACCGGCGACCGCTGCCCATGAGCCGCCACGCTCGCCAAAGGCTTCCATCAGGGGGATGCGGGCCTTCTGGAATATCTCCACCAGGGACACATATATCATGACCCCGGCGGAGAAGCCCAGCGATATGGACAGAAAGCGCGCGGACGGCTTGCGCGTGGACAGGGCGATGACGCTGCCGATTCCCGTCGCCAGGCCGGCAAAAACCGTTAGCCCGAAGGCCGACAGCTCGTTGGCCGTGATCATCGCCCGTACCCTTTAGCGCTTGCCCTGGTCGTATATCTCGCCGGCTGCCTTGGGACCCACGGTCTTGCCCGCGAACATGATCAGGGCGACTATGGTCAGCACGTAGGGCAGGATATAGAAGGCCTCGTTGGGCAGCCACGCCAGGAAGGATATGTCCTTGGCGTAATACGACAGGGTCTGGGCAAAGCCGAAGAACATGCCCGCGCCCAGGACGCCCCAGGGGCTCCACTTGCCGAATATGAGCGACGCCAGGGCTATGAAGCCCGTGCCGTGGATGCTGGTCACCGTGTACTGGATGTCCTGGGTCAGCACCATGGCCGAGCCGGCCAGGCCGGCAAGGGCGCCCGATATCATGACGCCAGCGTAGCGCATCTTGTACACGTTGATGCCCATGGACGCGGCCGCCTGCGGGTGCTCGCCGCAGGCTCGGAGCCTGAGGCCAAATGGCGTCTTGAACACCACGAACCAGGTACCCAGCACCAGGAGTATCATAACGAAGAACGTGGGATAGATGTCCTCAAAGAATATCTGCCCAAGCACGGGTATGTCCCGCAGCCCTTCGATGCTCATTTTACGGAGGCCCGCGCTGAAGGTGCGCGTGCGCTGCTGGTTGAAGAATATCTGCGCCAGGTACACGGTCAGGCCGGTGGCCAGGATATTGAGCGCCGTGCCCGACACCACCTGGTCGGCCTTGAAGTTTATGCTGGCCACGGCGTGCAGGAGCGAGAACAGCACGCCCGCCGCCATGCCCACAAAGAGGCCAATCCACGGCGCCATGCCGGGCATGACCGGCTCAAGCACCACGGTCAGCGCGGCGCCGGCAAAACCGCCAACCATCATGATGCCCTCAAGGGCAATGTTCACGATGCCCGAGCGCTCGCTGAAGAGCCCGCCGAGCGCAGCCATGATGATGGGCGCCGCGAACATGAACGAAATGGGGAGCATGTCCAAAATGATGCTCATACGCCGACCTCCCCGGTGTCTCCGCTGGCAAGCGCGGCCAGCTTGTCAGCCTTCCTGCCGCGCAGCAGGTCAATGATGCGCTCTATGCCGAGCTTCATGGCGACAAAGTAGACGATGGACGCCTGGATGATGCCGCCTATTTCCTTGGGTATGCCCGCCGACTGCATGAGGGTGCCGGCTGCCTTGAGCATGCCGAACAAAAGGCCGGCCAAAAGTATGCCGGGGGCCTGGTTCATGCCCACCAGCGCCACGGCTATGCCGTCAAAGCCGTAGCCTTCCGCGGCCGGAAGCACGCGGCCAAAGTTGAACGTGCCCGTGGTGATGATGGCGCCGGCAAGGCCTGCAAAGGCGCCTGCAATGACCATAGACATGACCACGTTGCGCTCCACCTTGAGGCCGGCGTAGCGGGCTCCTTCCTTGTTGAAGCCCACGGCCCTGAGGCCGTAGCCAAAGCTTGTCTTCTCCACCACGAACCAGTACACCACCACCGACAGGATCACGGGGATGATACCCCAGTTCAGGCGCGACCCGTTGGTGATCTCCGACAGCCAGGGGTCCTTGAGCAGGGCCGTAACCGGGAACTCGGCCGTCTTGACGCGGTCCGCGGACCCCAGCACGTTCAGTATGGCCCAGTTGTTTATATGCAGGGCCGTGTAGTTGAGCATGATGGTGACGACTACTTCGTGCACGTTGAAGCGGGCCTTGAGCCAGCCGGGTATCGCGCCCCACAGGGCACCGGCTCCCGCGCCTGCCAGCAGCACCAGCGGCACGTGGATGACGGCGGGCGCTTTGACCGCGAGCGCCACCACGGTTGACGCCAGGGCGCCGACCATCAGCTGACCTTCCGCGCCAATGTTGAACAGGCCCGTTCTGAAGGCAAAGCCCACGGACAGGCCGGTCAGGATGATGGGCATGGACTGCAGGATGAACTCGCCTATGTAGCGCGGGTTGAACGAACCGGAGGCCAGGTTCAGGCCGGTCACGCCTTGGATCATCGCCCTGAACATGATGAAGGGATTCTTCCCCGTGATCACGATGATGATGGCGCCAAGGACAAAGCCCAGGCCAACCGCCACCAGGGGAACCAGGAACTTGCCTGTCTTCTTGGCCACGGGCAACTGCTCCGCCGCCACCGGATGGTCTCCGGCGCCCGCGTCGGACATGATGGCGTTCCGCGCGGTATCGTCGCCCGGCAGGCTCTCCACGCCAGTCTTCTTCTTGCGTTCGGCCATGGTCAACCGGCCTTCCTGACGGAACCGGACATCATGAGGCCCAGCTCGTTCTCGTTGGTATTCTTGGCGTCAACAACGCCAACAATCTCGCCGCCGTATATCACGGCTATGCGGTCCGACACGTCCAGTATCTCGTCCAGCTCCAGGGACGCCAGCAGTATGGCCTTGCCCTTGTCGCGCTCGGCCACCAGTCGCTTGTGTATGTACTCTATGGCGCCCACGTCCAGGCCGCGGGTCGGCTGGGCCACCACGAAGGCGTCCGGAGAACGGTCTATCTCCCGCGCCACGATGGCCTTCTGCTGGTTGCCGCCGGACATGGAGCGCGCAGGCGTGGCCGCGCCCTGGCCCGAGCGCACGTCGAACTCGTCTATCAGGCGGTCGGCGTTTTTCTTGATGGCCTCAAAGTCCAGGATGCCGTAGCGCGAGTACGGGGGTTTTCCGTAGGTATGGATGACCAGGTTCTCGTCAAGGCGGAAATCCAGGATAAGGCCGTGGCGGTGCCGGTCCTCTGGGATATGGCCCAGGCCCCTGTCCAGGCGCTGGCGCACGGGCAGTTTGGTTATGTCCGTGCCGCGTATGGACACCGTGCCGGATTCTATGGGCGCAAGGCCGGTGAGCGCCTGTATCAGTTCCGTCTGGCCGTTGCCGTCTATGCCGCACAGGCCCAGTATCTCGCCCTCGCGCACGTCCAGGGACAGGTTCTTGACCCCCATGAGGCCCTTGGCGTTCTTCACGCACAGGTCCTTGATGGACAGGACCACGTCGCCCGGTTTTGCCGGTCCCTTGTCCACCTTGAAGTTGACCTCGCGGCCGACCATCATCTCGGCCATCTTGGCCTCGCTGGTGTCCGCCACGGGTACGGTCCCTATGAGCCTTCCGCGGCGGAGCACGGTGCAGGTGTCCGCCACTTCCTTGATTTCCTTGAGCTTGTGCGTGATGAGGAGTATGGTCTTGCCCTCGTTCACCAGGCGCCGCATGATGTCCATGAGCTCCCGGATTTCCTGGGGCGTGAGCACGGCGGTCGGCTCGTCAAAGATCAGGATTTCAGCGTCGCGGTAGAGCATCTTGAGGATCTCCACGCGCTGCTGCATGCCCACCGTGATGTCCTCTATCTTAGCGTTTGGGTCGACGTCCAGGCCGTACAGCTTTGACAGCTGTGCCACCTTGGACCCGGCCATGGCCAGGTCCAGAAGGGGGCCGCGGGTCGGCTCCAATCCCAGGACTATGTTCTCAGTCACGGTAAAATTGTGGACCAGCTTGAAATGCTGGTGGACCATGCCTATGCCCAGCGCGTTGGCCACGTTGGGATCGTGGACGGTAACAGCCTCACCGCGCACGCGGATGGTGCCGCCGTCCGGCTGGTACAGTCCGAAAAGGATGCTCATCAGCGTGGACTTGCCCGCGCCGTTCTCGCCAAGCAGGGCATGGATTGAGCCCTTTTCCACTTGGAGGGTCACCGCGTCGTTGGCGCGGATGCCAGGAAAGTCCTTGGTGATGTCGAGCATCTCGATGATATACGCCATCTCGAGCCCCCACATGAAAGTTGTACGTATGATGCAAGCCGTTCCGGGCGCTAACGCCGCGAGCGGGAAGTATACAAGATTACACCGAAACGATAAATAATGGAAGATGCCGAATGTGCCGAGCCAGCGGTTCTGCGCCTGTTTTTACCTTCCGGAGATACGAAGGGCCGCCCCATTGAGGCGGCCCTTCGCGTTGTACCCAGCGTTCTTACTTGGCGGGGATTTCGGAAACGACCAGCTCGCCGGAGGCGATCTTCTGGGCGTACTCGTTGACCTGGCTGATGATGTCAGCGGACAGGTTGGGGTTGGAATCGGGGATGCCAACGCCGTTGTTCTTGAGGGAGAACACCATCACGGTGCCGCCGGGGAACTGGCCGTCCAGGGTCATCTGGGACACGGTCTCGGCAGCCACGTCGACGCGCTTCATCATGGAGGTGAGCACGGCGGACTTGTCGCCATACTGACCGTCGGTGTACTGGTCCTTGTCAACGCCGATGGCCCAGCGGATGTCGCCCTTCTCGGAGCGTTCCTTGGCCTCTTTGATCATGCCGTTGCCGGTGCCGCCAGCGGCGTGGAAGATGATGTAGGCGCCGGCCTTGTACTGCTTCTGAGCCAGGGCCTGTCCCTTGTCGGGAGCGCCGAAATCGCCGGCGTAGTCAACCAGGATGGTGGCTTCGGGGTACACGGCCTTGACGCCCTGCTCGAAACCGGCCTGGAACTTCTCGATGAGCGGGAACTGCATGCCGCCGAGGAAGCCGAGGACGGACTTGCCGTCGGCCTTGGCCTGGAGGCCGGCAGCCACGCCGACGAGGAAGGAACCTTCGTGCTCGGCAAAGGTGGCGCTGACCACGTTGGGCTTCTGGACCACGGTGTCAATGATCATGAACTTCTGCTCGGGGAAGCTGTCGGCGACCTCGCCCATGGCCATCTCGAAAAGGAAGCCGGGGGCGATGATCAGGTCGAGCTTCTCATCGGCGAACGCGCTGAGGTTCGGAACGTAATCGGCCTCGGCGCCAGACTGCAGGTACTTGTAATCGGTGCCCTGGACCAGGTTGTGGGCTCCACCGAAGCGGACAATGCCTTCCCAGGTGCCCTGGTTGAACGACTTGTCGTCAATACCACCGATATCGGTCACAAGGCCGACCTTGAACTCGGGCTTCTCAACGACGGGGGTGGCGTCCTTCTTGGCGCAGCCGGTGAAAACAAGGGCTACGGCGAGGAGGGCAACGAGGATTGTGCGGTACTTCATGTTCCTCTCTCCTTTACATCCCATTTGGCGGGTAGTGGAACGATAGTAAATCCGGTTTTAAAAATAAGCAAGGGCCAATTACGCCCAAAATGTTAAAAAAAGCTCGTGGAGCGGGGTTTGGTTGTAATAAAACTACCATAATCCATCGATGAACGCCCTGGCGCCCTGGTCGGTATAGGGGACGACGATGTCCCCGTTCTGTATCAGCTTGCGCAGGCCGCTGATGGCCGTCTTGTCCGCGGCGTCCATGCTGGCCGACACAAAGTCCACGCCCCCGTTGGCCAGGCCGAGCACCGTGTAACCGCCCTTAAAGGGCATGTCCTGCATGATTGCCATGCACTGGTCCCTGACCACCGGTCCCACGTTGCGTATCACCGAGCCCATGATAACGGGTGCCAGCGCCGCAAGTTCGGGATCATCGGACGCGGCGTATTCCGCCGCCTGGTCCATGTCCGAGCCAATGGCCAGCCGCCCGTAGCGGGCCGCGCTTTTGAACACGCCCGTGCCGGATGCGCCGGCCGTGTGGAACACCAGGATGGCGTTGCTGGTCCTGTAGAAAATCGACGCGTATTCCTCGGCGCGCTTAGGGTCGTTGTAGGCGCTGGCGTCCCGGCCCACAAAGCCCGACAGCACCATGCCGGTTTCCCTGAGACCGGGATTTGTCCATGCCGCGCCCGAGCTGAAGCCTGCCAGGGCCCCGCGCGCGACGGGCATGTCCAGGCCGCCCAGAAAGCCTATTTTGGATCCCTCTCCCGCGCGCGCGGCCAGCATGCCGGCATAGGCTCCCGCCAGGAAGGCGCCTTCCTGGTCGGCAAAGCTCACGCAGGACACGTTGGACGAGCCGTCAAGGTCGGGCACATGGCCGTCTATCAGTACAAAGCTGGTGTCGGGATAGTCGCGGGCCACGGCGGCCAGGGACTCTGAGAACAGGTAGCCAACTGCTATGACCAGGTCGCGCTTTTCCTCGGCCAGCATGCGCAGGAGCTCGCGTCGCTCGCCGCCGTCCACCCCGACCTCCAGGATGCGTATCTCCAGGTTGCCGCCAAAGTTGGCGTTCTCGTCCGCCACGATGCGGCCGCGCACCGACGACACCACGCTCACGGCCGCCTCGTACACGGCCTGGTTGACGGCCCTGTCGTTCCGGCCGGCGGCGTCCAGGACGATGCCCGCGGTGGGCACAAGGTCGGCCTTGGCCCTCTGCCCCCGGGCGAGCCCGCAGGACGAGGCAAGGACCAGGATAGCGGCAGCTGCCGCCAGGGTATTTCGCATCATTACCTACCTCCCCTGTGCCGTTCCGGGCGGAGCGGCCAAGCCGCGCTGTGGCGCCCTATTCCGGCAATTCCGACACGATGGTCACGCCGCTGGACGATCCGAGCCTGTCGGCTCCGGCGTCCAGCATTTTTATGGCGTCATGGTAGCTGCGCAGGCCGCCTGAAGCCTTGATTCTAATGCGATCGCCCACGGTCTTGCGGATCAGGCGCACGTCCTCGGCGCTGGCCCCGCCGGTGCCGAACCCGGTGCTGGTCTTGACGTAGACGGCGCCCGCCTTGATGGCTGCCTCGCAGGCGCGGACCTTCTCAGCGTCGGTCAGGTAACAGGTTTCCAGTATGGCCTTGACCGGGGCCGTGCCCGCGGCCTTGACCACGGCGCGGATGTCTTCCTCAACGGTTTTCCAGTCGCCGGACTTGGCGGCGCCCAGGTTGATCACCATGTCCAGCTCGCCGGCGCCCTGCTTGACCGCCAGGCGGGCTTCCTCCGCCTTGACCGACGTGGCGTTGGCGCCCAGGGGATAGCCCACCACGGCGCACACCGTTATGCGGGTGCTGGACAGCTCGCGGGCGCATAGCGGCACCCAGAACGGATTGACGCACACGGCCGCAAAGCCGTTGGCGCGCGCCTCGGCGCACAGTTCGCGTATCTGCTGTTCGGTGGCGACGGCCTTGAACACGGTGTGGTCGATTGTTTTTGCCAGGCTCGACTTTGTCCACTCTCTGGGCACAGCTTGCTCCTTGTCGCTTTAGGGAACCTCTAAAAACTGCAGTTTTTAGGGGCTCCCTTTATATTTCGAAACACCGGGTCAGGAAGGCCCGCCTGGTCGTTACCAGTTCCTCCAGTTCAGCCCTCATGTCCCTGTTTGCCTTGTCCGCTATCGGGTATACGTAGCGCTCCGTCTCGTCTGAATAGCGCTTGATGAAATCCACGTCCGTGGTGTAGCCCAGCGATATCATGTTGCTGATGCGGTCGGCCGCCTTGAGCACCAGGGCGTTGGGCGACCCGAAGTCGAGTATGCGCGTGAGGAACTCCGGCTTGGTCTCCACCTGGCGCCGCGTCACCTCGAGCACCAGCTGGAACACGTCTGAGCTTTCCTCGTCTATGTCCAGGATGCCGTCCCGGTCAAAGTCCGGCAGGTCCTCCAGGAGGTCGTGGATGACGGACGCCTTGAGCAGGATCGAGTCGATGTAGCCGTAGTCCATGAGTATGGCCATGGTGTCTATCTGGTGGCGGAACATGTTGCCGCCCGAGCGCCTGCGCTTGCCTATCAGGAAGGTGGCCAGCTGGATATACGGCGCCAGGTGCATTTCCCTGAGCCGTATCATGCCGTCCTGGTCCATGATCGCGCGGGAGTCCTCCGCCCGCGGCGGTTTCACCTTCCTGGGCATGGCGACAGCCTACTCCAGGTCCTTGAGGTAGTTTTCAAGGCGGCCGGCGCGCGCCTGGGCCGCCTGGAGCTTGTCCCGCTCTTTTCCTACCACCTCGGCCGGCGCGGAGTCCGTAAAGCCGGGGTTGGCCAGCTTGGCCGCCACCTTCTGGGCAAACTGGCGTTCCTTGTCGGCCTCCTTGCGGAAGCGCGCGGCCAGCTGGGCCGTATCCACGGCTTCCCGCGCGAACACGTAGCAGTCAAAGCCCCTGCCGGCCAGGGCCAGGGCGCCCGCCGGCTTGTCGTTAACAAAGGACACGGATTCCGCGTTGCACAGCAGGGCCACCAGGTCGGCGTTGCGTCCAAGGAACTCAGCGTCTGGGCCGGCGTCCGGACGCACGGCCACCTTGAGCTTGCGCTCGGGCGCTATGCCGAACTCGCTCCTGAGGGCCCGCACCAGACTGACCAGCTCCTTGAGGGCTGCAAAGCCAGAGTCCAGCCCGGGATCCGCTCCGCGCTCGTCAGAGCTGGCGGGATAGGCATGGCTGATGAGGCGGCCGGCGGCGTCCGGCAGGGTACCGTATATCTCCTCCGAAACAAAGGGCAGGAAGGGATGTATCAGGGCCAGGCTCCACTCGAGCACGTCCAGGAGCACGCTGACGGCGCGGTCCTTCTCGGCGGCGTCCGGGGAGCGCGTGGACAGCTTGGTGGCTTCCAGGTACCAGTCGCAGAAGTCGTTCCAGAAGTACTCGTACACGGCAGCCGCCGCGTCGTTGAAGCGGTAGGCGGCCAGGGCGTCGGCAACGGCGGCCGACGAGGCGGCCAGCCGCCGGTATATCCAGCGGTCCGCGTCGTTCAGCCGGGGATCGGCCACGCGCGTCCTGCCGTCCAGGTTCATGAGTATGTAGCGGCTGGCGTTCCAAACCTTGTTGGCGAATTTGGACCCCAGCTTGAAGCTGTCCTTGTCCACCAGCACGTCCTGGCCCTGGCTGGTCAGGAAGGCCAGGGTGAACTTGAGGGCGTCAGCGCCGTATTCGTCGACTATCTCCAGCGGATCAATGCCGTTACCCAGGCTTTTGGACATCTTGCGGCCCTGCTTGTCCCGCACCAGCGTGGTTATGTACACGTCGCGGAAGGGCACCTGGCCGGTGAATTCCAGACCCGCCATCACCATGCGGGCCACCCAGAAGAAGATGATGTCGTACCCGGTCACCAGGGCGCTGGTCGGATAGTAGTTCCGGAGGTCGGCCGTGCTTTCCGGCCAGCCCATCACGCTGAAGGGCCATATCCACGAGCTGAACCAGGTGTCCAGCACGTCCTCGTCCTGGGTCAGTTCCGTGGACGCGCAGTACGGGCAGGACAGCGGCTCCTCTCGGGCGACCACGGTCTTGCCGCAGTGGGCGCAGTGCCAGGCGGGTATGCGGTGCCCCCACCACAGCTGGCGGCTGATGCACCAGTCGCGGATGGTGGTCATCCAGTGCTCGTAGGTGTTCTCCCAGCGCTGGGGGAAGAAGCGCAGGTCGCCGTCCCGCCAGGCCTTGAGGGCTTTCTCGGCCAGCGGCTTCATCTTGACGAACCATTGCTCGGACAGGTACGGCTCGACCACGGTGTGGCAGCGGTAGCAGTGCCCCACAGAGTGCGTGATGGCCTCCTCCGACACAAAAAGGCCCAGGGCCTTGAGGTCTTCCACCACCAGCTTGCGGGCGTCCAGGGCCGACAGGCCGCGGTATTTTTCCGGCACCTCGTCATTGAGCGTGCCGTTGGGATTGAGGATGTTGATGCGCGGCAGGTCGTGGCGGTTCCCCACCTCGAAGTCGTTCGGGTCGTGGGCCGGGGTGATCTTCACCAGGCCCGTGCCGAACTCGCGGTCCACGTAGGCGTCCGCTATCAGCGGTATGTCGCGGCCGGTCAGCGGCAGGCTCAGGCTGCGGCCGACCAGGGAGCTGTAGCGCTCGTCGTCCGGATGGCAGGCCACGGCCGCGTCTCCGAGCAGGGTCTCCGGCCGCGTGGTGGCTATCTCTATGGAGCCCGAGCCGTCGGCAAAGGGATAGCGTATGCGGTACATGGCGCCCGGCTCGTCGTCGTGCTCCACCTCGTCGTCCGCCAGGGCCGTGCCGCAGGACGAGCACCAGTTGACCAGGTACTTGCCCTTGTATATGAGGCCGCGCTCGTACAGGGTGACGAACACCTCGCGCACTGCCTTGGACAGACCCTCGTCCAGCGTGAAGCGCTCGCGGCTCCAGTCGCAGGACGCGCCTATCCTCTCCAGCTGCCGGGTGATGACCTCGTGGTGCTCCTTCTTGACCTTCCAGGTTTCCTCTACGAACTTCTCCCGGCCAAGCTCGTGCCTGCGGATGCCCTGCTCACGCAGGCGCTTCTCCACCACGTGCTGGGTGGCAATGCCCGCGTGGTCCGTGCCCGGGACCCAGAGCGTGGGCCTGCCGCCCATGCGGTGGAAGCGCACCAGGATGTCCTGCAGCGAGTTGTTGAGGCCGTGTCCCATGTGGAGGACGCCGGTCACGTTAGGCGGCGGAATGACGACGACGAACGGCTTGCCCGAGCCCGTGGGCTTGAACGCCCCTTCGGCCTTCCAGGCCTTGTAGATGCGGTCTTCGAATTCTTTCGGGTCGTAGGCTTTGGCCAGTTCGACGGATTTCATGGGAACGCGCCCTCCGATGCTACACTCGCGCCCCTTGAAGGTGGGACGCCATTCATTCCACTGTAGCAAAAACGGGGAGCATGTGCAATCGAGCGGACGCGCGCGCGGCCGGCTCGAGAGAGCCTCTAAAAACTGCAGTTTTTAGAGGGTTACCTTAAAAACCTTGCGTTTTCGGTCGAAAACGCAGGGGACCTCTAATAACCATGGGGTTTTTAGAGGTCCCCTAGAGTCCCTCGCTCGGCCTTCCCCCGCCCCGCCACGTGAGCATGTCCTCCAGGTAGCGGCGCGTAGGCCCGTCGCCGGGCAGTATCACGTCGGCGGCCTCCAGTCTTTCCCGAGCCTGGTCAAAGTCGCGCTCGTAGTACGCCTCCACGCCGCGCTCGAAATCCGCGCGCGCCTTGTCCTTGCGGTCGCGGATCTGCGGCATGTCGCCGTCGTACAGGTCGAACACGGACACCGGCTTGGTCTTGCCCTTGACCCGCACCTTGCCGATGAAGCGCATGCGGTACAGCGTGGGGTCCGGCAGGTCGGCCAGCACGCACTCGCTGGCGGCCACGCCGAGACCGAACTCCTTGGCCACGCCCTCAAGGCGGCTGGCCGTGTTCACCGCGTCGGCTATGACCGTGCCGTCCATGCGCACGGTCTCGCCTATGGTGCCCAGCATGAGGCGGCCAGTGTGGACGCCTATGCCCACGGCCACCGGCTCCTGGCCGCGGGCAAAGCGCTCCTCGTTGTACTCGGCCACGCGGGCCTGTATGTCCAGCGCGCAGCGCACAGCGTCCTCGGAGCCGCCGGGGAACAGGGCCATGAAGCCGTCGCCCAGGTACTTGTCTATGAAGCCGCCGTGGGCACGCACCGCCGGCCCCGTGCGCGCCAGGTACTCGTTGATGAAGGCAAAGGTCTCCTCCGGGCTCAGGCGCTCGGCCAGGCGCGTGAAGGCGCGCACGTCCGCAAAGAGCACGGCCATGTCCTCCGCGCTGTTGTCGCCCAGCTGTATGTCCTCTATGGTGTCCCGCTTGAGGAAGCCCAGAAACTGCCTGGGCACAAAGCGCTCCAGGGACTCGTTGACGCGCTGCAGGTCCATGGACAGGCGCTCGGCCATGGTGAAGGCGCCGGCAAAGAGGCGCGTCAGGTTGAGCGACAGCGCGAACAGGAATCCGACCAGGCCAAGCTGGAGCACGAAGGTGCCGTTGATGACGCCTGACGACACCAGCACGTCATGGACCATGGCGCCGAACAGGGCCAGAAAGCCCAGGCCGAACAGCCCCGAACCCCGGCGCCGGCGCACGGCCGCCAACACGATGGACGCGGCTATCCCGAGGCCCAGCACCACGATGCACAGCTGGTACCAGCGCAGGATCGTCGACGAGAGGAACGTGGGAGCCGCCACGATGACGGCTGAATAGGCGGCCGAGCTGACCACGGCCACCAGCACGCCTATGCGGGGAAATTCCCTTGGAAAGGTGGCGCGCACAAAGGCCGCGAACAGGGCGGCGGCCGCGGTAAAGGTCAGGTAGCCGCCCACGAACAGGGCGCGGAACGTCATGCCGGGAAACAGCGCCTGGATGTAGTACTCGTCGTAGAAAAGGACGCGGAGGCCGAGCACCAGGCAGATCAGGCCGAACCACAGGGACGCCCGGTCCCGGCGCCTGAAGGCAAAAAGCCCCAGGTAATAGGCGCCCATCACCACGATGGCCCCGACCACGAAAAGCTCGTAGGCCACGGCCCGCTCCTTGGCCCCGAGCACGGCCCAGGGCGTGCCGAACAGGATGCTGGTGCGTATGCCGCCCGAGCGGTCCGCGAAATTCGACACGTGGAGCACCAGGTCAACCACGCCGTCCGGGTCCGCCTGGAACAGGGCCACGGACGATTTCCAGCCGGGCTTTTCCGCGGCCGCCGTGGCGCCCGGCGATCCGTGGCTGTCCACCAGCTCGCCGTTAACGTAGATAAAGGCAGCGCTCAGGAACGACGACGCCTTGATCCCGTACGCCGAGCCGGGCTTTAGGCCCCGGACGCGCAGGTGCCAGGTGCCGTAGCCCCGCATGTCCACGCCGGCTATGCTGTAGGAGGACCACTCGGACGGAAACAGGTCCACCGTATCCGCGCGCGGCGCCGTTCCGTCTAGAAAGGCTCCTGGATCCACAAAGCGCTTCCAGTGGAACTCCCAGTCGCCGTCCAAGGCCACAGGACGTTCTAGATCCACGCCGCGCAGGTCCATGGCCCCGGCCGATGCTTTGGGTGCCGGCAGGACCGGCTGGGCGCAGGCTGAGAAGGCCAGGGTGGCGATTACTAAAATAACGCTGACTAAAAACGGGCGGATGGCGCCAGGGGATGCTCGCATGGTGCCTTCATACTAACGAAAAATCAGGTAAACTCAAGAGCTCTGTTGTCAGGCCATGCCGCGGGCTCTATACTAACGGCGTGGGCTGGTTCATGACATGGATGCAGCTCCACCGCCGCTGTCACGCAGAAGCTCGCGCTTACGGACACAGCAGGGGCGCCGCAGTGCGTACGGGGCCCATAGACCGCCAGAGGAGGAACCCGGTATGGCAGAAAAAAGCAAACAGCCCAAAGAGCCAAAGAAGAAGGCTCAGAAGACGCTCATGGAGAAGCGCAAGGAGAAACGGGAAAAGGCAGCTTCCAAGCACGAGGAATAGAACGCGCGCTTAAAACGCCACGGCGGCCCGGCTGTATGACAGCTGGGCCGCCGTTTTTTGTTGCTCAGCTCGATGCCAGGCCCTCAAAGCGCTCAACCTTGGCCCTGACCATGTCGATGGCGCCTTCCCAGAACGCGGACTTGGTTATGTCCACGCCCAGGTGCTTGGCAGCCAGGTCCTCTGCCTCCATCCTGCCTGTGTCGCGGAGCAGGCCCACGTACGCCGTGTGGAAGCGCGGCCCCAGTTCGTCCTTTTTGGCGTACACGCCCAGGCTGAACAGGTAGCCGAACGAGTACGGAAAGTTGTAGAAGCTGACGCCCGGCATGTGGAAGTGCAGCTTGGACGCCCAGTAGTAGTCGTCATAGTCCGACAAGGCGTCGCCGTACCACTCTTCCCACGCCTCGCGCGTCAGGGCGCACAGCCCGTCGGCGCTCACCGGGCCGGATGGCCGCTTTTCGTAAAAACGACGCTCGAACTCGAAGCGGGCCGGTATGTTGACCAGGAAGGTGGCCGCGTCCTGCGCGTCGGCCCAGGCCAGGTCAAAGACCGTGCCGGGATCAGCGGCATCCTTGGCCAGGAGGTCCCCCAAGGCCGCCTCCCCAAACGTGCTGGCCGTCTCAGCCAGGGTCATGGGGTAGTCCGCCTCCACCAGAGGTATGTCGCGCATCACCTCGCAGTGGTATGCGTGTCCGAGCTCGTGGGCCAGGGTGGACAGCTCTGACAGCGCGCCCTGATACGTGGTGAACACGAAAGGATTGCGGCTGGCGGGGAATTCCGTGCAGTACGCCCCCGGGCGTTTGCGGTCCAGCACCCGGCCCTCTATCCGGCGTTTTTTGGCCATGTCGGACACAAAATCGCCCATGGACGGATCCACGGCGGCGTACGCTCGCCGGACCACTTCAAGGCCGTCCTTGAAGGCTATTCCCGGTCCCGCTCCGCCGCGCGCCGGCGCGGGAGCCAGTATGTCCCAGGGGCCAAGCCGCTCCACGCCGTAATGACGGGCTTGTGCGCGCAGGGCGCGCCGGCCCAGCTCCCTGGACGCTCGCAGGGCGTCCATCAGCGCGTTCAGCGTGGCCAATCCTATGCGGCTCTGGTGCAGGGCCTTGTCCAGGAAATGGACCTTCTCGGTATGGGACCGAAGCCCCGCCTCAGCGTAGCGCCAGCCCGATATGGAGTTCAGGATGGACGCGAACGACTCCCGGTGCTCGGCCATGGCGGCGTTGATGCCGCGCCAGGCCGCTTCCCTGAGCGCTCGGTCAGGCTTTTTGAGCATGCTGGCCGCCGCCGCCAACCCGAGGGTGTCGGTGGCGCCGTCCGGCTTTTTGACCTGGCAGCGCACGGTGCCCGTGATGTTGTTGTACATGGAACCCCAGGCAGACAGGCCGTCAGGGCTCATGGTCGACAGGGTTTTTTCCACATCCAGGGGCAGGAAACGCGCCTTCAGCTTCCGTTCCTGGGTCAGGCTGAACCGGAAGGGCGCCGTGGTTTCCGACGACAGGAAGGCCTCAAAAAAGGCGTCCGGGCACAGGGCCATGACCAGCTTGAAGGCGGCGTGGGCGGCGCCTATGCCCGCGCCCAGGGTTTGCAGCACGCCGCGCGCCGTCTTGGCCGCGTCGTCTGAGCCGTCCACGCTGGACGAGCAGTTGGCGTACACAGCCAGGTTGCCCTGCAGGGTGAACGCCTCTACCAGGCGACCGGCAAAGGCCTGGCACGCGTCCACCACCGCCCGGTCCTTGGCCGGATCCAGGCCGGCCGCGCGTGGCACGGCATCGGCTATGGGTTTGGACATGGCATCCAGCTGGGTTATGAGGCCCCTGAGCCTGTCCATGTCCGCCGTGTAGTCGGGGGACGTGACGGAAGGGTACTCGCCCGACAAATCCCAGGCGGGTCCCGCGTGTTCCTGGCCCGTTCCCGTGGCTCCATCGGGAGCGAACAGGGAAGGCGGGAACATCGTAGTGTCGTGGATGGTGATCATGGCCCAGGATAGCACGGCCCCCGGGATCCAACAAGTTTAGCCCAGTGTCACGAAGCTTTGATGTGCCGATTTGTGCCCGAGATAGCCACTGGAAGCAGCCGCGCTCGCCGCAAGACGGCCGCGGACGGAAAGCAAAGCTTCCTCCGATACTCATGGCCCACATCAAAGCTTCGACACACTCGTCTCGTCCAGCCGGCGCCGCCGAGCGCCCGACTTGAAGCATTCCCGCACCCGATGTATAACTACCCCACATGCCGACGCCTGTCCCCAATAGCAAAAACCCCGATCTGTTGTCCACGCCCCTCGACAGGCTGGTCCGCCGGGCCCATGCCCGCTTCATAGGACCCGGCGGGTTCTGGATCGTGTTGCTGAACTGGGCAGGCTACGCCGCGGCCATGCTGATCCTCGGCCCGTACCTGGCGGTATCGGCGAACTACATCATCATCATACCCGTCATCGTGTCGGCCATAGCCTACGGCTTTACCGGCGGCCTGATAGCCGGCGCCATGGGCCTTCCGGCCAACCTGCTGATGTTCGCCATCCTGGGCCACCCCGAATTTTCGCCGGCGTCCAAGCCAATAGCCGAATTGTCCGGCATCGTCATAGGCTCGGCCCTGGGCTACCTCTCGGATTTCTACCGGCGCCTGGAAACCGAGCGGGTCCTCAGGAAGGAAATAGAGGAAGAGCTCAGGAGGGCCCTGCGCGACAAAGAAGCGCTGTTTCGGGAACTGCACCACAGGGTCAAGAACAATCTCAACCTGGTCAAAAGCCTCATCGGCCTTCAAAGCCGGCGTTCATCCAACTCGGAGTTCAAACGGGCGGCGGCGGACCTGGCCGGCCGCATCATGTCCCTGTCCCTGGTCCACGAGCAATTGTACAAAAAAGCCGAGCTGTCGGCCGTGGCCATAGACGACTATCTTGCCCAGCTCATCCGCCTGGTTTCGGACGGGATGGCCGATCCCAACACGCAGGCCACCATGAGCACGAAACTGCCCAAGCTCGAGCTCACCATGGATATGGCCATTCCGCTGGGGCTCATACTCAACGAGGCGTTGACCAACGCGTTCAAGCACGGGGGCAGGAACCGGCCGACCCTGGCCGTGGACGTGCGCTTTGCCCACGATGACGGCCTGTATACGCTGGAAGTTGAAGACGACGGGCCGGGTATGAGCCCGGCCGATCCCTTGGATATACCTCAGGGCGTGGGCCTGGGCATGACGCTCATAGAGCTCTTGACCGACCAGCTGGCCGGTCAGAGCCAGTATCGCAGAAAGGGCGACCGCACCCTGTTCAGCCTGAGTTTCCCGGGCAAGTCAGGCGCTGGCCGTCCGGGCCCGACGCCCGGCAAACAAACAGCCAACCGAGCTAGCGGGCGAACCCAAGCGTGACACTAGTGGGACCCTCTAAAAACTGCAATTTTTAGAGGGTTACCTTAGAAAACCCAGCGTTTTCGGCCGAAAACGCTGGGAACCTCTAATAACCAAGGCGTTTTTAGAGGTTCCCTAGTGGCACGCGCACCCGTTTTTGGCGTATGGGCACCCAGCGCAGCCTGAGCTCCCGGAGCAGGTGCCAGGGCGCCTGTTCCGGGCTAACCTGACCGCACGTGCGGCGGTCCACAGGGCGGCGACGGCCACGACCAGTACGGTACCCAGAATATCCAGTGTTTCCATACTCAACTCCATAACCCAAAGGCCAGGCCGAACATCCGGAGACCGAAGGACAGGACCCAGCCCACAACCAGCATGTAGGCAACCGCGAAACCAAGCCACTTCCAGCCCAGCTCTGCCTTCAGCGCGCCTAAGGCGGCGAAGCAGGGCGGGATGGTCAGTATAAAGAGCATGAGGACCAGCGCGGTCAGCGGCGTGAAATTGGGGTCGGCGCGCAGGGCCTCGGTGAGGCTTTGGCCTTCCCCGCTCTCGGAAGCGGCGTACATGACGCCAAGCGTGGACACCACCACCTCCTTGGCCGCAAAACCGGTAACCACCGCCACTCCCGAACGCCAGTCCAGGCCCAGGGGCCTGACCAGGGGTTCAATGGCCTTGCCAAGCCGCCCCGCCATGCTGAACTCAAGCCCTGCCTTGGCGCGCTGGCTTTCCACGGCAGCGGCCACGGCCTCTGGACCGGCCGCCGGTTCGGCGGCGCTGTAGCTGGCCGCCCAGGCCGCGTCGCGCGCCGCGTCGTCAGGCAACTCCGGGAAGGCTGTCAGGGCCCATATCAGGATGGACGCCGCGAGGATCACGGTACCAGCCTTCTGGGCGTACTGCAGGGTTTTCTCACCCACGTGCCACAGGAGGCCCCGCAGGGTCGGAGCCCGATAGGGCGGCAGTTCCATCACAAAGGGCGCCGACTCGCCACGCAGGATTGTGCGGCGCCACAGGAAAGCCGAGCCAAGGGCCAGGAGCACGCCCACGCCGTATATAGCCATAACCGCGCCGCCCGGCCTCTGCGGGAAAAAGGCACCAGCCAGAAGCACGTACACGGGCAGCTTGGCGCCGCAGCTCATGAAGGGTATGGCCATGGCGGTGACGATTCGGTCTCGCGGGCTTTTCAGGGTCCTGGTGGCCATGATGGCCGGCACCGAGCAGCCAAAGCCCAGGATCAGGGGCAGGAAGGACTGGCCGTGAAGGCCGAAGGCGTGGAGAAATTTGTCCGTTATGAAGGCGGCCCTGGCCATGTAGCCCACGTCTTCCAGTATGGACAGGAAAAAGAACAGAATGATGATCAGCGGGACAAAGGACAGCACCCCGCCCACGCCGCCTATGATGCCATCCACCACCAGGGACGCGAACCGTCCGTCCGGCAGAATTGAGCCGGCGGCCTGGCCCAGCCACGCAAAGCCGCTTTCCAGCCAGGCCACCGGGTACGAGCCCAGGGCAAAGGTCAGCTCGAAAAGCCCCCACATGACCAGACCAAAGATGGGCAGGCCCAGGTAGCGGTTCATCAGCACCTTGTCTATGTTCTCGGTGACCGTCTCGCGGCTCCGCGGCACGCGTCGTACGGATTCCCTGGCCGCGCCGTGCACGTATGCGTAGCGCTGCTCGGACACCACAATCTCCGAGTCTTTGCCAAAGTGCTTTTCCACCCAGGCCACGGAAGCGGCCGCCATGTCCCGGATATCCTTCTCTCCTGAATGTCCAGCCAGGCGCTCCATGGCGTCAGCGTCCTTTTCTATCAGCTTGACGGCCAGCCAGCGGGGAGGAAAGCGTTCCGCAAAGCCCGGGTCGGCCTCTATGGCCTTGACCAGCGGCTCGAGCCTGGCTTCCAGCTCGGGTCCGTAGTCCATGCGGCGCTCAGGGTCCAGACCGCCGCCGTCGGCGGCTGTCAGGGCGGCGTCAAGCAGGGCATCCACGCCCTCTCCGCGCGGGCCAACGGTCCTGACCAGCGGCATGCCAAGGATGCTGGACAGCCGGTCGGCGTCCACGCTGACCCCGGCGGCCTCTGCCTCGTCGGCCATGTTGAGGGCGCCAACCACCGGCACGCCCAGCTCCCTGAACTGCATGCACAGGTACAGGTGGCGCTCCAGGTTGCCCGAGTCCATCACGTCTATGACCACGTCCGGGCGCTCGTCCAAAAGGAAGTCTCGCGCCACCATCTCGTCAAGGGAGTAGGCCGACAGGCTGTACGTGCCCGGCAGGTCCACCAGCTTAACGTCCACGCCCTTGTGCTTCCTGTGGCCTTCCCGCTTCTCCACCGTAACGCCAGGATAGTTGCCCACCTTGTGGTGGGCTCCGGTGATGGCGTTGAATATGGTGGTTTTGCCGCAATTCGGGTTGCCGGCCACCGCTATGACCACACGGCGGCCGGTCACGCGCTTCTCCTTCCGCGTCCAGGGCCACGGCCACCCATGCCCATGCCCCTGCCGCGCCCGCTCCTGCCGGCGCCAAAGCGGCCGCGCGCGCAGCCGGCCTCCAGGAGATCCACCTCAACCTCAGCCGCTTCTTCCCTCCTCATAAGGAGGTCGTAAGCGCCCAGGCGGACCTGCATGGGCCCGCCCATGATGCCGCAGCGTATCATTTGACCTTCCATGCCCTCGGTAAAGCCGAGATCGGCCAGGCGGCGGCCGGTTTCCCTGCCCACCATCACGGCCTTGACGCGGAAACGGTCGAATCTATACAGATCGGATAGTCTCACGATGCTCTCCATACCGGCCGGTCCCCGGCCCGTCGTCAAGGACGGCTCGCCTGCCATGCGGTAGGCACGTCGTCCTTATTGATAATGATTATCATAATCATGCCCGGGAGTCAAGTGCCGTCTGTCCGGGAGGAAAGGGAGCGCCCTTCCCTCCCGGCCCCACCCATCCCCTATGATCAAGATACTATAGCATACGTCAGCGCGAGCGCTTTTTGGAACAATCCGGGCAGCGCCCGAACAGTTCAAGCCTGTGCCCGCTGGACGTGAACCCGTAGCGGCGGTACACGGCCTCCTGGGCCTTCTCTATGGCAGGGTCCACGAATTCCACCACCTTGCCGCAGTCCACGCAGGTCAGATGGTCATGGTGGGCATGGCGCCACGCGTGCTCGTACTGGCGCCCGCCGTCGTCGCGGCAGGCTTCCCGCGCCAGGCCAGCGTCGGCGAACAGCTTCATGGTCCTGAACACGGTGGCCTGGCCTATGCCAGGATCCAGGGCGCGGGCCGCCTCCAGTATGTCGTCGACCGTCACATGGGTTTCCAGCCCCAGAAAAGCCTCCAGCACGGTTTCCCGGGCAGCCGTCATCTTGAGTCCGCGTTCCTTGAGGTACCGTTCCAGCACGGCTCGCTCTTCCCTATGCACCTGCCCTCCCACGACGTGTCGATGCCGGCTTGCCGACCAACCTGATATTCACCCCTGGGCGTCCGCTCGTCAAGGCCGGTACTTCTTCCGGAAGCCAAGGCAGGCTATACTGCGCCCATGGGAAGCATCCTGTGGTACGACCTGGAAACCTTCGGCCTGGAAAGCAGGCACGACCGCATAGCCCAGTTCGCCTGCCTGCGCACGGACGAACAGCTCAATCCCCTCTCCGGCGGCCTGACGCTGTACAACAAAATCACCCCGGACTACCTGCCCAGCCCCTACTCGTGCCTGGTCCACCGCATCAGTCCCCAGCACACCCTGGCCGAGGGCCTGCCGGAATACCAGTTCGCGCGGGCCATCCTGGACGAAATGGGCCAGCCGGGAACCTGCTCCGCCGGGTACAACTCGGTCAAATTCGACGACGAATTCATACGCAATCTCCTGTACCGCAACCTGTTTGACCCGTACGAGCGCGAGTGGGCGGACGGCAACAGCCGCTGGGATGTCATCAACCTGTTCCGCGCGGCCCGAGACCTGCGGCCGGAAGGCTTAAGCTGGCCGAACGGCGCGGACGGCAAACCTGATTTCAAACTGGGCTCCCTGGCCGCCGCCAACGCCGTCGACCTGACCCACGCCCATGACGCCCTGGCCGACATAGAGGCAACCGTGGCCCTGGCCCGTCTGGTCAAGGAGCGCCAAGGCCGCCTGTACGACTGGTACTGGCGCCACCGCACCCGCGACTCCCTCCGGCCCCTGGTCGACCTTGCCGGCCACGAGCCCCTGGTGCACACGGCCGCCGAATACACCAGCACCCGCGGCTGTAGCGCCATCGTGGCGCCCGTGGGCATGATTCCCGGCCGCCGCGACGCCCTCGTGGTCATGGACCTCAGGCAGGATCCCGCGCCCGTCCTGGACCTGAGCGTGGACGAGCTCAAGCGCCGGGTGTTCGCGCGCTCGGGGGAGCTGCCTGAAGGCCAGCGCGTGTCCCTGGGCGTGGTCAAGCTGTCCAAGTGTCCCTACCTGGCCCCGCTGTCCATCCTGGACCGGGCCGCTGAGGAGCGCCTGGGGCTGGATTCCGGCCTGGCCAGGCAACGAGCGGCCGAATTCGCCCGCCAGCCCGGCTGCATACAGAAACTGGCGGCCGTGTTCGCCCCGCGCGGACCCGAATTCGCAGAGGCCGACGCCGACTACAAGATATACTCCGGGGGCTTTTTCCGGGACGAGGACCGCGACGCCATGGCCGCCATCCATGAGGCCATAGCCACCCAGGGTCCGGCTGCAGCCAGGGCCCAGGCCTATGCCCAGCATTTCCTGGACGAGCGCCTGCCCCAGATGGTGCGCAGGCTGTTCGCGCGCAACTGGCCGGACACCCTGTCCGCCAAGGAAGCCGCCCGGTGGCGCTCTTTCTGCGCCGGCCGCCTCCTGTGCCCGCGCATAGAGGGAGCCACCGACCTGGCGGCCTTTGACAAGACCGTGGCCACCCTGATGGCCAGCATGGAAACGCCGCCTGAGGACAAACTCATGCTGCACACCCTGCTGGACTACCGCCAGGGCCTGGAGCGCGATGTGCTGTCCATGGATACCGCGACTAATCCGGGTTCGGCCTGGGGAGCCCTTGCGCCCGGGCTCCCCAGGGATTAGCCTTAAGCTACCGGGAACCCTCACGGGTTACCGGCCTCCCCATTTCCTGCTCGCGGGAAGGACAGGTTGAACGCTTATAAAGGTAAAAACGAGTTTTTCTCGACCATCTGGAACGTGTCGCCGGATCCCTACTGGATATGCCGGCCTGAGGGCGATGACTTCATAGTCATGGCCCTAAACCCGGCAGCCGTGGATGCCTTTCCCGGAGCCAAAGAGGGGTTCTCCCTGGCCCAAGCCCTGGGCTCAGGGGCAGAAGCCGTCATGCTGGCCTTTGCCCGCTGCATGGACGGCAAGGTATCCGTCACCTTTGACTACTCAGACCAGCGCGCCGGCCGCGAGCGCTATTTCCGCGCCGTCATCGTGCCCATATCCACGGCCGGCGGCAAGGTTACCCGGATTTGGGGTACCGCCAGGGAACTGACCGACCTCTTGGAAGCCAGAAAACGCTCCGAGGACCTGGTCCAGAGGCTGGAATCCGAGGTGCGCGAGCGGACGGCCATGCTTCTGGCAGCCAACGAGGAACTGGCCATTGCCAACGTGGAGCTCAAGAAAGCCAACGACCGCTACCAGGACCTGGCCCTCAAAGACGCCCTTACCGGCCTGGCCAACCGCCGCGCCTTCCAGGAAGCGGGCGTCCGGGAGTTCAGCCGGGCCCAGCGCTACGGCCGCGGCCTGGCCCTGGTGCTGTTTGACCTGGACAACCTCAAACGCCTGAACGACGAGCACGGCCACCCCTCCGGAGACGAGGCCATACGCCGCGTGGGCAGGGTCCTGGCGGAAGCGTCCCGGGGCGCCGACCTGGCGGCAAGGCTGGGTGGCGACGAATTCGCCCTCATATTGCCTGAAACTGACATGGACAAGGCCGTGTCGCTGGCCAAACGCTCCATAGACGCCCTGTCCGACGAACTTCTGGATCCCCGAGACCCCGAATCCCCGCGGATAGGCGCGAGCGCCGGCGTGGCCGTGTTCCATTTATCCGACACGGCCTTTGACGACCTGTACGCGCGCTCCGACCACGCCCTGTACCGGGCCAAGAACCGCGGCAAGGCCAGGGTGGAGGGCGAGAAGGCGGGCTGACGGGCTTGCCCCCGCGGTCCATCCTGGCTACTTTCAAGCCCAGGTCCCGCGCGGGGGCTGTTTCTTGCATACCATTCCCCGGCATACGGACAGACACGGAGGATAATCATGGAATACAGGCGTTTGGGACAGGCCGGCGTCAAGGTCAGCGCCTTGTCCCTTGGCTCGTGGGTTACCTATGGCAAACAGGTGGACATAGACGCCGCGGCGGCGTCTATGAAGGCGGCCTATGACCGCGGTGTCAACTTCTTTGACAACGCCGAGGCGTACTCGGGGGGCCAGGCTGAGGAGATCATGGGAGCGGCCCTGAAGCGCCTGGGTTGGCGGCGCGGCTCGTACCTGGTATCCACCAAATTCTATTGGGGCCTGGCGGACGGCCCGAACGAGAAGAACACGCTCAACCGCAAGCGCTTGATGGAAGCCATAGACGGGTCTCTCAGGCGCTTTGGGCTTGAGTACATAGACCTGGTCTTCTGCCACCGCCCCGATCCGGACACGTCCATGGAGGAAGTGGTGCGCGCCATGAGCGACATGGTGTCGTCGGGCAAGGCCGTGTACTGGGGCACCAGCGAGTGGTCTGCCGAGCAGATCAGGGAGGCCTACGCCATTGCGGACAGGCGCAACCTGCATGTGCCCTGGATGGAACAGCCCCAGTACAACATCTTTGTGCGAGACAAGGTGGAGAAGGAATTTGCCCCCCTGTACGACGATCCAGGGCTGGGCCTGACCACCTGGAGCCCCCTGGCAAGCGGCGTGCTCACGGGCAAGTACGCGTCCGGTGTGCCCCTCAATTCCCGCCTGGCCCTGCCCGGCATGGAGTGGCTCAAGGAGAGCGCCGCAACGCCCGAGCGCGTGGCCGCCGTGGAGCGCCTGCGCCCCCTGGCCGCCGACCTGGGCGCCAGCCTGGCCCAGCTGGCCATAGCTTTCTGCGCCAGGAATCCGCGCGTCAGCACGGTGATCACCGGCGCGTCCAGGCCAGAGCAGGTGGCCGAGAACCTCAAGGCCATCGAGCTGTTGCCCAAGCTGGACGATGGCGTCATGGCGGCCATACAAGAGGCGGTACGCGGTGTCAAATGAGGACCCGGGCCGCGCGCCGGCCAGCGAGGGCGACCCGAACCCGGACTTTGGCGGCCAGCGCGTGCGCTATCCGGTCAGCTTTGAGCTCAGGATCATATACGTGATAGCGTCGGGGGCCACGCTCGAGGAGGACGCCCTTCGCATCCTGTCGGCGCGCCGGGCATCTCCGGCCATGCCCAAGATACTGCCCGCGTCGGGAACCCGCTACGGCCGCATGGCCATAGCGGTGACCTTTGCCGACCAGGACAGCATGCGCGCGGCCTACGCGGACCTGGCCGCCCTGCCCTGCGTCAAGGCCGTGATGTGATGGTCCAGCGCCTCGATGTGCTTTACCAGGACGACGAGCTTTTGGCCGTGGACAAGCCCTCAGGCCTTGCGTCCATAGCCCCGGACGGATCCAAGGCCCGGTCGGCCCTGTCCATAGCCACGGCCATACTCAGGCGCCGCAACCCCAAGGGGCGTGCGGCCGTGGTGCACCGCCTGGACCGCGACACCTCCGGGGTGCTCCTGTTCGCGACCAACGCCCGGGTCAAGACCGAGCTGATGGCCGGCTGGGACAGGCTGGTGCTGGAGCGCAGGTACGTGGCCGTGGTCGAGGGGTCCCTGCCCGCCGACCAGGGCACGCTGGACAACTGGCTGGTGGAACGGAACGTGGGGCGCGTGATGGTGGCCGGACCAGGCGAGCGCGGAGCCCTGCGCGCCCTGACCCGCTACCGGGTGCTCAGAAAGGGAGCGGTGTACAGCCTGGTCGAGCTGGATCTGGAAACGGGGCGCAAGCACCAGATACGGGCCCAGTTGGCCGCGGCCGGCTGTCCGGTGGCCGGCGACCAGCGCTACGGCGCCCGGTGCGATCCCCTAGGCCGCCTTTGCCTCCACGCAACCTTGTTGTCACTCAAAAGGCCCGCCCCCCGGGAACCCGAGCGGGTCCTGCGCTTTGAAAGCCCCGTGCCCGAGTCCTTTGAGTCGGCCGTAAACCGGGCCGAGGCTCAGGGGCGCGGGCCGCCTGACCGTTCCGGCAGAGGCCGGGCGTACGGGGGAAGACCCCCAGCACCGTCGGGAACCAGGAGTGGCCCCAGGAAGTCGTCCTCTCGGAAGCCGACGGATACCAGGCGGAGGCCAAAGGCACCCAGGGCGCCTGGCACCTGAGCGCGGTCACCCGAGTCCAGGGCCCGGCGTATGCTGTCCTCGTTCATGCGCCCCTGGCCGGCGGCCAGCACCGACGCGGCCATCAACCGCGCCTGGTTGTACAGAAAACCGTCCGCTGTGAACCGGAGGTCGACCGCCGGCCCGGCGCGCTCCACCCTGGCGTGCGCAAGCGTCCGCCTGAAATCCAGGGCGTCGCTCTTGGCGTTGGTGAACGCGCGGAAGCGGTGCGGACCCTCAAAAGCGGCGGCCGCTCTGATCATGGCCCGGTCGTCTAGGGGCTTGGGCACCTTGAACGACCAGCGTCGCTCGCTCCTGCCTCCCGAACCATCCAGCAGGCGGTACGCGTAGGTCTTGTCCACGGCCCGGTAGCGGGCGTGGAAACCCGGCCTGGCTTCCCTGAGGCCCGCGCAGGCCATATCCGCTGGAAGGACGCCGTTCAAGGCGCGCCCGAGCTCGGCCAGCGGCAGGGCGCAGTCCGTCCACAGGCTGGCAGCCTGACCGTCCGCGTGCACGCCGGCGTCGGTCCTGCCAGCCCCAGCAACCCTGGACGCCTGTCCGGTCACGGCTTCCAGCGCCCGCTCCAGTTCCTCCTGGACGGTCCTGGCCGCACCCGGCAGACGCTGCCAGCCCTTGAAGTCCGTTCCGTCATAGGCCACCACGAGGAGGATACAACGGGCCGGTCCCGCCCCTCCCCGCGTCCCGCGCTTTGCCATGCCGCCTCCGGCCGCGCCACCTTGCCAGCGCGCCCGCTTCATGCTACCACGGAGTCCTATGGAAGGCCCACACTTCGAGTTCCGGCCCGTTACCCGGGCGGACAAGGCGGCGGTCAACGCCCTGTGCTCAAAAATCTGGGGTGGAGAAGACTATCTGCCCGGCTGCTTTGACAGCTGGGTGGCCGACGAGCGCGGCCGCTTCACCGCCTGCGTGCTGGACGGCCGCGTCATAGGCCTGGGCAAGCTGAGCTTTCTGGCGCCCGGCCACGCCTGGCTGGAAGGCCTCCGCAAGGACCCTGACGTCCAGGTCAAAGGCGTGGGCAAGGCCATGTGCCTGGAGCAATTGCGCGTCCTTGCGGGCCTGCCCGGCATCAGGTCCGTGCGCTTTTCCGCCTACGCCCACAATCCACCGACCATAGCCCTGAACGAGAGCCTGGGCTTCAAACGCGTCGACACATACACGGTCAAGTCCAAGGTCCTGCGCGGCGGGCAGGGACGGGCCTTTGGGCGAGCGCTCAAGGAGCCGAGCCCGAGGGGCTTCAGCCTGCGGCCGGCCGCGGCGGACGCTGTCATGGAGCGTTTCAAAAAAGCCGGCTGGTTCAGGCGCTACCGACTGGAAGCGTGGAAGGCCTATCCCCTGGACGCCTGCCCCGCCCTGCGCCCTGACGACACGGTGCTGGAGGCCGTGGACCAGGCTGGAGCGTCCGTTGGGGCCATTGCCTGGGCCCTCGATACCCTGAAACGCCAGGTCAGCATACTGGCCCTGTCGGCGGACGCGCCTGCTGTGGCCGCGGCCCTCTGCCACGCGGCGGAAAACGCGGGCAGGGACGCGGGCCTGTACTCTATGGAGGCCATTGTGCCCCTGGACAGGGCGCTGTGCGGCATGTTCGACAAGGCCGGGTACCGGAGCTGGGATACCGAGGAGGATTTCCTGGTGTACGAGTACCCCCTGGCCGAGCTGGCCAGGCACGCCACCTGAGGGCGGGCGGAAACGCTAGGCCGTGCCCTTTTCCAGTTCCAGGAGGAATTTCTTGCGCTCAAGGCCGCCTGAGTAGCCGCCCAGGCCGCCGCCAGACGCCACCACGCGGTGGCAGGGCACCAGGATGGCCACCGGGTTGCGAGCGTTTGCCTGGGCCACGGCGCGCACGGCCGCCGGCCGGCCCAACGAGCGGGCTTCCTGCGCGTAACTGACGGTTGTCCCGTAAGGTATGGCCGCAAGGGCCTTCCACGCGTCCTTCTGGAACGCCGTGCCGTTCAGCTCAAGCTCGATATCAAAAGAACGGCGGCGGCCGCCAAAGTACTCGGCAAGCTGGGCCTCTAGTCTGTCATGCAGGGTTTCCCGGCCGTCGCGCACGGGGGTGGCCAGGGCGGCGGCCAGGGCCGAAAGCCCCTTGCCCGCCGCGGGCCTGTCCGCAAAGTCCAGGTAGCACAGGCGCCCTCCGCGCACCCCGGCCATTATGGGACCGAGCGGGGAATCCATACGGGCCATAACGATGGGGGCGGAATCGGACGCCGGCCGCCTGGCTTTCATGCCGGTGCTCCTACTTCTTCTTGTTGGACGCGCGATACTCGTCCACGGTCTTCTTGAACGACGACTTGTCGCCACCGTAGACCTTGTCTATGTACTCGATGATGAGGTCGATGGCGCCCTCGCTGTCCGTCTTGCCGTTGATGGAGCACAGGCCCCTGAACATGGTCAGGATGTTGTTCGGTATGCCTTTGACCAGAAAATCCACTTTATCAGCCATTGCGTCCTCCGTTGTTTTGCTCGCGCGGCGGCCGGGCTTTTAAGGCACGGGCCGGCGCGCCGCACGCCACCAGTGTACCACAGCCGCGCCGGGCGCGATAGCGCAGGAATAAAAACAGAGGGCCCCCAAGGGGGCCCCCGCGTCGTCCGTTCAGATACCGGCGTACCGGCTCAGTCAGCTTCCTTGATGCCGAAGAAGGGCATGAGCACGTAGTTCTTGCCGCCCTCAAACACGAACTCCATCTGGATCTGGAAGGCGCCGCTCACCAGGCGGATGATGTGCTTGCCCGGCGCTATCTGGCCCTGGAAATTCTTCTGGGCAACGTTGTCGATGTACAGCTTGATCTGGCCCCAGGGATTGCGCTTGACCGCCGGGTTCACCAGCTCGTCGGGCAGCTCGAAGCTGTAGGTGGCCATCTGGGGCTGGAGGTTGGGCGTTAAGCTGTAGCCGCCGCCGCCTATGGTCACCTGCATGTTGAGGTCTATGAAACCGGCCAGGCGTATGGTCAGCGCGTAGGTGCCCGGCTGTACCTGGATGGTGAACTGGCCGCCCTGGCTCTTGCCGTAGCTGATGCCGTTGAGGAACACCTCTGCGCCTGGCAGGAGATTGCCCAGGCTGAAGGGTACCAAGGCCGCCTGCATGATGGCGTTGACCGTGACCGAGCCGGACACCATGATGTTCTGGCTGTAGTCGTTGTAGCCGGCAGCCTTGACCACCACCAGGTGGTTGCCCATGGATATAGGCGCCACGTACGGCGTCTTGCCCACCATCATGTTGTCCAGGTACACGTCGGCGCCCTGCACGTTCGAGTTGACGCTCAGGGTCTGGGACGCCTGCAGGACGGCGTTGATGGTCAGGGCGCCGCTCACGCGCACGTTCTGCACATAGTCGTTGTAGCCCGGCGCCTTGACCGCCACCGTGTACGAGCCGGTGGCCAGGAGGGCGGTAAAGGGCGTCTCGCCGGCGTACACGTTGTTGATGTACACGTCCGCGCCGGGCACGTTGGCCGTTATGGTCACGTTGTTGGTTGTCACGGGCGTGGTGCTCTGGCCGGTGGGCACCAGGACCACGTTCAGGGTAACGGGCATGGTGCCTATGGTCACCTTGGTGACGAAGGGCTGGAAGCCCGTCTTCTGGACGCTGACGTCATAGGTGCCCTTGGACAACAATATGGAGAAATTCGGGCTCGTGTTGCCGGCTATCCTGCCGTTTATGTACACCTGGGCCCCGGCCTGGTTGCACACTATATTGAGCGACACCCGTGTCTGGGCGGACACCGCAACGGCGCCCAAGGCCAGAAGCGCCATGATGACAAGGACAGTCTTCCGTTTCATTCGCATGCTCCTTATACGGCGGGCTCTTGCGTCCCCGCCCGATCGTTATCCACCAGCGTGGCCCGGCGCGAGCGCCGCCTGGCACCTTGGCAAGTATACGACGTAAAAATCCCCAAATCCACGGGGGGTTACCGAGAATCGGCCCTGAACGCGCGGCGGCCCGCGGAACCCTGGCGGGCGTTTTGTCCCGGGGCTATGGTTTTCCGGTCCCGCCGCGTTATACTGAAAGGTACGACGCTCGTTAACCCGGCGCCCGGCACGACGGGTCCCTGGCACACCGGGCGGCAAAAATGTTGGAGCGCGCCGCGCCCTCCATCCCGCCCCGGGCGGCGGACAGGGGCGGCGCGCGCAGAAATCGGCAGCCGCCGTATCCTGGCGGGGCCTATGCTTGTTATCGTGCGTGTCAAGGAGGATTACCATGACGAGGAAGATCATAGCCATGGCCGTGTTCGCGACGCTGGCCGCCTCTGGAGCCTTTGCCCAGATCGGCTTGGGCCTGAGCGGCGCCTACTATTCGGACACCAACCTGACCGCCAGCGAGACGGTCAACATCTTCCAGGAGGGCGAGGGCATCTTCTACGGACCCTTTGCCGAGCTGGGCCTTGGCAAGCTGGCCCTGGGCATAGCGGCCAACGTGTCCGCCTACGACTACGACTACTTTGGCAACGGCGACCTCTACCCCATGATGGAGTATGACGTCAACTTCTACATGCAGAGCCACTTCCTGGGCTACGCGTCCTTCCTGGACCCCTTCCTTGAGCTGGGTCTGGGCGGCATGGGCTTTGACTTCCAGGACGAAGTGGACCCGGATCCGGACAATCCCCTGATGGCCTCCAATTACTGGCACTTTGGCGGCGGCCTGGGCGTCAACGCCGGCTTCCTGGGCGCCTTCTTCAAGGTTCTGTACATGTTCGACCTAGGCGCCGCGGACATGACCTACTATCAGGATGATGATGGTGATGGTCACTTCGAAGAAGCGCTCACCGAAGGCACCCCCTACCCCCTGCGCCGCCTGAAGGTGCTCTTGGGAGTCAAGGTCAACCTGTAAGGCTCACGCGTTTTGGACACACAAGCCCCGGAGGCCACGGCCCCCGGGGCTTTTTTTTATAGCCGCCGCCGCCGCTCAGCCGGGCTTGTGGGCGTCCTTGAAGGCGGCGGCCATCCTGGCCCAGCCTTCGGCCTGGTCGCCCAGCACAGCGTCGGCCCCGTTCCTGACCGCAGGCGTCCTTAAGAGCAGGGGATCGGCCAGAATCTCCTCCACCGGGTCAATGTCCATGTAGGCCAAGCCGCGCTTTTTGTACCTGGCCCCGTCAGTGTCCAGAAGGCCGTCCGTTCCGGCCGCCCTGCGCAGGGCCTCTAGCTCGCCCGGGCTTATGCCCGTGTCGGCAAGGTCCACAAACTGGTACGGCACGTCCCGTTCCTTGAAAAAGCGCTCGGCCTTGCGCGACACGGCGCACTTTCTGCTCCCAAAGATCTGTATGCCCATGGTCGCCTCCCGCCAGGCTCGCAGTATACTCCCTGGTCGACGCTCGGGGCCAGCCACATCAAAGCTTCGATACACAAGCTTTGGCTTCACAAACGGCCGTCAGCCATGCATACTGGCTGCGGAGGACAGCCGTGCCCGTTATCGTCCTGGTGCTTGTCATTTTTGCCCTGGTGGTCGTGGCCACCGCCAAAAAGGTCCACCTGGGCCTGGCGGCAGCGCTTGGCGGCCTGGCTTTTGCCCTGGCGCGGGGCATGCTGGTCTTGGATGTCCTGCGGGCCGCCCTGGCCGAGGCCCTGTCTGCCGACACCCTGCTCCTTCTCGGCATCATGGCGGGCATCATGGCCTTCTCCAGGGCCATGAAGAACGCCGGAGCCATGGACCGCCTGTCCTTGGCCCTGGTGCAGGCGGCTCCTTCTCGGCGCGTCGCCCTGGCCGCAGCTCCCCTTCTGATAGGCACCCTGCCCATGCCCGGCGGGGCCATCATGTCGGCCCCGCTGGTGGACGCCATGGACCCCGAGCGCAGTCTGGGAGGCGCGCGCCTTTCCGCTACCAACTATTGGTTCAGGCACAACCTGGAGCTTGCCTGGCCCCTGTACCCGGCCTTCATCCTGACATCGTCCCTCTCAGGCATAGCCACGGGCAGGCTGATGCTCCTCAATGCCTACGCTTTTCCGGTCCTGTTCGCGCTGGGACTGATCTTCATCCTGCCCAAAACGAGCCTTCCGCCGGTGGAGAGGAAGCAGGGCGGCCTTTCCGCCCTGGCGGCTGGGCTTGCGCCCCTGGCCATGGTGCTTGCGGTATACGCGGCCCTGGATATGGTCCTGCGCTCGGTCCTGCCCGGCCTGGTGGCAAACGCGAGCCTTCGCGCCCTGGTCCAGCGATATCTGCCCATCGGCCTGGGCCTGGCGGCCGGGTGCGCCTGGCTCCTGTCCCGCACGCCGCGCGGAGACGCCCGCAAGGGCTTGTTCAAAGGCGCCCTGAACGCCGGAACGGTAAAGCTCCTGGCCGTCATCATGGGCATACGCGTGTTCTCGGCCCTCCTGGGCGCGGCCGGGGCGGCCACGGACTCGGCGGCCGAGCTGGCCGCGTGGGGCATACCGGGCCTGGTGGCTGTGGCCCTTTTGCCCTTTGTGGCGGGCCTGGTGACCGGCGTGGGCTTTGGCTACGTGGGCCTGGCCTTTCCCATCATCCTGGGCCTCATACCGTCGGGCTTTCCCCTGGAGGCCGGCGTGGTGCTGGCGGGCGCCTTTGGCTACGCGGGCATGATGTTGTCGCCCCTGCACGTGTGCATGGTGGTGAGCGCCGAGCACTTTGGGACGGGCCTTGCGGGCACCATACGGCGCTTTGCCCTGCCATTGGCCGCCTTTGTGGCCGTGGGTAGCGCGTACGCCTTTGTGCTCTCGACCGTGTTGCGCTAAATGCGCCGGCCCTGGAGCGTCGCCCCGGGCTAATTGTTAATAGAGCTGACGGTACGCTGGGTTTCCTCGGATATCTCGGCTATGCCCTTGATCATGTCCAGGATGGTGCCCACGCCGCTGATCATGTCGCCGTACACGTCCTTTACGCCCATGGACACGTTCCGCAGTTCCTCTATGCCCTTGACCACCTGGGCCCCGCCCGAGGACAGCTCGCCAAAAGAGTCTATCAGCGACGACATCTCGTCGGTCATGACACCCACGCCGCGCGATATGTCCCGTATGGACGTGCCCGTGCGCTCGGTCAGCTCGTCCGAGCTCCTGATCTGGTCGATGATGGCGCCCAGCCGCCCGGCTATGTCCCTGGCCTGGCCGCCGGTTGTCTCGGCCAGCTTGCGGATTTCCGACGCCACCACGGCAAAGCTCTTGCCGGCGTTGCCCGCGTGGGCTGCCTGTATGGCCGCGTTCATGGCCAGGAGGTTGGTCTTGTCCGCCACGTCGTGGATGACGTCTATCATCTGCCCTATGCCGGTCACGCCGCTGGCCGCCGTGCATATGGTATCGACCGTTGACGCCATGTCCCGCTCGCCCACGGCCGCCGCCTCGGCCAGCCTGGTGATTTGGTCGCGCTTGGTGGCCGCTATGCTGGACGCGCTGGTCAGGGTGGCTATCATCTCCTCAACGGCCGCCGCGGACTGCTCGATGGCCGCGAACTGGGCCGCGCCGTCGCTCCGGAGCCTCTCCAGGGCCGTCCGTATGCTGTCCACCTGGCCCAGGGCATCCTGGATCTCGTCGTGCAGCCTGGCCGTGGACTGGTCCACAGCGGATTGTTCCTTCAGAATGACCTTCTGCCGGTACAGGTGGCAGTTGTCCTTTTTGTTGAGCCCGTTGAATATGGCCACCGCCATGCCCTTGCAGGTCTTGTACCCGCAGGCCGCGCAGTTCAGGTGGTCTTCCGGGGTTTCCTTGAGCATGGCCGCGTAGATCTCGGCCAGCTGTTGCTCCGTTGGCATGACCAGTTGGTAGTTGCCGGAGCGGTCCACGTAGGAGCGGTCGTACAGGCCGGGTTTCCAGTATCTGGACAGTACCTTGTCCACCGAACGCCTGGACACGGCGTCCGAGCCCTTCTTGCCGGCGTACTGCCTGCGCCGCTCCTCTGCCAACAGTTCCACGTGCCGTTCTATCTCGTCAGGCGACTTGCCGCGGTTGAGCGTCCCGGGTCCCGCGTTGCAGCCAAAGTCGCAGTTCAGGCAGTCGACCAGCGCGGGGTTGATGCCCTGCTCCACCGACTCGGCCAGGCCGTTGAGGTAGGGATATATCAGGTCCGGCCCCTCTATCTTGCGGGTTTTGGCCTGTATGCCGGGCACGTCCCGCATGGCCGTGCGCAGAAGCCCTCCTGGCGACGAGAACAGCACCGCCCGTTCGGCGGGCGGGTTGTCGAAATCAGCCTCCGGCTGGGAGGCCAGGCTTACCTTGCGCCGTTCCAGCTCGGCCTTGAACGATAGGATGGTAACGTTCCAGTCCCCCACGGCAGTTTCCTCGAACTCGCGTTTCTTGGCGGCGCAGGGCGACACCACCACCACGCGGTGCCCGGAATACTGCGGGTAAAACTGCCTGATCATCTTGATGGTGTGCAGCATGGGGCTGTCCGCGGGGGCCAGATGCCGGAGCAGTTCGGGCCGGTAGATTTCCACGTAGCTGACTATGGCCGGACAAGGCTGGGCTATGACCATCGCGGGTTTGTTTTTTTTCAGGTGACTGACGTAGGACTTGACCGTGAGCTCGGCGCCAAAGCTGACGTCAAAGCACGCGTCCACGCCCAGCGACTTGAGCCAGCCCAGGAAGCGCTTGTGCTGGCCCGGGAAACTGGACACCAGGGCGGGTGCCGCTATTGCCACGATCTTCTGCCCTTCGGCCAGAGCTTTGAAAAAGCCCTCGGCGTCGTCCAGGATGTAGCGCGCCTTCTGGGTGCAGGCGGCAACGCAGCTGCCGCAACCTATGCACAGATCCGCGTTGATGGACACCTTGTCGCCCGAGCCGTCTAGGTAGTGTAAAGTTCTTTCTGTAAATTGGTGGGGCTTGAAGCGGTGGGCCGATCCGGTCTTCCATGGGTTTGTCGAGAACTCAGA
>JAFGJV010000042.1 GCA_016928955.1 Spirochaetales bacterium
CCGCTTCGCGTATCTGCTCCCGGAATAAAAAAAAGCCGAGTTCAGAGGGGGCGCGCTGAGGCGAGTGCCGCGCCCTTAAGGGGCGGCGGTACTCGGTATCGGAAGGCCTCGCGAGGGTTTGTTTGTGGCGGGTGGGGCTACAGAATAATATAGTCAGACTTCTGGCGGGGTACTATAATCAGGCATGGGTTTGCCATCGCAAGGGATCTTTGCCACCCTGCCGCAATCGTTTTTCTCACCTTTGGCCAGCCCGAATCGGGTGCATTACGCGGCGCTTCTGGGCATTTATTACCGGCTGTTCCAGGAGTCGCCGCACGGGATCGTCCGCAAAACTCTCTTGGAGCGCTTTTCCGACTATATAGATCAGCATTGGAACCAGTTCGAGGCCGAGGAGGGCTTGGCGGACGGCGGGGATGGCACCGCTGATGTCGAAGCGTTCTCCGCGGATGACGCTGCAACAGCCAATCCATCGCGCAACTTGGCCGCGCGGATCATACGCACCTTCGTTGCCACGAGCTGGATGAGTGAGGAGGTACTGCCCGACTACACGCGCATCATCAACATGTGCACCCATGCCCGGCCGTTCCTGGAGGTACTCGCCCGCATTGAGGAAGGACTGAAGGTAGAGTACGAGAGCCACGTTGTGGCAGTTTACTCGTTGCTCTGCGGCGACGCTGCTCGTGAAAATGGGCATTATGTTGTGTTGAACGCGCATAGCCAGACCATGGCCCTGATCGACTCGCTCAAAGTGCTGTCGCAAAGCATACGCGAGCATTACGAGCGGCTCACGGAAAAGACTGAGGGCATGGACGTGGCCGGTATCCTGGCGCTGCATTATGGCTCGTACGCCACCGATATTCTGGACGGAGCCTACAAGCGGCTGAAAACTTCGGACAATCTGTCGCGCTACCGTCCGCGGATTTTGTCGCAGGTGCGAGATTTTCTCCTTGACCAGGCTTGGCTCGACGCCTGTTCTCTGAAGTATGCCCGCACGGCTTCTGTGGCCGTATCCGAGTCGCGGCAACGGCTGGTCGCCATGCTTGAGGAAATAAGGGACACCCTGAAGGCCGTTGATCCGCTGCTGGAGGAAATAGATCGCCGGAACATGCTGTACGCCAGGTCCAGCGTCGAGAGGATGAAAGCCCTGCTAGAGCCGGCTTCAACCATCGCAGGGCGCATAGCCCGCGCTGCCAGGCTGATTCGCGAGCGGCCGCACGTGTTCAGGGAACTGCCGCATCATTTATACAAGATCCACGCTCTGAGCCCCGACTCTCGCTATCGCCGCTGGCTGCGCGAAACGATCGATGTGCAATACGAGGCGCCGCCGCCCGCGGACACGGCCGAGTTTGACCGCATCGAACAGGAATTCAGGTTGCGCCTTGAGCGCCAGTTGAGCCCCGCGCGTATCGCGCAGTGGCTGGATGAGAAGGGCGGCAGGCGCGGTCCTCTGAGCGCGCCGGAGCTCGCGGCAACGACTGAGGATTTTGTGAGGTTGGTGTACGCTATCCTGTTCGCTGATTCCCGGCCCGAGTCGTTCCCCTATTGCCTGGAGGAGCGCGGCTCTGACCTGGCTCGGGCGGCATCGGGCTGGCTGGTGCCGGATGTGAGCTTGAGGAGAAGATCATGAATATCGACACCGCCGACCTCGCGCTGATAGGCGAGCTTACTGACGCGGAGACAGACCTGTTCCGCCTGGCTGCCCAGACCCTCCTGTCCAGGAGTTTCATCCTGCGCGGCACTGACAAGGGCGACACGCTGTGGGATTTTTCCATACGCAACATACGCCTTCTGGACGCGTGGTTCGCGTGCGCCGGGGTGCAGCTCAAACGGGACGAGATGCTGGGCGTCATCGCGCTGAGGCCCGGCTCGTCGATGCGGGCTCGCCTGGGTAAGGAAGAAACCTGCGCCCTGCTGGTGGCGCGCCTTCTGTTCGAGGAAAAACGCGCCGAGCTGAGCCTGTCGCGCTTTCCGTCCATCAGGGTGTTCGACTTTGTGCAGCGCTACCGGGCGGTGATCGGCTCGGACCTGAAAAAAACGCGACTGGTGGACGTCCTGCGGTCCTTCGGCCGCTGGCATCTCGTTGATACAGATGGGGAGGCGGCGGATCCAGAAACGACAGTCATCCTCTACCCGTCTTTGGCGCTGGCGCTTGACCAGAACGCGGTGGACGAGATACTGGCGGCGGTGGAAAAAGAGCGTCAGGGGGAGCCGGCAATCGAGGATGCCGGCCAGCTGGAGGACGAAGAATGATACGCCTGACCGGCGCCAGGCTGGTTAACTGGCATTATTTCCGCGACTCGACGCTTCGCATCGGGAGCCGCACCCTGATATCGGGCGACAATGGCATGGGTAAATCCACAATCGTGGACGCCATCCAGTACGCGCTGGCTGCCGATCTACGCAAGGCGCGTTTCAACCAGGCGGCCGGAGACAGGCGCGGCGGCCGCGACCTGTTGGGCTACGTGCGCTGCAAAATAGGCAGCGACAGCACCGAATACCTGCGCGGGGATACGGTGTCCCACGTGATGCTCAGGTTCGACGCGAACGGGCAAAGTTTTGCCGCCGCCGTCTGCGTGGAGGCGTATGCCGACGGGCGGGCAACAGAGCGCTTCTGGATCGGCCAGGGCGTCGATATCGACTCGGTCAATGTCCGTGACGACAAGGGTCGGAGCCTGAACTGGAGGCAATTCAGGGACAGGATGGAAGGGGCTCCGCTCGAGTTCTATGAGTCCAAGCGCGAGTATCTGCGCGGCCTTACCAACCGCCTTGGCGTGTTCAGGCGTATGTCCGAGTACAATCCCTACCTGGAGGCTTTCACCCGCTCGGTGAGCTTCACGCCCCTTGTGTCGGTGGACCGGTTCGTGTGCGACTACATCCTGGAAGAGCGCACGCTGAACATCCAGACCATGAAGGACAACCTGGAAAGCTACAAGGAAGCCGAGCGGCACGCGAACGCCACGGTCCGCAAGATCGACGCCCTACGGGGCATCCGGGGTCTGGCCGAGGATTACCGGAAGCTCCTTTTGAGCCTTATCCGGCAGGATTACCTGAAGCGCGTGGTTGACCGGATGATGGTGGGTGACAGATTAAAGAGGACCCTGAAACGGTCCGCGGAAACAGACAGCCGCCTGGGGCGGCTCGCGGCTGAGATAGAGCGTAACGGGGTGGAGCGCGGGCGGCTGGATGCGGCCTTGCGAGAGGTCGACATAGCCCTTGCTCGGGACGACAACCATAATCTGTACAGAAGCCTTGAGGACCGGATAGCATCGCTTGTGCGCGGACTCGCCGCGGCCCGGGCTAGGGCATCCAGGTGTGCGCTCCTTCGGGGCCAGTGCGCCGCGCTCCTGCCCGCACGTGCGGCCGCGACTCCTGATGAGAGCGCCGAGGCTGCCATAGACCGCGATTTAGGGATCCTGGAAGACGGGCGCTCACAGGCGGAAGCTGAAGGCCATGAGGCCCAGCTGGCCCTGTCGGCCACGGACGGCGCCCTGCGCGAATGCGCAGCCGAGCTAGGCGACCTTGAGCGGGGCATACGGCGCTTTCCTGAAAATTCGCGCAGGCTACTGGACGAGCTCCGCGCCCAGGGGATAGAGGCTTGGATATTGGCCGAGCTGGCCGAGCTTATCAGCGACGACTGGTCCGACGCGGTGGAGGGCTGGCTCAACACGCTTCGCTTTGCCGTCATCGTGGCTCCTGATTCGTTCCAGAAGGCCCTGGAGCTGTACAACGCCATGCCCAGGTCCCTGGGCGGAGTGGCCCTGCCCAACGTGGCAAAATTGCGAGACCGCGCGGACAATGTCCGCAAGGGCTCGCTCGCGGAACATGTGGCGAGTGACAACCCGTGGGCGGCAACCTACCTGAAAGCAGTCCTTGGCAACGTGATGACAGCCGATATCGCTAGTCTGAAAACCTACGACAAGGCCATAACCAGGGAGTGCATGAGCTACTCCGGCCACACGGCCGCCCGCATCAGGGAGGACGTGTACCGCGAACACTGGCTCGGGCGCGCTGGCAAGGAAAAACGGCTTGAGTTCCTGCGCGCGGAAGTGGAGCGGTTACGCTCTGAGCGGAACGGGCATGAGGCGCGCCAGCGCGAGGCAGCCCGGAGGGCAGGGCTCTATGCCCAAGGGGTGCGGTCGCTGTACGAAGCCAGGCCCCTAGCGGGCGCGGCCGAGGAGGCAGGCTTCCTTGAAGGCGAGCTTGCGTCCGCTCGTACTGAGTTGGCTGCCATAGACATATCCCAGTCCCGGGACCTTGAGGCCAAGCGGCAGGAACTGAGGCGCAGGCTGGATGACGCGGCCGAATCGCGCGACCGGCTGACCGCTGACCAGGCCAGGGCCCAAGGCGAGCGAGAACGCATGGCGGAGGATGCTTTTCAGCTTCAGGGCCAGGAGGCTGAGAACGCACGGGAGTTCGAGCGTTTCCACCGAGACCACGAGGCGGAACTTGGCGACTGTGAAAACTACGCGGCCGATAGGCTCAAGGCGGAAGGCCCGGAAAAAATAGCCGCCAACTGGGATGCCGCGCGAAAGGGCATAGAGACACGGGCGGAAAAGGTGCTGGCGCTATACAGGAAACGCGTCAACGAGTACGGCAACCAGTTCAACGCCATGGTATCCGTGGAGATGGAAGACTCAGGCGCGCTCCTGGAGACGCTCGACCGCCTTGAAAAATCCGACCTGCCCGAATACCGCGACCGCATCATGCGCGCCCGGCAGGACGCGGAAAGGGAGTTCCGCGAGCATTTTATCGCAAAGCTCAACGAATATATCCTTGAGGCCCGTGAGAGCTTCCGTGAAATAAACGCCACGCTCAAAACCTTGTCGTTTGGCCATGACCAGTACAGCTTCTCCCTAGAGGAGCGGGCAGACAGGCGCGGACAGATACGCGTCGTGCAGAAGGCTGCGGAGATCTCGAGCTACGATGGCGGGCTCTTTGAGCAGATCGTGGACCCGGACGAACGGCGGGAAACGGAGAAGCTGTTCGCAAGCATCGTGAACGCTGACCTTGACTCCGCGGAACTGCGCAGTATCTGCGACTACCGCACCTATTTTTCCTACGACATACGCATACGCGACACCCAGTCCATAGATCCGGCCACAGGCAAGGCCGTGGAGCTGTCCCTCTCGCGCGTGCTGCGGGAGAAATCCGGCGGCGAGTCGCAGACGCCCTATTACGTTGCCATAGCGGCCAGCTTTTACCGTTTCTTCAAGGACAAGCCAGGCGACACTGTACGCTTCGTGCTGTTCGACGAGGCGTTTGACAAGCTAGACGACGAGCGTATCCGCAAGGTGATGAATTTCTACCACCAGATGGGCATACAGCTCATGGTCGCTGTGCCTCCCGGCAAGATAGAGGCCATAGCGCCGCTGGCTGACCAGATCAGCATCGTGAGCCGGGTAGGGCAGGACGCCCGCGTCCGGGACTTCCGGTCCGAAGAAAAGGATCGGCCATGACGGACGCGGCCCGGGGCATATGCCGCGAGTTGGCACGACGCTATCCGTCTTCAGCGGCAGCCAGGGGCGGCACTCCCCTAAGGCTGAGCGTGGACAGGGCTTTTCCGTCGCTTGCCTCCTCGCCACCGGACGCGAGGGAGTCCTTTCTGGACGCCGCCGAGTTTCTGGAGGCGCGGGGGCTTGTGTCCCTGTCCTGGAAGCGTTTCCGGCAGGGAGACGAATTGTCGGGCATTACATTGCGGGATCCGCCCGCTTTGTTTGCCCTCCTGGAACAGGCCTTTCCCCCGGATGAGATGGAGCAGGCCCGCGCGGCGGCCCTCGATGCGGCCCGCAGGCTGGAGCGTCGCCCAGAGCATGAAGGTTCCCGGTCGTACCTGCTGTGGCTGGCCGACAACTTGCGACCCACTGACACGGTCGCCGAGGGGAGGGACGGAGCAGTAGCACAAGCCCTGTCGCCTATGGTCGCGGATTTCGGACGACTCCTTGGAGCACTTCCGGCCGTAACCAGAAATGGCGCGCTGTGCGGCACAACCCTGCGCGCCCTGTCCATAGAACTATTCTCGGATTCCAAGCGCATAGAGGCTCTGGTGCGCGACATTACTCCCCTCTTAGGTCGGGCCAGGCGGGCCGGGGTGGCCGTTCCTGATCTGTCAGCCCTGGATAGGACCTACCCGGAGACGCTTGTGTCGGGGCCGCTTGACCTGATACTGGATGGGGGCGGGCGGATACGTAACCCCTCCGGCGAGACGCTCGGCATTCCCCTGGCCACGGCCAGCCGCGTCCAGCGCGTTGAGTCGCCAAGCGCGATCGGGGAGGGCCGGCGGGCGCGCCTCCTATCGGTGGAAAACCTGGAAACCTTTTATGCCCTGGCCTCAAGGCAGGATCCTTCGCTGTCGGACGCCATCATGTACTGTGGCGGGCACCCGAACCGGGCGGTGCGGTTTCTGCTGGCCGCTTGTGCCCGCTCCGGCTTTTCCCTGGCCCACGCCGGAGACCTGGACCCCGACGGCATCCTCATACTGCAGGAGCTGTCGGACTGCGCCGGCGCGCGCGTCGGGCCGCTCAGGATGGACGCGGCCACGTTCGACGCTCACGTGGGCCACGCCCGAAGCCTGGATGGTCCGGCCCTGAAACGAGCCAGCGCCATACGCGCCGACACGCGGGCCCTTCCCGGCATCGCGGGCCTCCTTAACCGGATTCTTTCCACAGGCAAGGGCGTTGAGCAGGAAATCATCTCGTATTGGGGACCATAGCCCCGGCCTTGCGGGCTGGTGGGAAAAATGCTATTCTTTTCCGCAGTGCTACAACGAGAGCCGGAGGTGGACATGGCGGACAGGGACGCGTTGATGCAGCTCGTTACCTTCCAGCTTGGGGAAGAGCTTTACGGGATGGATATCATGGACGTGAAGGAAATCGTGCCGTCCATGGAAATACGCACCATCCCCAACGCGCCGTCCTACGTGGAAGGACTCTATAACCTGCGCGGGGAGATCATTCCCATCATCAACCTGCACAAGCGTTTCCACCTCAAAAAACCGGCGTCCATGGAAGACGACGCGCTCCTGTCCGGCTTCATTATCATCGATCTTGGCGGCATGAAGCTCGGCGTCATCATCGACCGCGTGGACAGGGTCGTTTCCGTGGAATACTCGGCGGTCCAGCCTCCGCCCCAGATGCTCACGGGCATAGGCGCGGAATATATCAGCGGGGTGATCAACCAGGGCACGGGCTATCTGATCATCCTGGACATCAGGAAGCTGTTCAACGCCAAGGAACTCCAGAAGATAGACGAAATCAGGAAGTAGGCTCCCTCAGCATGGAAATACCCGCACTCAGCTCGTACATCAGACGGAAGGACATGGACTCCGTCCTCAATTGCATGGTCAGCGACAAATTGGCTCCGGGCGACTATGTCGAGAAGCTCCAGAAGCTCATCCGCGAGCGCCTGGACTGGGATTTTTCCCTGCCGCTGCGCAGTCCCGTCGTCGCCCTCGGCGTGGCCATGGACGTGCTCGGCCTCAGAACTGGCGACGCCGTGGGCGTGCCGGCCCTGGCTCCGGTTTGGGTGGCCCGGGCCCTGGAGCTCCGCGGTTTGTCTCCGGTGTGGCTGGACGCTGACCCAGACAGCGCGTCGCTGTCCGCGGATTTCAGGGACAGGCTTGCCGCCGGCGGGGCCAAGGCGTTGTTTCTGGCCCAGCCCTGGGGCTTGATGGCAGACCCGGCCGCCCTGCGGGATCTGGGCATACCCGTTGTGGAAGACGTGTCCACGGCCCTGGGTGCCAGCGCGGGCGACGTCAAGGCCGGCCAGCTGGGAACCTTTGCCCTCTTGGGCATGGAACACGCGTCGTCCCTGACCGCAGGGGGGGGAGCCATCTTGGCCGCCCCCGGCCGAAGGGAAGCCCAGGCGCTCAGGAACGCCTCCCAGGCGCTTGCGCCTGAGGAACTGATGCCGGATATGAACGCGGCCCTTGCCTGGTCCCAGCTCAGGGATAACGAACGTTTTCTGTCCCGGCGGAGGGAGCTGGCCGAACTGTACGCCCAGGCCCTGGCGCGGGCGCACCGCAAGGCCCTGGCGCAAGCGCCGGAAGGGGAAAGCGCGTATTATGGCTGCGTCGTCGTCCTGGACTCCGGGGTCAAGGATGTCCGCGCGTACGCGCGCAAAAAGGACGTGGGCACGGCCATGGCTTTTGAAAACAGCTGCGTGGCGGCGGGACGGGTGCCCGAGGGGCAGTGCCCCAAGGCCGCGTCCCTGGCGAACAGGGCCGTGGCGTTCCCGCTTCACCCGCGCATCGGATCCCAGGCCGCGCAGAAGGTGTCCAAGGTCCTGGCGACCCTTCCGTAACGGCCGCCGGGCATACCGCGCGCCGGATATCTGAACGGAACGACAGCGGGGCCGTGCCCGCGTGCGGGGACGACTACCCAGCTCTAGTGGAGGTGCGCCGTGATCGAAGGGTCTGGCCGCGTATACATACTGGCGAACACCCTGAAAGACGGCGCCGCCCGGCTGGCCGAGGACGTGGCGCGCGCCGCCTCGGACCTTGGTCGAGAAGCATACATACACGCCTATGACGGCCGTCCCTCCGCCCACCCCGACCCCGCGGGCAGTTCCGTGCTGGTCAGCCTTGGCGGCGACGGGACGGTGCTGTACGCGGCCCGGCTGGCCGCCCCCGCCGGCGTGCCCGTTTTGCCGATCAACGTGGGCAGCCTCGGCTTTATTGCCTGGATACGCAAGCCGGAATGGCGCCAGCGCCTCGCGGAAGCGCTGACCGGCGGCCTGCCGCTGTCCGAGCGCACCATGCTGGACATAGAGGCCGTGCGGGACGGGGAGGTCATCGGCCGCTATACGGCCATGAACGACGGCGTGGTGTCGGGAGCGGGTCCTGCCCGCCTGGTCAACATCAGCGTCACCATGTCCGGCGCGTCCCTGGGCACCTACCGGGCAGACGGCGTCATCATCGCCACTCCCACCGGGTCCACCGCGTATTCGCTGGCCGCCGGCGGCCCTGTGCTGGATCCGGACATGGACGCCATGCTCTTTAACCCGATTTGCCCATTCGCGCTGTCCAACCGGCCGCTCGTGGTCACGGGCAACGAGACGGTGGAGCTGTACGTCGAGCGCGACCAGCGGGAAAAGATACTCCTCACGGTGGACGGGCAGGATTTTCTGTCCCTGAACGAGGAGGATCGGGTATACTTCAGGCGTTCGGCCCACAAGGCCCGCTTGTACTGCTCGGGCAGGGGCGGCTTTTACAATGTGCTGAAGGCCAAGCTGAACTGGTCCGGGGGGCCCGATGCTTGAGGAACTGACCGTCCGGGATTTCGCTCTCATAGACCGTCTGTCCGTACGCTTTGACCGCGGGCTCAACCTCCTGACCGGAGAGACGGGCGCCGGCAAATCCATACTGATAGGAGCCCTGGGTTTCCTGCTCGGGGCCAAGGCCGACACGGGCATCATACGCACCGGGGCCGACGAAACCCTGGTTACCGGAACCGTGGACGTGTCCGGCAACGCCGACGCGCTGGCCTGGCTCGCCGACCACGGCATAGAGCCGGAGGACGGCACCGTCATCGTCAGGCGTTCCCTACGGAGCAATGGCCGAGGTTCGGTGTACCTGCAGAACATCCCCGTTGTCCGCCAGGACCTGGCCGATTTCACGGCCCTCATCATCGAGATGCACGGCCAGCGGGACAGCCAGGCCCTGCTCAAGAAAGACAAGCACCGCCAGATACTGGACCGCTACGCCGGCATAGAGGACGACGTGGCCGCCTACGGCCGCCTGTACGCGGACCTGGGCGCCAAGCGCCGGCTCTTGGAATCCATGGCGGCCAGCGAGGCCGAGCGCTCGCGCGAGGTCGAGCTCCTGCGCTACGCGGTAGACGAGATAGACGCCCTGAAGCCGGTGGCCGGCGAGGAAGAGGAGCTGGCCGACGAGGAGCGTCGTCTGTCGCAGCACGAGAAGCTGTACGGGGCCGTGGCCGCCGCGCGGGAACTCTTGTCCGACGCGGACGGCGCCCTGGGCCGCATCCGCAAGGCCAGGGCTCAGCTTGAGGCCGCCCAGGGCATAGACCCGCGCCTGTCCGACGCCGCGCGGCGCTCCGACGACGCGTACTACGAGCTGGAAGACGTGGCCTCGTCGCTTGCTGGCTACGCGGACGGCCTGCGCTACGACTCCGGCCGCCTGGAGGACATCGAGGCGAGACTGTCCGCCCTGCAGCGGCTCAAGCGCAAGTACGCCGCGGGTTCGGCGGCAGAGTTGCTTGCGTACCGCCAAGACTCGGCCGACCGGCTGGCCAGCCTGGAAAACTGGGCTGAGGACCGGGCTGGGCTTGAGGCTGAGGCAGCGGCGCTGGAAGCCCGGGTGTACGAGCGGGCGGAAGCCCTTTCCAAGGCCAGGGCGGAGGCGGGCGGCCGGCTTGAGAGCGCCGCGGCGTCCATACTGGCCACGCTGGGCATGCCGAGCGCGCGCTTTGCCGTCAGGCTGGAAAAAAAGCCGCTGACCGACGGCAAGGTGGTGGTGGGTCCCTACGGCGCGGACGAACCCGAGTTCTACGTGTCAGCCAACCGCGGCGAGCCCCTGCGTCCCCTGGCCCAGGTCGCGTCCGGCGGCGAGTTGTCGCGGGTCATGCTGGCTATCAAGACGGTGCTGGCCAGCGCGGACGGCGTCCCCACCATGGTGTTCGACGAGATAGACACCGGCATAGGCGGGGAGGTCGCCCTGGGCGTCGGCAAGCACCTGGCCGCCCTGGCGGACAGCAAACAGGTATTTTGCATCACGCATCTAGCGTCCATAGCCGCGCGCGCCGATAATCATTACAAGGTGGAAAAGGTGGTGGAAGGTGAGCGCACGGTGACCAGGGTGTCGCGCCTTGACGGCGACTCAAGGACGCGGGAGGTGGCACGGATGCTGTCCGGCCACGCGGACGCGAAGATTTCGCTGGCGCACGCGGCCGACCTTCTTGCCACGTATGGCTCGGGCCGGGGACGGTAATGGCTAAAATCACGCTGGAGCAAAGGAACAGGTACGCGGCCAAGGTCAAAGAATACAAGGCCGTAATCGACGCCGTAAACGCCAAGGAGCAGAACCTCCTGAACCTCCTCAAGCAACCGGGCGGCCAGGGCGCGGGCTACGTCCGCCTCAAGCTGGTTGAAGAGGTTCTGTCGCTCGCGTCGTACCACATCCTGATCAACACCCTGTCCGTGTCGCTCCTGGGCATCAAAAACGAAGACTCCCTGTCCGACGCGCGCAAGGCCATTGTGCGGGGCGTCAAATACCTGGAAGACATCGTCACGGGCTTTGTGGACACCCCCTTCTCGGACTACGAGGCGAACCTTCAGGAAATAGCGGAGCTGTCCCTGGACGACCGCTACCTCCTCATACGCAAGATCGGTTTTGCCATCCGCGAGATAGAAGACGGGTACGGCAGCAACTCGAAGTGGAAATGGTCCTTTGCCGAGACCTGGGGCAAGTTCGCGGTGGTGGCCAAGAACATGATCGACCTCAAGCGCGCGTATCAGGACCTGGACCTGGATAGCCCCAACCGCATGGTGACCATGTCCTACCTGGGCACGGTCAAGCGGCTGTTCCAGTCTGTGGCCGACCGCTACCGCGAGAAATACGAAGTGTTCTCCAGCAAGATGGAAGACTTCAAGCAGGCCATTTTGTTCCTCACGGCCCTGCGCCGCATCCACACGGTGTTCGGCGATCGGACGGAAGCGGACGAACTCAAGAAGAAGATCGAGATCTGGTCGGCCAAGCTCGAGGCCGACCAGAAGCGGCGGGAAGAAGAAGAGAAAAAGCGCTGAGACCGGCGACCATCAACGCTCGGCCAGTTCGTGGAGCGCGTCGTGGGGGAAGAGCTCGCCCATTGTGGTGTGCACCACGGTGCCGTCGGAGCCTCCAAAGCTGATCGGGAAATCCTTGCCAACGAATTCGCTGATGAACTGCCTGCATGCGCCGCAGGGACTGACCGGGTAGGCCGCGTCCGGCGTGGATACCGCCAGGGCCCTGAACGAGCGTTTGCCCTGGGCTATGGCGGACACGATCGCCGAGCGCTCGGCGCATATGGCCAGGCCGTAGGAACGGTTTTCCACGTTGGCTCCCGTTACCACGGATCCGTCTTCGCACAGGAGGGCGGCTCCCACGCGGAATTTCGAATAGGGCGAGTATGACTGGTTAGCCGCCTCGGTGGCGAGTTTGAATATTTCTCGGTCTTCCATGCTAGAAAATCCTCTTTGTATTGACGGAATGGGACGATACTATATACCATTCCCAGAAGAATGGAAAGGAGCCACTTGGGCTCTTGTGGGGGGAGCGCGATGAGCGACAGCGGTCGCACCTGGAACCTATTAGCCACCGTCCTGGTTGCCCTGGCGCTGGGCGTGTATTTCTTCCTCTTTCCGGAGCCTCTGGGCGCCGAGCTCACGCCTCTTGCCAGGTGGAGCGACGCTCTAGCCCCGGTCGCCCGTGCTCAGGATGCCCCCGTGGACGCGTTGCTCCCCTTTTCGGCTGGGCACAGGTACGGCTACTTTACCAAGGACGGCAGCTGGGCCTTTTTGGCCGATACCGAGGCCGGCGTGCAGGTCGGCGACCAGTCGTACCTGCTGCTGGGCGCCGAGCCGTCCCTGTACGACGCGGGCGGAAGCCCGGGCACCGATATCCCCGGCTTCCCCTTCTTCAACCGTGGACGGTTATTTTCGGCGGGAGCGGACGGTGCGTCCGTGTCGGCCTTTGATCAGTTCGGGACCCTGGTGTGGACCTACGCCCTGCCTGTGCAGGTATCGGCCTTCGCGTCGTCGGAGCGCCTGGCCGTGGCTGGCACCGTGGGCGGCGTCGTCCAGGGCATAGGCATGGACGGCCGGACGGAATTCAGTTTCGCGCCGGGCGGATCGCGGCTTGAGACCATTCTGGCCCTGGACGTGTCCCCGTCCGGCGACCTGGTGGCCATGGTGTGCGGCGCGGACAGGCAGCGCCTGGTGGTGCTGGGCAAGGGCGGGTCCGATTACCGCGTGGTGTCGCACCGCTACCTGGACTCGGATTACCGCGAGCCGGTGCGGGTGGCCTTTTTGGACGGCGGCCGCTGGGTACTCTACCGCAGCGATTCGGGGATAGGCGTATGGTCGTCGGACGGCTCGCTGGACACGGTGCTCTCGGTCAACGCCGACGATTTTTCCGTATGGTATGATGAGGAAAGCTCCCGGGCCTATGTAGCCGCCCGCCTGCCCGATTCGCTCTCGCTGGTGGCCTTTGAGCCGCCGAACAGGATTCTGGGCAGGCTGGCCCTTCCCCCGGACACCGAGTATATCAGGATGGACGGCGGGACGCTGTATTTCGGCACGCAAACCCGCCTGTCCCGCATAGATTTTGTAGAGGAGTAGGCATGAGCCGCCTTCACGTGTCCAAAGCGCTTGCCGCCCGAGCGGTCCTGGCGGCCGCCTGCGTGGGGGTGGCCGCCTTCCAGTGGCCGTCCGACCAGCCCGGCTACCGCACGGGCTTTGGCTCGGCCCGCGGCGGGACCTTCAGCAAGGGCCTTGAGCTGTCCGTCAGCGACCAGATCGTGAAAGCGCCTGACGACGGCGACCTGGTCTTTGCCTGTGACGACGGCAGGCTGCCGGGCGGTTTCCCCTTGCCCGGCGGCAGTATCGTGGCCCTGGCGCATTCGTCCGGACTCATGAGCGTGTTCACCGGCCTCCAGCCGGGCTCCCTGCCCAGGCACGCCGTCGCGCTCAAGGCCGGCGAGCCCGTGGGTGCCGCCCCGCCGGACGGGGGTCGCTCCGTGAATTTTTACGCGTACGACGCCCTCGAGCGTCGCTTTATCAACCCCCTGTCCCTGTTGCCCCGGCTGGCGGACAACAGGGCCCCCGCCATACGGTCGGTCACGCTGGTGTCAGGCTCGCAGCAGCTGGCGCTCGGACGCGACAACCGCGTCAGGCAGGGAGAGTGGGGCATCAGAGTTGACGCCGCCGACCTGTTCCCGTCCGAAGGGCCCTCGGCGCCCTTCCAGCTGGCCGTGCTGGTCAACGGGTCGGAACTGGCCAACGTGCGCTACGACGCCGCCTGGGCTGAAGACGGGGCGCTCAAGGCCTTCTCCGCCGCCCCCGTGTACATCCGCGACTACATACTGCCGGACGGCAGGGCGGGCTTTGGCCCGGTATCGCTGGTCCGGGGTACGGCCCACATCAGCGTGGTGGCGTCGGATTTTGAGGGCAACGTCCGGGAAGCCCATTACACGGTGCAGGTGTTCTGAGGTGGCCGAACTCAGGACCTTTGCCACGGCGCCCAAAGCCGGGGAGCCGGCCGTGTCGCGGCCTTGTCCGCTCTGCTCGTCCCGGGCTGTCGGCAAGCGCTGGCTAGCCCAGGGCGTGGAATTCCTCCGGTGCGCGTCCTGCGGGCTGTGGCGGCAGGACCCCCAGCCCGAACCTTCGGCCGTGGCCGCCCGCTATGACCACAGCTACCTGGCCTACGAGACGGCGCGCCATCTGGAGTACAGGAGCATAGCCCTCAAGAGCCTGGCTGAGGCCGGACTGGAGCCGGGGCGTCGGCCAGATGGCGGGTCATCCATACTGGAAATAGGCTGTGCCACGGGAGCCCTTCTGTCCGTGTTCAAGGACCGCGGCTGGTCATGCGCAGGCGTCGAGCTCAGCCCCGAGCTGGCAAGCTACGCTCGCTCAACCTTTGGCCTGGATGTCCAAGCGTGCAGGCTGGAAGAGGCCCGCCTTGACGCGCTATCCTTTGACGTGGTGATGGCCCTCCACCTGATCGAGCACGTGAACGATCCCCGGGCCTTTCTTGCCGCCGCGCGAAGGGCTGTAAAACCCGGGGGGCGGCTGTATCTCATCACGCCAAACGCGGACGGTTTCCAGGCCTGGCTCAAGGGGCAGGAATGGCGCAGCGCCATCAGGGATCACCTGTACCTGTTTTCCGCACGTACCCTGGGCGCTATGCTCAAGGCGGAGGGATTCCGGGTGGAGAGCGCCCGTACCTGGGGCGGGTGGCCGGCTGGCATGCGGCCACGGTGGCTCAAAAAGCCGATGGACGCGGCGGTCAAGCGTCTGGGCCTGGGGGACGTGATGGTCCTGCGGGCCAGGCCGGCCTGATACGGAAGGATAGGCGATGGAGACAACGCAGAAAGTACTCTTTGTGGACGCGACCACCGGGTTTTACCGCGTGCGCCGCTATCCCCTGGGGCAGTATTTTGGGCCAGTCGACCTTGGCCTCCACCTGGCCGGCATACACAGGAGCCTGAACATAGGCGTGGGCATTTTTGCCGGCTCCATCCTTCCCGGATCCAACCGCCTGATCGTCAACGGTTTTTCCCCGTGCTGGCGCGGGTTCTATGTGTCCAGCATGGGCGGGGCTGGCCTTGAGTTCGACAATCTGGGCATCAACATGGTGGCCCTGGTGGGCAAGGCACCCACGCCGTCCATCCTGTACCTGAACCGAGAGCATGGCGAGGAAATCGAGGTCGAGATACAGCCGGTGGACGCGCGCCAGGTATGGGCCGGCGGACGCCTAGGCGCATACGCCATGATGGACGAGGCCCTGCGCGTGTTCGGGCCGCGCTACTCCGGCGGGCACCGGGCTTTGGCGGTCGGCCCGGCGGCCCTGGCCACCGATTTTGGCGGCATAGTATCCGCCGCGCTCAAGGACGGCAAGGCCAGCAACGTGGATACCTGGGCCGGCAGGGGCGGGCTCGGATCCAAGATGCTGTCCGAGCACGGCATAGCGGCCGTGGTGTACGGCGGCACGGTTTCGGACGAGGATTTCCGCGATCGCAGCGTGGCCGACGCCTGGTTTGAGGCCAAGTACCGCCAGAAACTCGCCGTCAAGGATTTTGAGGCGACTACCAAGTACCGCTTTGACCCCAAGTTCCAGACAGGCGGCACCTTTGGGGTGAACTACGCCACGGTCGGCGGCCGGCTCCTGGCCTTCAACTACCGCAGCCTGGGCTGGACCGAGGACCAGCGGCTCGCGGCGCACAAAGGCCTGGTGCTTGATCACTACCTCAAGCAGTTTAACGAGGAAACCATAGCCACCAAGAGCCAGGCCACCTGCGGGGAGCCCTGCTCGGCCGTATGCAAGAAGCTCCATGGCGAATACAAGAAGGATTACGAGCCGTACCAGACGCTCGGTCCGTTATGCGGCATCTTTGACCAGCGCGCGGCCGAGCTCCTCAACCGCGCCTCCGACGCCGCCGGCTTTGACGCCATATCAGGAGGTGGCGTGCTGGCCTGGCTCATGGACTGTCTGGACTCGGGCGAACTGAGCGCGGATGAGCTGGGCGTCAGCCGGAAGCCGCGATGGGACATGGACGGCTTTGATGTGGTGGCCGATTCCATGCACAACGCCGAGCTGGGCGTTGAGTTGGTCCAGTCGATCCTGGAGCGTCGCGGGATAGTGGATTTCAGGGAGGGCGCCAGGAAGTGGGCGCGCAGGGTCAGGCGCGACAAGGGCGTACGCATACTGGACCGGTTTGTGTACACGGCCAACGGGCGCAAGGGCTGGATGGTGCCCAACCAGTACTGGACCCCCGGTGCCCTGGCCCCCATGGCCATCATGGGCAAGTACTATATGCACTACGGCCCCGAGTTCCTGCCGCCCCGGGCCCTGGGCCGCGCGTGCGCCGAGCGGCTCAAAAAGGAACTTCTCATGGACAATGCCGGAATATGCCGTTTCCACCGCGGCTGGGCAGAGGACTACGCGCCGGAAGCCTTCCAGCAGCTGTACGGGTTGGGCGACGAGTACGTGAACGCGGTGTCCGTGGCTGCCAGCAGGATCAACAGCCGCAACGCGGGCGTGTTCTGGGAAAGCGAGCGGAACCTGGCCTTTGTGCGCTCCTTCATGGCCAGGGTGCGGGACGTGGAAAAGAAGGACGACCCGGAACTGGCCAGCTGGCTGGACGCCTTTGACCGCGACCAGAACGAGGCGGCCCTGAATTTCTGGTTCGAGGCCCGCAAGGGCATAGACGAGTCGCTGAGGGACTTCCTGTGAGCCCCGATGAGGAAGCTGAAGGCGCCCAGGCCCTGTCGCCGGAGTACGCCAAGGCCGTATCCCAGGCCGTGGCCGCCGTGCGCGAGCGCATGGCCCACGCGTGCAAGGCGTCCGGTCGAGGGCCGGAGGCGGTACAGCTCTTGGCCGTGACCAAATTCAACCCGCCGGAAGCTGTCCTGGCCGCCTACGCGGCTGGCGTGCGGCTGTTCGGTGAGAACCGCGTGCAGGAAGCCGAATCCAAGCTGGCCGCGCTGGGCGGCCGGGTGCCGGACGCGCGCTTCCACCTCCTTGGGCACCTGCAATCCAACAAGGCGCGCAAGGCCGTGACCCTGTTCGGCTGCGTGCAGTCCGTCGACTCGATCGACATTGTGCGAGAGCTCGGCAAGCGGGCCGCCTCCGAGGGCCGTGTGCTGGACGTGCTTATGGAACTGCATACGGGCGAGGAATCCAAAACGGGCTTTTCAGATACCGACAGTTTCCTTGCGGCCCTCGAGGAGGCCCTGGGCGCGGGCTCGCTCAGGCCCCGGGGCGTCATGACCATGGCCCCCTACACGGACGACGAAAAAGCCATACGCTCGTCGTTCCGGGCGTGCCGGGCGGCCTTCGAGCTGGCCAAGGCCCGCCTGGAACCGCCTGCCTGGGACACCCTGTCCATGGGCATGACGAACGACTATACGCTGGCCATAGAGGAGGGTGCCACGATGGTACGCATAGGCACGGCCGTATTCGGCCAAAGGCGGCCGCTGTGAGAGCCTTTCGGACCGCCCTCCTCTTGGCTCTCATGCTCCTTGCGCTGACCGCGGGGGCGGCCGCGCAGACAGCGTCGCCCAATCCCCTGCCGGAACCCTATTCGGCCGACGAGTTTCCGGACTGGGCCGTGTCGCTCAGGCGCTGGGAGATCATCAGCCTGGGCGCCTTTCCCATCGTGCTCTTCTACACCAAGTTCGTGTTCGACTTTACCCGCTACGCCGGCTCGGGCTTTAACGCGTACTACGCCCCCTGGCCGTTCAAGAACGAGTACACGTACAAGCCGACCAACGGGGAGCAGGCGGTGATGTTCCTGACAGCGGCTGGCCTGTCCGCCGCTTTTGGCATCCTGGACGCCGTGTTGCTCGCCTCCGATGGCGGCTCCTGAGGCGGGGGCGCGGGTTGACAGGGCGCGTGCGCGATACTAGTATCGAATTGCCGTGAACGACAAAAAGAAAAAGCTGTTGGTTGTCTACGAGGACGGCCAGGCTGATTTGGAAAGAACCGCCAAGGCCATCAAGGCCGGTGTCTCCAAGCACGCGTCTGTCAAGCTCAGACTCGCGTCCGAGGTGGCCATACCCGAGATCCTGGCAGCCGACGCGTACGCATTCGGCGTGGACGGGGCCAACACGGGGCCGTGGGCGGAACTGACCCGGGCCATGTCAGGCATGAATCTGGCCGGCCGCAGGGCCGCCTTCTTTACCCTGGGCGGAGCCAGCCCCAACCTGCGGGCGGCCATGTCAGACGCCGAACTCAGCATCATGGCGCCGGACCTGGTGCCAGGCGCTGACCCCGTTGCCTGGGCGGAATTGCTGCTCGAATAGACCCGCCGGCCACGGCCGGATTTTGCCCGGACGCTTCGTGCCCGGGTTCACTCTCCCCCAATAGTATGAGGTGTGTATGCCAGACGGTTTCAACCTGGACGACGCTATCCGCAAAGTGCCCGATTTCCCCAAGCCCGGGATCCTGTTTTACGACATTACCAGCGTCCTCACCAACCCAGACGCCTTCAAGTACTGCATTGACGCCATGGTCAAGCTGTACAAAGGCCGGGACATAGACGCGGTCGCGGCCGTTGAGTCGCGGGGCTTCCTGTTCGCCGCGCCCTTTGCCGAGCGCCTGGGCCTGCCCCTGATTCTTGTGCGCAAGAAGGGCAAGCTGCCGGGCAAGACACGCAGCCGGAGTTATGCCTTGGAATACGGCGAGGCCGAGATAGAAATGCACGAGGCGGACATCCCCGCGGGTGGCAAGGTGCTCATCGTGGACGACCTCATAGCCACGGGCGGGACCCTCAAGGCGGCCGCCGAACTGCTCAGGGAGGGTGGGGCCGAACCGGTGGGAGTGTTCGCCGTCATAGGGCTCCCGTTCCTGGACTACGCATCCGTCCTGGGCGACATGGACGTTACCACGCTGATTGAGTATTTCGGCGAGTGACGCCGGGTTTGGCGCGGGGCCTGCCCGCGCCGTTCGTTTTTTAGGAGATAGTGATATGGACGCTTTAAAGAAGAATCCGGCCTGGAAGGGCCGACGAGGTCCTGTCGTCCTCGTCGTCATGGACGGCGTTGGCTACGGCACCTATACGGAAGGCGACGCGGTGGCGGACGCCATGCTGGTCAATTTCCGCGCGCTTCTGGCTGTCTGCCCCGCCACCAAGCTCAAGGCCCACGGCACGGCGGTGGGCCTGCCTTCCGACGACGACATGGGCAACAGCGAGGTGGGCCACAACGCCATAGGCTGCGGCCGGGTGTTTGCCCAGGGAGCCAAGCTGGTGTCGTCGTCCATAGAGAGCGGGGCCATGTTCGCGGGCGACACCTGGAAGCGCCTGGTGGCCAACGTGAAGGCAGCAGAGGGCCGGACCCTGCACTTTATCGGCCTCTTTTCAGACGGCAATGTCCACAGCCACCTGGACCACCTCAAGGCCATGCTGGCCGCGGCCCGGGAGGCGGGCGTACGCCGCGCGCGCGTCCACGCCCTCCTTGACGGCCGCGACGTGGGCGAACAGAGCGCCCTGGACTATATAGAGCCCTTTGAGGCTTTTCTGGCCGGCCTCTCCGCGGGCGGCTATGACTACCGCATAGCGTCAGGCGGCGGACGCCAGTACATAACCATGGACCGCTACGGCGCCGACTGGAGCATGGTAGAGCGCGGATGGAACACGCACGTGCACGGCATGGGGCGCCGCTTCAAGAGCGCGGCCGAGGCCGTCCGCGCCTACCGCGCCGAGCGGCCCGGCCTCATAGACCAGGACATGGGCGAGTTTGTGGTGGCCGACGACTCGGGCCCCATTGGCCCGGTCCACGACGGCGACTCGGTCATATACTTCAACTTCCGCGGCGACCGCGCCCTGGAAATCACGGCGGCCTTCGAGAGCGACCAGTTTGACAAGTTCGACCGCGGCCACAGGCCCGCGGTGGAGTACGCCGGCATGATGGAATACGACGGCGACCTCCATGTGCCCGCCCAGTACCTGGTCGCCCCTCCGTCCATAGACCGCACCCTGGGCGAATACCTGGCCGCCTCCGGCGTGCCCATGCTGGCCATATCTGAAACCCAGAAATTCGGCCACGTCACCTATTTCTACAACGGCAACCGCACGGGCAAGTTCGACGAGCGGCTCGAGGACTATGTTGAGATCCGGAGCGACGTGGTGCCCTTCGAACAGCGGCCGTGGATGAAGTGCGCCGAGATCACGGACGCCATCCTGGCTGCCATAGACGGCGGACGCTACCGCTTCATCAGGGTCAACTACCCGAACGGCGACATGGTCGGGCACACGGGCAACTACCAGGCCGTGGTGTGCGGCCTTGAAGCCATGGACATACAGCTTGGCCGCCTGCGCAAGGCCGTTGAGAAGGCCGGCGGCATCCTGGTGCTGACGGCAGATCACGGCAACTCGGACGACATGTACGAGCACGACAAGAAGACCGGCGCCGTGTCGCGCAAGGCCGACGGGTCGCCCAGGGCCAAAACCAGCCACAGCCTCAATCCCGTGCCCTGTGTTATATACGACCCCGAGTCCGCGGGCGAGTACGCTCAGGAGCTCAGGACGGGCCTGGGCATCAGTTCCCTGGCGGCTACCTGCGCTGAGCTTCTGGGCTTTGCGCCGCCGGACGACTATGACCCCTCGGTGCTGGCCATGAAGGAGTGAGCCCATGCTCGAGATCGAGCTTAAAGCACGGCTGCGGGATCCCGCGGCCGTTGAGGAAAGGCTCCGCGCGTTCGCTCGATTTGTCCGCGCCTTTGACAAGCTCGATTCGTACTGGCACGGGCCGGATTGGCGTTTTGCCCGGGGCACCAAAGGCTTCCGCGTCCGCTCGGACGGGGACGCGAGTGTGGTCACCTTCAAGGTAAAGCGCAACGAGGCCGGCATAGAGATCAACCGGGAGACCGAGTTCGAGGTGAGCGACCAGGCGGCCTTCGTCGCCTTGATAGAGCGCATCGGCTGCGAGCCGTTCTACCGTAAGCGGAAGACAGGCACCCTGTACGAGCACGACGGCTTTTCCATAGAACTGGTAGAGGTGGCCGGCCTTGGCCACTTCCTGGAAATAGAAAAACTTCTGGATTCCGACGACCCGGCGCTCATGGCCATAACCATGGGCGGGCTCAAGGCCGTGTTGGCCAAGGCGGGCGTGCCCGAATCGGACATCGAAGGCCGCAGTTACTCCGAGCTTATCCTTGGGGGCTCGTTGTAGGGATCGCGCGCAACGCCGCCCTTGCCTTTCAGCCCCGCTTCGTGCTACTGTCCACCCGCCCTGGGCGCTTGGCTCAGCTGGTCAGAGCGCCTGGTTTACACCCAGGATGTCGGGGGTTCAAATCCCTCAGCGCCCAAAGAAAAGCTCGCCTTAAAAGGCGAGCTTTTCTATTGGTAGGGCGCTCTAGGGATTTGAACCGAGTGAG
>JAFGJV010000043.1 GCA_016928955.1 Spirochaetales bacterium
GACGCGCGCTCATCCAAAGGCCGGCAAGGAGAGCCGAGCCGGTACGTCATGGAAGACGCGCCACCGGAGAACGCTTTCCGTGACGCCGTGGTAGCATTTCAGACAATGCTTATAGGAGGTTCAATATGAAGATGATCGATCTGACCATTCCGCTGGGCATAGGCACGCCGCCGTGGCCCACCTACGAGCCCCTTGAGGTGAAGTACTTCAAGCGACTGGCGCCGAACGGGGCCAACGGCCAGCTGGTCACCCACTCAAACCACATAGGCACCCACCTGGACGGCGAGATCCATTTCTACACGCCGGGCAAGGACATTGCCAGCCTGGACATGGACTTCCTGGTGCACGAGGGCGCTATCGTCGACCTGTCGGACATTGCGGGCGACTACGACCTGTACACGTCCAAGATGGTAGAGGAACGCGTGGAGGTGAAGGAAGGCGACATCCTGATCATCCACACGGGCTTCCACCATTACGGCTGGGACCAGCCCACGGGCGACGAGATTCGCTACATGATCAAGCATCCTGGGCCCGACCGCGAGTTCGCCGAGTGGGCCAAGCGCAAGAAGCTGCGCTGGATAGGCGTGGACTGCGGTTCCGCCGACCATCCCATGAACACCAAGATCCGCGACTGGATGCCCAAGCAGGCCGCCGAGTGCGACCGCCATTTCAAGTCCAAATACGGCAAGGGCCTGGACGACATCTTCACCGAGGACAAGTACCAGCTCATGCACATTGAGATGTTCAACGTGGGCATCATCCACGCCGAGTGCCTGGGCGGCGACATGGACCTGCTCCTCAACCAGCGCGCCCTGATAGGCTGTTTCCCGTGGCGCTTTGTGGACGGCGAGTCCAGCGTGGCCCGCATTGTGGCCATGGTGGAAGACGAACGCTACGCCAAGCTGATGGAGAAAAAGGCCAAATGCGAGCTGACCAAGTTCGGCGACATAGCCGGGGCCCGCGCCGCCTGGCTGCACGAGGAAGCCCGCAAAAAATGACAAGAGGGAACCTCTAAAAACTGAAGGTTTTAGAGGCTCCCAATAATCGAACCGCAGAAACACAGAGAAATCGGGAAGGCTCGCGCCACGCCCATTTTCTCGTAGCCTCTGTGTCTCTGTGGTTCATATTCCTACTGGAGGCCGATATGGCTAAACCGCTCGAGGGGATACGCGTCCTCGACCTGACCAGGGTGCTTGCCGGGCCCTTCTGCACCATGACCCTGTCCGACCTCGGAGCCGAGATTATCAAGATCGAGGTGCCGGGCACGGGCGACGACTCGCGCAGCTTTGGCCCTTTCAAGAACGGCCAGAGCCTGTATTTCCTGAACATCAACCGCGGCAAGAAGAGCGTGGCCATAGACCTGAAAACCCAGGACGGCAAGGCCCTGCTCCTGGAGCTGGCCAAGCAGTGCGACGTGCTCGTGGAAAACTACCGGCCCGGCACCATGGAGAAGCTCGGCCTGGGCTGGGACGTCCTCAAGAAGGCCAATCCGCGCCTCGTGTACGCCGCCGTATCCGGCTTTGGCCACACGGGACCTGACTCAGGCCGGCCCGCCTACGACATCCTGGTGCAGGCCAGGGGCGGCGTGATGAGCATAACCGGCTGGCCGGACACGCCGCCCACCCGGGTCGGCTTGTCCATGGGCGACATCATGGCCGCGTCCTTTGCCACCTCGGGTATCCTGGCCGCCCTGTACCAGCGCGCGGCCTCCGGCAAGGGACAGAAGGTGGACGTGGCCATGCTGGACTGCCAGTTGGCCATCCTGGAGAACGCCCTGGTACGCTACCAGGTGGACGGCAAGCCGCCCGAGCCCATAGGCACGCGCCATCCCACCATCACGCCCTTCCAGGCCTTCCACGCTTCCGACGGCTGGTTTGTGGTGGGCGTGGGCAACGACGCCCTGTGGAAATCCTTCTGCGGGGCCATACAAAGGCCGGACCTGCTTGCCGACCAGCGCTTTGCCACCAACGCCGACCGGACCAAGCACTATGACGACCTCATTCCGGAGCTGGAGCGCGTCTTCGAACACCGGCCCATGGACGAGTGGCTGGATATCCTGGAACGGGCCGGCGTCCCGTCGGCCCCGGTCAACACGGTGGACCGCGTCATGAAAGATCCCCAGCTGGCAGCGCGCTCCATGTTCGTGACCGTGGACGATCCGGCGGCCGGACGGGTTACCATACCGGGCAATCCCATCAAGATGGAAAACATCCCGGAGAGCCCCACGCGCCCCGTGCCGCCGCGCATAGGCCAGCACACGGCCGACGTGCTCGCCTCCGTGCTTGGCCTGGACAACGCCCGCATTGCCGAGCTCAAGGCCTCCGGAGCCATACGCGATGACGGCGACTGAGGGTTTGGCTCGGCCGCTGTCGCTGGCCAAGACGGCGGCGGATGTAGCCAGCGGGAAACGTGCCCTTGAAGACCATGTCCTGGACATCCTGGACAGGGTCGACGCTCTTGAACCGAGCGTGCTTGCCCTCCTGCCCGAACCCGGCAGAAGGGACCGCCTCCTGTCCGACGCGCGCCGGCTTCTGGCCGCCTGGCCGGATCCTCAGAGGCGGCCGCTCCTGTTCGGGACTATGGTTGGCGTCAAGGACATATTCGCCGTGGACGGCTTCCCTACCCGGGCCGGCTCGCGCCTTCCTCCCGAGCTGTTTGCCATGCCGGAAGGCCCCGTGGTCCGCGCCTTGCGCGGCGCCGGCGCCCTGATTCTGGGAAAAACGGTAACCACGGAATTCGCCTATTTCAGCCCGGGCCCCACGCGCAACCCCCGGGACCCTCGGCACACGCCGGGAGGCTCAAGCTCGGGCTCGGCCGCGGCGGTGGCCGCCGGCTTCTGCGCCCTGGCCACGGCCACCCAGACCATAGGCTCGGTCACCAGGCCCGCGGCCTTCTGCGGGGTGGCGGGCTGGAAACCCAGTTACGAGCGCCTGAGCAGGAAGGGCGTGGTGCCCTTCAGCCGCTCCGTGGACCATGTTGGCCTCATAGCCGCCGACGCCGCCAGCCTGGCCTTGGCCGCCGCCGCTCTTGCTCCGCATTGGTCGGGACGACGCTCGTCTCCGGCCGCCTTTGGCCGGCGCGCGCCCGTCCTGCTGGTACCCAACGGCCCGTATCTGGGGCAGGCGTCCGCGGACGGAATGGCCGCCTTCCAGCGCGACCTGGACAGCCTGGCCGCCGCGGGCTGCGTCATCGAGCGGACGGATGCCTTTCCCGACATCGAGGATATCAATACCCGGCACCGGCGTATATGCGCGGCCGATCTGGCCCATGCCCACCGCGCCTGGTTCGACGCCCATGGCGACCTGTACGCACCGGCCACCCGCGAGCTCATCGAGCAGGGCCGCGCCGTGGATCCCAAACAGCTGGCCAAGGACCTGGCTGGCAGGCGCTCCCTCAGAAAGCGCCTGGACAAAACGCTCGCGGCATCCGGAGCCGACGCGTGGGTATCTCCCGCGGCGCCGGGCCCGGCTCCAGCCGGCCTAGAATCCACCGGCAGCCCCATCATGAACCTGCCGTGGACCCACGCCGGCGTGCCCACCGTGAACGTTCCGTCGGCCACTGCATGGACGGCCCTGCCCACGGGCATACAGCTAGCCGGCCGATTCGGCCGGGACGAGGAACTTGTGGCACTGGCAGTCAAGCTGGAGCTGCTGCTGGGTCGATAGCAGGCTGGCTGGCAGATCAGGATTGGGCGCGGGCCGCCCGGGGAGTTGCCGGGCGGCCCGCGTTCACGACAGGGCCTTGTTTTCTTCCAAGCCGCCGAGTATGCGTTTGGCCAGGGCAAGCCGCGCCTCTATGTTCCGGAGGCGCTCTATCACCTTGACGCGCTTCAGGAGGTCGTTCTCGTCGCCCGCCAGGGCCAGCTTCCTGAGTATGTCCATCTTGACGTATACAAAGCGTAGGGCCTGCAGGACGTTCTCGTATTTCTGCATGGACCGCTCGCGCGCGCCCACCATGTCGGCCAGGTTCTTGATGCGGCCCTTGCTGGACAGCTTGCGGTACACGTCTTCTTTCTCGTTGCCCATCAAAACCATTTCCATGACACCCGTCTCAAAGTTGCTGATGAAAAACCGTATCCGCGGGTCGCTCCAGCCGACCTCCCGGTCCCGCGCGTCTATCAGCACGGCCAGCAGGTCCAGGTCCTTGCACACTTCCAGGTAGAGGAGCCTGATGACCGACGAGGTCTCGCGCCGCACGCTGTTCCATTTTTCTATGCGCGACGCTATGAGTCCTATGGTGTCCAGGGCCGCGCCCGCGGTTCCCGCGGCCAGGCCGGCCGTGTCCAGGGCTTCCTTCAGCATTGCCGGTCCCCCGTCCGTATGCCCGCGGGGCTCTGACTCCTGCCCAGGCCGGACACGGCGGCGTCAAAGGACCTGGCCAGGCTTGGCACCATGGCCCCCTCGCTGAACATGGCGCGTATGGCGTCTGGCGACAGGAAGCGCGCGGCCACGGTCTCTCGTTCCTGCAGCCGTATGTCGGAAGGCCCCGCGTCCAGGACAAAGAGCCACACGTCGTACAGGCTGTCGTCGCCCACATAGGAGTCGACCACGCGGCCAAGCGCCGGGTCGGCCCTGAGTCCGGTTTCCTCTTCCAGCTCGCGGACGGCCGCCAAAAGGCTGCCCTCTCCGGCCACGGCAGAACCTCCGGTGCATTCCCACAGTCCGGGCCAGACCTTGTCTGGATGGCGCTTGGTGACCAGAAAGCGGCCGTCCGGCGTGGCTACCCACACCAGAACGACCAGATGGTAGTCGCCAGGAGCCAGCTCCGCGCCTCGGACGTGGGTGCGCCCGGTAGGCGTCCCGTCTATCGTGTAAATGTCCCAGATTTCCATGTCCGGTCCCCCGAGCTCGGCGGGCAAGATCCCAAGCCAGCGCCGATTCATAGTGCGCGCGGTCCCGGGAATTGTCAAATCCTGATCGTGGCCCGAACTCGGAAAAATCAGTGACCGCGCGTGGGGGAGCCGTTTCCATCATCTGTACCGACAGCGTCGCCTTCCACCAGCACCTCCGGCAAGGTGCGGCCGGAACCTCCGGGCACTACGTAGCCGCCCACCACGAATTCGGCCACGGCCCGGACCTTGCTGGACGAAAACGACGCGGAGTTTTTCCTGGCCAATTCGATATACTCCAGGACGATCCGCAGTGCGTCGTCAAGGTCGGTATCAAACACGGCTATGACGGAATCAGAAAGCCCCGCTATCCGGATGTTGGGATACAGCCCGGATATGTGGCCATAGTTGACGTAGTTGGGTATGCCGGCCGACGACAAGAGCGAACGGAGCACCATGAGATCCTCGGAATTGTACACGCGCACCAGGGGCATGGCGCTGCGGCCTTGGGCCTGGGCCAGGAACTCCGCGTCGTACTCGCCCGGCTGGTCCTCAGCCCCGCCAGGAGTGGCCTTCAAGGAAGAGTGCCTGGCGCGGGCCAGAAAGAGGATGAAGCCGGAAACAATGAGTATCAAGGCCAGGAACTTGAATTGATCCATCACGTACCCCTTCGTGTGGCATAAGGGAACCTCTAAAAACTTCAGTTTTTAGAGGTTCCCATAGACCACGGATCGCAGGAAGGTCCGCCAGTCCTGGACCCTGACGCCGGAGCGGGACGCCGCCTCTGCCAGGCCCGCGTCTTCCGTCACCAACAGTGTACACGACGCGGCCGTGCGCGCAATCAGGCCATCGGAGCGGTGCCTGCCCCCCGTGGCCCCGTCTTGGGGCGCGGCCAGGGTACGGCACAGCGACCGGGCCAGGCCCAGGAGTGCGTCCCGTCTGCTCGGGTCAGGCACGGCCTCCAGCTCGGCAAGCTGGACAGGCGTCACCAAGAGCGACAGGTCGCGGCGCTCGGCCAGCTCGGACGCGGCCTCGGGGTCTGCAAGGAGGCGGTCAAAGATGTTGCTGTCCAGCATGATACGCACGGCCGGCTGTCAGGTCTTCGCAACCGGCGGCCGGCAGTGGTGCAGGAATAGGGCGGCGGCCTGGGACACGTTGAGGCTTTCCATGGCGCCGGCGCCCTGGATGCGCACCAGGATTCCGCAGGCGGCCTGGGTTTCCTTGTCCAGTCCGCTTTCCTCGTTGCCAAGCGCCAGGATAAGCCCGCCTCCGGCCGGCCGGAAAGCTGAAAGCTCGGTGGATCCGCGGTGGTCAGCGCCCACGCTGGGAAGCGCTCCCGCCGCGCGTGCCAGGCACCGGGCGGCAGATTCGTCGGCGTATACCTGGACGCGGCTCAGGGCGCCCCGGGCCACGCGGTACGCGCTGGTGGTAAGGCGGGCCGGGCCAAAGCGCTCGGTCAGCACCAGGGCGCTCCAGCCAAAGAAGGCGGCCGCGCGCGCTATGGCACCTATGTTGTGGTCGTCGCCCACGCCGTCCAGCAGGACCACGCGGGATCCTCCCGCGGCCCACTGTCGTACCAGGCTGTCCGTCACGCGGGCGGGCGGCAGGTCGGCCACCATGGCAACCACGCCCTGGTGATGCACGGTGCCTGACAGCCGCTCAAGCTCGGCCGCCTCTACCACGCGGTACGGCCGCCGTTCCCTGGCCAAGAGGGAGCACAGGCCGCCGAATTCCTTGATATGCTCGGCCGAGCAGAAAAACCGCGTCACGGTTTCCGGCATGGCCGCGGCCAGGGCTCGCACGGCCTCGAGCCCGCACACGGCCAGCTCGCTTCGTCGCTGTTGGTTCACGCCACCAGCATAGCCCGCGCGGGGGAGGGCCGGCAAGCTGAACGCTTGCTATATGATTCTCACGTCCTTGGCGCCTTCTTCCCGGGCTATGGCGGCCAGGCGCTCCATGGTGGCGTCGTCCGGCCTAGGGAGGTCCCGGGCGGCCTTGCGCGTGCCCTGGGGTCGGAACCTGATCAGGGCGTACCGAGCCGCCGAGCCTGAGGCCGCCAGTTCCCGCGCGCCGTGGCGCACGGTGGAATCGGCGTCAAAAAGCCCGGGCGACACCACGGTGCGGAGCTCGACCAGCTTTCCCGCGGCGGCCAGGAACCTGAGGTTGGCTATCACATGCGCGTTGTCAGCTCCGGTCAGGCGCCGGTGCTCGACGGGGTCCCAGGCCTTGAGGTCCAGCATGAAGCCGGCGGCGCGCCCCACGATGTCCGGCCTGGCCGCGTAATCCAGGGAGCCGTTGGTATCCACCAGGGCCGGCAGGCCCAGGCCGCCGAACAGCCCAACCAGGGCCGAAAGGAAGTCGGGCTGCTCCCCGCACTCGCCCCCGCTGACCGTAACGCCGGACAGAAAAGCCCGGTACGGCCACACGGCCGCCACCACGCCCAGCGCCGTCATCGCGCGCGGCCAGGCGGGCTGTTCGTCCGGCCGCGCCTTGGCGGTCACGGCCGGCCTGGTCTCAGGATTGTGGCAGTACACGCAATCGAACGAGCAGCCCTGCAGGAACACCGCCGCCCGGTTCCCCGGACCGTCCACCGCGCTGAACGTCAGGATGCGGGCCACCCTGCCTTCCCGCGCGGCCAGCTCCCTCCGTTCAGCCCGTGACGGAAAGGGAGCGGCCCCTCCGCTCACGAACGGACGCGGCGTTCCAGCACGCCCAGGTTGTTGATGGCGTTGCGGCCAAGGGCCGTGGTGTCCTGCATGGTCGCCTCGCCGCGGTTCAGGCGCGCCAGCTCCGAGCGTTTTACCAGGTAGCCGGTGATGCGCACCACGTCGGCGTCCGCCGCGTACGCGCTGAAATACCTGAGTCCGCTTTTCAGGGCGCCCGCCGCTATGTCGCGCAGGTGGCCGGGGTTGCGGCGCGTGGTCGGGTCGAAGGCAAACACGTCGCCTATGCCGCTGGGGAAGTAGCGGTGGAACGGCGCCGAGCGGACAATGTGCTCGGGCAATTCCGGCTCCTGGCCTATGGGTATGCGGCAACCCGGGCTCACGCCCGTGTCCGAATCTATGCCCACCTGGGCGTGCATGAGGAAGCGGCCTCCGTTGAAGGCCAGGTAGGGCGACACGTGCGACCGTACCCTGGCGTCGATGTCCCGTATGATCCGGAGACCCAACTCGTCGGCCTCGTCGTCATGCCCAAAACGCGCCCCGCCCGAGTGGGCGTTGACGCACTCCGCCAGCCCAACCAGACCGAACATGGCTGAAAAGCGCTCGGGGTGTATGAGGCCCTCGCGCACCAGGAAGCTGGACTGGAAAAAGCCCGACTCGCTCACCAGGAAACGCACGCGCTCGTCTATGTACTCAAGCTGGCGGTCCACGGCCTCGGGCAGGACGCTGGATAGGAGTTGGTCGCGGTCCGCGGCCCGCGGGGCCAGTTTGGCCAGGTTGAGCCTGACCAGGGTGCACGAGCCGCCGCCCTTGGGCAGGCCGTTGTAGCACGACGCGATGGCGTAGTCGTCCGAACCCATGGCCCTGAATTCGGACTGGAAAATGCGGTGGTTGGCAAAGCTGGGTTTGGCCGTGTCCAGGGCGGTGGCCGCGGCGAGCTCGGCAAAGTCCGGCGGCGTGAGCTCGGGGTCGTACTTGAGCGTCAGGTTGGGCACCGCGTTCTGCTGTTCCCGCGTCAGCTCCAGGATGATGCGCCCGGCTTTGGTGGCTGCCGGTCCAAGGTCGGCGTGGCAGAAGGAATCGTTGAGGGTGCGGTCTATCTGTGTCAGGAAGAGGCCTATGGCCTTGCGCGCCTCGGCCTCGTCGCCCACAAAGGGCTCGAGCAGGGCATCCAGGTCGCCCAGGTAGACGGGAAAACTCGTGATGCTGGGCACATGCCTGTACAGGATGAGCAGGGCGGCCGTGGCCTCCCAGATGTCGGCAGGGGCTTTCAGCCCCAGGAATTCCGACCCTTGCCGCATGAAGAGCTCGTAGTCGGGCACCACGTAGCGGGGCCTGTATGGGGCCGCGCCCTCAAAAAGATCGCAGATGACCCCGGCGTCGCGCAGTTCCTGCACGTCCGGGCCTACGCGGAGAACGTCAAGCTGGTCCTCCGCCACGTGGGCAAGTCCATTGATCTTCTGCTGGATGGTAAGGGTGGCGTCGGTAACGACGCGCTGGGCAGGGTTCACGGCAAACTCCCCGGGATGGCATCCCGATTCCCAGAATCCGCCTCGGCGGCGGGAATGGACCACGGCCAAAGCCGCGGAGTTAACCGTTGGGTTTTGACGCCCCGTTTTGGGGGACGCTCCGTACTGTGCCGCTTGGCGCGCGCGTGTTAACCCGGGTTCTTTATCGCGCAGACTCGCGATGTTAGTAAAATTGTACTATAGACCTTGTGCCAAGGCAAGAGCGCTCCTAATATGGTGACCAGGAACAGGAAAGCGAGACATCCTCCCCATGGCAGAACTGAGATGGAACCCCTTGTTGAGAACCTGGACCCTGGTGGCGTCCAGCAGGCAGAACCGACCCCACATGCCCGCGGATTTTTGTCCGTTCTGCCCGTCCTCGGGCAAGGTGCCCGCAGACTACGTTGTCCACACGTATGACAACGACTTTCCCGTGCTCAAACAGGACCCGGACCCTGCGGACGCGTCGGACACCCACGGCCCGTACCGCGTGGAGGAGGCCTACGGCAAGTGCGAGGTCATCCTGTACTCGCCGGACCACTACACCACCCTGTCCGAGCTGTCCGTGGGCCATATCCGCAGGCTGGTGGACCTGTGGCGGGATCGAGACCGGGCCTTGTCCGCCGATCCCAAGGTTAAGCTTGTCTTCCCCTTTGAGAACAAGGGCCGGGAAGTGGGCGTGACCATGCCCCACCCCCACGGCCAGATATACGCCTACGGGCACGTGCCCTTGAAGCTCAGGACCGAGCTGGACTCGGCCAGGGACTATTTTGACTCCCACGCCCGCTGTCTTTTCTGCGACATGCTCGCGGAGGAACGGCGCAGGGACGTTCGGGTCATCGCAGACAACGGGCTTTTTACCGCCTTCCTTCCGCACTTCACCGATTATCCCTACGGCGCGTTCATACAGTCCAACAGCCACCTCCCGTCGCTCGCGGCCTTGGACGACGACGCCGCGGACGGCCTTGCGGACATGCTCAAAGAGCTGACCGGCGCCTTTGACGCCCTGTACGACAAGCCCTTTCCGTACATGATGGTCATGCACCAGGCTCCGGTGAACAGCCCCGAGTACGCACAGGCCGGACATTACTTCCATTTCCACATCGAATTCTACACGCCGCTCCGGGCGCGTGACCGCATCAAGTACTACGCGTCCTCCGAGATGGGCGCGTGGGCCGCCGCCAACGTGGTGGACGTTGAGGACAGCGCCGTTACCCTGCGCTCGGCCAGGCTCAAATTCCTGGACCGCCACCTGCCGGAGCGCCATGAGCCCGCCCTGCGCGCCGAATTCATCCGCGCCTTCGGCCAGGCCGCGGCGGACATACAGCACTTCCAGTCGCCCGCCCGCGTCAACCTGATAGGCGAGCACATAGACTACAACGGTGGCCTGGTACTGCCCGTCACCATCGACCTCAAACTGCATCTTGCCGTGAGGCTCCGCGACGACGACACCGTGCGCGCGCTCACCCTGCAGTTTCCCGGTCCCGCCCAAACCACCACGCTCGGCCAGCTTGCATCCTTCAAGGGCGGGACGGGCTGGCAGGATTACGTGTTCGGCGTGGCGGCAACCCTGGCTAGAAAACGTCCGGGGGCCATAGACCGCGGCTTTGACCTCTTGTACTCGGGCAGCATCCCGGACGGCGCGGGCCTGTCGTCGTCGGCCGCCCTTGAAGCCGTCACGGCTGCCGCCCTCAACGACCTGTTCGGGCTCGGCCTGGACCGCCCCGAACTTGCCGCCCTGTGCCGCGAGGCAGAGATTGCCTACGCCGGCGTGCAGTGCGGCATCATGGACCAGTACGCGGTGCTCAACGGCACGGACTCGGCCGCCGTGCTCCTGGACTGCGGCCGCCTGACCCACGAGCTCCTGCCCTTCAGACTCGGCGGGGCCAGGCTCGTCGTCATGAACACCAACAAAGCGCGCAGGCTCGGCTCGTCCAAGTACAACGAGCGCCTGGCGGAGTGCCGCGCGGCACTTGAGCGCCTGGCGGCCTGGCGTAAGAAGCCGGACCTCTGCTCGTACACGCAGGACGAACTGCCCGGCATGGAGAGCGCCATAGCGGACGCGACGCTGTTCGCGCGGGCGCGCCACTGCGTCACGGAGCAGGCCAGGGTCGTCCAGGCGGCTGACGCGCTCAGGAACGGAGACATCGAGCGCTTTGGAAAGCTACTGGCGGAGTCGCACCAGTCCCTGCGCGCCGACTACCAGGTAACCGGGGCCGAGCTGGACGCCCTGTGCGACGCGGCGGCTGCCCAGGACGGCTGTTACGGCGCGCGCATGACCGGAGCAGGGTTCGGAGGCTGCGCCCTGGCCCTGGTCCGGGATGAGGCCGTGCCCGCGTTCAAACGCGCCGTGGAGCGCCTGTACGCGGAACGCACCGGCCTGGAATGCTCGATCTATCCGTGCGTGCCCTCGGCCGGAGCGGGAAGGGCCTAGGCATGGCCTTCAGCAAGGCCAGCTACCTTGGCCAGGAATCGTGGATGCTCAGGACTCGCCGCTTTGTCATGCATGTGCTCCCGGGCCTGGGCGCCAAGATAGCGTCCGTGTACGACACGGAGCGCCGCTTTGAGTACCTGTTCCAGCCCGCGGACGGATCGTACCGCGTGCCCAACGGCCAGGCGGCCTTCTCGGACCACGACACGTCCGGCATGGACGACATGCTGCCCACCATAGACGAATGCGCGTTGACGGCCGGCGGGCATGCATACAGGCTCGGCGACCACGGAGAGGCATGGCGCGTGCCCTGGCTCTGCGTTCCGGACGGCGACGCCCTGGCCTGCGGGGTAGACCTGGCAACCATGCCCCTCCGTTTCCGGCGCGTCATACGCGCGGACGGCGACGACGCGTTCACGCTCGGCTACCGCCTTGAGAATCTGTCCGACCACGAACTGCCCTGCCTGTGGGCCCTGCACGCCCTCAACACGCTGACGGACGACGCGGAACTGCGCGTGCCGCGCCCGGGTGAACCCGTCGTGTCCGTGCAGGACAGCGGCTTTCTCGGCGCCGCGGGCAGCGTCCATGCCTACCCAAGAGCCGCCTGCCAGTCCACAGAATTCGACCTGTCCCGGCCGGGCAGGCTGCCCGCCGGCATGACGGGAAAATTCTATTTCAGCCACGGAGGAGGCGCCGGTACCGCGAGCGTCGTCTATCCATCCACGGGCTGCGCGTGGAGGATCGACTATGATCCCTCCGACCTGCCGGAACTGGGCGTGTGGATCAACACAGGCGGCTTCAAGAACGAGCGCAACCTGGCCGTGGAACCGTCCAACGCGTTCTACGACAGACTGGACAGAGCCGTGGACTATGGAAGAGTGTCGCGGATTCCACCGCGCGGGAGCAAGGAATGGATCATCAGAATAACCCTGGCGTCTGTGGACTGAGCTGGACCCGCGCTCGCGTCACGGCGCGCGAGCGGAAGGGCGGCCGCAGGAGGGTCTTTGACTACGAGCTCCGGGGCGGACGGGCCGATGGGCTGTCCATCGTCGCCTCACCCGACACATCGGGCGCGGGCTCCGTCATCCGGCTGGACTGGACGGCGCCGGAGAACCTGGTCCTGGAACGCGCCGAGCTGGTAGCCGCCTGTGACCTCCGCGGCTGCCTGATGCTGTCCAACGGCTTCCAGAGCTGGAGCACGTCGGGCGAGCTGGGCGCCAGGGACCGCCTGCCCGGCGTCAACCGCCCGGCGTCCGCCCTGTTCCAGTTCAGGCAGTACGGCGACTACCATTTCAGGCGCTCAAGCGCTAAGCGCGGCGACATAAGCTCCTACAGCTACAGCTACCTGCGCCGCGACGGCGTCATCAGGCTGTTCTGCTGCTCCCTGGACGAAACCACCGGCTACACGGTCATACGCGGGAATTTCCGCGCCGGCACGCTGGGTTTTGAGAAAGACTGCCAGGGCCTGGAAGCCAAGCGCGGCGGCACGCTCCGCCTTTTCGAGATTCTTGTGTCAGACACGGCCGACCCGGCCATCCTGGACCGCTGCCTTGCCCGCGGGTCCGCCCAAGCAACGGAGCGGCCGGCGGTCAGCGGCTGGACCAGCTGGTACAACTACTACACGGGCATTTCGGAAGACATCGTGGACAACAACCTGGCGGCCCTCCAAAAAAGCGGCCTGCCCCTGGACTATTTCCAGATAGACGACGGCTACCAGGAAAGCCTTGGCGACTGGCTCACACCCAACAGGAAATTCCCGTCGGGCATGGAAGCCGTGGCCGACCGCGTGCACGCCGCCGGCTTCAAGGCCGGCCTCTGGCTGGCGCCGTTCATCTGCGAGAAACGCTCAACCGTGTTCCGCGAGCACACCGACTGGCTCCTGAGGGACAGCCGGGGGCGCCTGGTGAAGGGCGGGTGGAATCCGGCCTGGGGCAACGTATTCTACGTCCTGGACGTGCTCAAGCCTGAGGTCCAGGCGCACCTTGAAAGCGTGTTCCGCACGGTATTGGCAGACTGGCGCTATGACATGGTCAAGCTGGATTTCCTGTACGCCGCAGCCCTGGTACCCCGCGCCGGGCTTACGCGCGCCGGCGTTATGACCCTGGCCATGGACCTGCTCAGGCGTTGGGCTGGACACAAGGAAATCCTGGGCTGCGGCGTGCCCCTGTGGCCCGCGTTCGGCGCCGTGGACTACTGCCGCATAGGGAGCGACGTGGCCCCGTACTGGGAAGACCGCCTCCTGTCCCTCCTGCGCTACCGCGAACGGGTGTCCACGCGCAATTCCCTCCAGAGCACGCTGGCGCGCTATCAGCTGGACGGCCGCGCCTTCCGCAACGACCCCGACGTGTTCATTCTCAGGACCGCGGGAAACAAACTGAGTCCCGACCAGAAACGGACCCTCTTCCTTCTCAACAACATCCTGGGAGGCCTGGTGTTCTTCTCCGATTACGTGGGCGACTACGGTAACGACGAATGGCGCCTCATACGGTCCATGTTCCCCCGGATCCGGGCGGACGTGCGAGACGTCGTCGAGAAGGCCGGCGTGTACAGCGTGTCCTTCACGGCGGCCGGCCGAGACTACACGGCCCTGGCCAACCTGACGGGCAAATCCGTAACCGCCGCTTTGCCGGACGGCCCGCACTACGGTCCCGAATCCGGCCCGCGCACGGGTCCCTGCTCGGTTACCCTCAGGCCCCACGCCTCCGAGTGCTTTGCGCGACTATCAGGAACCGACGCCGCCTCTAAGGGCGGCACAAGCCACATATTTCCGTTCGCGGACCGGGAAGCGCCGGCAGGCGCGCTCGGCACCGGCACCAAGGAGTAAGCCATGGTTGAGAAACTTCCGGTATGGAAACTCATCATTTTCTCGCTCGGCCAGTTCGGCTGGTCGCTCGTGTCGTTCAACGTGGGCAACACGCTGACGTATTTCTACATGCCGCCGGTCCAGAACGGGCAATCGGCCTTTCCCGTGTTCATCTTCCAGGGCGTGGTGCTCGGCATAGCCACGGTCATAGGGCTCATCAATTCGTCCAGCCGCATCTTTGACGCGGTGACCGATCCCCTGGTGGCCAATCTCAGCGACCGCAGCAAGTCAAAGCTCGGGCGGCGGCGCGTGTTCATGGCAAGCTCGGCCCTGCCCCTCGCCCTGTTCGCAGCCCTGGTGTTCCTGCCCCCGGTTCAGGGAGAGAGCGCGGCCAACGCCGCGTGGCTGATCGTCGTCATGTTCGTCTACTACTGGTTCATGACCATGTACGTCACGCCGTACACCGCCCTGTTCAGCGAGCTGGGTCACGACTCTGCCCAGCGCCTGACCATCAGCACGGTCACCTCGGTGACCTGGGCGCTGGGCTTCGCCGTGGGCAACCAGATATACGTCATCAAGGACCTGCTGGTGAGCGCCACGGGCATGACGCCTCTGGCCGCCTTCCAGACCGGCGTGGTCGCCTTCTCCGTGCTGGCCGCGGTCATGATGCTCCTGCCCGTCATCTTCATCGACGAAAAACGCTACAGCGTGCACCAGCGCTCGGAGGACAGCCTGGGGCAGTCGCTGAAATCCGTGGTCAAGGAAAAATTTTTTGTGTACTTTGCCTTTTCCGACCTGGCCTACTGGCTGTCCATGACCTTCATACAAATAGGCATCAGCTATTACATCACCATACTCCTAGGGCTTTCGTCGTCCATGATATCGTTCTTCATGCTGCTGTTGTTCCTGCTCAGCTTCGTGTTCTACGCTCCCATACATTTCATCGCCTCGCGCCTGGGCAAGAAGAAGGTGCTGATAGCGGCCTTTGCCATCTTTGCCCTGGTGTTCGCGCTGGTGGCGTCGTTCGGTTTCCTGCCCCTGCCGGCCATCGCGCAGGCCTACCTGATCATCGTCCTCACGTCCATACCGATAGCCATATTCGGCATCCTGCCCAACGCCATCGTCGCCGACATAGCCGAGTACAACGGCCAGAAAACCGGCAGTTTCAAGGCCGGCATTTTCTACGGGGCGCGCACCTTCATGATGAAACAGGGTATATGGCTGGCCAATTTCATCTTCCCGTCGTTCCTGCTGCTCGGCAAGAGCACGGACAACAGCCTGGGCATACGCCTGACCGCCGTGGCGGCCGTGGTGTTTTCCCTCGTCGGCCTATTCCTGTTCCTGAAGTACGACGAGAAGAGCATACAAGCCTTCCTGCGCGAGCGCGGGGAGGGAAGCGGAAAGGATCACGCCCATGCTTAAGCCCTTTGCCCTGCCTGAAAACCTGCTCATGGGCAGCGCCACGGCATCGCTCCAGATAGAGGGCGGCGACACCAACAACTCGTGGTACGCCTGGGCCGAGCGCGGCGGCATAGCCGACGGCTCCAAGACATCGCCGGCGGCGGACCACTGGAACCGCGTGGGCCAGGACGTGGCCCTCATGAAGGAGCTTAAGCACCAGGTATACCGCATGAGCCTGGAGTGGAGCCGCATAGAGCCCGAAGCCGGCAGATTCTCCGCGGACGCCCTGGCCCACTACCGGGGCGAGATCGAGAGACTGATCAAGGCCGGCATCAAGCCCCTGGTGACCCTGCATCATTTTTCCAATCCCCTGTGGTTCGAGAACTCGGGCGGCTGGCTCAGGGACGACGCCCCTTCGGTCTTCCAGGCGTACGCGCGCGCGGTGACGGAAGCGCTCGGCGACCTGGTGTCCGACTGGGTGACCATCAACGAGCCGAACGTGTACCTCACCAACGGCTACGTGTACGGCATCTGGCCACCCGGGCGCACAAGCCCCAAGGACATGTTCGCCGCAGCGGCCAACATGATAGACGCCCACATCCTGGCTTACGGCACCATCCATGACGTCCGCTCGGACATGGGCAGGACGGACACCATGGCCGGTGCCGCCCATCACCTGCGCGTGTTCGATCCGGCCTCGGGCAATCCTTTGGACACATTGGTGGCCAAGCTCTTTGAGTACCTGTTCCAGGGCCTGTTCCTGGACGGCATGCTGGACGGCTCCCGCCGCCTGCCCCTGCGCCGCCACCGCGCCGCCCTTCCCGGCCGGGTCAGCGACTTCCTGGGCATCAATTATTACACGCGGGACCTGGTCAGCTTCACGCCGTCGGCCAGGACGCAGTTCGGGCGCCTGTCCGTCAAGCCCGGCTCTCCGGTGAACGACCTCGGCTGGGAGATATACCCCGAGGGCCTGTACCGCCTTGTCCGGAAGTACCACCGGAGGTACGGACTGCCCGTCTACATTACGGAAAACGGCATAGCCGACAGGGCGGACGCGCGGAGGAGCCGCTACCTGTACGACCACCTGTACCAGCTCAGGCGCCTTGCCGACGAGGGCGTGGACCTGCGCTGCTACTGCCACTGGACGACCATGGACAACTTCGAGTGGATGGAAGGCTTTACGGCGCGTTTTGGCCTTGTCGAGCTGGACCCGGCAACGCAGAAGCGAACCGTGAGGAAGTCCGGCCGCTTTTTTGCCGAAATAGCCGCCGCCAGGGGAGTGACCCAGGACATGATCCGGAACTACCTTGGATAGATCGATGCCGCCCCCTTCCTTTTTTGGGCGGCATTTCACATAATGACACCATGAACCAGAGAAAACTGACCAAGATAGTGGCCACCATATCCGATTCCCGTTGCGATACGGAGTTCCTCGGCCAGCTTTTTGAGGCCGGCGTCAACGTCGTCAGGCTGAACACGGCGCACCAGACGCCCGATGTGTCGGCCACGGTGGTCAAAAACGTGCGCGCCGTGAGCAACACGGTGGCCATCCTGGTGGACACCAAGGGCCCGGAGGTCCGCGTCCGCGGCCTGCCAGCCCCGCTTGAGCTCAAGGCCGGCGACACGGTGACCATACCCAAGGTGGACGAGACGCGGAAGGGTTTTTCCGTGTCCTATGACGGCTTTGTGGCCGAGGTGCCCCTGGGCTCCCGCATCCTGATGGACGACGGCTGCATAGAGCTTGCGGTCAAGAACACGGCCAACGGCATGCTCCTGTGCGAGGTGATGAACGACGGCGTCCTCAAGGATCGCAAGAACGTCAACGTGCCCAACGTCAACCTGCGCGTGCCCTCGCTGTCGGACAAGGACCGCTTGTACCTCAAATTCGTCGCGGAGCAGGGCGTGGACTTTGTGGCCCACTCCTTTGTGCGCAACAAGGACGACGTGGCCGAGGTGCGACGCATCCTGGACGGCTACGGATCCAAGGCAAAAATCATAGCCAAGATAGAGAACATCCAGGGCGTGACCAACCTGCCGGAAATCCTGGACTATGCGGACGGGGTCATGGTGGCGCGCGGCGACCTGGGCGTGGAAATCCCGCTGGAGCGCATACCGGGCATCCAGAAGCACATCATCCAGGCATGCATCAAAAAGGGCAAACCCGTGATCACGGCCACGCAGATGCTCCACACCATGATAGAGAACCCCCGCCCCACCCGAGCCGAGGTGTCGGACGTGGCCAACGCCGTGTTCGACGGCACAGACGCCCTCATGCTGTCCGGAGAGACCGCGCAGGGCAAGTATCCCCTGGAAGCCGTCCGGACCATGGCGCGCATAGCCCTCCAGGCCGAGAGCCAGAAGCCCCGCGCGGAGCAGCAGGACAGCGAGGCCACGCTCAACCAGGTACGCAACTACCTGGCCCGGGGGGCGGCCATGAGCGCCCAGCGCCTGCCGGTCAAGGCCATCATCGCGGACACGGAAACCGGCCGGATAGCCAGGCTCATTTCCAGCTACCGCAGCCACGTGCCCATATACGCGTTCAGTCCCCAGCTGTCCACGGTGCGCTCCCTGAGCCTGTCCTACGGGGTGTATTCCGAGCTGTCGGACGCGCCGCGCAGCACGGACCAGCTGGTGTCCAGCTCCCTGGCCAGCCTGGTGGAACGCTCGTCCATCGAGGAAGACGACCTGGTCGTCATCATAGGCGGCGCCCCGGGCAAAAGCGACACGACCAACTTCCTGGAGATCAACACGGCCGCCGCGTGCCTTGGAAAACACAACAAGCATCGGTAACCACGGCTCAGCTTCGTCGCTTTCATTCCGATACTGAAACGGGAGGGCCCGCGGGTCCCTTCAGGAAGGCGGTGCCCATGAAAGCGAATCGCGCGGCGTATGCCCGGTCGCGCCTTGCCACGCTGGTCCTGGCCGTGGCCGTGCTGGCCTCGGTCGGGGCAAGCGCGGACGAATTCCGCCACGTGTTTGTGAAGGGCGACAAGTTCCGCGTCCTGTCCCGGGTGGACGAGGACGTGTACCTGGACCGCCGCTATTCCCATTCTGCGGAAATTCTCAACCGCATAGCCTTCTCCGTGGAGGACGTCCGAGCTGACGGCTCGGGGCTTCTGGCCGGGACCTTTGACACCAGCGTGCGCTACGAGGGCGGCGCGTCCTACGTCCGCGAGCAGTCCTACGAGTCCCGCTACTGGCAGTCGCCTGAAGGCCGCTATGACATAGCCGATACGTACTGGATGCCCGTGGTCAGGCACGTGCCCACCTTTCCCGCGCGAGACCTCAAGCCGGGCGACACGTGGACCGCCCCCGGCGAGGAGCGCCACGACCTGCGCGACGGCTTCGGCATAGCCGAGCCTTACGTCATACCCATAGACGTGCGCTACCGCTACGTGGGGCCCGTCACGCGGGACGGACGCCAGCTCATGCTGATCGAGGCGTCGTATACCGTCTTCTACCGGCCCGAGCCTCCGCGGGGACCGGCCAATTTCTACCCGGTCCAGATAGCCGGCTACTCAGACCAGCTTTTGTACTGGGATCCAGAGCGCGGCGGCCTGGCCGAGTACGAGGAAGACTTCAAGTTCGTGTTCGACCTATCAAACGGCCGCAGCGTGGAATACCGCGGGGCGGCCAGCGCCAAGGTCATAGAGGCCGAACTCATGGACCGGGCGACGCTCGCCCAGCGGGTGGAGGAAGCCGTGGACGGCTTGGACGGCGTCAGCGTGCAGAGCGACGAGCTTGGCGTGACCATCAGCCTGGAAGACATCCAGTTTGAGGCCGATTCCGCCCGCCTTTTGCCTTCCGAACGCCAGAAAATCGAGCGGATTGCCGAGCTCCTGGCCGGCATCCCCGGCCGGGACATCCTGGTGGCCGGCCACACGGCCCTGGCTGGCACGGCCGAGGGCCGGCTCCAGCTGTCCGTGGAGCGGGCCAGGGCCGTGGCCGAGCTTCTCATAGCCCTGGGCGCCCGGACGCCGGAGGAAGTGACCGTGGCCGGTTACGGGGCGGACCGCCCGGTGGCCAGCAACACCACCGAGGCCGGCAGGTCCCGCAACCGCCGCGTGGAAATCACCATCCTGGAAAACTGAGCGGCCGGTGCTGGCTTCCCTTTACTCGGGCGGCCAAGACGCGATATGCTAAGGTCTCCGGACGGCGCCTCACGCGGGCCGCCCCCGGCCACATCGCCCACACACGGACGGAACCATGCTTCCCCCCGGAACCCGCTCCCTCATCAAACGCGCCCTGGCCGAGGATCTCGGCAGGGCAGGCGACGTATCGTCGCTGGCCCTGTTCGGGCCGGCTGACCGCGACCGCTTTGTCCTGGTATCAAAGGACCAGGGCGTGGCCTGCGGCCTTGAGCTGTTCTCTGAGGTTTTCCGCGCCCTGGACAGACGCGTCCGGGTGGCGACAGGCCTTACGGACGGACAGCTCCTGTCCAAGGGCCAGCGCGTGGCCACCGTTGAAGGCCCCGTGCGCGCCATACTGTCAGGCGAGCGGACAGCCATCAACTTCCTGTCCCACCTTTCAGGCATAGCCACCAAAACGGCCGCCCTGGTGTCGTCGGCCGGGCCGGGCGCGCCGGCCGTGCTGGACACGCGCAAGACCATACCCGGCCTCAGGGCGCTGGAAAAGTACGCGGTGGCCACGGGCGGCGGCCGCAACCACCGCATGGGCCTCTATGACATGGTCATGCTCAAGGACAACCACATAGACGCGGCCGGCGGCATACCCCAGGCCGTGGCCCGAGCCCGCGCCCGTTGGGGGCGGCGCTTCAAGATCGAGGTGGAAACCCGCAACCTGGACGAGGTCCAAAAGGCTTTGGACGCCGGGGCGGACCGCATCATGCTGGACAACATGGACGACGCCACCATGCGGGAAGCCGTGGCCCTGGTGGCCGGCCGGGCCGAGACCGAGGCGTCAGGCAACATGACGCTGGAGCGCTACCGCACTTTGGCGGATTCAGGCATAGACTTTGTGTCCTTCGGGGAGCTGACGCACACGGTCAGGGCCTTTGACTTCTCGCTCAGAAAGGACGCGCGCCCGTGAACGCAACCATGACCGACGATCTTGACCTCCGGGTCAAGCGCCTGAAAGAGAGCCTGGGCGGCCGCGTTTCCGTCCCGGCACACCACTACCAGCGCCCGAACATCGTGCGCCATGCGGACCTGGTCGGTGACTCATACCGCCTGGCCGTGGCCGCGTCGCGTTCGGAAGCGTCGTACATCATACTCTGCGGCGTGCGCTTCATGGCGGAGAGCGCCGCCATCCTGGCCAGGCCAGACCAGCGGGTCCTGTCACCCGACCTGGCCGCCGGCTGTCCCATGGCGGACATGATAGACCTGGCGGGGGCCAGCATGGCCCTGGCCAGCCTGAAAGCCGCCGGAGTGGCCGACCCCGCGCCCGTGGTGTACATGAATTCGAACGCTGACGTCAAAGCCCTGGCCGGCTCGCTCGGCGGCTCGGTGTGCACGTCCAGCAACGCGTCTGCGGTGGTCCGGCATTATCTGGACAGGGGCCGACCCGTGTTCTTTGCGCCTGACCGCAACCTGGCCATGAACACTGCCAAGCGCCTCGGGCTGGATTCCGGCGCCGTGTTCCTGGTCGGCAAGGACGGGAGCATCAGGGGCCAGGGCGACCCGTCACGGGGCCTACTCTTTGCCTGGGACGGCTTTTGCCACGTGCACCGCCGCTTTACCCTGGACCAGGTCCGGGCCGCCCGCCAGAAGCATCCCGGCGCCCGCCTGATCGTCCACCCCGAGTGCGATCCTGAACTGGTGGACCTGTCCGACGACTCGGGGTCCACGGAAGGCATGCAGAACGCCATCCGCGACGGCGGACCCGGCCGCGCGTGGATAGTCGGTACGGAATCCAACTTTGTGCTCAGGCTGGCCTCTGAATATCCGGACCGGACGGTTGAGCCCCTGGCCCTGTCATACTGCCCGGACATGTCGCTCATCACCCGGGAAACCCTGATATGCTCGCTGGAATCCATAGTAGCCTTTGAATCCGGCTCGGGCCCCCTGGTTCATGAGCTCAGGATAGAAGGACAGTTGCGCGACCAGGCGGCTTCCGCCCTCCGCGCCATGGTGGACATCGTGGAAGGCCGTTCATGAGACAGCACAGGGACGTGGTCGTCATAGGCTCGGGCATAGCGGGCCTGTGCGCGGCCATCACGGCCAAGGAAGCTGGCCTTGACGTACTGGTGCTCAGCAAGGCGGACTCGCCGGCGGAGACCAACACCAACTACGCGCAGGGCGGCATCATAGCCCGCGGCCGAGACGACAGCCCTGAGCTCCTGGCCAAGGATGTGCTGGAAGCCGGCGTCCAGCTGAACAAGCAGGACGCCGTCCGCCTGCTCGCTGAGGAAGGGCCGGACCTGGTGTACTCCTTCCTGGTGGACAAGGTCGGCGTGGCCTTCAGCCGGGACTCGGACGGCGGGCTGGACTACACCGAGGAGGCCGCCCACTCGTCGCGCCGCATCCTCCATTTTGAGGACCACACGGGCGACGCCATAGAGTCGGCCCTCCTTGCCTACGCCCGGCTCGTGGGCGTGGACATACGCCCGGCCGCCACCGCCGTTGACCTTATCACCAACAACCACCACTCGTCGGACAGCCAGGAAATCTACCGCGAGCGCGAGGTGCTGGGCTGTTACGTCATGGACAACCGAACGGGAACCGTGGACACCATACTGGCAAACCACGTGGTCCTGGCGGCCGGCGGCCTTGGCAACATATACCAGTACACCACCAACCCGCCAGAGGCCACCGGCGACGGCATAGCCATGGCCTACCGGGCCGGCGCGGACATCATCAACGCCGAATACGTCCAGTTCCATCCCACGGCCCTCTTCCACAAGGACATACGCCGCTTTTTGGTGTCAGAGTCCCTGCGCGGCGAGGGGGCGCGTCTCCTGAACCACTCAGGCGAATTTTTCATGGGCCGCTACTCGCCCCAGGCCGAACTCGCGCCGCGCGATGTGGTTGCCCGCGCCATATATGCGGAGATGGCGCGGGAAGGCCAGAGTTACATGTACCTGGACCTGGCAAACCATTACCGGGGAGAAAAACCCATCCGGGAGCGCTTCCGCCGCATATGGTCCACCTGCATGGAAGGCGGCCTGGACATAGAAAAGGACCCCATACCCATCACCCCGGCCGCCCACTATTTCTGCGGAGGGGTCAAGGTTGACCAAGACGGCAGGTCGTCGGTCAGGCGCCTGTACGCCGTGGGGGAATCGTCGTGCACGGGCGTGCATGGGGCCAACCGCCTAGCGTCCACGTCCCTGCTCGAGGGCCTGGTGTGGGGCGTCAGGGCGGCACGCAGCATAGCCGCCGAGCGCGAGCCCGTGCCCGCTGTCCGCCACAACGCCATCCCGGACTGGAAGTTCCCCTCGTCGCCCGACGCGTTCGAGCCCAGCCTGATTTACCAGGACTGGAACCTGATCAAGCTGACCATGTGGAACCACGCGGGCATCGTGCGCACGCGGCGGGGCCTGGAGCGCGCCCACGCCGACCTTAACTACCACGCCCACCGCATCCAGAAATTCTACAAGGAAGCCGTGCTGTCCCGTGACCTGGTGGAACTCCGGAACGGCGTCATGGCCGCCCAGCTGGTTGTGGCCGAGGCCATGCACAACGAGCGCTCGGCCGGCTGCCATTACAGGGTAGACTGAACCACGGCCCGGGGGCTTGAACGCGTCCGGGCTTTTTGCTATTTTATTTATGAACTATTGCTCATATCTTCATTTGATTACGGACGCTGAAAGGAAACGCGCATGACCGACGCTACCAGGCGTACAAAAGGGGAAGCGCTGGCGCCTACCTGTTCCTGCTCGGATACGCATGAGCCCGCCTTGGCCTCAGCCAGGGCCGCCGAGCTGCCCGTGGGCACCCTCCTTGGCCTTGCGGACCTGTTCAAGGTGCTGGGCGATCCTACCCGCCTGCGCATCGTGAACGCGCTGGCGGTAGCCGACGAGCTGTGCGTGTGCGACCTTTCGGCCGCCCTGTCCCTGAGCCAGTCGGCTGTCAGCCACCAGCTGGCCGTGCTCCGGCGGGCCCGCCTGGCCCGGCCGCGGCGCGACGGCAAAACCGTGTTCTATGCCCTGGATGACGAGCATGTGCGCGCCCTCCTGGCCCTTGGCCTTGAGCACGCCCGGGAAGGATCCCTATGAATTCCGCCCACGACCACCACCACACCGATTGCGCCCCAGGCGGCTCCGGCGCCTGCCCGGACGACGGCTGCCACGCCTGCGCGGTGAACGCCAGGCCGCTGCCGCGCTCGGGCACCCGCCTCATGTCGGCAGAACGGGCCAGGGAGCTTGCCCGCATCCTGGCGGCCCTGGCGCTCGGCGCCGCCGGCATACTTCTGTGGGAAACCAAGGCGCTCGGCGCCGTTGTGGCGGGATCCGTGCTGGCCGCGGCCTACCTCTTGGCCGGCACGCCGGTGTTGCTTGGCGCGGCCCGCAATATCGCCCGCGGCCGCGTGTTCGACGAGCTGTTCCTGATGGCCGTGGCGTCGCTCGGGGCCTTTGCCATCGGAGCCATGGAGGAAGCGGTAGGCGTCATGGTGTTCTACACGCTGGGCGAATTCCTCCAGGAAGGCGCCGCGGAGAAGAGCCGCCGTTCCATCAGCGCCGTGCTGGAACTCAGGCCGGACAAGGCCCGCGTTCTGAGGGACGGCTTGTGGACGGACGCCACCCCGGACGACGTTGAGCCCGGCGACTTTGTGCTGGTACGGCCCGGCGAGCGCGTTCCCGTGGACGGCGTGGTCACGGAGGGGTCCGGTTCCTTTGACACTTCCGCCCTGACCGGGGAGAGCATGCCCCGTTCCGTGGCCCCCGGCGGCCAGGCGCTGGCCGGTTTCATAAGCATTGACGCAGCTCTGACCATACGCGCCGAGCGAGCGGCGTCCGCGTCGCAGGCGTCGCGCGTCATAGAGCTGGTGGAGCGTGCGGCAAAAGCCAAGGCCAGGACCGAGCTCTTCATCAGCCGCTTTGCCAAATGGTACACGCCGGCCGTGGTGTTCGCGTCTTTGGCGCTGGCCCTGCTCCCGCCGCTTTTGGTACCCGGACAGCGCCTGTCCGTTTGGGCCTATAGGGCCCTGGTGATGCTGGTCATATCCTGCCCCTGTGCCTTTGTGATCAGCGTGCCACTGGGCTACCTGGGCGGGCTTGGCGGGGCCGCCAGGCGCGGCATCCTGATCAAAGGAGCCAACGTCCTGGACGCTTTGGCCGACGCTCGCACCGTGGTGTTCGACAAAACGGGCACGCTCACGGACGGAAGCTTCAGGGTGACCGAACTCCTGCCCGAGCCCGGCGTCGATCCGGACGAGCTCTTGCGCCACGCCGCGGCCGCCGGAACCCATTCCAACCATCCCCTGGCGCGGGCAGTGCGCGACGCCTGGCAGGTTACCGGTCGGCCCCACCCCGGCTGTGACGCGGGAAGCTACTCCGAATTGCCGGGCCACGGCACGGCGGCGACCCTGGATGGCCGGGAGGTGCTTGCCGGTTCCGACGGCATACTCCACCTGCGCTCGGTGCCGCATGATTGCCGTCCGTCGTCCGAAAGCGTCATCCACGTGGCCGCGGGCGGCCGCTACCTTGGCCGCATAGAGGCGGGAGACACGCTCAAGGCCGACGCCCCAGACTCAGTGGACAGACTCCGGGCCCTGGGCATACGCCGGGTGGCCATGCTTACGGGCGACGCTCCAGCGCCGGCCCAACGCGCCGCGGCGGCGGCGGGCGTATCCGAACTCCACCATGGCCTTTTGCCGAAAGGCAAGCTCGAGCGCCTGGAAGCCATCCTGGCCGACGAGCGCGGCAGAGGCACGGTCATCTTTGTGGGCGACGGCATCAACGACGCGCCGGCCCTGGCTCGCGCCGACGCGGGCATAGCCATGGGCGCGTCAGGCGCGGACGCCGCGGTGGAAAGCGCAGACGTGGTGCTGATGGGGCATGAACCGAGCCTGGTGGCGGAAGCCGTGAGCCGAGCCAGGCGCACCAGGCGCATCGTCACCCAGAACATACTCCTGGCGCTCGGCGTCAAGCTGGTGTTCCTGGGTTTTGGCGCCTTTGGCCTGGCCGCCATGTGGGAAGCCGTGATAGCCGACGTGGGCGTGGCCCTGGCGGCCGTGCTCAACTCTACCCGCGCGCTGAAATGAAGGCTGGGAGCCCGCAAGGCTCCCCGCCATCACACCTTGAAACGCTTGGTGCCCGCGTCCACCTTGATGATCAGTTCCGAATTGTGCTCGCCCACAGACGCCACCTTGCCGGTAACGGTCAGGATGTTGTCCGATTCGGTGGCTATGTCCTTCATGCTGGCTTTCAGGTCCTCGGTGATGGCCAGAAGATTGCGCATCTCGGCGCCCATGGCGCCCGCGCCCGAGGTCATCTCCGCAGACGCACCGCGCACCTCGTCGGTGATGTTGCGTATGGTAGCCAGGGCGTCCAGCACCAGGCGCGAACCGGCGTCCTGCTCGGACACCGCCGACTTGACCTCGGCCTCCAGATCGCTCACCCGCTTTACAAGCTCAAGGATTTCGGAGAAGGCCTTTTCCGCCTCGCCAGCCGACAGCACCACGCGGTCTATGCCGGCGCGTATGGTCCCTATGTTTCCAGCGATTTCCTTGGACCGGCCGGCCGACACCTCCGCCAGCTTGCGTATCTCGTCGGCCACCACCGCAAAGCCGGCGCCAGCATCGCCCGCGTGGGCTGCCTCTATGGCCGCGTTCATGGCCAGCAGGTTGGTCTGCGCGGCTATGGACTGGATGACCTTGTTCGCGTCTATCAGCACCTGGGACCGGCCGGATATGTCGCGCACCAGCTCGCCAACGCCGGCCAGCTTGGTCTTGCCGGAGTCGCCGGACTCTACCAGCTTGTCCATGTAGCCCGCGAAGTTGTCCATGTTGCGCGATATGGACGCCATGTTGCCGACCATTTCCTCTATGGAAGCGGACGACTCAGACACGCCGTCGCGCTGGCGTTCGATCATGCGGTCGAGCGACTCTATGTTACGCGTGATCTGCTCAACCGTGGAGGATACCTCCTCCACGCTGGCCGCCTGGTTGACCGCCCTCTGGACCATAGCCTCTATGGCCCCGTCTATGCGGCTCACCGCGTCCGTGGCTCCGGCGGTGGCCGCGTCCAGTTCCTCCGAGCCGTTCTTGAGCTCGGCCACCGCGTCCTTGATGGACGATATGATGCCGGACAACTTTTCCGCAAAGCGGTCAAACGAACGCGAGAACTCGCCGATCTCGTCCTTGGCCTTGATATTGAGGCGCCTGGTGAGGTCGCCCTCGCCCTCGGCTATGTCACGCAGGAGCTCGTCCGCCAGGCGGGCCGGCCTGGCCACGGCTCCCGCCACCAGCCAGGTGACCACGCCCTGCCCCAGGATGACCGCCGCAAACGCGCCGAACAGCATGAGCATGAGAAGAGGAACACCCGAACTCTTGCGTATGTCCTCCAGCGGCGTCTCGGTCATGAGCGACCATGGGTAACGCGTGGTGGCCACCCTGACCGGCACGTAATTGCGCAGGTACACGGCGCCATCCGCGTCTTCGTACTCGTAGGACGCCGCCTCGCCCTTGCGTATGGCCTGGGAATCGCCCGGCCGCGACGTGGACACGCTCATTACGGACTTGCCCACCAGGCTCAGGTCGGGGTTTGTCAGGAACACGTAGTCGTTGTCCAAAAGCGCCGCCCGGCCGCCCAGGTCGCGGGCTATCTGCAGGGCCAGGTCCTTAAAATCCTGGGCGTCCAGCTCCACGCCTATGACGCCCACGGACTTGCCCCCGGATATGATGGGAGCGGCCACCGAGAACAATTGTCGACCGCCCTCACCCTGGCCGCCCCTGCTGTACGGGCCCACGATGGCCTCAGACAAACTGGTATACGGGGACACAAAGCGTTTCTCGGCGCGGACATCGTCCGTGAGCGAACGCTCGTCCAGGTCGTCGCCGGAGCGGCGTATCTCAAAACCGAACGCCCCGCTTTCAGTCCCGTATTTGCGGCCCGCGTAGACCGCGTCGTACGCGTCAACCGTGTCGTTTCCCCAGAGCGTCCATATGGAAAGAAAATCTGCGTTGCGTTCTATGACGGGCAACATGATGCCCGCAAGGTCAGCCCTGCGGGTCCGTTCGTCCAGGGCCGAGTAACCCTCAATGATGGTAGCCAGGGTGCGAACCGTGGCAAAGGGGCTTTCCAGCCTGGCTTCCATCCTGTACGCGTAGCGCTCGACGGTGGCGCCCACCTGGCGCTTGGCCCCGTCCAAAGCGGCGCTGACCGTGGTGACCACGGCCACAGCGGCCGCGGCGCTGAACAACAGCACGGATACGGCTATTACCGGTACAAGAATCTTGCTGCGTATCCTCACCTGGGGCCTCCCGTGTGTGTGGCCCCGCGCCGCCGAATCGCGGGACCGGATGCTCACGTTTGTTTATGCCATGCCGTTACCGGGAATGCTGGTCAGCACCTCGCTTTCATTATCGGCACAGTCCAGTATAGCCCAGCTTTTGGCAAAAATATAGATGCTATCGATAGTAGCGACCCGGACAATGCGCCTGAGATGATCCACGCTCCGGTTCCAGCCCGGCGGAAAAAAAGCCCATCCCGCGGTCGGGATGGGCCATGGCAGCGGGAAGCCCTGATTCCAGGATGCTTCCCGCCATGCGCGCTATCAGTACGGGTTGCTGTGCGGGACCGTGACCGTGAACGTCCTTGTGGCCACGTTTCCGGCCGCATCGGTGGCCGTGACCGAAATGGTGTACACGCGGTCGTTGCCGCGGCCGTCACGCTCGGCCCGGACCCAGACGTCGCCGTTCTCCTCTACCAGCCAGTCGAACAGGGTGTGCCCGTCGCCCACGCCCACGTTGTCGTGCGGGTTCTGGTTGTGGGTCACCCGGATCACGAGCTCCGCGTTGGGGTCCACGGCGTCGGAGGCGCTGACCGAGGCGATGCGTTCCATCCGGTGGTTCGGCGGCCAGAGCAGGGTGGCATACTGGTCAACCACGATGGTAGGCGCCGTGGTATCGCGCACCGTGACCGTCATGGACGAGCTGGACTGGTTGCCCGCGTCGTCGCGGGCGTGGAACGTGACCGTGGTCACTCCGGCCGGGAACACCGCGGGAGCGTCTGACCACAGCTCAACATCCAGGTCAACGGCGTCTGTGGCCGACGCGTGGAGGGCCACGACCGAGCCTTCCGGGCCCTGCTGCTCAACCACCATGTCGGCGGGTATGGTCAGTGCGGGGGGCGTGGTGTCTACCACGGTGACCGTGGTGGTGGCGACGCTTACGTTGCCGGCGTCATCCGTGGCGGTGAATGTCACGATGGTGACGCCCGCGGGGAACACGGCCGGCGCGTCTGATACTATTTCCACGTCCGGATCGGCGGCGTCCGTGGCACTGGCGGTCAGTACCAGCGGCGTGCCGGCCGGACCGACCTGCTCCACGGTCTGCGGAGCGGGCACGGTCAACACAGGCGGCGTGGTGTCCACCACGGTGACCAACACGCTGTCCTCTGCCCAGATGCCGGTAGCTACTTCATACACCCTGAGCGTCAGCTCGGTGACACCAGCGGGGAACAGGGCCTCAAATTCCATGGTATCGGCGCTGCCGCCGTTCCAGGTCCACAGGTAACCGAGGGCGTCACCCTCCGCATCGGACGACGCGGCCGCCGACAGCGCGGCCACGGCGCCCTGAGGGCTGGTCTGCTCCACCACCTGGTCGTTACCGGCCACGGCGACGGGGGGATAATTGATTTCAGCGACCGGTGCCCAGTACACGGTGGCTGAAGGACCTGCAAAATGGTGCTGATCCATCGGGGTCACTTGAACGCACCATTTTTCGCCCAATTCAAGGCTGGATGCCGGTATGCTCGACCCGGTGTGGTTTGGCTTTCCTGCAAACTCATCGTCGATATAGTAGCCCTGCCCAACGTCTACATACCAGCGATATGAATACGACACCGTATCTCCCTCGTTCGGGTCAGGCGGGTTGGGACCGCTTACGGTGACCTCCAGGGGTCTATCAATGGATGCTTCTCCATTGTTGGATGCCAGAAGCTCAGGCTGAAATGGCGGCAGGTTCCCTGGGACATACAGATAGGTGACGGTCAGAACGGATTGTTGGACCGTGGTAAGCCACCCTTCACGCTCCATATCGATATCCAGCCAAACATTGACAATACCGTCGTCAAGAATGGACGTGATGGGCACATCGAAGGTCGTCCTCGACACCTGTTCGTTTCGTCCTTGCAAGAATCCAGGATTCAGCTGGGCGCCATCAACAGAAACACCGTCAAATTCGCCAACATAATTAGACGTTGGAGATGAATCCACGTCCCAAGCCTCTATCATAAGGCTAGCGGAAATGATATTCATGCCTGGCTCGGCGTACATATCAAACCGGTGCCGCCAGCCAAAATCCTTGTTTCCAGGGGTATAGTGATTGAATCCACCACCGTTAAGAGGGGGCACATAAAAATCCGGTCCGCTGCTACCCGTGACCACCTGCGTGAAAGTTATCTCCCCATTTACACCCCGAACCGATTCGGCTGGAAGGAGCAAGCTGTCTTCCGCGCTAATGGACCTGGACACGTAACGATCGTATGCGGCAGGGTCATCAACCATTTTCTCGCCAGCCACAGGCGATTCGCACGCGGCTATGACCAGGGCCAGCACAATCGCTACAAACGCTTCCGCGAACAACGTTCTTCTCATACGTCACTCCAAACGATTTGAATTATCGCCGCCAGGCGGCGAACAGCGTCCATCAGGAAGGGCCGGCAAACCATTAAGAAAGATCCCGATTCATAGCACTAAACGGTTTTGCCAACAAAGCTACCTGCTTATGGTTATGGTGTATATCTTTGAGTTGTCCGTGGTCACCCTTACCAAGAACGTGTTTGAGCCAGAGATCAGTGTGACCACACGAGAAGGCATTGAAGCCAACACCCAGCCACCGGAGTTGAAATTGGTATATACATCGGCGCTGGTATCCACTGCGGTAAAATAGATCTTGATCTCATCCACCGTTGAGCTCGCGGTATATGACGTGGTGTCGGCATCAAAAGTTGGAGTCGTCGGAATAACGGCATACGGTGACGAATTGTCTTCAATGTCAAGCCGTTGCAATTCCAAGATAGTAGCAAACGCGGCGCTCACCGTGTATGTCTTTGTCGAACCGTCCTCAGCCTTAACCGTAAGCGTTACCGGTGAACCTAGATCAACTGTCGATATGCCGTTTTGTAGCTGGGTAGTCCCATCCCATAGAGTAGCTTGGGCACTGAGGGTAAATTCCATGGTGACGCTGGCTACGTCAGAGGCTCCCCATGTTGAAGGAAAGGTAATCTCTATATCAGTACCAGTTATTGTGCCGCTGTATGGCACCCCGCTCACCCTTCCGACCATCGTGAGAATATCATTGTCTGACGACGGTTGAATCGTAGGATTGCTACACGCAGCCAGTACCGCGACGGCCAGCACGGCCACAGTGAGGTAGCTAGGTTTTTTCACGTTTTTCCTCCCGGCGGGCTGGCCGCCGATTGCGCGATTCGAATTAATCATCGTTTAGTAAGCAGATAAATCTGGACGCGAATCTTCGTCCAGACAGCGACACTTTACTCCCGCTTGTCACAAAAAGCAAGAAAAATTAACAAAGTTCCCACGGACCGCTACACAGGCTGATCGGCTAGCGCCGGTTCCAGCCCGGCCCGCCGGCCGCTATACTGGGTGGCGGAGGATCCATGGACATACAAAGCCTGTCAGTCGTGGTGCCCGGCGGCTGTCCCAACGCCTGTGCCTTCTGCGTGTCGCGCATGCACGACAGCCCCTACCCCAACCGCATGGAGGAGCCTGGGGGCGACCGCGCCCTGTACGAACGGGAATTCCAGGCCAGGATGGCCTTTGCGCGGGACAATGGCTGCAACAACCTGCTGCTGACCGGCCAGGGCGAGCCGGTGGTCAACCGCGCCTTTTTGGAGCGCCTGGCATTGTGGAACGCCGGCCTGGCCAAACCCTTCCGGTGGCTGGAACTGCAGACCAGCGGCGTGACCCTGGATCCCGATGGCCTGCGCTGGCTCAGGACCACGGTGGGTATATCCACCCTGTCCCTGTCCTTGTCCGACCAATCCGACTCCGCCGCCAACGCGTACATCAACGGCACCCCGCCTGGCATGGAAGTGGACATAGACGCCTTGTGCCTGGCGGTCAAGAAGCAAGACCTGACCCTCCGGCTGTCGCTCAACATGACGGATCGCTACAACGAGCGGCCCGTGGCCGAGCTATTCAGGCGGGCGCGCGAGCTGGGCGCCGACCAGGTGACGTTCAGAAAACTCTACGGCTCGGGTACGGGCTGCGCGGAGGACCGTTGGGTGGCCGAGCATTCGGTGCGCCCTGGGTTCTGGGACGACGCGGGCGACTATGTGCGGTCCAGGGGCCGGGCCCTGGAAACCCTGCCATTCGGTGCCACGCGCTGGTCGGTGGACGGCCTGTCAACCGTGCTGGACGACGACTGCATGTCCACCGTGGGCGACAAGCCTGCCATCCGCTACTTGATACTGCGGCCGGACGCCCGGCTGTACACCAAGTGGGATGACCCTGCCAGCCGCTTGTTCTAAAGGGAGCCTCGAAAAACTTCAGTTTTTCGAGGGTTACCTTAGAAAACCTAGCGTTTTCGGCCGAAAACGCAGGGAACCTCTAATAACCATGGGGTTTTTAGAGGTTCCCTAAAGGAAGCCCCTTGCCCGTCCGTGCTTACAGACATATAAAACGGCTAACCACGGAGGCACGGAGCGAGGCCTGAGAAAAATCTTTTTGAGCATTCCCCTACTGCATGAGGAGCTAGAAAAACAACGGCGCTGGGTTGGTGGCTACCGAGGGCGAGCGCAAGGGATCGAGCGGAAATACGTGGCCCGCTGCCAAAGGCAGCGGGCCACGATTGCAGCGAGAGCCCGGCGCCGCCGCGCGCGGCGGCGTGCGCCCAAAAAAACGATCAGCCAACCAGCAGTTTGAGGTCGTTATCCACCGTGCCGATGCCTGCCAGGCCGAAGTTCTCCACAAGCACCTTGGCCACGCCCGGCGACAGGAAGGCGGGCAGCGTTGGGCCCACATGGATGTTCTTGAAGCCGAGGTACAGGAGCGCGAGCAGGACCAGGATGGCCTTCTGCTCGTACCAGGCCAGGTTGAAGGCTATGGGAAGCTCGTTCACGTCGGCCAGGCCAAAAGCGTCCTTCAGCATGAGGGCGGTCAGGGCCAGGCTGTAGGAATCGTTGCACTGCCCGGCGTCCAGGACGCGCGGTATGCCGTCTATGTCGCCCAGTGGCAGCTTGTTGTAGCGGTACTTTGCGCAGCCGGCCGTGAGGATGACCGTATCCTTGGGCAGGGCCGAGGCAAAGTCGCCGTAATACGAGCGCTCCTTGTGGCGGCCGTCGCAGCCGGCCATCACCACGAACTTGCGTATCTTGCCCGCCTTGATGGCGCCCACCACCGTGTCCGCCAGAGCGGCCACCTGGCCGTGGGCAAAGCCGCCCACGATGCTGCCCGTTTCCAGTTGCTCCGGCGGCGGGCAGGCCTTGGCCGCTTCTATGACCGCGCTGAAGTCCTTGCTGCCGTCCGGCGCGGCGTCTATGTGGCGGACGCCGGGGACGCCGGTCACGCCGGTGGTGAACAGGCGGTTTTTGTACGACTCGGCCGGCGGCACCACGCAGTTGGTGGTCATCAGGATGGGACCCCGGAAACGCTCGAACTCGTCGCGCTGTTTCCACCAGGCGTTGCCGTAGTTGCCGGCAAAGTGGCCGTACTTCTTGAACGCGGGATAGTAGTGGGCGGGGAGCATCTCGCCGTGGGTGTACACGTCCACGCCCTGGCCATCGGTCTGCTCAAGGAGCATCTGCAGGTCCTTGAGGTCATGGCCGGATATCAGGATGCCGGGCCTGTCGCGCACGCCCAGGTCCACCGTGGTGACCTCAGGCGTGCCGTACGCGTCCGTGTTGGCCTGGTCCAGGAGCTTCATCACCGACACGCCCACGGCGCCGCACTCGAGCACCAGGGCCGTAAGCTCGGCCGCGGACAGGGTGTCGTCCGTGGTGGCCGCCATGGCCTTGTGCATGAAGGCAAAGATGGCGGGGTCGCGCTTTCCGAGCACTGACGCGTGATGGGCGTAGGCGGCCATGCCCTTGAGTCCGTATATCAACAGCTCGCGGAGGGAGCGGACGTCCTCGTTCTCCGTGGCCAAAACGCCGACCGCGGACGCCTTGGACGCGTAGTCCTGGGGTGCCGCCGCCCAGGTGGCCGCGTCCGTGCGCAGACTGGCCTTGCCGCCGGCAGGTCCCTGGTCGCCGCCGCAGGCCGGACAAGCCTTGTCGCCGGACGCGCCGCGGGCGCGGTCAACGGAGTCGCGGAGAAGGTCGCGGATATTCAGGGCCCGGGTAACGGCGGCCTCGAACCACACCCGGTCAAAGTTGGCGTTGGTAATACAGGCAAACAGGCCTTCCATGACGGCGTCGTCTGCCGCGTCCGTTTCAAGGCCAAAGGACCGCGCTTCCATGGCCCATGCTCCCACGCCCTTGAGCGTGTGAATGAGCAGGTCCTGCATGTCGGCCGTGGCCGCGTCCTTGCCGCATACGCCCTTGGCAAGGGCGCAGCCCTTGTTGTTCATGGCTTCCTGGCACTGGTAGCAAAACATGGATATAACTCCTTCCGTATGTCGACCCGTTGCCCTATGGCCCGGGTATTCCCCGTTATGTTCCGGCGACGCTCTGCGCTCAGCCGCCGTGACGCTTTGCCATGACGTCCAGCATGGCGTGGAGCCGCTCGCGCTCGCCCGCCCCCATGACCGTGGCCTTACAGCCAGGTCAGGCTGCCCCCGCGCGACGACACGACCACGGTGCTGACGGGTACCGCGGCGGACGCCCCGGCCAGGGCCTCGTCAACCAGGCGCCCAAGGCCTCCGCAGCAGGGCACGTCCATGACGGCCACCGTGATGGACGCCGCGCCGGACTCATCCACCAGAGCCCTGATCTTGTCCACGTACACTTCCCTGCCTGAGTCCAGCTTGGGACAGGCTATGACCAGCTTCCTGCCCGCCAGCAAGGCCTGATGAAAGGCGCCGCAGGCGTATGCCGTGCAGTCGGCCGCCACCAGGATGTCCGCGCCCCTGAAGTACGGCGCCCGCGGGTTGATGAGGTGCAGCTGCACGGGCCAGTGATCCAGGCGGCTGGCCATGCCGCCGGCCTGTCCGCCAGGCGCCTGGGAGCGAACCGGGGGAACAGGGGCGGGACCGGCCGGCGTGAACGACCTTGACAGGATTCCGGGGCAACCCGCGTGGGTAAGGGGCGCGGTAGCTGGGCGCGATCGGGCTTGTACCTCCGGCGTGCGCCCCGACCCGCCCAGCGCGGCCGCCGGGGTATCAAAACCGGGGACCACCACGCCGGCGGACGCCGCCGCCTCTATGCCCTGGGCCAGCCAGCTGTCCTGGCCATGATCGCGCAGATGTCTGAAGTGGGCGGCCAGCGTGGCCGTGCCCTGGGGCAGGATGCGCCGGATGACGGCCGCCTCGTCGTACGCCTTGGCTTCCCGCTCGACCACGGTGATGGCGCCCCGGGGGCAGTCTCCCACGCAGGCGCCAAGGCCGTCGCACAGGCTGTCGCCCACCAGCCTGGCCTTGCCCTCGATGATCTGTATGGCCGACTCGTGGCAGCCGGTGGCGCACTGGCCGCAGCCGTCGCACAATTCGTCGTCAATCTCAATTACCGAACGCTTCATGGCTTCCCCTTAGCAGTTTTATGGTACTTTTTTACCTTTTAATAACAAACCCTGCCGCCCGACCTCGACTCACAAGGCCGGATGCACGTTGCCCCCAGGCCCTATGTCTGAAATCGTGCGCTTGCCGAGGTACGCGACCAGCTGGTGGGCGTGCCGCGCGACGTCGGGGCCAAAGATACAGTTGTCCGGGCTACAACGCGTCGTCCTGAACGGGCAGAAATCCGGCCCCAGGGGACCGTCCACCGCCTCTATAGCGTCCTTGAAGCTGATCTTGTCTGCCGGACGCGCCAGGGCAAAACCCCCGCTTGGCCCCTTGACCGATCTGGCAAGCCCCGCCCTGACCAGGCGCTGCATCACCTTGGCCAGGTGGTTCTCGCTTGCGCCTATGGCCGCGGCCAGATCCCGGCCCTGCGTCAGGCGGTCAGGCTGGGCAGCCAAACCGGCAAGGGCGTGAACGGCTATCAAGGCCGCGTCCGACAGGTGGACAATCGTGTTAATTGGCATTGAGGTATTCTTATACCGTTTTAAGATCCCTGTCAAGCATCCGCGGATGAAAACGGCCCGTGTTCCGCTTAGCGCCGGACGCCCGGAACCGTCCCGTGCGGCTACCTGAGCTCCTTGATGAACACCTCTTCGTCGTCCTCAAGTAAGCCCGTGTCCACAAAGCCGACCGAGCTGTACACCTTGATGCCGTTCGAATTGCTCGGCTCCGTGCTCAGCTTGATGCGGACTATGCCGGGCTCGGCCCGCGCCATGCGTTCCAGGAGACCAAGGGAGGCCGTGCCGTAGCCCTTGCCCTGATAGCGCTGGTCGATCATGAAACGCCACAGATACAGCTCGCCCGAGCCGCGATCCACGATGTACATAAGGAAACCGACCATGGTACCGTCCGCGTAGATGGCCCGAGGCACCGCTTCCGGATTGATGGCCGCCTGGGCAAGGGACTTGATATTGGTCGCTACAAAGGGCTGGTCGTCGCGCACGGATAGTCCCACGCACTCTTTAAAATTATCCTCGTTAACCTGTCGGAATTCTATGGTCATACATCTCCCCCTAGCTCGTATGGACGGTGCCCGCAACCTGTTTCGCACCTGAGCCTAGTGCGGCTGGGAACCGCGGGCAAGGGGAAGACTTAGGTAGAGCCGAAAAGAACCAAGGGAACTCATAGCTCGCGGCGCCGTATGGCCCAGCACGCCGTTCCTGGTGTAGGCTCTGCTTTCAGGGCGGCCGCGCCCCGGAGGATGCGTATGAGCGTGTTTTTTTCCATTGAGGACAGGGACGGCGAAGCCCTGGAAGAGGTGTTCGAGCTTGACCACCTGCCCAAGGCCTTTCCCAGGGACGAGGGCCTGTGCCTGCGTTTTGTCAGGGGCGACGACGACGCGTCGTTCAACGCGGCGCAGGCGCCGATCCTCCTTAAGGAACTGGAAGCCATAGATCCCGCCGGGCTGGAGCCCAGGGCCGCAGCCGAGCTGGACCGCCTTGTGAAGCTGTGCCGGAAGCACGGGGGCAAACGCCACGTGCACCTGCGCTTCTACGGCGAGGACGGCTCGCGTGGCTGAAGGCGGCGTGTGGGCCGTACGCGGCGCTGAAATTCTCGTTCGAGAGGGTGAGGATTTTGCCGCCCGCGCCGAGCCGGGCAGCTCCTTGCTGTCGTGCCGGGGCCTGGCTTTGCCGGAGCCGGCCGACCGGTATGCCCTGCCCCCGTACGCCGGCCGCCCCGAACTGGACGGCATGGCGCTCCTGTACCCGGAAGACGCTCCCGCGCCGAACGGCTGGGAATGGCGGCCGCTACGCGCGGCCGTGATGGCCCTGCCGGAAGACGCCTGGCTGCCGGCGGCCCGGGCCATGGCCTTCATGCGCTGGCGGGAAGCCACCAGGTACTGCGGGCGCTGCGGCGGCCGCAACCAGGACAAGGCAGACGAACCGGCCCGCGTGTGCTCAGCGTGCGGCGCCTTGAGCTTTCCCAGGATATCGCCCGCCGTGCTGGCCGTGGTGCGCCGGGGCGACAAACTGCTCCTGGCCCGCAACGCGGCCTCCCGCCTGGGCTTCTGGAGCCTGATAGCCGGCTTTGTGGAACCAGGCGAGCGCTTTGAGGACTGCGTGCGCCGCGAGGTGCGTGAAGAGGTCGGCGTGGATATACGCGTGGACGGCTACCTGGGTTCCCAGCCCTGGCCCTTCCCCGACCAGCTGATGATTGGCTTCAAGGCCAGCTGGGCGTCCGGCGAGCTTGCCCCGGACGGCGTGGAGATAGCCGAGGCGGGCTGGTTCGGTCCGGATGACCATCCGCCCCTGCCCAATCCCGGGAGCCTGTCCCGCAGGCTGATAGACGCCGCCCTGGCCGACATTGCCGCAGGCCGCTGAGTCAGCCGCGCCGGCCTCAGGGCAGATACTCGGCGTTGATGTGCCTGAGCGACTCCACGATGTTCAGTTTGGCAGCGCGTGAGCCCCGCGTCAAAAGCTCAACGCGCTCCCGTACGCGGTCGCGCTCGGAGTGGTCGTTGTAGCCGCAGGTGCAGGTGGACGACGCGATGCCCAGGGCTGTCGCCAGCTCCTCGATCTGCCGCTCCTCCACCAGGTACAGGGGCCGTAGCACCCGCAGGGGATATTTGCGGTACCTGAGCACGGGCGGCATGGTGGACAGTTCGCCTTTGCGGAGCATGTTCATGAACAAGGTCTCAAGGACGTCATCCAGGTGGTGGCCAAGGACAACGGCCGTATAGCCGTGGTCCATGGCATAGCGGATCAGCTCAGTGCGCCGCTGGGTACTGCACCAGTAGCAGTTCATGGACCGGCCGGGTTTGAGTCGCCCTATCACCGGCACGTCCAGCGTGTGGAGCGGCAAGCCCCAGGACCGATACGCGTCCGCCAACCCGGGCGAGAAGGCGTCCGGGGACAGGTCCGTGCGCACGTGGACTGCCAGGATGTCGGCGTCCAGCCTGCCCTGGGCCTTCTTCATGGCCAGGTCATGGGCCAACACGGCAGAATCCTTGCCGCCGGATGCGCCCAGGAGTACGCGGTCACCCGGCTGGAACATGTCCCAGGTTTTGACCGCCTTGACGACCAGGCCGTCCACGGCCTGGGCTATGGTTCTCAGCATGGCATCACGCTACCATACATGGGTGGCCTTGCGCAAAACCGCAGGGGCACCCGCTCCTGCATGGTCGCCCGTAAGAAATGTTTTTTTTGGGGAACCGTTTTGCCCGCCGCAACGACCTCTTGTCATGGAGGATGAACATGAACCTTGGTAAACGCATCCTATGGCTGGTCGTTGCCCTCAGCGCGTCCGGCACGGTTTTTGCCCAGAACACGGCTGCCCCGAATCTTGCCCAGGCCCCAGACGACAGGGCCGCCGACTATGGCCTTGCGGAAGCCCGCAGGGATATCCGCGTGGTCAACCTGGGCCAGGACGAGGCCGAGCGCATCCTGGAGCGGCTGGCCAAGGACGGGCGGGAACTGGAGCGCGCCCGGGCTGAGATCCGGGAAGCCCAGGCACGCGTGGCCAGGCTCCTCCTCGACGAAAAACCGGACCTGGGCGCCATCCAGGATACGGTGCGGAAAAGCCTCGAGGCCGAATACCTCATACGAATGGCCCAGATCCGGCGCAACCTGGACCTGCGTGCCCTGCTTGGCGACCAGCGCTGGGCGGCCCTCTGGCGCCTGTCCAGGGAGTACACGACGCTTGCCCGCTCCGGGGACCTGCGCAGGCTGGCAGACAAGGCCGACGACGCCGAACGTCTGGCGCCGCTCATCGAGGTGCTGAAAGCCCTGCAGTGAGTCCAGTGACCGGTCCTGATTCGGATGCTGTTCTCGTGGCGGCCTGGCGCGACCGGGGCGACCAGGCTGCCTTTGGCGAGCTTGTGCGCCGCCACGGCCGCCTGATGGCCCGCGTCGCCGTGGTGGCGCTCGGCAGCTCGGGCAGGCGGGACCCCGGCCTGGTCCAGGACGCCGTCCAGGAGGCGTCCATCAGGCTCCTGTCCGCACTGCGCGGCTACCGGGGTGACGCTCCGCTGTCCGCCTTCATAGCGTCGCTAGCCCGTAGGGCCGCCCTGGACGAACTGCGCAAGGCTCTGCGGCACAAAAAACGCGCCGAGCTGGCAAGCAGTCACGCCGACACGGCCCGGCCCAAGCCTGAAGACCCGGCCTCCGGCGCCGAGCGGACGGCGGCCGCCCTTGCCGTCCTGTCACGCCTGGACGCGCTCAAGGAGCCCGACAGGAGCATCCTGTACCTGCGCGACGCGGAAGACCTGGATATAGCGAGCCTTGCCGCCATGTTCCGGCTGCCGCAGGGAACCGTAAAAAGCAAACTGGCTCGGGCCAGGGCGGCGGTACGCGCAGACGTGATCTCAGCCTGGGGAGAAGGAGGGACCCTGTCATGAAACCGGACACAACGCCCGCACGGGCAGTCCCCGATGAACGAGACGAGGTTTTGGGTTCCATATTGGCTGAAGCCGCCGACGTGGCCGCTGGCCGCGCCAGAGCCCGGCTTGAGCCCATCCTGGGCACGACAGCCCGGCATGGCCCGCGCGCGCATCGCAGGACGCCGGTCTTGATCGCTGCCGCAGCCGTGCTCGCCGTTGGCCTGGCGCTCGGGCCAGGCCTTGTCCGGTCGGCGTCCACCGCGAGCGCGCTCCAGGACCTGGCAGCATACATCATACCCGAGCGCTCAACCTGGCTAGCCGACACGCTTGCCGTATCCTCCTGGGATGGCGACACGGCCCGCTTTGTCACGGATCTCTGGTCCGAGCCCGGAGCCTACTAGCCATCCCGCCGAACCATTACCGCTCCCCATCCTTCCCCTGAGTGGCTACAGGGAGGCTCTAAAAACTTAAGTTTTTAGAGCCTCCCTACAGTCAAGCCGACACCTGTTCCGCTTGACTGTGGACTTGCGTCGCGCTATTATCATCTTGATATCATTATGATATCACATCCGCGCGGACCTGTTTAAAACCCAGTCCCACGCGGCAGGGCGCGCGGCGCCCGAAAGCGAGGATAGATATGAGCGACCATGATAGGGAGAAAGCCCCCCGGCATCTGGACGGCATGACCGTCACCATTCTGAACATCCTGGCCCTGATCGGGGCCACGGTGGTATTCATCATGGGCATGTCCGCCATAGAAACCGGCCGGAACTCCGTGGCCTGGATAGCGGCATCCATAGCCGCCGGCCTTTACCTCTTCCTTGTCGGCCCCGTTTTGTTCGGCGGCCTCAAGGTCATCAAGCCAAATGAAGCACTGGTGTTCACGCTCCTGGGGCGCTACCACGGCTGCCTGAAGGAAGCTGGCTTCTATTTCATCAACCCGCTTGCCCAGGCGGTGCGCCCCGTCGGCCAACAAGCCCAGCCCTCACAGGGCGCGGATAAAGCCGCCCAGTCTGCGCGAACGTCCACGGGCAGTATCGGGACCAAGGCGCCGAACAGGGCGCTGTCGCTCAAGGCCATGACCCTGAGCAACGACAAGCAGAAGGTCAACGACGCTCTGGGCAACCCCATCGTGATAGGCATCGCGGTTGTCTGGAAGGTGGTCAACCCGACCAAGGCCGTGCTGGACGTGGACGATTATCCCGAATTCCTCTCGATCCAGTGCGACGCGGCCCTGCGCAACATCGTGCGGCTCTATCCTTACGATTCGAGCGACGAGGAAGAGGAAAAGTCCCTGCGCGGCTCCAGCCAGGAAGTGGCCAAGCGCCTGCGCGACGAAATCCACGCCAAGGTGGATGTAGCGGGCATTGAGATTATAGAGGCCAGGATCACGCACCTGTCCTACGCGCCCGAGATAGCGGCGGCCATGCTCCAGCGCCAGCAGGCGTCGGCCGTCATAGCCGCCAGGCAGAAAATCGTTGAAGGCGCAGTGGGCATGGTAGAGATGGCGCTGGCCAAGCTGAGCGAGAACAATATCGTCGACCTGGACGAGGAACGGAAGGCGGCCATGGTCAGCAACCTCCTGGTGGTGCTCTGCTCGAACCGCGACACCCAGCCGGTGGTCAACTCCGGTTCCATCTACTGAAGGCGGCCAGGGCGTGGCTGGCGACGGCGACAAGAAACAGGTTCTCCTCAGGCTGTCGCCCGGTTTGTGGCGGGAGCTGGCCGCGTGGGCGGAAGACGATTTTCGTTCCATCAACGGCCAGATAGAATACCTCCTGTCGGAGGCGGTAAAGAAGCGGAAAGCGGGCTCGGGCCCGCGGAACTCGGAAAGGGACGCGCGCCAGGACCAAAGGTCCGGCGCGGACAGGGAGTGAACGCATGATAGAACTCAGTCGGGTATCTAAATCCTACGCCAAAAGCGGCGTCAAGGCCGTGAACGACGCGGACGTGACGGTCAAAAACGGCGAGATTTTCGGGTTTCTCGGCCCGAACGGGGCCGGCAAGACGACCACCATCAAGCTGATGACCGGCGTGCTCAAGCCGGACTCGGGCACCGTGTCCATAGACGGCATAGACATGGCCGAGCGGGCCCTGGACGCCAAGCGCCGCTTTGGCTACGTGACCGACAATCCGGAACTCTTCGCGCGCCTCAAGGCGTCGGAATACCTGAACTTTGTGGCAGACGTGTACGGCGTGGACACGGCGGACCGCAGGGAGCGCGTTGAGCGCTACGCTAGCCTCTTCGAGATCAAGGACGTGCTCAACGCGTCCATAGGCAGTTACAGCCACGGCATGAAGCAGAAGCTCCTGGTCACGGCCAGCCTGGTCCACGACCCGGACAACTGGATACTGGACGAGCCCATGGTCGGCCTGGACCCCCGCTCGTCGTTCAACCTCAAGGAGCTGATGCGGGAGCGGGCCGCCGCCGGCAAGACGGTCTTCTTCTCCACGCACGTGATGGAAGTCGCCGAGCGCCTCTGCGACCGGCTGTCCATCATAAACAAGGGCGCCATCCTGTTCACGGGCACCCTGGCCGAGCTCAAGACCAGGGGCGGCTCGGACTCCTCTCTGGAGAAACTGTTCCTTGAGCTGGTGGACGACAAGGAGGAGGCGAAGGCATGAAGGTATATTTCAGCCTAGCCGCCTTGTACATCCGGAGCTTCTACAACCTGCCGGGAAAAAGGGCGCCGGGAGCCAAGCTGGACGGCAAGAAAATCGGCAAGCTCGTGGGCATGACCGTGCTGGTGCTGTTCCTGCTGGCCAACCTGGGCGTCATGTTCGTCGGACTGAACCTGGGGCTGTACGAGTCGCTGGCGTCAGTGGGCATGCAGGGCATGCTCCTCCTCAACGCCGTGGTCATGGCCACGGTCATGACCCTGATCATCGGCTTCCTCACCTCCCTGTCCACCTACTACCTCAACGACATGGAGCTCCAGCTTCTGGCCATGCCGATCAAGCCCAGGGCCTTGTTCGCCGCCAAGTTCACGGCCGTATACGTGTCGGAAGCCATCTTCTCGCTCTTCTTCATCCTGTCAGCCATGGTGATATTCGGGATCAAGGAGCAGCCCCACCCGCTTATGTACCTGTGGGGAACCCTTGCGGCGTTCCTGGTGCCCATTCCCGCCCTGGCCGCGTGCTACTTCGTGCAGGTGCCCCTTTTGAGCGTGGCCCGCTTCCTCAAAAACCGGCAGACCATACTGCTGGTCGGCGGCGTCCTGGGCCTGGCCATGGGCCTGGGCTTCAACCTGTACTACCAGACCATGTTCAGCCGCCTGGCCACCGACCCGGCCTGGATAGCCCAGAACATGGCAGGCCCCGAGTCCCTGGTTGCCCAGGCCGGCCGCGCCTGGCCCCCGGCCTATCTTGCCTGGAAGGCCATGAGCCAGCCCGCCTCGGCCCAGGCAGCGCTGTCCCTGCTGGGCATGGCCGCGTTCTGCCTGTCCTTCCTGGCGGCCGCGGTTCTGGTATTGTCAGGCGCCTACGCCAAAAGCCTTGTCGGCTTCAACGAGGTCAGGCTGCGCCGCCTGGGCGCCCGGACGGGCGAGTACCTGGACAGGAACCTGCGCAGGGGCCATGCCTTTGGCACGCTGGTGCTACGGGAGGTGCGCATGATGAACCGCGAGCCCATGTACCTGCTCAACGGTCCCTTCATTATCGTGCTCATGCCCGTGATCTTTGGCATCATGCTGGCCGCGCAAAAGGACGCGTTCCTATCCGACCCGGACATGGCAGGGCTCCTTGCCCTGCTCCAGAGCGGCGGCGGAGCGGTGATAGCCGGCCTGGCGGGAGCCTTCCTGGGCTCGGGCACAAGCATCACCTGTACGGCGGTGTCGCGGGACGCAAAAGCCCTGCCCTACATCAAGAGCCTGCCCATCAAAGCCGGCAGGTATTTCCTGGCCAAGCTGGCGCACGGCCTGATATTCGGCGTCTTCGGGGCCGTGGCCGGGGTAGGACTCCTCACCTGGGCACTCGGGCTTGGCGCCTCTGACGCCGCCGCCGGACTTGCCATGGCGCTCGGCCTTTCGGCCTTGGTGAACATGGCGGGCCTCTGGCTGGACACGGCCAATCCGCGCCTCAAGTGGGACAATCCCATGGCGGCGCTCAAGCAGAATCCCAACTCGGTCATCATGATCCTGGGAACCATGGGCCTGATCGGCGGCGCGGGCTACCTGGCCTTCAGCCAGGGCCTGTCATCGTGGCAGGCGGCCGCCTGGTTCGGCCTGGTGCCCGGCGTGGCCTTTGCCGCCTTGCTGGCCGCCTTCCCGGCCTACGCCGAGCGACGCCTGGCGGCCATGGAAGTATGATGTCCTTCTGAACAAACCGGGCCGGGCGGCCCTTGGTCGTCCGGCCCGTTCCGTTCTATACTACCCGTCTATGCCCTTCCTGCCCACCACCCGCTCGGACATGAAAGCGCGCGGCCTGTCCGAGCTGGACTTTGTCCTGGTCACGGGCGACGCGTACGTGGACCACTCGTCCTTCGGCGCGGCGCTGATAGCCCGGCTCCTGGAATCCGAGGGCTATTCCACCGGCATCATAGCCAGGCCGGACCCGCGGGGTCCCGAGGCGTTCCGCGCTTTGGGCAGGCCGCGCCTGGCCTTCCTGATTACCGGCGGGGCGCTGGACTCCATGGTCTGCTCGTACACGGCCAACCGCAAGCCCCGCTCGGAGGACGAATACGCGCCCGGGGGCAACCCTAGCCTGTGCAGGTCAGCAGACGGCTCCATCGTCGTCCATGAAGTGAACGGCAAGCCAGCCAAGGCCAGGCCGGACCGCACCGTCATCGCGTACGCCGCCCGGTGCAGGGAAGCGTTCAAGGGCGTACCCATAATCTGCGGCGGTCTGGAAGCGTCGCTCCGCAGGCTGTCCCATTACGATTACCTGTCCGACTCCGTCCGCAAGCCGATCATCCTGGACGCCAAGGCCGACCTGGTGGTGTACGGCATGGGCGAGCGCGCCATCCTGGACGCCGCCGGGCGCCTTAAGCGGGCAGCCGTTGAGGGAAGCGACGCCCGGCTGGCCCTGCGCGGCATCCGCGGCACGGTGTGGCGCTGTTCCAAGGCGGCCGAGGTGCCGGACGGCGCGGTGTTCCTTCCGCCCCACGACCAGGCTGCCGCCGACCGCGTCGTATTCGCCAAAGCCTTTGCCGAGCAGTACCGCAACACCGACCCAGGCACGGCCGCTGTACTGGCAGAGGAAGCGGCCGGCCAGTACGCGGTCCAGGAACCGCCGGCGCCCCCCTTGAGCCGTGCGGAGCTGGACAGGCTCTACGCCCTGCCCTTCATGCGCGCCTGGCATCCTGAATACGACACGTCGGGCGGCGTTCCGGCCTTTCAGGAAGTCCGCTTTTCCCTGACATCCAGCCGGGGCTGTTACGGCGCCTGCTCGTTCTGCGCCCTGGCCTTCCACCAAGGCCGCATCGTGTCGTCGCGATCCAAGGAGTCGCTCGTAGCGGAAGCCAACATCCTCAAAGCCCAGCCGGGCTTCAAAGGCTACATCCATGACGTGGGCGGGCCCACGGCCAATTTCCGCGGCCCCGCGTGCAAGCGCCAGAAAGCCGGCTCGGCCTGCGTGGACCGCCGCTGCCTGGTCCCGGAGCCCTGCCCGTCGCTGGAGGTCAGCCACCGCGACTATCTGGACGTGCTCAGAGCCCTGCGCTCGCTGGCCGGCGTCAAGAAGGTGTTCGTGCGCTCGGGCATACGCTTTGACTATGTCATGGCGGATACGGACGACGCTTTTGTCCGCGAGCTGGCGGCGCACCATGTGTCGGGCCAGCTCAAAGTGGCTCCGGAGCACGCCTCGGACAGGGTCCTGGCCCTGATGGGCAAGCCGCCCCACCGCGTGTACGACGCCTTTGCCCGCCGCTGGGCGGACATCAACCGCGACCTGGGCCTCAAGCAATTTCTGGTGCCGTATTTCATAGCGTCGCACCCAGGCTCCACCCTAGAAGACGCCATACTCCTGGCCGAGTACTTGCGGGACTCGGGCTTTGTCCCGGACCAGGTGCAGGATTTCTATCCCACCCCCGGCACCCTGGCCACCGCCATGTACCACACCGGCCTGGACCCCCTGACCATGCAGCCTGTGTATGTTGCCAAGGGCGCCCATGAACGGGCCCTGCAGCGCGCGCTCATGCAGTTTGACCGGCCGTACAACAGGGACCTGGTGGTGGAAGCGCTCAAGGCCGCCGGACGCACGGACCTCATAGGCCGAGGCCCCAAATGCCTGGTGCGCTGACGGAAACGGCCCCGGCGCTTCGTAACATTGTCGATCCGGCGGCGTTTGCGATATAGTCATCCACGGCGGCGCTCGCCGCTACCCCGATAGAGGAGCATTCATGAAATTTATGCGACGAACCACCCTGGCCGCCGTCACCCTGGCGCTGGCCGTTGCCTTCCTGGGCCTGTCCTGCGTCGGAACCCCGCGGGCCGCCGTCACCGGCCTGCCCGGCGGCTCATCCTACGAGCTGGACGACCCCCTTCCCCTGGCCCCCGAACTGATCAAGGGGACGCTGGACAACGGACTGACCTATTACGTCAGGGCCAACGGCAATCCCGGCGGCCGGGTAACCATGTACCTGGTGGTGGCCGGCGGCTCGTCCGAGCAGACCGACGACGAGTCGGGCTATGCCCACTTTGTGGAACACATGGCCTTCAACGGCACGGCCAGTTTCCCGGAAAACGAGCTGGTCAGCTACCTGCGCTCCATAGGCATGGAATTCGGGGCTGAGGTCAACGCGTACACGGCCCTTGAGGAAACCCTGTACAGCCTGGAAATGCCCACGGACGACCCCGCCCATTTCGACACGGGACTCAAGGTGCTCAGGGAATGGGCCACGGCCATAAGTTTTGATCCCGTTGAGGTTGAGAAGGAAAAGGGCGTCATCCTGGAAGAGATGCGCCTGGGCCTGGGTCCCGAGGACGCCGCCCGCAAGGCCGAGTTGCCCGTCCTCTTGGCCGGCTCCCGCCAGGCCACGCGCGAGCCCATAGGCACCGAAGCGTCCGTCCGGGCGGCCACCGCGGAAGGGCTCAAGGCTTTTTACGAGCGCACGTACCGGCCCGAGCGCATGGCCGTCATGATCGTGGGCGACGTGATGCCCGCGGACGCCAGGGCTGCCATCGAGCGGGAATTCTCCTTCCCGTCGCGTGACGGCAAGACGCTCCCCCGCCCCCTGCATCCGGTAACGCCCACAAGCGACCTGAGCTTTGTGGCAAGTTTCCATCCCGACTTCGACACCTCGGTCGTCTTCTACGAAAAAATCGTCCAGCTGCATCCAGACAGGACCGTGGGCGAGTACATAGACTGGCTCACCAAGCGCATAGCCGCCGAGGCGGTCCGCCTGCGCCTTTCAGACCTGACGCGGGCCGGCGGCAAAGCCTGGAACGACGCGTATTTTGACAACGACTATTTCTACGGCTACACGCGGCTCTTTGCCTTTTCCCTGTCGGCGGCTCCGGGCAAGGAGCTGGCCGCCTTCTCCGACCTGGCCACCGAGGTAGAGCGCATCCGCCGCCACGGCTTCACGGACAGCGAGTTCAAGCGCACGATGGATACCTACCGCCGATGGCTGTCCAGCTTGACCCCGGAGGACCAGGACATCAAGAGCTGGACCTTTGCGGACGAGTACGTGCGCAATTTCATGTACGACGAGCCGGTGCCCGGCATCGTCAACGAGCGGGTGTACATACGCGACACCCTGGACGCCTTGACCATAGATGACCTGAACGACGCGGCGCGTTTCATCCTGGCGGAGGACGAAGGTTTTGTGGCCGTCCGCGCCAAGGCCCAGGCTGCCGACGGCTCTATCCGGGAAGAAAATTTCGAAGCCGTGCTGGAAGCGGCGCGGGCCAGCCAGCTAGAGGCCCTGGTGTCGTCCGAAACGTCGGGAGGCGGTCTCTTTGACGGCGAGCCCGAGGGCGGGTCCATCGTGTCCGAGAGCCAGCTCCCCAACAACGTGACCAGGCTCGAGCTGTCCAACGGAGCCCAGGTGCTCCTTAAGCCCACGAGCTACGACAACAATTCCATCAGTTTTGCCGCCTGGTCCCTGGGCGGCTACTCGGCCCTGCCCCTGGGCGACTATTACGCGGCCGTATTCGGTCCTACCCTGCTGGGCGCCGCCGGACTTGGCCCCATGGACGCCCTGCGCCTGGAGGAGGAGACGGCCCTGTCCGAGGTCGGCCTTGCCTGGAGCATAGGGGAAAACGGCGAGAGCATGTCGGGCAAATCGTCCACGGCCGACCTGAAAACCCTGCTCAGGCTGGCATACCTGACCGCCGCCGAGCCCGGCCAGGACGTATCCGCCTTCAACCAGTTGCGGGACCGCCTGGCCGCCCAGGTGGGGCCCTACGCCCAAGACCCGACCTACCGTTTTGAGACCGCCTGGAGCGCCCACCTGTTCGGGGACAATCCCCGGACCGCGCCCCTCAGCGCGGCCGACATCAAGGCGCTGACCCTGGATCAGGTAGCCGAGGTGGCCAGGGGCGCCCTGGCGGCCGCATCCGACTTTACCTACGTGCTGGTAGGCGACTTCTCCCTGGACGAGGCCAAGGCTCTTTCCGCCCGGTACCTGGGTGCCATACCGGCCGGTTCGTCCAACGCCACGGGCTGGGTCTCACCGCTCAAGCCGCGTTCTGAGGGAGCCGCCAGGCAGGATTACGCCTACGGCAAGGAAGACCGCGCCACCGTCAAGATGATATGGGCAGCTGAAACGCCCTGGACCTGGGAACGCGAAACGTCCATGGAGCTTCTGTCCGCGGCGCTGAACAACCGCCTGCTGGACGCCATCCGCGAGGATCTTGGCGGCACGTACGTGGTGTCCGTGCAGGGAGCCTTTGCCCACATCCCCGTTCCCCAGTACGCGCTTATTGTATCCTTTGATTGCGACCCTGACCGGGTGGACGAGCTGGTGGCGGAAGTCCAGGCGGAGATCGCCGCCTTTGCCGCCGGCGCCACTGATCCCAAATACATCCAGCAGATCCAGGCGGCCGCTCAGCGCGAATACGACGGCACCCTGCGCACCAACCAGTTCTGGGTACGCAACCTGGCGTCCGCGGTGGCCAACAAGCTGGACTTCGAGATCCTTGGCCGGGCCAGGCGCAAGATGGAGCTTGCGGACGCATCCAACCTGGTTGCCCTTGCTGGGGAGCTCCTCGACCCGTCCCGCTCCTTTGTGTACGTGCTCTTGCCGGAAGCCCGCTGAGTACCGTAGCCAGAAAAATAATAGGGAACCTCTAAAAACCTCATGGTTATTAGAGGTTCCCTGCGTTTTCGGCCGAAAACGCTCGGTTTTTTAAGGTAACCCTCTAAAAA
>JAFGJV010000044.1 GCA_016928955.1 Spirochaetales bacterium
CCATCACCTCCGACCGAAGCGCTTCCAAAAGAAAACCGCGAAGTCATGCTCTTGCACAACTTCGCGGTCTTTTTCAGTGGCCCCGTTTAAACTGGAGCGTTTTTTTAGGCGCCGATCGGAATCGAACCGATGCGTAAAGGTTTTGCAGACCTCTCCCTTACCACTTGGGTACGGCGCCATGTGCGTTAGCACATATCAAAACCATTTCATTGCGACGCTAGCGGCTTGAGCCGCGTTCGGCGCCATGCGCGTTAGCGCATTAATAAATAACTTCCTTGCGACGCTAGCGGCTTGAGCCGCGTTCGGCGACAGGGTGGCAAATACAGGGAAGAATATATAGAAAGGCGCCTGCTTTGTAAAGTGGTCCTGCGTATAGAAAACGGCGCCCGTTGCCGGGCGCCGTTGATAGCTGAACAGGCTCGAAGGAATCAGTGGGCCTGCACCTCTGTGCCGGCATTCAGCTTGGCGTGACGCGACACTCGCATCTTGTCCCACCAGGCCACAAAACCCGACGCTATGAATATGGTCGAGTAGGTTCCCGAGATAATGCCCACAATGAGCGCCAAGGCAAAATCCTTGATGCTGCCCGTGGTGAACAGGAACAGGGCCAGCACGGCCAGGAGGGTGGTCACGGTGGTGATGACCGTTCGGCCGAGCGTCTCGCTGATGGACCGGTCGATAATCGTGGTCATGCTGTCCGTGGGCGAGAGCTTGTGGTCCTCGCGTATGCGGTCAAAGATGACGATGGTGTCGTTGATCGAGTAACCAAGTATGGTGAGGATGGCGGCTATCGACGTGGTGCCGAATTCCATGCCGGTCCAGATCATGAAGCCGGCCATGATGAGGCCGTCGTGGACGACAGCGAGCACGGCTCCGGTGGCGAACTGGAATTTAAAGCGTATGCCCGCGTAGAGCAGGATGCCGCCGAGCGTGAGCAGCGTAAGCCACACTACGTTCTGGGCCAGGCTCTGTGAGAAGCGGGGACCAACGTAGTCGGTCTTGACCGCAACGGTCCTGCCGGCGCCAAACACGCCATCCAGGGCCAGGGTGATCTGCTCGGGCACCTTGGCGCTGAAATTCTTGTCGGTGCCGTCGTCGCGCACCCGCACGATGAACTCGCCGGAACCTTCCGCGCCCACGGCCTGCACGGTCACGTTGCCGAGCCCCGTCAGGGCCTGACGGATTTCCTCAACCGAGCCCAAGCGCTCGTCCGCCCCGCGCGGCATGCGGTGGATCATGGTGGGCTGGGCGGACAGGATATAGTCGCCCTGGAAGGTGGGCAGCAAAAGCTCGGCCGAGTAACCGGCGCCGTCGCTGAGGCTGACGTCCACGCCCTCTGCCTTCATGGCGGCTGCCAGGTCGGCCAGGGTGCCCACGGTGGCCAGGTCCCAGCTGGCGGTGCGGTCGCTGCTTTCCGTGCCGGTAAAGACCACGGCAGCGGTGTCGTCGTTGATCTCGAGCCGGGGAGTGCCCGGGCCCGAGTAGGTGACGGTGCCCGTGGGATAGGCCAGGCGGACGTACTGGTTGATGCCGGCCTGGAAATCCACGCCCAGGTTAAAGCCCTTGACGAACAGGCCAAGGACGGAGAAGGCCAGAAGCGCCACGGACACCAGCGTGGCCGGTAGGAAGGCCTTGTGGAATTTGATCAGGCGCTTCATTTGATCCTCCAGCTGATGGACATGGTTTCCTTTTTGCCCAGGTCGGTGCCGTAATCGAAAATCAGCCTGGACACAAAGAGGGAGGTGAACAGGGAGGACATGTTGCCGATGGCCAAGCTCACGGCAAAGCCCTGGATGGGGCCGGTGCCGAGCTGGGCCAGGAACAGGGCGGCTATGATGGTGGTGATGTTTCCGTCCATGACGGCCCAGAAGGCCTTGGCAAAGCCTGCCTCAACGGCCGCGCGGCGGCCCTTGCCCAGGGCCAGTTCCTCTTTGACGCGCTCAAAGATGATGACGTTGGCGTCAACCGCCATGCCCAGGGTGAGCACAAAGCCCGCGATGGTCGGCAGGGTCAGGGTCAGGTTGAAGGCCGACAGGATGGACAGCATCAGGTACAGGTTGAGCACCTGGGCGACCATGGCGTTGATGCCGGCGCCCTTGTAGTAGATCAGCATGAAAATGAACACGGCGGCCAGCGCTATGATCATGGCGTTGGCGCCCTGGCGTATGGTGTCGTCGCCAAGCGAGGCGCCGATGGACTGCTGGGATTCGACCACAAGCTCCACGGGCAGGGCTGCCGAGCGGAGTATGACCTTGAGGTTCTCCGCCTCGTCGTAGGAGAAGCCGCTGATGCTGCCATTGGTCTGGATGGCGTCCCTGATGGTGGCCACCGAGCGGACCTTGTCGTCAAGGACCACGGCCATGGGTTTTCCGATATTGGCGCTGGTCAGCTGGTAGAAGAGCTCGCCGCCCTCGGCCGTCAGGGTAAAGATGACCTGGGGCTGGCCGGTGATCTGGTCCGACGAACTGTCGGCGCTCTCTATGTAGTTGCCGTCCAGGCCGGGTGCTTCCGTGATGACCACGTAGTCGCCCGTCCACTCATCCAGTCCGTATGCGTCTTTTTTGTACAGGCGGCGGACCACCAGGCCCTCGGGCAGGACGGAGGGATCGGCCAGCGTAAGGTCCGCGTTGATGCCGGCGGGATTGGAGGCCAGGTACTGGAGCAGGAGGTTGGTGGCGTCAATGTCCACAATATGGAAGGCCAGGCGGCCGCGGCCCATGATGATGCTGTTGATGCGATCCGGGTCGGCAGCGCCGGGGATTTCTATGTAAATGTGGTCCTCGCCCTGGCGCCTGATGACCGGCTCGGTCAGGCCGAACTTGTCGATGCGGCCGTTCAGGACGTCCATGGCGCGCTCCATGGCTTCCTCGCGCTCGGACAGGGACAGGGAGTGCCCGAGCTTTTCAGCCAGGGCATCAAGGTCGGCCCTGATGACCACGGACATGCCGCCCGACAGGTCAAGGCCCAACTGCACCGCGTTGCCGTGCAGGTTCTTGGTCTTCATGATTTCCTGGCGCTGGATGTCCTCAAGCTCCTTGAGCACGTCCGCGTCGCCGTCATAGGCGGCCAAAACCGCGTCTGCGGTCCAGGCGTCGGGCCTCTTCATGCCCAGGTCCTTGTACGCTACCTTGGCGCGGTCCACCAGTGCGGCGAACGTGCCGGGCAAGACATCGTCGGGCTTGGCGCTGACATACTCGTTCAGGGCGGCCAGCTCGACGCGGGCCAGGCGAGTGGCCTGGTCACGTATGGTCTCGCGCGAGCCGAGGGCCAGGGTCTGGTCCTCTTTCGGCGTCAGGTAGTACCACTCGATGGAGGGGAACAGGAAGCCGAAGGCTACGGCCAGGACCAGGAGCACGATGAGTAATCGTTTGGTTTTGTTCATGCTCAGACTCCGGTGCTGTCGGGATGGATAGGTAAACAGGCGGCTCCGCGAACGGGAGCCGCCCTGGCGTTTACTTGGATGCGTCTTTGGCTTCGGCCGGAGCTTCGGCAGCGTCGCCCTGGGCCTCTACGTGGGCGATGGCGGACTTGGAGAACTCCATGCGGGCCTGGTCATCCACCTTGAGCACCACGGTGCGCTCTTTGACCGAGTGCACGATGCCGTGGATGCCGCCGATGGTGACGATCTTGTCGCCCTTCTTGACGGCCTCGATCTTCTTCTGCATTTCCTTCTGCTTCTTGTTCTGCGGGCGGATGATCATGAAGTAGAAGATGGCAAAAACCGCGCCGAACATGAGGATCATGTTCAGCATGGAGCTTGTGGGGCTGGCCGCGGGCGCCGCAGCGTCCTGGATCAGGGAAAGTCCGGAAAAAAGCTTGTCCATTGCGGGTATCCTTATAGGGAAGATTGCGCGTCAAGGTACCACAGAAGCCCCCAACCGTCAAGTTTGCGGCCGGGACTCGGTACGCGGCCGCGGCCGCGCCGGGTCAGGCGCGCGGAGGCCTCCCGCCGGACGCCGTGGCGCATGACGCGTCTGGACGCCGGCGGAGGCCCCGCTTTGGACATACAGCCGTTGGGGTCGCTAGCTCACGATCCGGGTTCCGGCCTTGCCGTCCACGGCTTCCTGGGCTTTCTCCAGGCTGGTGATGACGACCAGCTTGCCGCCCATCTTGATGAAGTCGCAGGCAGCCTCGATTTTGGGGCCCATGGAGCCCTTGGGGAACTGGCCGTCGGCCTGGTGTTTCTCGGCCTCCGCCACGGTCATGCTGTCCAGGATCTGCATGTCGGGTTTCTTGAAGTTGATGGCCACCTTGTCCACGCCGGTCAGGATCAGAAGCTCGTCGGCCTTGATCTGGCTGGCAAGAAGGGCGCTGGCGCGGTCCTTGTCTATAACAGCGTCCACACCTTCCAGGGTGCCGTCCGCGTCGCGGCATACGGGCACGCCGCCGCCGCCCACGGCTATGACCACCTTGCCGTTCCGCAGGAGCTCGTGGATGGTTTCCTTCTCAATCACGTCCACGGGAATGGGGCTGGGCACCACGCGGCGGTAACCACGGCCCGGGTCTTCCTTCATCACCCAGCCCTTGGCCTTGCAGGCGGGCAGGTCCTCTTCCTTGAAATACAAGCCAACGTATTTGGTGGGGTTCTGCATGGACGGGTCGTTCTTGTCCACCACCACCTGGGTGACCACGGTGACCACGTCCTTCTGGACGCCGGCCTTGATCAGGGCGTTCATGAGCGACTGCTGGATCATGTAGCCGATGGAGCCCTGGGTATCAGCGACGATGACGTTGAGCGGCGAGGGAGCGGCGCCGTGGGACGCGCCCACCTCGTTGCGCACCAAGTGCACGCCAGCCTGGGGTCCGTTGCCGTGGGACAGCACCACGTGGTGGCCTTCCTTGATCAGGCCAACGATGGCCGCCATGGACTTGCGCGTGTTCTCGAACTGTTCCTCTATGGTGCCCTTGGTGCCTTCTTCGATGAGGGCGTTGCCCCCCAGGGCCACAACGATGGTCTTCCTGCTCATGAGCGTCCTTCCTTTTTCCGGGGCTTTCCCGCGCCGCCTTAACGGGCCACGCCCAGGGGCCGCGCGATGGAAAGGAACTGCGAGTATACCCCGGGATTCGGCGGGTGGGCAATCGGGCTGAAGGCATGGCCGCCAGGCGGCGCCAGCCTGTATATTAGGAAGCATGACCGTCATCAGAGCCAGGATACTGGGTTTCTGCCCGGGCGTACGCAGGGCCGTCCGCATCGCCGAGGACGCGGCGGGGCGGGCGCCCGTGCGGGTGCTGGGCCAGATCGTGCACAACAGACACGTGTCTGACAGGCTGGCGTCGCTTGGAGCCATTGAAGCTGGCCGGGACGAGATCCTGGCGGCTCCCCGCGGCACGGGCGTGGTCATACGCTCGCACGGGGCCGCTCCCGACGTGTATGACGCCATGCGGGGCGCGGGGCTGAGCGTGATAGACGCCACCTGTCCCAAGGTGGCCACCAACCAGAAGAAGGCCGCGGACGCGTCCAGGGCCGGTCGCAGGGTGGTTGTGGCCGGCGACAAGGGACACGGGGAAACGCAGGCCGTGGCCGCCTGGGCTCCCGGCTCGGTGATCGTTTCCTGCGCAGCCGAGGCCCGGGAACTCATTCTGGATGGGCCGGTCACCCTGGTGGCCCAGACCACCTTCTCCGAAGGGGAATACGCGGCCATCAGGGACGCCCTGGCGGCTTCCGGCAGGGATCTTGAGGATCTGGGCGGCATCTGCTCGGCGACCAGGGACCGCCAGGCGGCCCTCCGGGAGCTGTGCGACCACGTGGACGCCGTGGTGGTGGTCGGCGGCAGGAATTCGGCCAACACGCGGCGCCTGGCCGAGCTGGCCCGTGCCCTGGGAAAACCCGCGTGGCACATTGAGTCGGCCGACGAACTGCCCTTGGAACTGGCCGCGTACGGGCGGGTCGGCCTGAGCGCTGGCGCGTCCACGCCGGACGAGGATATCGTGGCAGTGGAAGACCGCCTGGCGGCCATGCACGGCAACAGGGGAGGAGCGTAGAACCATGGATATACTCAAGGAATTGCGGGAACGGCGGGCATACCGGGCGCTGTCCCCGGACGAGCTGCCAGACGGCGCGGCGCGCCGCATCGTGGAGGCCGGCACCCTGGCACCCTCGTGCTACAACAACCAGCCCTGGCGCATCGTGGCTGCCGAGGGACAGAGCCTGGAAGCCCTCAAGGCGGCCCTGCCCGAGGGCAACGCCTGGGCCACGCGCGCGCCCCTGATCATAGGAGTGGCCGTGCGCGAGGCTGACGACTGCCGCCTGGACGACGGCCGGGACTACGCCCTTTTTGACGCAGGCCTCTGCGCCATGGCCATGCTGATACAGGCCACGGCGGAACATCTGGTGGCCCACCCCATAGCCGGATACAACCCCAAGAAGGCCAAGGCTGCCCTGGGCCTTCCTTCCGACCATACGCTGATTGCCCTCATCGTGGTGGCCAGGCGCGGCGACCCGGACGGCGAGGACGGCAAGCTCCTGGCGGAATGGCAGCTGAAATCCGAGCGTGGCGAGCGCCAGCGGAAAGCTCTGGATGAGGTTGCGGCCTTTGGCCGCTGGCCCCAGGGACGCTGAGCCCGCCTGCCGCTCCTAGGCCAGCCCCGGGGAGGCCCGAGACCCCGCAGCTTTCCGGGAGAAAGCGAGGAGGCTCGGGCCGGGGGGCGCGTCTGGCCCAGGCAGCCCGCCGGCTACCCGTGGCGCCCCCCGACATGGCCACCTGACTCTGGACAAGGTCCGGCGCTCGGACGCATACTTGGGTTCATGGCTGAGGCTAAGATCATAGGCATATCCGGCGGCTCGGGCTCGGGCAAGACGACCATCGTGCGCAAGATATCCGAGCTGGTGTCGGACTTTGTGTTCATCCCGCAGGACAATTACTACAAGTCGGCGGAGTACATATCCAACTCGAACATCACGGCGTTCAACTTTGACCATCCGGAAGCCTTTGACAACGACCTGTTGTGGGAGCACCTGTCCGCGCTCAAGCGCATGGAGCCGGTCAGCATGCCAACCTACGACTTTGTGCACCATCGGCGCGCGGTGGAAACCATCGAGGTGACGCCGCGCAAGCTGATCATCTTTGAGGGCATCATGATCCTGACCAACAAGCGGGTGCGGGACCTGATAGACCTCAAGGTGTACGTGGACACGCCGGACGACATACGCTTTATCCGCCGCCTGTCGCGCGATATTAAAGAACGCGGCCGAACGGTGGACTCGGTGATAGAGCAGTACATGAACGTGGTGCGCCCCGGCCACTTCCAGTTCATAGAGCCGACCAGGCACTACGCCGACATCATCATTCCGGAAAACGGAGCGAACGACAGCGCCCTCCAGGTGCTGGTTACCTTCATCAACACCATACTCAACGGCAACGGCTGAACCTTTCCGGATGTGGCCGTTGGGTCGGCCCCTTGTTTCCCTCCGCGCGGGGCGGCTACTATGGGCCATGCGCCAGGTAACCCGTCTCTTTGCGTCAGTCTTTAAAGAATACGTGGAAGCCTTCCGCCTGTTCTCGTCCAACGCCCGGCTGTACCTTTTGGGGAGCCTTCTCCTGGGCATAGGCACCAACATGGTCCAGCTCCTCCTCAACCTGTACCTCCAGCGCCTGGCCTTTGGCGAGGCGGCCATAGGCTCGGTGCTGTCGCTGCGGGCCCTGGGGTCCTTTGTGGTGGCCCTGCCGGCAAGCTTCATCGTGGCGCGGGCGGATTCCCGCCTCTTGTTGGCGTCCGCCGCCTTCCTGAGCGCCGTGAGCTACACGGGCCAGGCGCTTGCGTCTACCTACGGGCCCATGGCCGCGGCCGTGCTGTTTTCCGGCGCCTTCTCGTCGCTGTACCAGGTGGCCGGCGGACCCTTCTTCATGAAAAATTCGGGCCCGACGGAACGCATCCACCTGTTTGCCCTGAATTCCGCCCTGGGCATGGGCACGGGCCTGATTGGGTCCCTGGCGGGCGGGGCGCTCAAGGATTTTGTGTTCACCGTGTCCGGCGACGAGGTGTACGCGTACCGCGCGGCGCTGGTGCTGGGCGCCCTCTTTGTGGGCGCGGCCATGGCTCCCTTCCTGGGCATCCGGGAGCCGGTATCCGGCTCGGCGGGCGGGCCGGCGCCGGGACGCAGGGCGCCGCTCGGCCGCATAAACGTGGGCCTGTTCGCCAGGCTCCTCCTGCCCGGGCTCTTTGTGGGCATGGGCGCCGGCCTGACCATACCCTGGCTCAACCTGTACCTCAAAAACACCTTTGGCCTTGGCGACACGGCCGTGGGCCTGATCGTGGGCGCGGGACAGGTGGGCACCTTCCTGGCCATGGTGGCCGGGCCGCCCCTGGCCAGGCGCCTGGGCAAGCCCAAGGCCATATTCGCCATGCAGGCTCTGTCCGTGCCCTTCATCATGGTGCTGGCCTACCTCCGCTTCCTGCCGTTGGTGATAGCGGCCTTCATCGTCAGGCAGGCTCTGATGAACATGGTCAGCCCCATATCCGACAATTTTGCCCTTGAGCAGGTGCCGCCGAGCCAGCAGCATTTGATGAACGCGCTCAAGATGCTGAACTGGACTGGTTCCTGGGCCCTTGCCGCCCTGATAGCGGGTCCGCTGATAGAGAAGCACGGCTTTGGCCCGTCCTTTACCCTGACGGCGGTGCTGTACAGCCTGAGTAGCCTGTTGTTCTGGCTGTTCTTCCTGAAGCCGGCGCGAGCGGGCGCGCTGCGGGCATGACGGGGGATTTCAGCGGCCTGGATCCGCACGCCGCCCTTGAGGCCGTGGAAGAGGCCTTTGGCGTCCGCCCGGACGGCTCGTTCTATCCCTACCCCAGCTACGTCAACCGGGTGTACGGCTTCCGCGCCGACGACGGCCGCGAATACGTGGCCAAGTTCTACCGGCCCGGGCGCTGGACCCCGGACGCCATCCGCGACGAGCACGACTTTGTCCTGGCTTTGCGCGACGCCGACGTGCCGGTGGTGCCCCCGCTCCCCGACCTGGAAGGTGACACTCTGCCCTTTTTGGCCTTGGGCGACGAGGGGCCGGAACTGCCCTTTGCTCTGTTCGAGAAACGGGGCGGCCGTTCCTTTGACGCGGACGGCCCGGATGACCTGCTCCGGCTCGGGAGCCTTGCGGGCAGGATCCACGCGGTGGGTTCTGCCCTGGCCGCCGCGGGGCGCTGCGGTCACCGACCCCGCATGGAGCCCGGCCTGCTTGCCTCCCACGCGGCCGTGCTTGCGCCTTTGGTTCCTCCCGAGCTCCGGGACGAATTCGGCGCGCTGATGTCAAAAGGCGCCGAGCTCACTGACCGTGTCCTGGACGGACGGACAGCCATCATCCTGCACGGGGATTTCCACCGGGGCAACATCCTGGACCGGGTGGATCAGGGGCTTTTGGCCATTGATTTTGACGACTCCTGCCTTGGGCCGCCCGTACAGGACCTGTGGATGCTCCTACCGGGCACGGCCGCGCAATCGCCGCGCGAACTGGAAGCGGCCATACGCGGCTATGATACCTTTGCGTCCTTTGACCCGGCCTGGCTGGGCATGATAGAGGCCCTCAGGCTCTTGCGCATGACCCACTACCTGGCCTGGCAGGCCCGCCAGCTGCGCGACGCCGGCTTCCAGACGCATTTCCCCGCCTGGGGCACGCGCGCCTTCTGGGAACGCGAGCTGTCGGATATCCAGAACCAGCTGGACTCAGCCGGCGCCTAAAGCCGCTTCCTGGGTACCAGAAACCGCCGATGCCTTGAACCTGCCCAGCTCGGCCTTGGCCTTCAGGGCCAGCTCGCTGTTGCGCTCGGCGTCCGCGCGCAGGCCGCTCGACACGGACTTGAGGCCGTCCGCCTCCACGGCCACCTCGCCGGCCAGGGTGGTGATGCGCGAACTCAGCTCGGTCAGGTCGCCCACGCCGGAGGCTATGTCCCTGCCCGCCGTGTTGATGTCAGCCGCTGCCGAGCGCACCTTGCCCGACAGGGAAGCCATGGTGTTGAGCTCGGCTACCACGCGGGAGCCTTCAGCCTTTTCCTCCAGCAGGGCGTCCCGCACGCTGGTCTCCAGGCCGCCCACGTCGCCTATCAGGGCGCGCATGCGCTGGAACGACGATTCGGTGTCGCCCGCTCTGCCCCGCATCACGGCCACGGCGTCGCGCACTTCGGCCAGGATGGCGTCTATTTCCCTCGAGCGGTCCGCCGTGGACTCGGCCAGCTTGCGTATCTCGTCGGCCACCACGGCAAAGCCCTTGCCGGCGTCGCCCGCGTGGGCCGCCTCTATGGCCGCGTTCATGGCCAGGAGGTTGGTCTGTCCGGCTATGGCCGTAATCACGTCAGAAGCCTCAGCCAGGCTCTCGGATTTCCGCAGCACGTCCTCCGACAGCTCCCGCACGCCGGATACCAGCTCCGAACCCTGCTCGGCCGCCGTGTGGAGCTCGCCAAAGGCCCCGCCCATGCGGTCCATGGCGTCCGACGAGGACACGATGCGCGACGCGAGCACGTCCACCGAGTCCTTGGAGCGGCCTATGGCGGCTACCTGGTCGTCCACCAGGCGGGACAGGCCGTCCACCTCGCCGATGATCTGCGATATGGCCGCCGCCGACTGCCTGAGCTCGTTGTCCTCCCGACCCATCAGCTGGCGCACCTCGTCTATGCGCCCCGATATGGCTGATAGGGCCGACTCCATCCTTGCGGTGGCCGACAACAGGCCGCGCGAGCCTTGTTCCAGCTGGCCCGTGGCTCCCCGCACCGAGCCAACGATGGACGACATGTTTGTGCCCACCTGGTTGAGCTCCAGCGACAGCCTGCCTATTTCGTCGTTCCGCCGGTTTTCTATCACGCGGGTAAAGTCACCGCCGGCCATGGCCCCGAACGCTTCCTCAAAGGCGGTGATCGGCTTGGTCACGGCGCGCGATACCAGGCCCGAGCACACCAAAATGAGCACCACCAGGATGACGGCGCTCAGGGCCGAGGCCAAAACGGCGGCCGTGGCCGACTCGTTGATCTCGGACAGCGGTATGGCTATGCCCAGGGTCCAGGATGCAAGGCCCGCTATATCAACGGGCACGGCGGTGGCCAAGAGCTCCGTGCCGTTCTGGCGGAACCGCAGGGTGTCGAGCACCGTGCTGTCCTGTTCCCATTGCCCGCCGGTGCCTGACGCGGCGCTGACGGCGTCCGGCCCGCCGGCCAGGGTCAGAATGTCCGCGGCGGCTTCCGTGACCTCGGCAAAGGGCTTGAATATCTGCTCCGGTTCAGAATGCGCCAGCACGATGCCGCCGGCGGACACCAGCGTCGCCCAGCCAGAGCCAGCCTCCCGCATTCCCTGTATCATGGCCGACAGGGACGCAAGGCTGATATCCAGGCCGAACACGCCGTAGAATCCGTCGTCCGCCACCAGGGGCACGGCCACGGTGGTCATGAGGGTCAGAGCCGTGTCGTCGTCCTGATACGGTTCCAAAACCTGGGCCTGGCCAGAGTCCCGCGGCAGGGCGTAATAGTCCTCCTCGTAATACTCCTCGCCCCAGTAGGGCAGTTCGGCCACCACCTGGCCTTCAGAACGGTATATCCAGGGCGAGTAGCCCCCGGTGTCGTCCCAGCCTTCCAGTCCGGCGTAATCGGCGTCCCTGCCGTCCCAGGCGTCGGGCTCGAACAAGGCCCAAGCGGCAAAAGCCGCCTCGTTGCGGTCCAGCATGGAACGGAAAAACGTTTCCGGAAAGTCTCGCTCGGCCAAACCGCGGGATTTGAGGCCGTTCAGGACATCGGCGGCCTGGTATGCCTGGTACACGGCCTCCGTCAGCTGGGCGGACAGCTCAGCCGAGCGTTCGGAGGCCAGGCGCTGGAAGAAAAACACGGATGCGTCCCTGAGGGAGTTCCAGGTGTTGAAGAGTCCCATGCCGTGGACAATCAGCACGATGGGTACGATGGACAGAAACAACAAAAGGAAAATCCTGGTTCTCAAATGCCTCATACGCGCTCCATGTTGCACTCGGCGGATTGGCGCTCCCGGATTGGAGGCCGCCACCTGGAAGACGGGAGGACGGAAGGGGCGACGAGCCGACACCTTCAGGACTCCCCTGGTTGCCGCGTCGACACCCGACCTACCTGACTATCGTAGTGCATGGAAGCCTGCTTTGCACCCGTTCCCGGCAAATTTCCGGCTGTACGGCCGGAGCGAACGGGTCTATGATGGGGCGTTCAAGCGGGAGGCCAAGCATGTCACGGTCGACTCTTCTGGCGGCGCTCGGGCTTGCGGTGCCCATGGGCGGAGTCCTTGGCTCAAATCCTTCCCGGCTCACGCTGATGGGCAGAGCCAGCGTCAAGATCAACAGCGGCGCGGGGGCGGTGCTGTACGTCGATCCCTACGCCAAGGGCGACTATTCCGAGCCCGCCGACCTGATCCTGGTCACGCATGGCCATGGCGACCACAACAAGACATCCCTGCCCGCCCGGAACCCGGGTTGCGCCGTGATAGCGCCCAAAGGCGCCGTGCCGGACAAGGATGCCATCCACCTGTCTGAGTACTCGTCCACAACCATAGCAGGCGTCAAGATCACCGCCCTTCCGGCATACAACGCCAACCATCCCCGGGGCAGCTGCGTGGGCTACCTCCTGGAATTCGGGGGCATCCGCGTGTACCACGCAGGCGACACGTCGCTCATACCGGAGATGTCCGGGCTTAAAAAACAGAATCTGGATTACGCCCTCCTGCCCTGCGACGGCAAGTACAACATGGGCCCGGAGGAGGCCACCCGGGCCGCGGCCGCCGTGGGCGCCCGCTTTGTGGTTCCCATCCATTCGTCCGGTGACGGCATGGAAACCGGCCCGAACGCGTCCAAGCTCACCTGCCCGGGCCTGCAGGTTTTGCAGGCTGGCCACAGCCTTACCCTGGAAGCCTCCGAGCGGGACTGAACCCTGGTGCCCTTAACACGGGAGCTTCCTTAGGGTATCCTGTCGGCATGAAGTATTCCGAACTCGGGCTGCACCCCGACCTTGCCCGCGCCGTGAGCGAAGCGGGCTTTGTGGACTGCATGCCGGTGCAAGCCGCCACCTTCCCGCACTCCTTTGCGGGCGAAGACATCTATGCCCAGTCGCAAACGGGCACCGGCAAAACCGCCGCCTTCCTGGTGTCCATTTTCCAGCGCGTCATGACCGTGGACGCCCTGCGTCACCGCAAATCCCTGATACTGGCCCCAACCCGCGAGCTGGCCGCCCAGATTGAGGTGGAGGCCAAGAAACTCGGCAAATACCTGCCGATCAGCATGGGCGCTTTCTACGGAGGCGTGTCCTACGGGCCGCAGGTGGACATGCTCAAAGCTGACGTCCAGATGATCATAGGCACGCCGGGCCGCATCATCGACCTCATCAAGCAGGGCAAGATGCTCCTCAAGGACGTCGGCTTCCTGGTGGTCGACGAGGCCGACCGCATGTTCGACATGGGCTTTATCGACGACCTGCGGAAGCTCCTGCGCTATCTGCCCACTGCCAAGGAACGGCAGACCTTCCTCTACTCGGCGACCCTTGGCTTCCGTGTCAAGAACCTGGCCTGGGAGTACATGGACGAGCCCAAGGAAATCGTCATAGAGGCCCAGACCGTCACCGTGGAATTGGTGACGCAGGAGCTGTATCACGTGGGCCTGGACGAGAAGGTCCGCGTGCTGCTCGGCATCCTGTCGCGCGAGAAGCCGAACAGCGCCCTGGTGTTCTGCAACCAGAAATTCATGGCCGAGGAACTGGCCCGGCGCCTGGGCATCAACGGCGTGGAATGCGAGTACATCATGGGCGACCTGCCGCAGGCCAAGCGGCTCCAGGTCATAGAACGGCTCAAGGCGGGAAAAATCCGCGTACTGGTGGCCACGGACGTGGCCGCGCGCGGCCTGGACGTCTCCGGCCTGGACCTTGTGGTCAATTACGACGTCCCCATGGATCCCGAATCCTACGTCCACCGCATCGGAAGGACGGCCAGGGCCGGGGCGGCAGGCAAGGCGGTTACCCTGGCCTGCGAGAAATTCGTGTACGGCCTGCCCGCCATAGAAAAATACATAGAGACCAAGCTGCCTGTGCTTCCGGTAACGGAGGAGCTTTTGGTTGAAGACAAAAGCGCGGGCATGCGCTTTGGCCACGCCAGGGAACGCGGCCGCCCCGGAGACAGGCGCGGAGACGGCCATTCGCAGAGAGGCGGAAGGCCGGGAAGCCACGCCGGCGCCCCGACGCGCTCGCATGGCGGCCAGGACAGGCGCAGGCAGGAAGGCCTTCCCAAGCAGGAGAGAAACCGCAGGGACCAGCCGCGCGCGGGGGAGACCCGTGCCGACGCCAGGCGGCCTGACCGGGGAGCGGAGCGCAACCCCTACGCCATGAGCCAGGAAGAGCGCATGAAACGCTACCGCGAGCGCTACTCGTCCGGCGGGCCCCAGGGCTCCCAGGAAAGGCGCCCGGACGGACGCAGGCCGGACGCGCCACGGGCAGGCGCCCAGCAGGCCCGGCAGGGCCAGGGCAAGCCCGGAACGCGGAAATCGGACGGGCACAGGCCATCCAGGCAGGGGCAGGCTCCCGGCGGTCGGCAAGCGTCGTCCGCGGGGCAGGCGTCCGCGCGCCCAGCGTCGCCCCAGGCAGCGCCGGCCCGACCGGCCGCCACTGCAGCAAAAAAGGAAAAACCCGGCAAGCCCGGCATACTGAATTCCCTGAAAAAACTCCTCGGGCTGGCCAAGGACTAGGAGCGGCAACGTGTCCAGGGCTTTTGTAAACGACGACGCGTCCGACGCTCGGGCGGACGAGGCGCCGGAATTGAAAATTCCCATTCCCCCGGGCTCGCGGAATTACCTGACGCCCGAGGGAGCGGCCGCCCTGGCCGACGAACTGGGCCGCCTGGAGACCGAAGAGCGGCCACGCCTGTCCACCGAGCTGGAGAAGGCCAGCCGCTCGGGCAACGCCGCCGGACTGGCGGCCCTGCGTTCTGCCCGCGCCCGCGTCGACCGGCGCATCGAGTACCTGTCTCGCATGGCGGCCCTGGCCGAGACCGTGGAGGCTCCAGCCAACGGGTACGCGCGGGTAGCCTTCGGGGCACGGGTCCTGGTGCTGGGCCAGGACGGCATCGAACGCAGCTACCGCATTGTGGGCGTTGACGAGGCCGACCCCGAACACGGACTTTTGGGCTGGACCAGCCCCGTGGCCAGGGCGCTGGTGGGCAAACGGCCGGGCGACAAGGCCGTGGTACGGCTCCCCGAGAAGGAGCTGACCATGACCGTTTTGGGCCTGGAACCGCCGGCCTGTTAGCGCAACCGTGTCGCGCGCGCCGCTTGCCGGAAACCTTGCGGTTTTCAGCATTATCGCGACACTATTGAGGCAAGCGGTCATACCAGGCCCATGACCAACGGCGGAGGTAAGCATATGGACGATGACAGCCCTTCGAGCTTCATGATCCTGGCCAAAAAGCGCGCCGCCGTCCTTGAATACGAACGCTGGGCCGGCATGGGCCTTGTACTCGCCGGCGCCGCCCTAGTGGCCTTCATCCTTTCCGCCCCGGATTCAGGCCTGCCTGCCGCCCTCATACCCTGGCTAGCCGTCCTCGCCGTGGCGCTCAGTCTTGTCCCCAATTTCAGGTCCGGCGGCTTCCTCTTTTTGTTGTGGTTCCCGGGCATGACCCTGCTCGGCATCCTGGTCGAAATAGCGGCGGCCGCCCTGGGCATTCCGGGCGCCCGCGCCTACGGACCGGGCCTGGGCCTGGCGCTCAGGGGCGTGCCGCTGGTCGCGATCCCCTTCCAGCTACTGGTCTTGTTTGGCGCCCTCTGCGTTGCCAGGCATGTGTTCAGGCGCGACCTCAGCGCGTCCGTCTTGGCAGCAGCCATGACGGTGGGCCTGGACTGGCTGGCCTTGCCAGTGGCCGAACGGTTTGGCTTCTGGGTGGAACCGGAGCCGCTGGACTACGCCATCCGGCTGGCCGTGGGCGCCGTGGTCGCCCTGAGCTTCCGTATCCTTGGCCGACGGGCAAAACCCGACGCGCCGGGACTTGGCCGCTGCTATCTCCCCGGGGTCGCGCTCGTGGCCACGGCCGCCTTCCTCTGCGCGTTGAGACTGGCCTGGTTTTTTGGGCTGGGCTGATGCGCCGCCGTCTATAGCGCCGGGGCTGAAGGCTCAAACAGGGATAGGTCGAGGAAAAGCGGGCCTCTAATAACTGCAGTTTTCGAGATTCCCTACAGCATTGACTCTGGGCATGCATCAAAGCTTCGTACCACACTGCCTTGTTTCCTCCCCTCGTCCACGTATACTTGGTGTTAATGGAAGAATCCGGCATGGCCCAGCCAAGCGGCCTGGTTGTGGAATCCCAATGTGGCGCCCAGGATTACTTGGCCACGTAGGGCGGGTTTCCCCTGGAGGTAGCCTCTATAAATTTCAGTTTATTGGGGGGTTGCCTTACAAAAACCAGCGTTTTCAGCCAAACACGCAGGGAGTTTTTCTGAGAACCGCATCCTAAGGAGGCACGCATGAAACTCAGGGGCAAAATCCTGTTGACCATCGGGCTGACCGGAATGGCGCTTTCAGCGGGCCTGACCGTGGCAAGTTCTATAAGCATGAGCGGAGCCCTGAGGACAGCCCTCAAGAATGGAGCCGCCTGGGCCGTTGACCAAACGGCCCTCGGTATCGACCTCTTCGACAGCGTCAACTTCAAATACCTTAACGCCATGGCGTCGTCAGCGCCTATTACCTCGGCTTTGGGGCACCTGACGGATTACTCGACCACAAGCGCTGACACCGACCCGAACCCCGCGCTCTACAGTCCCCAGGAAGCCCAGGCCGCCGCCATGCTTGATCCGTTCCTTACGGTGGGCCACATAGACCAAATCGAGGTGGCTGACTCCACGGGCGGCTACCTTGTGGTACCTCCCCGCACGCGCGCGGCAGGATACGATCCCCGCAAACGTTCCTGGTATATGGATTCCCTCAGCGGCAAAACCCGAACCGACGGGCGCAAGACAACCTACGGCACCTTGGTCTACACCATCCTGCGCCCCATAAAGAATCCGCAGACGGGTCTGGCCGGTATCATTACCCTGTCGGTAAGTCTTGACGACATACAGAACATGCTCGAGTCCATGAATTTCGGGCAGACGGGAAGCGTCATGCTCCTGCAGGCCGACGGGACCATCCTTGGTTTCCCCGGCCACCCTGAATCGGTCATGCAGAGCATTTACGACTACTCCGACGGCCAGTTCAAGATCCTGCATGAAAGCGACCAGCACCAGATACGCTTCGAGGTCGGTGACAAAATCATGGAAGCCGCCCGGACCGTGGTGAGCGGGACCGGCTGGACGATCGTTGGCCTGTTCGAATCCTCTGAGTACACGGCGGAGCTTCCAGCGCTCATCCTGGAGCTGACCGTCATAGCCGTTGTCCTGCTGTTGGCAAGCGCGTCCGTGTCCGTCTACGCAATGTACCAGAGCATCGGGAAACCCGTGCTGGCCCTGTCCGATATAGCCGGCGGGATGCGGGACGGCGACTTCATCACCGAAATTCCCCGCAGGATACGCGCACGCGGCGACGAGATAGGCTGGCTAGCTCAGTCGCTCGAGTCGACCATAGGCAGGATCCGCGACGTTGTCCGCAACGTGCAGGCTGTCAGCGGAGAGGTGTCCGGGGGGTCGGCGGAATTGGCCGCGGCAACCGAGCAGATGGCCACCGGGTTCGCGGGCATAGCCGAGTCGAGCCAGCGGCTTTCTCAGGGCGCCACCGAGCAGGCTGCGAGCGCTGAGGAAGTATCGGCAAGCATAGAAGAGATGGGATCCAACATACGGCAGAATTCCGAAAACAGTTCGGTGACCGAGGGCATTTCCAAAAAGGCGGCCGCGGACGCAACCAACGGCCTTTCGGCCGTTCGCGAGACCGTAACGGCCATGAAAAGCATCGCGGAACGCATAGCGATCATAGAGGATATCGCCCGGCAGACAAACATGCTTTCGCTGAACGCGAGCATAGAGGCAGCGCGCGCTGGCGAGCACGGAAAAGGTTTTGCGGTGGTGGCCAGCGAGGTGGGCAAGCTCGCCGAGAGAAGCCGCGCCGCGGCGGGAGAAATATCCGTGCTCTCCAAGCACAGCGTGGACGTTGCTGAACAGGCGGGAACCATGTTGGAAGGCATCGTTCCGGACATCCAGAAAACAGCCGAACTGGTTCTTGAAATATCCGTTGCATCCAGGGAACAGGATAGCGGGACTCAGCAGATATCCAAGGCCATCACCCAGCTCGATTCTGTCATTTAGCAGAACGCGTCGATATCGGAGGAATTCAGCGCCACAGCCGAGGAAATATCCGGCCAGACCGGCCTGGTTGCTTCAACCGCCAAGTCACTCTCAGACCAGGCCATGGCGCTGCGCGACGCGGTTTCGTTCTTCAGGGTGGACAGCACGGCGTACCTTGAGGCCGCCGACAGCGGGGCCGCGGCCGAGCCCGAGTGATCGGGCGTTTTGCCGGCCCTCAACACCGATCGCGGCGGCGGCCCAGAACAGGCTGTAGAACGCAGCGTGTTTTCAGCATCCCGCTAGGCAGGGTACGGCCCCGCGCCGAGCCTGAGCACCACCGGCTCGCCGGAACGCAGGTCCAGGACCGTGGCCAGGCGGCGCTCGTTCTCCTCGCCCGTGTCCAGGATCAAATCGACGCCGGGAAGGTCCTCCAACTCCCAGCCGCCCTGGAACAAGGCCTCCTCAGGGAATTCCGGCTGGCCATAATCGGGGTCCATCATGCTTCTCTTGGCCGTGGCCGATAGCAGGGCCTGCCCCAATTCGCGCATCAGCGCCAAGGGCACGGCATGGTCGGGGATGCGCACGCCTATCTCCGCCCGCTTAAGGCCAAAGTCCTTGGCCACGCGTATGGCGCTCGGGAGGACAAACACGTAGGGTCCGGGCGACAGGCGTTTCATCAGGCGGAACGCTCCGCCATCTATGTCGCATATATCCGACGCTTCCGATATGGACGGGCACATGACCGTGGGCGGCCGGTCGCGTCGCTCCCCCATTTTGCGCAGGCGGGCCACCCCGTCCCTGGAAGCTATGGAGCATACCACGCTCCAGCTCGTGTCCGTGGGGAGCACGACGAGGCCGCCGCCCTCCAAAATGGCCGCCGCCCTCTTAAGCACGCGCGAGTCGGGATTCTCGGCAACGATGTATTCGATCATGGACCCCCCGGCTTATGGGAACCTCTAAAAACCTCATGGTTATTAGAGGTTCCCTGCGTTTTCGGCCGAAAACGCTCGGTTTTTTAAGGTAACCCTCTAAAAA
>JAFGJV010000003.1 GCA_016928955.1 Spirochaetales bacterium
ACCAGAAGCCAAATCCCTCAGCGCCCAAAGAAAAGCTCGCCTTAAAAGGCGAGCTTTTCTATTGGTAGGGCGCTCTAGGGATTTGAAGGGCTTGAGCGCGCGCCGCACAGGCGCGAAGAGGCGCCAAGGATGGCGCCGGCAGCGAAAAGCCCCGGGTCGAAGTCCCGAGGCACGAAGCCGAGGGACGGAGACCAAATCCCTCGGGAATAAACCCGAATGGCCTTTGGCCGTTCGGGTTTTATTTTTGTTCCCGAGGGTGGCTGCTACGCGCCCAAGGCGCAGGATGCGCCGCTCCAGATTCATGGTATACTGTGCCCGATATGAAGCGAGTCACCTGGGTCCTGGCCGTGCTGTTCGGTCTTGCCTTCTTAGGTTCCACACTGCTCCACGCCAGCTTGGTCCTTGCGTCGAGAAAAGCCCTGGCGGACATCGTCCTGAATTCGAGCGAGGACGCTCGAGGCGCCCTGTACCATGTGGCCGTGGTTCTGCCCGATACCGAGGACTCTTTTTTTGACGGCCTCGCGGAGGGCATGATAGAAAGCGCCGCCGCCGCCGGCGCCGCCCTGCATTTCATGCGCTATCCTGAGAGCGATCCCGAACGGGCGGACAGGCACGTGGAGACGGCCATGCGCGCCGGCCTGGACGGCCTGGTCATATACGCGTCGCCTGGCCGCGACTGGGTTCCCCTTGCCGAACGCGCGTCACGCGAGGGGTTGCCCTTCGTGCCGCTTGGACGGGACCCGCCATCGGGCGGCTTGGACGGTTTCATCGGAGCCAGCACCCTGATGCTCGGCCTGGAGGCCGGCAAGATCATCGGGCAGCGGCTAGGAGCCAGCGCGCGGGTGGGCGTGCTCCTGCCGCCGGACGGGCGCTCCGGTTACGCTGACGAGCCCCTGTACCGGGGCGTGGCCGCGTCGCTATCGGCGTACGGAAGCTCGCTCGTGGTGGCTGCCCAGCGCGCGGGGCGCGGCGTGCTGTCCGGCGAGGAGGCGGCGTCGTCCATGCTCCGCTCCGATCCGTCCATCAACGCCATCGTGTGCACCAGCTCGGCAGACACGGTCGGCGCCGCCCAGGCTGTCATAGACATGAACCGCGTGGGCAAAGTGCTGATCGTGGGCGCCGACGAGACGCCGGACATAGCCCGTTACCTGGAGCGAGGCGTCCTGGCCGCCAGCCTGGTTGTGGATTCGCGCTGGATGGGCGGGCAGGCCATGGCCGCTTTCTCTCGGATCAGGGCAGGCGGCAGGCCGGGCGACGCGGTGGAGGCCGGCTTCTCGGCCAGGCAGGGGGCGCGGCCGTGATCCCGGGGTCGGTCCGTTCCAAAATCATCATCAATTCCACCGTGGTGCTGCTCATCCTGACCCTGGCCACCCTGTACACGGGCCTGGCGTCCGGCACGCTGACCCGCTCGGTGGAGGTGCTGTTCCGCAACAACCTGCGCATAGAGGGGTTGGTGGACGCGCTGTCGGCCACGGAGGCCAGCCTGGAGCGCTACCTGACCAACAAGGGCTCTGACGACCTGCGGGAATACATCCGGGAGTCTACGCTGCTGGCCGACCGGGCGCGCGTATTGGACAGGCGGGTGGTGGACAATCCCACAGCGCTCCAGCTCAGGCTCCTGGCCGGACTGGTTGACCGTTTTCTGGCCGACGCCGGAGCGGCGGTGGAGGCAAAGCGGGGCCGGGACGTGGCAGCGTACGCGCTCAGCTTTGACGAGGCGAGCCTGGACGCGGAGCTTGCCCGGGAGGCGGCCGGCGCGCTGGAAGGCTCGTACGTGTCCGACTCACTGAAGGCCTTTGACTCGTTCCGCGCGGGGATATCGGCCACGCTGGCGTCCAACGCGGCCCTGGTGCTTGCCGCTACGCTTCTGTCCTTCACCATCCTGGTGCGCTATACCTTCCGTCTGACCGAACCGCTGACGCGACTGGCTGAAGCCGCCCGGGCCGTGGGCCGCGGCGAATACGACCATGAGCTGCCAGCCATACCCGGCGGCGACGAGATAGCAACCACGGCCGCGGCGTTCTCCAGCATGGTGCGGAGCGTGCAGGCGGCCTTCCACGAGCTTCGGTCCAAGGCCCAGATAGAGAAGAGCCTGATGGAAGAGCGCGTGCGCCTACTGGATCTGGACCACAAGCTCAAGGACGCCGAGCTGTTGGCCCTGCAGACGCAGATCAACCCGCACTTTCTCTTCAACACGCTGTCTGCCGGCCAGCAGCTGGCCCTAACGGAGGACGCTTCCCGGACGGTGGACTTTCTAGAGAACCTGGCCGCCTTCATCCGCTACACCCTGAAAACGCCGGCCCGGTCCGTGTTCATACGCGACGAGCTTGAGTGCACGGAGCGCTACATGTGGCTTCTCCGCCTTCGGTTCGGCCAGCGCTTCTCCTTCCGCGTGGATGCTGACCAGGAGGCGCTCGGCGTGCGGACGCCAGCGCTCATCATCCAGCCGCTGGTGGAGAACGCCGTCACGCACGGCCTGCGGAACAGGGAGGCAGGCGGCGTGGTTACCGTCAAGGTGACCGGTACCGACACGGAGGCGCGCATAGACGTGAGCGACACCGGAGACGGCATGACGCCAGCCGACCTGGACAGGATACTGTCTGAAGCCGAGGACCCGTCCCTGGACTCCGGCGCGCTGGAGGGCGGCATAGGCCTGAAAAACGTGATACGCCGCGTCAGCCTTGCTACCGGCGGGGCCGGCAGGGTGGAAATACGGAGCGAGCCGGGAGCGGGCACTACCGTGTCCGTCTTCCTGCCCGCCTTTGGGGGCGACGCATGATGCGCGTGCTTGTGGTGGACGACGAGCAGCCGGTGGTGGACGGCCTCTGCCACCTGATAGGCAAGGATGAGTCCGGAGACTTCCAGGTGGTAGGCCAGGCACGCTCGGGCCGCGAGGCGGTGGACAAGGCCCGCGCCCTGTCGCCTGATATCATGCTGTTGGACGTGAACATGCCGGGCCTGTCCGGCCTGGATGCCGCGCGTGAGATCCGGAAGCGGGGCGATATGCCCGTGTTCATCCTGGTCACCGCGTACGAGCGCTTCGACATAGCCCTGGAGGCCGTGCAGCTGGGCATCGTCGACTATCTTCTGAAACCGGTGCAGAAATCCAAGCTTGCCGAGGCGCTGGCCAAGGCGGCAGACCTGGTGCGCAAGCGGGCCGAGAGCGAGCGCGGTGAGCTGGAGCGCCGTGAGGCAGAGGACCGCCTCCTGCCCCTGGCACGGCACGGTGTTTTGCGCGCCCTCATGATGGGCGAGGGCACGGGGCCGGCCTTTGCCGACGCGTTGGGACAGGTGGGCTGGACGGCGCCCTGGTGCCTGGCCGCAGTGCTGTCCTTCCAGCCGCCCGCGGGTTGCACGGACCGAGACGACTGGGCCAGGAGCGCCTACGGGCAGGCGGCCAGCCTGATCGAATACAAGGCGGGCGCAATGCTCGGTCCCCTGTCCGGCACCCTGTGCGCGGCCTTGGCTCCCTTGTCCGGGCTTGCCGACGCCGGTCGGGCGGAGGCCGTGGTATCCGACGCCCTGGCGCCGGTGCTGGACTCGGGGCGCGTGCGTCTGGCCTTTGGGCCGCCGGAGCTGGTAGCCGAGGCGTCCGAGTCGTACCGTGTGGCCCTGTCCCTGCTGTCGGGGGATGGCGCGTCGGTAAGGCCCGCGGAGGACGGCCCGGAACCGGGTGCCGGGAGCTGGGATTTCGAGGCTGATTTTCTGGACGGCCTCAGGGCCGGCAGCGTCGAAAAAGCCAGGCTCGCGCTGGAGAGCGTCCTCCCGCCGGCCGGTGTTCCCGTGGGTTCGGCCCTGCGCTCCAGGCTGGCGGGGGCCCTGTCCGTGGCCTACGCTGACCTGGCCAGACGGGGGCTCATGGACGACGCCAGCGCCCTGGCTGCCCTGGACCTGGGCGGAGTGGCGGGAGCCGCGGACACGGCCGCCCTTGCCGCGGCCGTGCGAACCCGCTTTGCAGAGCTGGGCGCGGCGGCCACAAGGGGGCCCAGGCGCTCGCGGGCGGTGGCCGCAGCCCTGGACTATATAACGGCCAATTTTTCGTCGCCGCTGTCCTTGGAGTCAACGGCCAGCGCGGCGGGAGTGTCGCCCGGGCACCTGTCCAGGCTGTTCACCGACGAGCTCGGAATGGGCTTCACGGATTACCTGATAGACGCGCGGATACGCCGGGCCCGGGAGCTTTTGTCCGAGCCCGGGGCGTCGGTCAAGGAGGTCAGCATGGCCTGCGGCTACTCCGACCCGAATTACTTTTCCAGGCTGTTCAAGAAGGTATGCGGACTGTCGCCCACGGCCTACGCGGCGGGCATACGGGAGGAAACCGATGACTAAATGGACGCGCTGTTCGCGCGGCGCGCTGGTCTTGCTCGCCGCGGCCGTTCTCGCGTCGGCCTGCGACAAGTCGAGCGAGCGCGACGATTCCGACCGGCGGCCCCTGATCGGCCTGTCCATGGACTCGCTGGTGGTCGAGCGCTGGCGGCGGGACATGGACGCTTTTGTGTCGTCCGCGCGCGACCTGGGCGCTGAGGTAGAGATCCGGGTGGCGGACCAGGATCCGGCGGTGCAGGAGCGCCAGGTGCGCGAGCTGTCCGAGCTCGGCGTGGACGTCCTGGTGATCGTGCCGAACGACGCAGACCTCCTGGCCGCGGCCGTGCGCGAGGTCAGGGCCAAGGGCATACCGGTGCTCAGCTACGACCGCCTGGTGAGGAACGCGGGGGTCGACCTGTATGTGTCGTTCGACAACCAGCGCGTCGGCTACCTCATAGCGTCGTCCATAGCCAAAACCCGGCCGGACGGCCGCTGGGTGGTCATCAACGGCCCAAAGGCGGACAACAACGCCCTTCTCCTCAACGCCGGCATGCACGCGGTGATCGATCCCTTGGTAGCGTCCGGATCGGTCGAGCTGGCGGCCGAGATATGGCTGGACGCCTGGGATTCGGGCCAGGCGCGGGCGGCCTTTGACGCCCTTCTGGCGTCCGGCCAGGGCGTGGACGCGGTGGCCGTGGGCAACGACATGCTGGCCGAGGCGGCCATCGGGGTGCTGTCCGAGTACCGCCTGGCAGGCAGCGTGCCCGTGGCAGGGCAGGACGCCGACCTGGCAGCCTGCCAGCGCATAGCCGAGGGGCTCCAGACGGCCACCGTGTACAAGCCCATAGAGCGTTTGGCCCTGACCGCTGCCGGTTTTGCCGTGATGCTGGCCCGGGGCGAAGAAGTCAGCACGGACTCCTTCATATCAGACGGACAGGACAAGGTTCCCTTCATACGCCTGGAGCCCATCCTGGTCACCCGGGACACGCTCAGGTCAACGGTCATAGCTGACGGCTTCCATACGGAGGAGGACGTGTTCAGAAACGCCGCCGACTGAGGGCTGATCTGGACTATTCTTGCGCTGCCCGCGTTCGAAAAGTGCTAGTGGCCGGGTCCCGCCCATCCGCCCTCGGCTCAATGCAGACGAAAGCGCTAACATTCCTGATGACCCGCATCCTATAAGCCCCCATACTCTGCTCAAGGCGGCGTGGCCGCCAATCGCACACCGTATCGGAGGCAACCAGATGAAACGTGGTATCGCGTTGTTCATGGTTCTCGCGCTTTCCGCCATCGCGGCGGTCAATGCCTTTGCCCAGGGCGCCCTGCCCGTGGGCATCGTGCTCCCCACCAAGGACGAGCCCCGCTGGCTCCAGGACGAGGCCCGCTTCAAGGCAGCCCTGACGGCCGCCGGCTACAACGTAGAGATCCTGTTCAGCCAGGGCGACTCGGCCAGGGAAAAGGCCAACGTTGAGGCCCTGATCACCAAGGGCATCAAGGTTCTCATCATCTGCCCGCATGACGGCACCGCCGCCGCCGCGGCCGCCAACGCCGCGCACGCGGCCGGCGTCAAGGTCATATCCTACGACCGCCTGATCCGCGAAACCGCGTCGGTGGACTACTACGTTACCTTTGACAGCTTTGCCGTGGGCGCCGCCTGGGGCCAGTACCTGGTCGAACAGGCCGGCACCAAGAGGGGCAACAACCTCTATCTGTACGCCGGAGCCCTGAGCGACAACAACGCCTTCATCTTCTTCGAAGGCGCCTGGAGCGTGCTCCAGCCCAAGATCGCCGACGGTACCTTCATCGTCCGCAACTCCACTGAGGCGCACAACCTCCGCGCCAAGGCCAAGCTGACCCGCGAGGAACTGGCCAAGATCATCGGCCAGGTCACCACCAACTGGGACTTCTCCGTGGCCAAGAACAAGGCCATGTCCGACCTGACCAAGGCCAGCACCTCCATGAAGGGCAAGGTGTTCATCGTAGCGCCGAACGACGGCACCGCCCGCGCCATCGCGGACGCCTTTGCCGCCGACCGCCGCGTCAGCCAGTACTTCATCACCGGCCAGGACGCCGAGGTCGCGTCCATCCAGTACATCATCAACGGCAAGCAGTCCATGACCGTGCTCAAGGACGTCCGCGTCCTGGTGAACGACGCCATAGCCGCGGCCATCGCCTTCCTCAAGGGCGGCACCCCCGAGAAGACGAACAGCTACAACAACGGCAAGGCGGACGTGCCCGCCAAGCCCTCGGACATCGTCACGGTGACCAGGGACAACGTCAAGGCAGCCATTGTGGACTCCGGTTACTACCCGATGTCCTACTTCTCCGGCCTGCAGTGATAGGCTGATCCGGCCGCCGCGCATCAAGGCGGCCGGTTTCATCGTGGCAGGCCGGACCGGGCGCTACCCGGCCCGGCCTGCGCTTGCCCCGCGCACGCGGGACGCAAGACGCTCGCAAAGGCCAGGGACGACATGAGTCAACAAGCAATTCTGGAAATGCGTTCCATCACCAAAAACTTCCCGGGCGTAAAGGCCCTTTCGGACGTCAGCTTTTCCGTGGCGCCGGGAGAGATCCACTGCCTGGTGGGGGAGAACGGGGCCGGCAAGTCCACGCTGATGAAAGTCCTGAGCGGCGTGTACCCCCACGGCACCTTCGAGGGCGACATCGTGTACAACGGCACGCCCCAGCGCTTCCGCGGCATAGCGGACAGCGAGAAAGCCGGCATCGCCATCATATACCAGGAACTTGCCCTGGTCCCCGAGATGACGGTGTACGAGAATATCCTGCTCGGCAACGAGATACGCCGAGGTCTTCGCATAGACTGGAACGAAACCATCAAGCGGGCCAAAGAGGCCCTGGCGCGGGTCAAGCTGGACGTGGACCCCGAGGCCAAGGTCAAGGACCTGGGCGTGGGCAAGCAACAGCTGGTGGAGATAGCCAAGGCCCTCAGTCGCGACGCCAAGCTCCTCATACTGGACGAGCCCACCGCCGCCCTCAACGAGAGCGACTGCGACAACCTGCTGGAGATCATTCAGGGACTCAAGCGCCACGGCGTGACGTCCATCATGATATCGCACAAGCTCAAGGAAGTGATCCGTATCGCGGATACCGTAACGGTGCTCCGCGACGGTAAAACCATATGCACCCTGTCGGCTGGGCGCGGCGAGGTGACCGAGCCGGCCCTGATCAATCACATGGTCGGCCGCGAGATCGATGATGTGTTCCCCAAGCGCGCCCATGTCCGCTCGGACGAGGTCGTGTTCGAGGCCAAGGGCTGGAACGCGTACGATCCCAAGCTCGGGCGGGCCGTCCTCCGGGACGTGTCGTTCAACGTCAAGCGCGGCGAGATCGTGGGCTTTGCCGGCCTCATGGGCTCCGGCCGCACCGAGCTGGCGCGCTCGCTGTTCGGCAACCCGGACGGCTACCGCGTGAGCGGCGAGCTGTACCTGGAGGGAAAGAGCGCGCGCTTTGACTCGCCCACTGCCGCCATCCGCTCCGGCCTGGCGTACGCCACTGAGGACCGCAAGGGCAACGGCCTGGTACTCATACAGGACGTCAGGCAGAACATCACCCTGGCCAATCTCCGGGCCCTGGCCGCCCGCGGCGTGATTGACGAGAACGCCGAGATCAAGGTGGCCAACCAGTACCGCGAGTCCCTGCACATCAAGACGCCCAGCATAGACCAGAAGGTGGTCAACCTGTCAGGCGGCAACCAGCAGAAGGTGTCCGTGGCCAAGTGGCTGTATGCCGGCCCGCGCCTTCTCATACTGGACGAGCCGACCCGCGGCATAGACGTGGGCGCCAAATACGAAATTTACACCATCATGAACGGCCTCGTGGAACGGGGCATGAGCATCATCATGATCTCTTCCGAACTGCCTGAGGTGCTCGGCATGAGCGACCGCGTGTACGTTGTCTCCCAGGGACGCGTCACCGGCGAGCTGCCCGTGGCCGAGGCCGACCAGGAAACGATCATGCGCATGGCCACGAGCTAGGAGGTCGTCCAATGCTGTTTAAGGATCTTAAGAAGGCGCTCGGCGCGAATGTGCGCGACTACGGCATGTTCATCGCGCTCTTCGTCATCATGGCGTTCTTCACCATCACCACCAAGGGCCTGTTCATATCGTCGCAGAACATATCGAACCTCCTGAACCAGACAGGCTACATAGCCGTGCTGGCCGTGGGCATGACCCTGGTCATCGTGGTGCGGCACATAGACCTGTCCGTGGGCTTTTTGGCCGGCTTCCTGGGCGCCGTTGGCGCCATAGGCCTGTCTGCCTGGCATCTGCCCGCCTTCGTGGTCATACCCATGGTGCTGGCCCTGGGCGTGCTGGCGGGGCTCGCAACGGCGTTCCTGGTGGCCAAGCTGGGCATACCGTCCTTTGTTGCGTCCCTGGCCGGCTGGCTCATCTACCGCGGCGCCCTGCTTCTGGTGACGCGCAAGGCCGGTACCATCATCATTGACAACCCGACCTTCAACGCCATAGGCAACGGGTACATACCCGACATCTTTCCGGAGTTCATGCTGTTTGAGGGCATGCACAAGCTGACCCTGCTCCTCGGCATGGTGGCCGTGGTGTGGTTCGTGCTCAAGTCCCTGCGGGACCGCAAGAACAAGCAAGCGTACGGCTTTGACGTCTTGCCCACCGGCGTGTTCGTCATCAAGCTCGTGTTCATATCCTTGATACTCCTGGCCATCGTGTGGAACCTGGCAGGATACAACGGACTGTCATGGACCATGGTGATCGTGCTGGCGGTGGTGTTCATCTACGACTTTGTGACCAGGCACACGGTGCTGGGCCGCCATATTTACGCAGTGGGCGGCAACCCCGAGGCGGCCGAGCTGTCCGGCATCAGCGTGAAAAAGATCGTGTTCACCGTGTTCGCCTCCATGGGCATGCTGTCCGCCCTTTCGGGCATCCTCTTCTCTTCGTACCTGGCCTCGGCCAGCCCGCAGGCGGGCACCTTGTTCGAGCTGGACGCCATTGCGGCCGCGTACATAGGCGGCGTGTCGGCTGCCGGCGGCGTGGGCAAGGTGACCGGGTCCCTGATAGGCGCCATCGTGTACATGACCCTGACCAGCGGCATGAACCTGATGGGCACGGACATGGCCCTGCAGTACGTGGTGCGCGGCGCCGTGTTGGCCTTGGCCGTGATCTTTGACGTGCAGACCCGCAAGGTCCGCCGTTGACGTAATACTAAACGGGTGCCGGGGCGGCACGGGATGCCCGCGGTACCCGAGCGTGGGATAGGTACAAAAGTGGCATGGGCCGGCGGCTGTGCGGAGCCGGCGGTTCCTCTCTCTCAGGCGGCGCGCCCCTCCACGCGCCGCCTGTTTTTTTTGGGGCTACCGGACCCTGCGGCGCGTATCTGCCGGGGCCGGCTTGTAGGTAGCCATGCATCCCTCCTGTGCGAGCTTACACCTTGAGTAGGAAGCGGACGCCGCGCGCCGCGTAATACGATTCCGCCCCGTTGTGGTACACGAACACCCGATCGTAGCGCCGGTCGCCGAACAGGGCACCGCCCAGGGCGCGCATAGCAGGCGGCGTCCTGAGCCAGGTGGATGTCTTTTGGTCAAAGGCGCCACGCTCCTGGAGTATTCGGTACTCGTCCTCCGACAGAAGCTCGGCGCCGATGGACAGGGCCAGGCCAGCGGCGTTGCCTGCGGGCTTATGCTCTTTCCTGGCTGCCAGAGCCGCGTCGTCATAACAGAGGCTACGCCTGCCCGAGGGGCTTTCAGCTGAGCAGTCGCAGAAGATGATAGCGCCAGAGTCCGCGTCCGTGCCTATCACGTCGGGCTCGCCCCCGCTGGCCTCCATGGCGGCCAGGGTGCGCAGGGCGTCAGGGCTGTTTTCAAGTCTGGTACGCGCCTCGTCCCAGTCCATGCCCGGGTGCCTGGCCATGTTGGCCAGGAAGCGCCCCTTGAGGCTGTCCAAAAGACCGCTCGGGGAATCCAACGATGCCGGTTTTTTCATTGGTCGACCTCCTTCACGCCGCTCGTCGTAATCTCAAGGTACTGACCCCGCCCGCCGCGCGGCCAGCCTTTTCCCTTGACAGGCGCAAAGGAGCGGGCTACGATGCCCGCGATCTTTGGGGCGGGGTGAGGCCCGGGTCTCTGACCTGGGCGTATTCCCCACCGGCGGTGACAGCCCGCGACTCCGTCCACCAGACGGACTGAACCGGTGTGATTCCGGTGCCGACGGTACAGTCCGGAAGGGAAAAGATCGAATGCGCTGGTCTCACCCGGCGACGCCGTAGCGTCACGCGGGCGCCTGGGCGCATGCCGACATCCTGGCGCATAGTCGCCGTAAGCCCCGAATCGTCTTCCGCCGCCCCAGCGCGGCCACAGACGCTTCGGGGCTTTCTTTTTCCCCGCCGCCGACCCTGCCCCACAGTCCGGCTGCCCGCTCTGCGCGGGCGGAAAGGATGAAGCATGGATGATGAAGGAACGCTCGACAGGGCTTGGATGGCCCATGCCCTGGACCTGGCGGTCACGTGGGCTGGACGCACGGCCCCCAATCCACCGGTGGGCGCCGTATTGGTCAAGCGGGGCGCGGTCATAGGGCGGGGCGTGCACAAGGGGCCAGGAACGGCCCATGCTGAAATCGTGGCCATGGACGACGCTCGTGCTTCCGGCCACGATCCGGCAGGGTCCACGCTGTACGTGACGCTCGAGCCCTGCTGCCACGAAGGGGGCGGCAAGCGGACGCCACCCTGCGTGCCGAGGATCATAGCCGCTGGCATAAGCAGGGTCAGGGCCGGCAGCATAGACCCTCATCCCCGAGTGTCAGGCAAGGGCATGGCCGCCCTCGCGGCCGCGGGGATTGACGCCGCGCTGGGCCCGCTTGAACGCCGGGCCGCGGAACTGCTTGCCCCGTTCTCGGTGTGGACTCGCCTGTCGCGGCCGTTTGTCACCCTGAAGTGGGCCCAGACCCTGGACGGCAGGGCTGCAGCGGCCGACGGCCTGTCCCGCTGGATCAGCGGGCCTGAGTCCAGGGCCATGGCCCACCGCCAGCGCTCGGAGGCCGACGCCGTGGCCGTTGGCGCGGGCACGCTCCTTGCCGACGACCCCGAACTCAGCGCCAGGGACCACGACGGAGCGCTCTTACCAAAACAGCCGGCGCGCATGGTATTCGTCGGCAAGCGCCCCGTGCCGGACGCGCCCCGCCTGTCATGGTCGCCGGGCGGCCCCGCCTGGCTGGTCGGCCCACCGGAGTCCGGCATCAAGGACCTGGCCAAGCGCGTGACCGGCGGCCGCTGTATCGAGTGGGACGGCCGGGATTTCGGGGCCTTGGGCCAGGCCCTGATGGCGCGGGGTTTTTACAGCGTGCTCATTGAAGGCGGGCCGACCCTGTTAGCGTCGTTCCTGAAGGCCGGTATGTGGGACCAGCTGTCCGTGTTCGTGGCTCCCAGCATACTCGGTTCCGGAACGCCCGTTCCCGGCGACCTGGGCTGCCCGACCCTGGCGGACGCGCTCCGGCTGGACGGCGCCGCCTGGGAAACGGTGGGGCCGGATATCCACGCCCGCGCGTGGAACACGCGTGCGCATCCCTGGGCGGCCGACGGAGGGAGGGATCCATGTTCACCGGACTGATAGAAGCGACGGGAAGGGTGAGCTCGGTCGCCGGAATCGGCGCAGGCGTGCGCGTCGCCATAGAAGCAGGGACCCTTGGCGGCAGCCTGAGCCTGGGCGATTCGGTGGCCGTGAACGGGGTGTGCCAGACCGTGGTGGCAGTGGACGGGCCGCGCTTTTCCGTGGACGCGGTGGGCGACACGCTGACCAAGACGACGCTCGGCAAGCTGGCGCCCGGCAACCTGGTCAACCTGGAGCGAGCCAGGCGGCTGGATAACAGGCTGGACGGCCACATCGTGCTTGGGCACGTGAACGGCGTGGGGCGCGTCGTCCGCAAGGCAGCCGCGGGTTCCGGCTACGCGCTGGTGATCGAGTGCCCGCCCGAGCTCTGCCGCTACCTGGTGGCCGAGGGCTCGGTGGCCGTGGACGGCATCAGCCTGACCATAGCAGAGCGCACGGGCAGGAACATCAGGATCAGCGTCATACCGCACACCGCGAGCGCCACCACGCTGGCCAGGGCGGCCGCGGGCGACAGGGTCAACCTCGAGGTGGATATCCTGGCCAAGTACGTGGAGAGCATCCTGGCCTGTGGCCACGGCGGACCCGCCGGCGACCTGCCTCCGATCACGGAGGAAAATCTACTGTCATGGGGGTACCGATGATGGAACGCGAATCGCGTCTGTCGACGATAGAGCGGGCTCTGGATGCCCTGCGGAACGGCGGCATGGTCATTGTGGTGGACGACGAGAACCGCGAGAACGAGGGCGACTTTGTGCTGGCGGCGCGCTTCGCCACGCCGGAGGCCGTGAACTTTCTGGCGGCACAGGGTAGGGGCCTCATTTGCGTGGCCATGGACGCCGCCTGGGCCGGCCGGCTTGACCTGCGTGTCCGTCCTACGGACGGCCGGAGCGCCCTGCACGACACGGCCTTTGCCGACAGCGTGGACTACGCCCGGGGCACGACCACGGGCATATCGGCATCCGACCGCTCGGCGACCATACGCGCCCTGGCCGACCCGGCGTCTGGGGCGGATGATTTTGCGCGGCCGGGCCACTGCTTCCCGCTCGTCGCGCGGGAGGGCGGGGTGCTGGCGCGGCGCGGCCACACGGAGGCCACGGTGGACCTGTGCGCGGCGGCCGGGCTGGAACCAGTGGGCGCCCTGTGCGAAATACTCAGGCCGGACGGGTCCATGGCCCGACTGCCCGACCTTGTCGCCCTGGCCCGTGACCTGGACATGCCCATAGTCAGCGTGGCCGACCTCGTGGCCTGGCGCCGCTCCCGCGAGCGTCTCATAACGGCGGAACGCTCGGTATTCCTGCCCACGGAGCACGGGAACTTCCGGCTGACCTTTTTTGACGGCCCCTTCTCGCGCGGGCCCCTTGCGCTCCGCCCCGCGGCCGCGTGCGCGAACGGTCCGGACGGATCCCAGGCGGGCGTTAGCCGCCCGGCGAAGGTCCCGCTTGTGCGCGTGCATTCCGAGTGCCTGACCGGCGACGTGTTCGGGAGCAGGCGCTGCGACTGCGGCCCCCAGCTCGTCGCGGCCATGGACATGGTGGCCCGGGAGGGCGACGGTGCGGTCATCTATCTCAGGCAGGAAGGCCGGGGCATAGGACTCCACGCCAAGATCAAGGCCTACGCGCTTCAGGACGACGGCATGGACACCTGGGACGCAAACACGGCCCTGGGCTTTCCTCCGGACGCCCGCGACTACTGGGAGGCGGCGCACATCATACGGCATTTTGGCTGGACGGCCGTGCGGCTCCTCACGAATAACCCGGACAAAGCCCGAAGCCTTGCGGCCTACGGCATCACCGTGACCGAACTCGTTCCCCTGCATGTGGGCGCGTGCGAGCACAACAAACACTACCTGGAAACAAAACGTGTACGCTTTGGCCACCTGGCGGAGCGCTGAAACAGAGCGAGCCGCGCGGGCGGGATCCCGGGCGTGACGACGAGAGGAGACAGGCATGAATAGTATTGAAGGCAGGTTTGACGGAGCCGGAAAGCGCTTTGCGCTGGTGGCGTCCAGGTTCAACGAGCTGGTGGTCAGTAAGCTGATAGAGGGCGCGGAAGACGCCCTCCTGCGCCACGGCGTGTCCCCGGATGCCCTGACGCTGGTGCGTGTGCCCGGCGCTTTCGAACTGCCCCTGGTCGCCGGCAAGCTGGCCGCGGGCGGGGCATACGACGCCGTTCTGGCCCTGGGCGCCGTGATCCGGGGATCCACGCCGCACTTTGATTACGTGGCGTCCGAGGTGTCCAAGGGCGTGGCCCAGGAAAGCCTGCGCTCGGGCGTGCCCATCGTGTTCGGAGTGCTCACCACCGACACCATGGAGCAGGCCCTTGAACGGGCTGGCGTCAAGCTCGGCAATAAAGGCTGGGACGCTGCCATGGCGGCGCTCGAGGTAGCTGACCTCATGCGGCGCCTGGAATGACAGAAACGCTACCGCGCTTGACAGCTCCGCGGCCGGGCGCTAGAGTCGCCAGATGATCGGGCGGCCGTGGCTTTCTGGCCCCTGGCGCAGGGCGGAGGAGGACCCCGCGGGACGGATACCCCGCGGGTCTTTTTTTAAGGAGGCGCGGATGGACGAACGCGGCACAAAGATCATGCGGGCCTCCCTGGTGGCCCTGGTCGGGAACGGGGTGCTTGCGGCCGGAAAAATTGCCGCGGGCTTGCTGGCAGGCAGCCTGGCTGTCACCGGCGACGGCATAGACTCGTCCACCGACGTCATCATATCCCTCATAGCCCTGGTGACGGCGGCCGTGGCGGCAAAGCCGTCGGACCGTGAGCATCCCTACGGGCACGGCAGGGCAGAGACCCTGGCCACCACGGTGCTGGCTTTCATTATCATGTTCGCGGCCGTGCAGCTGTTCGTCACGGCGCTCAGGCAGCTGGCGTCCGGCCAGGAGCGGGCCTTGCCGTCGCCGCTGGCCGTATGGGTTACCCTGGCGTCTATACTCGGCAAACTTTTCCTGGCCAGACACCAGTCCAGGGCCGGCCGGACGCTCGACTCGTCCATGCTACGAGCCAACGGCCGCAACATGAGGAACGACGTGATCATGTCGGCTGGCGTGCTGGTTGGTCTGTTCGGAACCTTTGTGCTCAAGCTGCCCGTGCTTGACCCCATCGTTGCCCTGGCCGTGTGCCTGTGGGTGGCCAAGAGCGCCCTGGGCATATTTCGCGAGGTCAACATGGAGCTCATGGACGGTTCGGACGACGAGGGCGCCTACCGCGCCGTCTTTGACGCCGTGCGCGCCGTGCCGGGGGCGGGCAATCCCCACCGTACCAGGGTCAGGCGCATGGCCAACCGCCTGGTCGTCGACCTGGACATAGAAGTGGATCCCCTCATGACCGTCCTTGACGCCCACGGCATAGCCATGGCCGTGGAGCGCGCCATCAAAGACCGGCTTGCCAACGTGTATGACGTGATGGTCCACGTGGAACCCGAGGGCGTACACGAGTCCGGAGAAAAATTCGGCCTGTGCGAGCGCGATCTTGGCGGCGGCTCTGACGACGCGCCAACAGCATAGGGCGGACCAGGAATCTGTCAACGATTCCTCGGTCCGTTCTTTCGCCTGGCGACTCACTGTGTCTCGGTGCCTCTGTGGCGATCCTTTTTTAGTTGCCCCTCGGATGGCAGATATGCATCAAAGCTTCGATACACCAGGGTGGGGCAGGTATGCCTGCCCGGCGACTGGCAGGCTGTCCGGCAAATCCCGCTCCTCCATGGACGACAGGAGCTCGGCGCTCAGGGTGGGATAGGCGGCAAGCCGGTCGGCCTGGTTTTCCAGGGCTTTCTCGAACAGGTTGCGCGCCAGCCTTGCGTTTCCAAAGTGGGCGTCCCTTCCGGCCCAGGCCGCCTGGAGGTAGACGCGGAGTTTGCCCAAAGCCCCGTCGGTCAGGTACATGCCCGCCTCTCCAACAAAGCGCAGGAAGATGGTTTCCAGCTCCACCGGGCTGAAGTCCTCAAAAAAGAAGCGGCGACCAAAGCGGCTTGCCAGGCCCGGGTTGGAATTCAGGAAGCGGTCCATCTCCGCCGGGTAGCCGGCCACGATGACCACCAGCCGGTCGCGGTGGTCTTCCATGCGCTTGAGCAAGGTGTCCACGGCTTCCTGGCCAAAATCGTTGCCGCCGCCTTCCGGTATCAGGGTGTACGCTTCGTCGATAAAGAGGACGCCGTCCAGCGCGGCCGACACTGCTTCGTCCACCTTCATGGCTGTCTGTCCCACAAAGCCGGCCACCAGGCCAGAGCGGTCGGTTTCCACCAGGTGCCCGGAGCGCAAGAAACCCTGCGCGGCGAAGATGCGGCCAAGGAGGCGGGCAACCGTGGTCTTGCCGGTACCCGGCCGCCCGGTGAACACCGAATGAAGGCTGATGGGCGGCACCTTCATGCCCAGATCCGCTCGTTTTTGATGGACGCGCATCAGGTTGGACAGGGTGCGCACCTGCTCCTTGATGGCGTCCATGCCCGTAAGACCCTCAAGCGCGGCCAGCGCGTCCTTGAGCTCGGTCTCAGGATCTGAGGCATTCCTGGCTGTCTGCCCGGCGGGCGCCTCTGATGCTCGCGCCTTGCCGCTGCCCGTTTGGCGCGCGGCAGCCCCGGGGTCCATGATCTTGCGGTTCAGGTCCTTGAGAAAGGCTTCCGCTCCAGGGGGGAGGCCGCCGGCAGTGAGGAAGATGTCGGCCCACTGCATCAAGGCCTCAGCGGCTGCCAGAAAGCGCGTCTGGCCGGATGCCTGGTCGCGCTCGCGCAACCTTGCCAGGCCGCCGCCCCAGGCAGCGATACGTTGTGCCCGCAGGCGCCTTTCAACGTCGGATCGCCATGCCAGAAGCTCGTCGCGGTCCTGGGACGACAGGTACTCCACGCGGAAGTAGCGCTTCATGCCGTCCGGCCCCGGGCCGTCCCGGCCCATGAACGGAAGAAAGGACAGGGCGGCAAACACGGCCCTGTCGGGTTCTGACAGACCCACCAGGTCGTAGCAGTCGGCGGCCAGGGCCCAGGCGTCGGGCAGAAGGATGTCCAAATCGGGAACCAGCGCTTCCATGAGGCGTCTGGCTCCCGCCACCAGGGTGGCGCCGGGAAGGCCTGTAGGTGTACCACTCATGCCGCGATACTATCCGGTGGCCATGGTCGGCGTCCAGCCCGGCCGTGGGCAAGTGTCGTCAAATATCTATGCCAAAGACTGCGCGGACCACCAGTCCCACCAGGAAGGAGAAGGCCGACACGCCCAGGCTGATCCCGGCCATTTCCAGGAAACGGTGCTTGAAATTCAAGTCTTTGGCCACCGCCAGGTAAAAGTTGAATCCCGCGATAATGAGGACGGCCGAAAAAAGGGTGATGCCGAGCGACACGAATATCCACGACCCGTCTCGCGGCAGGACCAGGTAGGGAAGGACCAGGATGACCACGGTCATCAGGTAGGCCGCGCCCGTGTAGATGGCCGAGCGCGCCGCCTTGGGATCTCCCTCCGCCCGTCCGGCCAGGAAGTCGGACGCCGCCATGGAAAAAGCCGCCGCTATTCCCGTGATGATGCCGGATATGGCCACCAGGGAGCCGTTACGCACCGCAAAGGTCAGGCCGGCGAGCGTGCCGGTCAGTTCCACCAACGCGTCGTTCAGCCCAAGGACTATGGAGCCCATGTACTCCAGTCGCTCCTCCTCGATCATGCCGAGCAGGGTTTCCTCATGGCTTTCCTCTTCCCGGCCCATGGCCTCGGCCTCGGGCACCAGATGGGCCACAGCCGAATAGCCCTCGGACGCGTCCTCCTCGGCCCGTTCCATTAACTTGAGCGCGAAGGTCAGGCCCAGTATCCGCGCGGCGAGGTAAAAGAACTGCACGCGGGCCCGGTAGGGGGCCTCGTCCCGGCCGGACAGGCCCCGCCAGAACGCGTAGTGCTCGCGCTCGGCGGCCGCCATGTCGGCAAGCACCTTGGCGTTGCCAGCGTCCTTGGTCACCTTGGCCAGCCTGGCGTACAGGATGGCTCCGGTGATTTCCTCGCGCTGGAAGCGCGCCACTTTTCGGGCCAATGCTGCGTCCATCATGTGTCGACCTCTTTCCGGCGGGACCCGCCCGATGTTATGCCCAGTTTCTTCATCCTGCTTTGCAGGGTGCTCGGTTTCATGCCCAGGAGTTCCGCGGCCCCTCCCGTTCCGTACAGCCGCCCATGGGAGCGCACAAGGGCGTTTTCTATGGCCTCCCGCTGGGCGTCCGCCAAGGTGCGGGGATGGCCGCCGGCCTTTGGCGGGGGGCTGTCGGCGGGTGCCGCCTGAATACCAAGGTGGACAGGGCTGATCATGGTGCCCCTGGCCAAAATGGCCGCCCGCTCTATTACGTTCCTGAGCTCGCGGACATTGCCAGGCCAGCTCAGGGTATCCAGGATGGCCGCCGCATTGGCGTCCATGGCCACCGAGCCAAATCCCGGCCGCTTCTGTATCTCGGACAGGAAGAGCTCGGCCAACAGCAGGGCGTCGCCCGGTCGTTCCCGCAGGGGCGGAAGCCGTACCGGAAAAACGCCCAGGCGGTAATACAGGTCTTCCCTGAAGCGCCCGGACCTGACCGCGGCTTCAAGGTCCACGTGCGTGGCCGCCACGATGCGAACGTTGACACGGACCGTGCGTTCGCCCCCGAGTCGCTCCAGACTGCCTTCCTGGAGTACCCGCAAGAGCTTGGGCTGAAGCTCAAGCGGCAGGTCCCCTATCTCGTCAAGAAAGAGCGTGCCCCCGTCGGCCAGCTCGAAGCGTCCCCTGCGCTGTCCTGACGCCCCGGTAAAGGAGCCGCGCTCGTGGCCAAAGAGCTCGCTCTCTGCCAGGCTGGGAGCCAAAGCGGAGCAGTTGAGGGCTACGAACGGGCCGCCTGCCCTGGCGGACAGGCGGTGCACGCTGCGTGCCGCCAGTTCCTTGCCCGTGCCCGTCTCGCCCAGGATGAGTACCGGCACGTCGGCGTCGGCAGCCAGCCTGAGGCTTTCAACCGCCCGTATCCATGCCGCCGACGAGCCCACAAGTCCGGCTATCGGCTCATAGCCGGGCGTAAGCAGGGCGTTCCGTTGGCGTACCAGGTCTGCGTTCGTGATCTGGAGCTTGGCCCGCTCGTCGGACTGGGCAACGCTGAGCGATATGAGTGTGGCCATTGAGCCTATGAACCTGACCAGGCCTGGCGTAAAGCGGCCGCAGCTCCGGTGGTCCAGGGTAAGAAGGCCTATGCGCGTGCCTGCCACTGACAGGGGCGCCACCAGGCACGAGTGGCCGTGGGGCAGGTCTATAATCCCCTCGTAGGTGTCTACATGGTCCTCGTCCTCGGAAAAGAGGTGCGGTTCGCCGCGTTCGAGGATACTGGCCAGGTCGCCGCGGTCGCGGAGGTTGATGGAGTATCTGGAAAGTCGCTCGTTGGCCAGGGGGCCGGCAGCCTTGCGCACGGAAAGTATGTTCCTGCCGTCCAAGCCCAGCACCACGGCCAGCTCGTATTCGATCAGGTCGCCAAGGGCAGACAGGATCAGTTCGAGGATGCGTTCAGGCTCCAGCGTATCCACCGGTATTTCGGTGTTCACCGACATATCGCTGAGAATACCGAACTATCGGTGAGTTGGCAAGCACAAACGAGTGTAACGAAGCTTTGATGTTCCTGAATTGTGGATGCGCGCTTGAAGGCTCTGGGATGTTGCGTACCAGGTACCATGGGTTTTCTTCCATATTGTGCTCTGATACGCTCAGTTTCCCGGTCCCTAGCGGCTCCCTGACCGGACATCAAAGCTTCGTCACACTATAAAAATACCATTCCCATCTATTTTTGCACAAATTAACCAGATTGGCACGCTATTTGCTCTTATATTCTCGTGCCCAGAGAGGCGCGATCATATATACAAGGAGCATTCCATGGACAACGAAAACCAGGCCGTAACCCTTCCGCGCATCGGCGACAAGGCCCCCGCGTTCAAAGTCGTGACCACCCAGGGCGAGATCGACTTTCCCAAGCAGTACGAAGGCCACTGGGTCATCCTGTTCAGCCACCCCGCGGACTTCACGCCCGTGTGCACCTCTGAATTCATGACCTTTGCCCACCTTGAGCCCGAGTTCGAGAAGCTGAACACCAAACTGGTTGGCCTGTCGGTGGACGGGCTGTACAGCCACATAGCCTGGCTCCGGACCATCAAGGAGAAGATCGAGTACCGTGGGATGAAAAATATCGAGGTGAAGTTCCCCCTGATCGAGGACATCACCATGGAAATTGCCAAGAAATACGGCATGATCCAGCCCGGCGAGTCCGGCACCAAGGCCGTTCGCGCGGTGTTTGTCATCGACCCCAAGGGCATCGTCCGCACGGTCATCTACTACCCGCTGTCCATGGGCCGCAACTTTGACGAAATGCTACGCGTCATCCAGGCCCTGCAGACCGCGGACGCGTTCAATATCGCCACTCCCGCCGACTGGCGCCCCGGCGACGACGTGATCGTCCCGACGGCCGGCTCATGTGGCGTGGCCAAGGACCGCATGGACGGCAAGCAGGAGGGCGTCACCTGCCATGATTGGTTCTTCTGCACCAAAAAGATTTCCAAAGACGAGGTTATGAAGAAGATCCTTAAATAAGGGGCCTGTCCGGGACGAAAGGGCGGGGACACCCCTCCCTTCCTTCCCGGGCCCTTTCATCCTTCCCCGCGCGTCCGCCCCAATCGGGGCGGACATCAAAGCTTCGGCACACCAGAGCGGGCACCTTCCCGCTGCACTTGAGCCTCAGCGCCGATCCGGCCTGGACGAGTATTTCCTGGTTTTTATCCTTGCCCTCATGGCCTTGGCCTTTTTCAGCAGGGAGTCGTCGAACACCACCACGGTGCCGGCCAGGTTGAGCACGTCCCCCGATTCCAGCCGGCGCCGGGTTACTTCCTTGTTGTTCACGGTGATGGGCGTGTCCGACACCACCGTGTACGCGTCCTTGGCTTCGTCGAACAGGATGGTGGCGTGGCTGGACTTGAGCGACGGATTGCCGGCTATGCTCACGTCCGCGTCCGGCGCGGCGCCTATCACGGTCTGCGGCCCGGCTATCTCAAAGAAGCGTGTCTGTTGTCCGTGGGTCCCGAATAGGAGGCGCACGCCGGCCTTGTCGGTCTCGCGCTCCAGGCGCAGGAGAACCAGGGCCAGCCACAGGAGGAAGGCCGCGGCTATCAGGAACAGGTACCACAGCTCGGGCCGCACCGTGTTCTGGCCCAGGATGGTGCCCGCGTAATAGTGCCGCACGGCCGTGAGCCGTCGGCCGTCCGCACTCAGGGCTTCCACCTTGACCCAACGCTTTTCCCCGCGCTCCATGCCGGCCTTGTAGTCAAGCGCCAGCTCGGACAACACGTCGGCCCGTATGGTCCTGTATATGGACGTCAATTCGTTTTCGTTCATGGCGTCAAAGGCACGGCCTCCGGAGCCTTCAGCCGTGTCTCCGAGCCGGGGGTCCTTCTGCGCGCCAAAACGTACGGCGTATATGGTGACGCCATCCCGTACGGCCCGCTCTATCACCGCTTCCGGGGTGGTCTGGCGCGTGCCGGTCTCGGGGTTGGGTTTGCCGCTCATCTGGGCGTAGGGGAAATTCTCGCCGTCAGACAGCACGATCAGGACGCGGCGGCCCGGTTCCAGGGCAAAGCTCTCCAGGGCGCGTTCCATGGACAGGTACAATTCCGTGTATGCGTCCGCCGGCGCGGGCTTGGACAGTTCGTCCAGGGCTCGTGCCGCCTCGTTGGCCTGGCCGCCCGGGGGCACGGCGCTCCAGTAGCGGGTATTGAACACGGCCATGCCCACGGTGTCCTTGGCGGACAGCTCGGCCAAGAAGGCGCGGGCGGCTGTTTTTGCGCGCTCCACGCGGAGGGCCGCCAGGTCATCCGTATCCGCACCGGCCATGTCCGTCCACATGCTCCCTGAATTGTCCACCAGCAGGAAGAATCGTATGCCCTCGTCGGCGTTCTCCGTGCTGGACAGCCCCGTGATGGGCCGGGGATCGTAGTCCACTCCGTCGCCAGATTCCCACACCTCAAGGCTGGGGGCACCGGTGGCCGGGTCGGTGGCCAGGGGCGGCGTGGCCAGATACAGCCGGGTTTCCTGGCTGGACAGGAGCCGTTCCGTGCCTATCTGCGTGATGGACAGGCCCTGGGCTCCGGCAAAGCCTGCGGCAGCCAGGGCCAAGAGCATGGCTAACGTGTATTTGATCGCGCGCATGGTTGCGTACCTCGTTCCTTTCCCCCGTTCGCCCGGGGCGGCGCTGGGGGCTTTCACGCAAAGTATCCGTATATGAATTTGGCCTTGCCGATGGCAAGGACGTCTTCCGCCTTCAGGGACCTCCTTGAGGGCGCTTCGTCATTCAGGAGCACCCTGGCATCGGCCTTGGCCGCCTCCACGCTCACCTTGCCGCCGTTCAGCCGGACCGTGGCGTGCACGGGCTCCACGCCGGGATAGCCCTTGAGCACGATGTCGCATTCGGGAGCCGAGCCTATGCGCAGGGCCTTGCTGAGCACCACGTAATGCTTGCCCTTGAGCGGCCCGTTGAGCAGGAGGAGGGTGCCGGCGGAAAAGCGGTTCTCAAAGACCAGGTAGGCCACCGCCAGGCAGAGCCCGAAAATGGCCAGGCCGGCCAGGAGCGACGCAGGTTCACCTGGAAAGAAATGCGACAGGGCGGACAGGGCCGTTCCGCCCAAAAGGCCGCCCAAAAGGCCGCCCAAAAGGCCCACAAGGAGCTTGCGCGACGAGCGGGCTCGGAGACCTTCTGTCAGGGCAACAAAGAGACCGATCAGGGTCCAGGCCAGGCCAGAGGCCACGGCCAGGCCAACGCTGTTGCGGGCGCTGGCGCTTTTCCACAGGGCCGAGCCGGCCGCGAACAGGAAAAGCTGCCCGGCCAGCACGCCCACGGCCCCGGCTCCGGCCCCAAAGGCCGCCCCGAACAGGAAGCCCTTGAAGGCTTTTGGCCTGGACGACACGACCACGCCCTCAAAGGAGCCGAAAAAGGCCCCAAAGACAGCTCCCAAGAGCACGCCCTGGGCCAGCGAGTACAGGAGGTAGCTCGGGAAGGCGGGCTGCCAGTATTGCAGTGCCAGGAGGATGGGCCACAAGGCCAGGGCTCCCAGGAGGCCGAACACGGCCATGAATACGCGTTTCAGTGTAAGTGACATACTGTCGCTCCTTGACGTTCAGTTCACGACGGACGCGTCCGTCCCGGCCGCGTGTCAGCGGGCCGGGCGGAGGCTGGCCAACAGCGTAAGCCTGTCCTGGTCCGGGGCTATGCGAAGAGAGAAAGCCTGCGGCGCGTAACCGTCCGCGTACACGCGGAAATGCCGTACGGCGCCGGTGGTAAGCCAGCCCGCGGGCAGGGCGCCCTGGGCCAGCCATATTCCGTCAACCAGCACGGACAGCTTGACGTGTTCCAGCTGGGCACCGGTCAGCGCGTCCCTGGCCGTGGCCGTTACCCTGAGGGGCCGTGGGGCTTCCTCGTCCAGGCGGTAGTGGAGGGTGATGCCCTCCTTGCCCTCGGGTTTGGCCAGCGCGGGCAGCTCGCAGCTCTCCCAGAGCACGCTGCCGCCCACGGCCAGCTTTATCCTGTAGGCCCCCGGCGGCAGAAAGAGATCCTCCGAGGCGAAGGAATGGTAGGGGTCGGCGTCCTCTGTTGGGGCGACCTCAAGCTCGACCGGCGACACTTCCAGCTCTGGCAGTTCGTCGCCGTCGTCTATGAATATCCTGGCCCGCAGGAAGATGTCGTCGGCCGGCCGGCCATCCCTGGGCACGCGCAGCTCCAGCCTGAGGAGGCCGTAGGAACCGGGCAGTATCCAGCGGTGTATGTAGCCCTTGGTCCACGCCGCGTAGGCGCCGGCGACCAGGGCCAGCGACAGGGCGGCCAGGGCGGGCACCAGGAGGTTGCGCCTGCGGCCCCGGGGATAGTGGGGTTCCTCGGCCAGGGTACCCTTCATGAGGCCGGCAAGGGCCTCGCGCACGGGCTCAGGTTTCCAGCGCTTGAGATGGGCTTCCACCCGCCTGATGACGGCGTCCACTTCCTGGGGGCGCTTGGCTGGGTTCGGCCGCATGAGCTTGCGTATCAGCTTGTCCACGAACGGAGACACCTTGGCGTTGAGCTTGGCCGCGCGCCTGAACTTGCCCTTGCGCACCATGATGAGCGTCTCGGCGGAGAAATTGCCCGGGTAGGGCTTTTTGCCGGTGACCATTTCGTAGAGCATGACGCCCAGGGCGTATATGTCCGCTCGCCTGTCCACGTTTTTGGAATTCTCTATTTGTTCGGGGGGCATGTAGCAAGGCGTGCCCAGGGTCATGCCTTCCTTTGTCAGCCCCGAGTCGTCGTCCTCCTCGAACGTGGCTATGCCGAAATCGGCCAGCTTTACGTCGCCCTTCCTGGATATCAGGATGTTGGCCGGTTTTATGTCGCGGTGAATGACGCCCTGGCCATGGGCGTAGCTCAGGGCCTTGCAGGCGTCCCGCAGTATGGTCAGCGCCAGCTCGCAGGACAGGAAGCGCTGTTTCTTGATCAGCTGGTCCAACGACATGCCGTCCACGTATTCCAGGACCATGTAGTTGGAATTGCCTTCCTTGAAGTGGTCAAACACGCGGACGATGTTTTCGTGCTTGAAGTCTATGAGTATGCGGGCCTCGCGCTTGAAGCGCTCGGCTATGGCGGAGCTGCCGCGTATGGTCAGCTTCTTGAGGACCACGTAGCGGCGCAGGGTGGGGTGGATGGCCTTGAGCACCGCGCCCATGCCTCCCCGCGCCACCAGGGATTCTATTTTGTACTTGCCGATAAACTCCGGCAATTCAGCCATGATAGATCTCCTTAGGATCAGCGAGGCTCTGACAACTCGCCGCTCAGATCCCGTAGTTCGCCTATGTCCCGCTCGGGCTTGAAGTCCCGGTCGGGCAGGGCCCAGGCCACCACGAATTTGCCCGGGTTGTGGATTTGCAGATGATACCCGGATGAGCGCTCCCGGTACAGGCCCGATATGACTCGGTGGCCGGTAAAATAGCGCGGCCGCTTGACGTCGGGCAACATGCGGGACAGGAGGCTGGTCACGGAGCCGGGCTCCGCCGCCCCGTTGTCCGTCCAGGTAAGGCCCAGGATGACCTCGTTGGACAGGCGGGCGTTGACCAGCTCGGCGTCCGAATACGGCCGCTCGGGCTCGGCGTGCGACGCCAAAAAGCGCGCGCCCACCGCGAACAGCGGCAGGGCCTTCTCAAAGGCGGCGTAGCGCTCCAGAAAATCGTCGCCATAAAAGCGTTCCAGGTACGAACGGACCATCTCGCCCTCGAGCACGAATTTGCGGAAGGGATGGTTGCCGTCGCCCTCCTCGTTGAGCACGTTCTCGTGGTTGCCCTTGAGAAAGTGGAAATGCCCGGGGTAGGCCAGCTTGGCCAGCATGACCATTTCCATAAGGCCCATGCTCTCGGCCATCTCCTGGTCCATGGCGTCGCGCTTGCGCCAGCCGCCCAGGAATTCCAGGTATGCTTCCTGCCAGCGGTCCAGGGCCCGGCTTTCGGCGTGAAAACCGTCGCCCAGGCAGAGTATCTGGAGGGCTCCCGCGGCAAGGGCGTCCCGCACGGTACCGCCCTCGGGCAGGGGGCTCTCCATAAGGCTGATGAAAAAATCCCTGCGCGCGTGGAGGTCGGGCACCACGATGGTAGGCAACCCCGTGTCCAGGCGTATGAGCCCGCCCGGCAGGCCCCGGATGTCCTGTGGCCTCAGGTCGGGCGGCTCTGAGGACAGGACGTCCACAGCCGCGTCCGCCAGGGACGCGTATTCCCCTTCCGGAGGCGGTTCCGGCCGCCTGAATGCCCTGATGGTCGCGTCGCGAGCGTTCATGCCTGGCTGATCCCCGGCATCAGCCGATGACCGTCTTATTTACCTCGACAAAATCCTCGGCCAGGTCCTGGCTGACCTGGGTGAGCAGGGCTTCCTCTTCCTCCGGCTGGAGCTCGTCCTGGGCCACCGCGATCTTGTAAATGGGCGAACTGGTCTTGATGGGTCCTTTGGCAAAGGCCGCCGGCTCGTCCACTTCCAGGTCGGCCGACAGTTCGGACGCGTCGTCGCTTGCAGCCGGGGGAACATCCGCCCTGAGGCCTATGGACGTGTATTCGCAGTGCCGTGCGCCGTCGCTCAAGGGGCCGACGTTCAGGATGGAACCCGAGTAGGTCAGGGCAAGCGCGCCCCGTTCCTCTGCCCGGCCAAAGAACGACACCTCCACCAGCTTGTTGTCCTCAACCGCCTTCTCGAACAGGTTCTTCTTCTCGAGCCAGGCTGCGGCCATGCGCTCGTAGCTGTCGTCGGTCAGCGGAAGGCCAGAGGTCTTGGCTATCTGCTTGAGGTGGGCCTGGATTTCCGGACTCAGGGTATTGAAAGACTCCATCATACGCCTCCTTGATGGACGGGCGGCCGGCCGCGCGCCGTGCGCGGATCGTATGACCGACCCCTTCATCAGCCTGATTCATTCTCGGCCCGGACGCAAGACCCAGGCCGCCGCGCCCGCTCGTTGTCCCAACAAGGGCCAGCAAGCGCATCATAGAATATGCACGAGCCTGAATGAATTATCAACGGAAAAAAACGGAAAAAAAATTATTTTGGTAAAAAAGCTGAAATTCGGGTTATACTAGGGACGGAGGGACTGATGGAAGCGAGCGCCTACGAGCTTTTACCCCAAGCGATACGTCTGCAACTGGACGCTTTATTGGCCGACGCCGGCAAGGCCGGGGATCAAGCCGCCCGGGACAACCTGGCGTCTATTTGGTCAGAAAAATTCAAGCTTTTTACCGCACAGATTTCGGCCCTGGGCATGCGGGAGATAGACCAGCTGGGGCCGGAAGACCCCCGGGGGGCCATACTCCTCACATATTCCGGATCCCTCATCAGTCTGGGACCCCGGCGCGGCAAGGACCGCTGGCTGGAATACGCGTCCATCAAGCTCAGGGCGGACGTGCCCGAGCTGGTCCGGGGCGACAAGATCAACCTGTCGGCACCCGCGCTCAGGGACCAGGCGGCCGTTTTTGAAGGATCGCCGCTTAAGCGCTCGTCAGCCCTGTACCGCATAGCCGTCTGCCCCGAGGGCATCAGCCCGGACGAGCAGGAACGCCGCGTGCGGGAAGCCACGGTGTACCTGACCAACGGCTTCATCAAGCTGAACAAGACCCTGTCTCTGTCTGGCGCGGAAGACGTGGACCAGTTCACGTCCAAGGCCATCATCAACTACGTGGCCAAGAAAAACGGAGTGACGCAGATTCTGGCCCGGGGGCTCATAGACGACTACCTGTCCATGATAGAAACCGGCATACTGCTGGGCGAACGGGTGTCCGTGGGCAAACTGGGCAGCGCCAGCCTCCGGTTCCAGGCCGCCCGCAAGGCGCGCCTGGTCAAGAACCTCAAGACCGGTGAGGACCTGCTGGTGCCGGCCAAGCCAGCCATGATGGCCCCGCGCTTCAAGTTTTCCCAGGCCCTGAAGGACAAATGCACCAGCCTAGATCCCACCTATCTGGGTCAGGACGACGAGGGTGACGACGACGACGATTGAGCCCCGAGCGGCCCGAAACGGTCCTTGTGCGATGCCTGCTAGCCATTCGCGCGCTTTTCATATATATTCAATCCGACGAGAACAATCGCGAGCGGGCGCGGTCTGCATGTGACCGCGCAACCTGCCCGCCACAGCCGCGTCCCGATATCCCGAACGAGGATGCCGGACGGCGCGGGGGCTGGCGTCTGACGCCGGCTCTAGCTCCCGTTCGTCGTCTTCAAAGGATATCGATGAGTCTTCCCGAATTTGAAGCGCTTGGCCTCGCGCCGGCGTGCGTCAAGGCACTGGCCCACGAGGGCTACGAGTGCCCCACTCCCATCCAGGCGGCGGCCATACCGCCCCTTCTGGCCGGCAAGGATCTCCTTGGCTGCGCCCAAACAGGCACCGGCAAGACCGCCGCCTTTGCCCTGCCCACCATACAGCGCCTGTCGCAGTCTCCAAAGCCCAAGGCCAAGCGCTCGGCGCGG
>JAFGJV010000045.1 GCA_016928955.1 Spirochaetales bacterium
TCCTACCAGAGACGCCCATGGCTTTATGCACCGAAAGCGGAAAGCCTAGATCGGTGAATTCCGGAAATTTAACATCGGTGATGACACATTACTATATAATCCGCAAAAGATAGACTATGTAATCCGTGAAATATAGACTATAAGCCCTCACTTGAGAGGTTATGGTTCGTTTTGTCGTTCATCGCGCGGACACAAGGAATGTCCCAGGATTTCCCCTAAGACTTTCTCTGAGTCTTTGAGCTGAGCTTTATTGTACTGGTTCTAGGCCGCCACGGACAGCAACATACCCGGCGTCGCGCTGGGGCGGCTGTAGGCGCTTGCACCCTCGGCGGGCGCCTGCAGGGCGGTGTGGAGCTCGCGGCCAAGATGCTGTATAAGGGCGTCCAGTTCGCGCTCCGGGCTCGACCGCGTGGCCAGGCCCTCGTAGGCGCCTCTGTCGCTTTTGGCCGAGCGCATCCTGGCTATCAGCGTGTCCAGTATCTTGAGCTTGTCCAGACCGTACACCGTGGCCGTGGGGCTGGCCCTGCCGGATACATTGCGGAAATGCGCGTAGGGCAAGGCCGACGCGGGCACGGGCACGGACACGCGCCCCGAGCTCAGGCTGGCGCCAAACAGGTACGCGTAGGGTATATGGTTCGACACGTTCGTTTCCATGGCTACCGCTCCAACATTCTTCTACTGGGAGCCTCTAAAAACTGCAGTTTTTAGAGGTCCCCTACACAGAATATCGGCGCGGCGCGGCTACGCTATAAGGAGATGAGGTTAGTAGAGGTTCCCGGATGATTACGGGCCGCCGGGCCCCGTTATTTTGCGGATGCCTTGTACAGGCGGTCGTTGACGGCCCTGCCCAGGCCAAGCTCCGGAAGGCGCTCGGCCCACAGCTCGTCCCAGTCGCCCAGGTCCAGGCTGTGGAGCGCCTGGAACAGCTCTGCGGCCGCTTCCACGGCGTCGCCATTGGGCGACAAGTCCACCACGCGGGCAAAGCGGCCAGAGCGTTCGGCCGCCACGGCCGAGTCCCTGCCAAAGCAGATGGCCACCGCCCTGCCGCGCGGGCGGGCTTCGGGCAGGGCGCCGGAGTCCGTAAGGCGCAGGGGCTTCCGTGGCGCATAATGGCTGGGCAATTGTCCGGGTGCCCGGGGGCTGGTGGTAGAGCGGTCAAACAGCTCCACCGTTGGAGCCACTTCGCGGATGGCCTCCAGGGACAGGCCGCCCGGCCTGAGCACCAGGGGCGGCTCGGCCGACAGGTCCAGGACCGTGCTCTCCACGCCCACTGAGCAGGGGCCGCCGTCCACAATATAGTCCACGCGCTCGCCCAGCCAGTCAGCCACGTGCGACGCACGCGTGGGGGACAGACGGCCAAAGGGATTGGCACTGGGGGCGGCCACGGGCACGCCTGAAAGGCTGATGATCTTCCTGGCCACGGGATGGGCCGGACAGCGCACGGCCACCGTGTCCAGGCCGCTGGTGGCCAGATCCGGTACCTCCGGCTTTTTGGGCAGGACCAGGGTGAGGGGACCGGGCCAGAAACGTTCCATAAGCTCCCTGGCCAGGAAGACCGTGGTGTCGGCCACCTCGCTGGCGCCGGCGGGCTCGGCCACGTGCACGATCAACGGGTCAAAGGCGGGTCGTTCCTTGGCCTCGAACACGCGGGCCAGGGCGCGGGTATCCCACGCGTTGGCCCCGAGCCCGTACACGGTTTCCGTGGGTATGGCCACCAGGAGGCCGTTTCGTATGGCCCGGGCCGCCGTTTCCAGGTCGCCCGGGGAGTCGGACAGGAGTATCATGGCGATCTATGCCTTGGGTTCGGTTGACGACGCGCCCGATATGCCGGCCCAGAGCGTGCTGGGTTTGGGGGGAGCCGTATACGACGCGGGGCCTGAGCGCTCAAGCTCGGCCGCCTTGGCCAGGACCTCGGCTTCCATGGACGCGCGCAGGCGCTCCAGGGCTTCTGCCACCGGTCCGCCCGAACAGCCCAGAACGCGCGCCGCCAGGAGGCCCGCGTTGCGCCCGCCGTCCACGGCCACCGTGGCCACGGGCACGCCGCCAGGCATCTGCACTATGGACAGGAGTGAATCCAGCCCGTCCAGGGTCTTGGAACGGACGGGCACGCCTATGACCGGCAGGTCGGTCAGGGCGGCCACCATGCCCGGCAGGTGGGCGGCGCCACCAGCCCCGGCTATGATCACTCGGAGGCCCCGGGCACGGGCGTTCCTTGAGTACTCGTACATGCGCTCCGGCGTGCGGTGAGCGGACACGATCGTCATCTCCCAGGCCACGCCCAGCTCGTCCAGGGCGTCGGCCGCTGGCTTGAGGGCGGGCAGGTCCGAGTCGCTGCCCATGATGATGCCCACCAGGGGCTGGTTCTGCTTGTCCATGCGCCCTCCAGTATACGGCCTCTGGGCCGGCTTGGGCAATGACGCCCCTTGACCCTGCATGCCGGCCCGCGCGATACTGGCGCCCAAGCCCGCAGGGCTTCCCGCCGTAGGCGGGAACTCACGCGGACGGGTGACCCGGGACGGCCATGATCGGCCGACATGCCCGGGCAAGAGGGGGAATCCGGTGAAATGCCGGAGCTAGCCCGTAACTGTATGCGAGCGGCGCGTGCCGATCGCGAGCCAGGATACCCTGCCCGTCCGACCAACAGCTCCGGAACGCTTCGTGGTACAGGCGTCGGGGGCAAGCCGCGTTTCCGCGCGGCTCGTCATCCGCTTCCCACCAGAATCGTTCCTCCGCGGCCGCCACGGGCGGCCGGTCCCGCACAGTCGGGACGGAAGGGGAACATCCATGAAAAAGACAATAGCGCTCGTGCTGGCGCTCGCCGCCGGCGTGGCAGCCTTCGGGCAGGCCGTGTCGTTCACCGACGCGCGCGGCCAGGACATCCAGCTGGCCAGACCGGCTTTGCGGGTGGTGTCGCTGTCGCCCGCGCTGACGGAGATACTCTACGCCGCCGGGGCGGGACCGGCCATGGTGGCCGTGACCAGCTACTGCAACTATCCGGCCGCCGCGGACAAACTGCCGGAAATAGGCGGCTTCTCGCCCAACACCGTCAACCTTGAGGCCATCGTTGCCCTCCAGCCGGACCTGGTGGTGGGCGAAGTGGCCGCGCACGGCCGCCTGGCCGAGGGTTTTGCGGCCGCCGGGCTCCGCTTTGCCGCCTTTGACCTGACCGATTTCCAGGACGTATACGACGCCATAGGCACCCTGGGCCGCGCAGCCGGGAACAAGAAGACCGCCGATGCCCTGGTCAAGGACATGAAGGCCCGCGTCGCCATTATAGAGAAGAAACTGGCCACCGTGTCCGCCGACAAACGCCCCTCCGTGTTCTACGAGGTGTGGGACGAGCCTCTGATGACCGCCGGCCCCAAGACCTTCATAGGCATGGTGCTGGCCGCCGGCGGCGCCCGCAACATCTTTGAGGACGTGGCCGAGGACTGGCCCATGATCAGCTTTGAGGCCATCGTCACCCGCCAGCCTGACCTGATAGTGGCGTCCAACACCCACGGCGAGGCCCTGAGCGCCGACAAGCTGGCCGCCCGTCCCGGCTGGTCCACCCTGGCGGCCGTGCGCGAGCGTCGCATCGTGCTCCTGGACGGCGACATCGTGTCGCGCCCCGGCCCGCGCTTTGTGGACGCCATCGAGCTGGTGGCCAAGGCTTTGTACCCGGACCTGTTCTGATGACCTTTGCGTCGGCCAGGTTCCGGAAGGCGCCGGCCATACTGGCCCTGGGCGCGGTCGCCGCGGTAGCCTTTGTCCTGTCCGTGGGCATGGGCGCGGTGGCCTTGAGCCCTCTTGCCGTCCTCCGCTCCCTGGCCGGCCTGATCCTGGGCCGGGAAGCCGGTCCCGAGCAGATCATCGTTGGCCTCAGGCTGACGCGCGCCCTCCTGGCGGCGGCCGTGGGCGCGTCCCTGGCAAGCTCGGGCGCCGTGCTCCAGGGTCTGTTCCGCAATCCTTTGGCCGACCCGTTCGTGATAGGCAGTTCCAGCGGCGCGTCCCTGGGCGCCGTCCTGGCCATGACCCTTGGCCTGGGCTCGGGCGCCTTTGGCTTTACGGCCATAGGAGGGGCGGCCTTCCTTGGCGGCCTGGGGGCCAGCGTCCTGGTGTACGCCATGGCCGGCTCGTCCCGGATACGCTCGGACGCGGCCAGCCTCCTGTTGGCCGGCTCGGTGCTGAGCTCGCTCCTGTCCGCCTGCGTGTCCATGCTCCTGGCCATCAAGGACAAGGACCTGCACCAGGTGTGGTTCTGGCTCCTGGGCGGCTTCTCCGGACGTGGCCTGCCCCAGCTGGCGGCCGCCGCTCCGGCCATGATCGTGGGCTTTCTGGCGGCCGTGGGTTCAGGCAGGGTCCTGGACGTGCTGTCCGCGGGCGACGACGAGGCCGCAAGCCTGGGCCTGTCGCCCGTCAAGGCCCGGCTGGTTGTCGGGGCCTTTGCCGCCCTGTCCGTGTCCGCCGCCGTGTCAGTTGCCGGCTCCATAGGCTTTGTGGGCCTGGTGTCGCCCCATATAGCCAGGCGCTTTGTGGGGCCTTCCCACGGCGCACTGATACCAGCGTCAGCCCTGGTCGGCGCCGCCATGCTCACGCTGGCGGACACCGCGGCCCGCTCCTTTTTTGCTCCCATAGAAATGCCCGTGGGCGCTCTGACCGCCTTCATAGGCGCTCCGTTCTTCCTGTACAAGCTGGCCCGCCGCGGGCTGGAGGCCACCCGATGAGCGGAACCGACCCTAGCCCGCCGGGCGTACCCTTGCTGGAAGCATCCGGTCTCGACGCCGGCTACAAAACGGGCGGCTCGGGCGCCCGCGTGGTGGTGGGCAACGTGAATTTTGCCGTGGGTCAGGGAGACCGGGTGGCCGTGCTCGGCGCCAACGGCTCGGGCAAAACCACCCTCCTTAAAACCTGCGTGGGCCTCATACCGGCGCTCGGCGGCGTGAGCTTGCTCGGCGGCCATCCCGTTGGCCGCCTGCATCCCCGCCAGAGGGCGCGCATGGTTGCCTGGGTACCGCAGATATCTGAGTCGGCCTGGCCGTTCACCGTGCGCGAGCTGGTGGCCCAGGGCCGCTACGCCGCGCGTGGGCCGTTTTCCGCGTACACGGGCGAGGACAAGGACGCGGTCAACGCGGCCATCGAGCGGCTGGAGCTGGAAGAGTTGGCGGACAGGCCCTTCCGCCAGCTGTCCGGCGGCGAGGCCAGGCGGGTGCTCATTGCCCGGGCCGTGGCCCAGGACACGCCCCTGGTAGCCCTGGACGAGCCTGCCGCCCACCTGGACCCCGGCAGGCAGATGGAACTGCTCGAACTGCTGGCGGAGCTGGCGGCCGAGGGCAAGGCCATAGTCGTCAGCCTACATGACATCAACGCGGCCAGGCGCTTTGCCGCGTCCGTCCTCCTCATAGACCGGAGCGGCCGCGCGCATTTTGGGCCGCCAGAGGACTCGCTCCGCCCCGAGCGCCTGGAAGACGCGTACGACACCGAATTCCTCCACGGCCACCACGAGGGCTACGGCCGCTTTGTCCTGCCCCTGGCCCGCAAGCGCAAGGGCGCCCCCGGTTCCCTGCGCTGAAGGCCGCGCGCACGCCTACCTGAAAGGATCACCCGCATGAGCGACACGATACTGGCGGACATGACCGCCCTTCTGGACGACCTGACCAAACCCAAGGGAAGCCTGGGCAAGCTGGAAGACTATGCCCTGCGCATGGCGGGCATACAGGGCCGCGTCCCTCCCCGCGCCGACCGCAGGGCCGTGTTCGTCCTGGCCGGCGACCATGGCGTGACCGACGAGGGCGTGTCGCTATATCCGCGCGACGTGACAGCCCAGATGATGGCCAATTTCATGGCCGGCGGGGCGGCCGTCAACGTGTTCGCGCGGGCCTGCGGCTTTGACGTATACGCCGTGGACGCAGGCGTGGCCACCGACCTGCCCGCCTGGCCGGCCCTGGACCCTGAGCGCTCCGCGCCCCAGGAGTCCGGCGGAAGCCCCGGCTTTTTCGGCCTGAAGGCCATGCGCGGCTCGGCCAACTTTGCCAGGGGGCCGGCCATGACTGACCGGCAGTTTGCCACCTGCCTGGAGAACGGCCGCCGGCTTGCCCTCTTTGCCTCCCGCTCGGGCTACGAGCTGGTGGCCGTGGGCGACATGGGCATAGGCAACACCACCAGCGCCGCGGCCCTGCTCTCCGCCCTGGGCTTTTGCCCGGACGACATGGTGGACCGGGGCACGGGCATAGACGACGCGACGCTCGAGCGCAAGCGCCTGGTCATTGCCGGCGCCCTTGACGCCCTGGGACCCTTCCCCGCGGGCCCCGGCGGAGCGGCCAGGGCCGGAGCGGCGTTCTGCGGGCCGGAACTGGCAACGGCAGCCGGGCTCATGCTCGGCCTGGCCGACGCCCGCGTTGCCTGCGTGCTTGACGGCTTTCCCATAACGGCCGCGGCCGCGCTGGCCTGCCGGCTGAACCCTGACGCGGCGGCCTGCATGTTCGCCGGCCACCAGTCTAGGGTGCGCGGCCACAGGCCGGTGCTGGACGCCTTGGGCCTGGATCCCATCGTGTCCCTGGACATGCGCCTGGGCGAGGGCACGGGCGCCGTGCTTGGCGGCTTTGTGGTCGGCCTGGCCTGCCGCGTGCCCGCAGAGATGGCCCGCTTTTCCCAGCTGACCGTGTCCAAGGCCCCTTCCGACGAGGTGGATTACTGACATGCCGCGAACGCACGGCGGCAACCTGCGCGCCCTGTCACAGGCCAGCGGGCTTCCGGAAAGCCGCCTGATAGACGCCAGCGCCAACCTCAATCCCCTGGGGCCGCCGCCCTGGCTGGACGCGGCCTTTCTCAAGGGCCGGCTGGCGTCCGGAGCCTATCCCTCGCCCGGCGGCCTGTCCGCGCGGCAAGCGGCAGCCACCGCCCTTGGGCTCCCGCCGGAACGCGTCGTGTTCGGCAACGGGGCTGACGACCTGGCCTTTGCCCTGGCCCGCGTCCTTGGCGGCCGCGAGCACATCGTGGCCGAGCCGGCGTATTCGAGCTACCGCGACGCGGTAGGCGCCGCCGGCGGACGGGCCGTGGGCGCGCGGGGCTTTGACGGGGCCAAGGCCGCGCTGGCGGACAGAGCGGACGCCGTGGTATGGCTGGGCGCCCCGAACAACCCTGACGGCACCCTGCCGGAGGGCTACCCGGACAGCGTGGCCGATCTTGCGGCCGCGTACCCAGCCGCGGCCTTTGTGGTGGACGAGTCGTTCATAGATTTTGCAGACGGCGTTGACCCCGCCCACAGTCTGTCGGCGCTGTCCGCCCTGGACAACGTGACCGTGCTCAGGTCCATGACCAAATTCTGGTGCGTGCCCGGCCTGCGCGTGGGCTACGCCGTATGCTCGGATAAGCTCGCGCGCGCGCTATCGGACACCATGCCCAACTGGCCGCTCAACTCAGTGGCCCAGGCCTTTGCCGAGCTTGCCTTTGCCGACAAGGACGCGGGCGGGCGCCGTGACCGCACCCGCGCCCTGGTATCCTCCGAGCGGCGCGCAATGGCGGAAACTCTGTCGCGCGTGCCGGGGCTGCGGGTTTTCCCGTCACGCGCCAATTTTTACCTGGTACGCGTGGACCCCGGGGCTGCCGGTTTGCGGGCGCCCCCCCTGATTGAGCGGGCGGCCTCCCTTGGCCTTGGGCTCCGCCCCTGCGCCGACTTCCCCGGCCTGGGCGGCGACTATATCCGGGTGGCGGTACGCCCGCCGGAAGAGAACAAGCGCATAGCCGATATTCTGGCCGCCGTGTGTTCGGACGCCCGGGCAGGGCGCGCGGCGCCCGCGCTGGCCAAACCCAAACGCGCCAAGGCACTCATGGTGGCCGGCACATCCTCAGGGGCGGGCAAAAGCCTGATCGCGGCCGCCCTGTGCAGGATATTCTCGGACGACGGTCTGGATGTGGCCCCGTACAAGGCCCAGAATATGGCGCTGAACTCGGCGGTAACCCGCGACGGGCTGGAAATGGGCCGGGCCCAGGCCGTCCAGGCGGCGGCCTCCCGGCTGGAACCCGACGTGCGCATGAATCCCGTCCTCCTCAAGCCGGAGAGCGAACGCGGTTCCCAGGTGGTGGTGATGGGCCGCTCCCTGGGCAGCATGGACGCCCGCTCGTATTACGCCCGGCGGCAGCGCAGCCTGGAGGCTGCGCGCTCAGCGTACGACTCCTTGGCGGCCGAGCACCAGCTCGTGGTCATGGAAGGAGCCGGCAGTCCCGCCGAGATCAACCTGCGCGACCTGGATATCGTCAACATGTCGGCCGCGCTCCACGCGGGCGCCCGCGTCCTCATCGTGGGCGACATAGACCAAGGCGGGGTGTTCGCGTCGTTCATAGGCCACGCCTTCTGCCTGAGGTCTGACGAACTGGCCCTGGTGTCCGGCTTTGTGGTCAACAAATTCCGGGGCGACCCTGCCCTGCTTGGCGACGCGTTTGCCATGACCGAGGAACGGACGGGCATCCCCGTGCTCGGCTGCGTGCCCATGCTCCGCGGCCTGGACATACCGGAGGAGGACGAGCCCTGGTTCCGGGCCGCCGGCCGCCCGGCCGCTCCCCTCAAGATAGCGGTGGTCGCCCTGCCCCACGGATCCAACCTCACCGACCTGGACCCCTTTGGGGCGGACCACGACGTGGAACTGGTGCCCGTTCACGGGGGCGCGGACCTGGAGTCCAGGGCCTGGGACGCGATCATCCTTCCCGGCAGCAAGTCCACCGTGGCCGACCTGGCCTGGCTCAGGGAACGGGGCCTGGCGGACGCCATAGTCGCGTACGGCGGCCGGGGCGGGAGCGTGGTGGGTATCTGCGGAGGCTTCCAGATGCTCGGCGCCCGCCTTGACGACCCCGACGGTGTGGATTCCAAGCCCCAGAGCGTGGACGGACTCGGCCTCTTGCCCGTGGCCACAGAGTTTGCCAAGGACAAAATACTCAGGCAGGGCCAGGCCCTGTGGCTGGCGGATGGCGACGCCCTCCCCCTGGCCGGCTATGAAATACACCACGGCCGCACCCGCGCCCTGGACTCAAGCGCCGCGCCCGTCATGGCATCGGCGGACGGAACCACCCTGGGCTACCGGACCGGGCGCGTGTGGGGCTCCTATCTCCACGGCCTGTTCGACCATGACCTCTTCCGCGCCCGTTTCCTGAACGGCCTGCGCGCGGCCCGCGGCCTGCCTGAGCGGCCCGCTTCCGTATACAAAAGCCTGGACGAGCGCATACAGGCCCTGGCTGACGCCGTCAGGCCTCACCTTGACCTGGGCGCCATCCGCAAGGACCTTGGCCTGTGAACGGCCTTGCCGCCGGATCGGCGCCCGCGTTTGTCCTGAGCCTGGCGGCCGGCCTGGTTTTGGACCTGGCCCTTGGCGACCCGCCGGTCCGCTGGCACCCGGTCAGGCTGGTCGGGGCGCTGGCAGCTCGGACGGAAACGGCCGCGCGTGGCCTGAGTAAGGGGCGGGCAGAGCGGACGGCCGGGGCCCTGGCCTGGGCGGCCGTCATGGCGGTCTGCGTGGGGCTGGCGCTAGCTGCGTCTTGCCTGGCCTGGGCCGCCCACCCGTGGGCGGGCGTGGCCGCGGACGCCCTGCTGTTGTGGGCGTCCATGGCGCCCACCGACCTGTCCAGGCACGCTTCCCGCGTACAGAGAGCCCTGCTGTCGGCCGGTCCCCTCGACGAGCCGGCGGCCGCGCGGGAAGCAGTTTCCATGATGGTTGGTCGCGACGTGTCCCGGGCCAGCCGGGTGGACATAAGCCGCGCGTGCGTGGAAAGCGTGGCTGAAAGCTCGGTTGACGGGGTATGCGCGCCCGTTTTCTGGGGCGCCCTGCTCGGGCCCTGGGCCGCCTGTGCCTACCGCGCCGTCAACACCATGGACAGCATGTTCGGCCACAAGGACCAGCGCTACCTGAGATTCGGCACGGTGGCCGCACGGGCGGACGACGCGGCCAATTTCCTGCCCGCCCGCCTGTCCGGGCCGCTGATAGCCTTGTGCGCGCCCGTTGCGGGCGGGTCTGTCACGGCTTCCCTGAACAGCCTCCGTCGCCACCGGCTTGAACACGCCAGTCCCAACGCCGGCCATCCTGAGTCCGCGTACGCCGGCGCCCTGGGCGTGCGCCTTGGCGGGCCGGTAACGTACGCGGAAGGCAGGGCCGAGCGCCCGTGGATATATCCCGGCGGACGCGAACCCGGGGCCGTGGATATCGCTCGGGCCCGGCGGCTCCTGTGGGCCCAGACCCTTGCCTGGTGCTGCCTGTGCGCCGCCGCGAGGTGTATGGTGTCCGTTCTTGCGTGATTCGTAGGAGTAAGGCCGCGGCCGCTCAGGCGGGAAAGCTGAACAGCACGGCGCCCGGCTGGGTGTGCAGGTAATCCGAGCTGGCGCCAAGCTGGGCGGCGGCCGCCATGATAGCCGGATCGTCGGCAAGTTCGTCCGCCGTGATCTTGGAAAAACCGCGCATGCTGTAGCGCACCTGCCCGCCGGAGCAGTGAAGCTCTATCTTGAGGGGCTCGGACAGGCCGTCGCGTCCCGCAAGGGCCGTTTTGGCGCTCAGGGCAACCAGGGTCATGGCGGGCACGGCTTTCTCCGCGCTCAGGATACCGGTACCGGACGCGGACACGTCCAAGCTCCCTGTGCCCCGCAGCAAACGGGGCAGGTCGCGCTCGAGCATGAGCGCTATGTCCTGGTCCAGGGCGCTCTCCGAGTACTGGTCGTGCAGTTCCGACAGCATGTCCACGGCCCACAGGAACTCGTCCAGTTTGCCTTGGCCATCCGCGGCCGGCCGCTGGGCCATGCGGCCAAGGATTTCCAGGTCGTCGCGCAGTCTGGTACGCAGCTGGATGAGGAGCGTCGACTTCCTGGACAAGGCGCTGCCCAGTTCCGCGCGCATGATGCCCGCCATGACCAGGAACATGCCCAGCATGACGCCGTGGTTCAACCCCAGAGACGGGGCCGGCGGACCGCCGGGCACCGCGAACAGCCACAGAAGGTACACGGCCCCCAGCCACGCCGCTGACAGGGGCAGGTAGGTCCTGCCTCCAAGATGCATCAAAGCCATGGCCAGACCCGGTATGGCCAGGAGCTGGGTGCCCACCAGGGCGTCGCTTCCCATCAGCACGGACAGGGCGCCGGACACGCACACGCCAAGGGAGAACACCCACACCGCGGGCATAATGAGGCCGACGCGGGTCAGGCCGTAGGTCACAGCCAGCACCACGAGGCCGAGCATGGTGGATGTCTGGATGCCGTTGTTGGCGGACCACTTGATGGCGGCGATCACGATCAGGTTCAAGAAGCCCAACAGCGAGTACAGCACCAGGGACCTGGCCAAAAGGTAGTCGCCCATGGAGCGCTTGGCGTTCCTCACGCCGATCAGGAACCTGGTCACGGCGCCCGGCACGACCACGGGGGCCAGGCGGGCCTTCTCCAGGTACGACAGCTCCGCCGCGTGGCCAAACCGTATGCCCCAGCAGGATGCGTGCTCGTCCCTCTCTGCTCCCAGCTGGGCCATCAGAGCCTCGGCCAGCTGGCGTTCATCGTCTATGCACACGGCGGCGTCCGGGTTGCCCGAATCCAGGCGCATGACCACAAACGACCCGTCCGAGCGGCAGCTGAGTACGGAACGCGTGTGCGGTGGCAGGGCGTACATGGCCCTGGACGCAAGGAGCAGGGCGGGCATGGCCCTGTCCATGGGCAGGCTGAGATCGCGCTCACCCTGTATGGTGACGTCAAGCTCGTCGCCTTCCGCCGCTATCTCGGTCAGGGCGCTGGAAAGGTTGACGCTGGTCACGTCGGCGGCCCTGGAGAGGACGTCCTGGACCGAGCGCATGGCCTTCAGATCGCGCCTGAGCTTGTCGCCCGAATCGCGGGTGTCCGCCGCCTCGGACGCCAGCCCGTGGACTATCTGCAGGGTATTGCGGACGCGGTGGTGGAGCTCGGACAAGAGGCGGTCGGCGTCCAGGCCGGTCAGGCGGAAATTGGATGAGAACACGGCGGCCGACGCTATGGTCAGGCCCACGGCCGACAGGGTGTTCATGGCCATGGACTGGCTCAAAGCCTGCCGGTCATGCAGGAAGAACCACGCCAGCGAGCCAACGGCGGAAAACGCCATGGACCAGCGCGCCTCGCGGAGGCCGTCAAAATACATGCACAGGGCCATCAAGGCCGCGTAGAACCCCAGCGACACGCCCTGCTCGCCGGCCTGGCCCCTGAAGGTGCCGAACAGGATGATGGGCCCCAGGCTGAGTTCGGCCAGGCGCACGGCCAGCTTGTAGCGTCCCGTGGCGGTCAGCACTATGGCCACGCTTGCCATCAGCACGCCGAGCGCGTGGAATATCCTGAACCGCTCGCCCTCGATCACGGACAAGATGGTCATGGTGCCTGAAAAGGCCACCACCGCCGACATGAAGATAATGAAGTTGCGCTTGCGTGCCCGATCGGGAACCCGTGCGTCCACCGCGCCCCTCCCCCGTCTAGCATAGACCAAACGGAAGAAAAGGCAAGTTTGCGCGTCCGGCCTGGACGCTAGGCGCGGCCCATGATGCGGAGGGCCTTCCGCGCGCGCTCGGCCCGCTCCATGGCCTCCTCGGCGCTGGGGGCTATGGCCGTCAGGTGGCCCATCTTGCGGAAGGGCCTGACCTCCCGTTTGTCGTACAGGTGGACGCTGACGCCGGGAACGGAAAGCGCGTCGGCAAGACCCAGGTAGTCTGGCTCGCCGGTGGCTCCCGGCTCGCCCAGCAGGTTGACCATCATGCCGGGCATGATCAGGGCGGTGGAGCCCAGGGGATAGCCGGCCAGGATCCGGTAATACTGCTCGAACTGGCTGGTAACGCACGCTTCCATGCTAACGTGACCGGAGTTGTGGGGCCGGGGCGCTGCCTCGTTGACCAGGATGGAGCCGTCCGCGGTCAGGAACAGCTCCACGCCGAACACGCCGGCGGCTCCGGCGCTCGGGTGGCCCTCTGCCGCGGCCTCGGCTTTGGCGGCCGAATCCAGGGCGTCCACCACGCTCCTGGCCACGGCCTCGGCGCTGGCCAGCGTTTCGGGCGGCACGCGGGCCGGCATCAGCACGGAGTCGCACAGGTTGGCCCGCTCGTCGAACACCATTTCCACGCAGGGATAGGACGCTTCCCGCCCGGCCTGGTCGCGCGCCACCACCACGGCCAGCTCCTTGTCGAACGCCACCTTGCGCTCCACAAAACTCGGCACGGCCAGGAGCCTGCCGCCGTCCCCGGCGCTCCGGGCGTCGGCCTCGTTCCGGATCACGGCCACGCCCCTGCCGTCGTAGCCTCCGCGCCTGGCCTTCTGCACCACGGGATAGCCGCCCAGGCTGAGGGCCGCTTGGTGGAGGCCGTCCGGCGTGGCCGGGCTTTGGCCGCCGTCCACCCAGGCCCAGGCCGCCGTGGGTATGCCGTTGGCGTCCATAAGCTCTTTCTGCCTGCCCTTGTCCTGGATCAGGGCCAGCACGGCGGCCGCGGGGATGACGGGCATGCCCCCGCGCTCAAGCTCCCACAGCGCGTCCACGTTGACGTGCTCGATTTCGTAGGACAGCACGTCCACCTCGCGCGCCACTTCCATCACGGCCTCGTAGTCCATGAGGTCGCCCAGGTGCGTGGCGTCCGCCAGGTCGGCGGCCGGGGACGGGTAGTCGGGGGACAGCACCTCGATATACGAAAGCAGTTTGCGGGATTCCTCTATGGTCATGCGGCCGAGCTGGCCGCCGCCCAATATGCCTATGCGTTTCATGCTCTGTCCATCCATGCGCCTTTGTTTTGGGAGCCTCTACAAACTGCGGTTTTTTGAGCTTCCCTTTAGTCGGCGTCGTCGTCAGCCGGGTCCGGGTCGGGCACGTAGCGGGCGGCCGGATTGGGCGCGCGCATGGAACCCAGCTCGGGATTCCGCACCACGTCCCGGGGCTTGGGCCCCTGGGCCTTGCCCACAATGCCCTTCTCTTCCATCAGCTCGACGATGCGCGCGGCTCGGTTGTAGCCTATCTTGAGCTTGCGCTGGAGATAGGACGCGCTTGCCTTGCCCTGGGCCAGCACGATCTCCAGGGCCTTCTCGAACAGCGGGTCCTCGTCGTCCTCGTCAAAGAGGCTCGGGCCATCGTCCTCTTCCTCGTCTATGAAGATTTCCTCGTCGATATAGTCGGGCTCGCCCAGGGTCTTGACGTGGGCCACCACGCGCTCGACCTCCTCTTCCGACACGTAGGCGCCCTGCATGCGCATCGGGAAGGCGTCCGTGGCGCTGGAATACAGCATGTCGCCCCGGCCCAGGAGCTTCTCCGCGCCGACCATGTCTATGATGATGCGCGAGTCGAACTTGCTGGCCACCATGAAGGCTATGCGGCTGGGGATGTTGGCCTTGATGAGGCCCGTGATCACGTCTATGCTCGGCCGCTGGGTGGCCAGGACCAGGTGGATGCCCACGGCGCGGCTCATGGCCGCCAGGCGGGCCAGCGTGGACTCCAGCTCCTTGCCCGTGGTGGCCATCAGGTCGGCAAACTCGTCTATGATGACCACGATGTACGGCAGCTTGTCCGTGGCCATCTTCTTTTCCGTGATCTTGCGGTTGTAGCTCCGTATGTCTCGCACTCCCATGGCGTCCAGGAGGCTGTAGCGCCGTTCCATCTCGCATATGCAGTACTGCAGGGCCTGGAAGGCGCGCTTGGGCTCGGTGATCACCGGCGTGAGCAGGTGGGGTATGCCGTTGTACAGCTTGAGCTCCACGATCTTGGGGTCGATGAGGAGAAGCTTCACCTCGTTGAACGAGCGCCGGTACAGGATGGACAGGATGATGGAGTTGACGCACACGGACTTGCCCGCGCCCGTGGCGCCCGCTATGAGCAGGTGGGGCGTCTGGGTCAGTTCCACCACCTGCACGTCGCCGGTGATGTCCTTGCCCAACACCACGGGCACTTCCATCTTGGCCGCCTTGAAGGCGTCGCTCTCCACGATTTCCCGGAACGACACGATGGCCCGCTTCTCGTTGGGCACCTCTATGCCCACGGCGTGCTTGCCGGGTATGGGCGCCACGATGCGCACGCTGGACGCCGCCAGCCTGAGGGCTATGTTGTCTGACAGGTTGGCTATCTTGGCCAGGCGTACGCCGGGCGCGGGCAGGATCTCGAACATGGTGATGACCGGGCCCTTGCGTATGCCGGTGACCTCGGCCTCTATGTTGAATTCCTTGAGCGTGTCCCGCAGCGTGTCCGCGGCCTTGCGGGTCTTGTCGTCTATGATCCAGTACTGGCCGTCCGGGTACTGCATGAGGATGCCGTCCGTGGGCACGGTGTAGGCCACGGCCGGCTTCCTGCGCGACACTTCCCGCACAACGGCGGCGCCGGTTGCGGCCGCGGCCTTGCGCGCTTCCGCCGACGGCTTTTTCTCGCCGCCCGAGCGCAGGGCGTCCTTGTGCTCGCCGTCCTGGAACACTTCCACTGACGGCAGGAGGGGAGCGCGCGCCGGGGAAGCAGCGCCGTCGTCGTCCCAGAATTCTGCGGACAGGGCCGGGTCCTCAGGCAGGCCGTCCTGGGTCCGGCCGAACATTACGGGTATGGGCTCGTCGTCAGCGCTCCGGCCGTCCGGCTCTTCGTCCGGCGGGCCGGCTATCAGGCTGTCGGACACGCCGGCGGTCAGGTCGGGCTCCGGCGGGCCGTCAGCGTCGTCCACTTCCGTGGGCGCGTCGGCCTCGCTGTAGTCTATGTCCGCGTCGGCCCGGCCCGGCAGATAATCGGCTTCTTCAATAACGGGGATCAGCTCGGGGAGCTCGGGCACAGGGTCCCGCTCTACCGCCCTTTCCGTTCCGTCCAGAGGCTTGCCCGTGTTCAGCGACACAAAGGCCGGCCGCCTCCTGGCTTCTTCAGTGCCGGCCGGCGGCAAGGTGCCCTCTAGGGCTGGCTCATGCTCAACGCTGTCCGGAGCGTCCGCTGCCGGACCCCCGGAAACCGGGCCGCCCCACAGCGGCTTGAAACGCTTGTCCCGGCCGGCGGGCTGTTCAACGCCGCTCTCAGCGTCCGGGCCGGCGGTCGGCGCGTCGTTGGCCGCGCCCTCAGCGCTTTGGATGGGGCCGCTCGTGCCCGCGCCGGTTTCCGGCTGAGCGGCATATACCGGCCGGACGGTCCGGCGCGCGCCGAACACCCGGCGCCGTATCACCAGCACGCCGAGCATCAGCGCCAGCGCCAGGGCGGCAAAAGAGGCGGCCGTCCAGCCGCGGCCCAGGCCCTGGAGCGCGGGCCAGGCGTTTTCCCAGGCGTCTGGACGGTCAAGGTAGCGCGCCAGGGCGCTGAGTACGGCAAAGGGAGCCAGGCTTCCGACCAGGGTGAACAGGATGTCCGCGCGGAAACCGGGCATGAACAGCACGATGGCGGCCGTCCAGAAATAGGCGGGCAGGAAAAAGGCGGCCCAGGATAGGCCACCCAGCAGGAAACCCGATACGCCGTCAGGATCAAAGCCGGCCGACAGGGCCAGGGCGCCCCGCATCAGCTCGTAAAACAGCACGGCGCCCGCCGCGGCCAGCACGGCGCCCGTCACAAGGGGCAGGGGCGAGGTTCTGGCTACACGCGGCGACTCGAGAGGTTCCATCATCTAACTATCGGCAGTCTAGCGGAGGAACAGAAGGCCAAGGATGCCCGCCGGCACCAGGTACGCGGCAAACCATGCCAGGCGACCCCTGCGCACCAGGGGCATGAGCGCCAGCAGGGCCAGCACCCCAAAGCCAAAGGCTGCCATGGCTCCCACGGCCAGGCTGAGCGGCGGAACAGCCGAGCCCAGTTCGCCCAGTTCCGGCAGTTTGAGCACCAGGGCGCCCAGTATGGTCGGTATGGCCAACAAGAAGGCGAATTCGCCGGCCGTGTTCCGTTCCATGCCGGAAGCCAGGCCCGCCCCAATGGTTATGCCCGAGCGGCTGATACCGGGGAACACGCCAAGGCCCTGGGCAACGCCCACTATGACGCCGTGCCTGAGCGTGAGCGAGCGGAACTGGTCCGAACCCTTGAAGCGGGACGACACCACCAGTATGGCCGCCGTCACCAAAAACATGCCCGCCACAATTGCGGGGCGGGCGGACAGGTCCACGCGCTCCACGGCCAGGCCAACCACGGCGGTCAGCACGGTGGCCACCGCGCCAACCCGCACGATGGCCAGATTGTCGGCGTCGCCCTGGTCGTGTTTCCTCCGGAGCCAGCGCCATACGGACGCAAAAATGCCTCCCACGCGTTTCCTGAACACCAGCACGATGGACAGGAGGGTGGCCACGTGCAGGATCACGTCGAACAGCACGGGCACCTCGGACAGGCCCAGAAGGTCCTTGAATATCAACAGGTGGCCGCTGGATGAAATCGGCAGAAACTCGGCTATGCCCTGGAAAACGCCCAGCAGAAGGGCCTGTAACGCGTTCATGACTACTCCTCTTTGGCGACTATACCACGCTGCCGGCCCGCTTATCCACGCGGTGGCGGATTTTCCACGGACCCGGCGGCCGTATCGGGCCCTTGAACAGGCGCCTGTTTCTGATTATCTTAGCTGAACATGTCCGGACGGACGGAGCCTTGCTCCCCGCCCGGCAGCCTAGTGGACGATACGGCCCACCACGGAAGCTACCGCGGCATCGCCCGCCTCCCCTTCGTCGCATCCTGTTCAGTCCGGCGCCCGTCCCCATACAGTCCAAGTTTCTTAAGGAAGGAAGCACCGCATGACCATTCAGAAGGACCGCGTCGTAGCCATCGAATACGAGCTCAAGGGCTCGGACGGCCAGCTGATAGACAGCTCAGAAGGCCAGGCCCTGGAATACATCCACGGCAACGGCAACCTCATACCCGGCCTGGAGCGCCAGCTCGAGGGCAAGCAGGAAGGCGACAGCCTGTCCTGCGTGGTAGCCCCCGCGGAGGGGTACGGCGAGCGCGACGACGAGCTCATCTTCCAGGTGGGCATGGACAACTTTGCCGAGCCCGACAAGGTACAGGTGGGCACGCAGTTCCACGCCCCCACCGAGCAGGGCCTCCAGGTGGTCACCGTCACCGCCGTGGAAGGCGACACGGTCACCGTGGACGCCAACCACCCCCTGGCGGGCAAGGACCTGCACTTCAGCGTGACCGTCAAAAGCGTCCGCGACTCCACCGACGAGGAACGCGCCCACGGCCACGTGCATGGCGCCGGCCACGACCACGATGAGTGCGGGGAAGACGGTTGCGGCTGCTTCGGCGACTGTTCGGAGGAAGGCTGCGGCTGTTCGGGCTGCCATTGACAGGCATGGACAACGAAGGCGCGGCCAGGCGGCCGCGCTTTAGGCCCAAGCTCCTGGACCTGGCCATTGTGGCCGTGGCTGCGGCGGGCTTTGCCTTCAGCGCCGTAACGGTATACGGCGGATCCCAGCCGTCCACCCTGGTGGTGAGTTCGGGGTCCGTACAGTGGCTCTATCCCCTGTCCGAGGACCGGACCATTCAGGTGGAAGGCGCCCTGGGCGTGTCCACCATCGTCATAGAAGACGGCACGGCACGATTCCTGGACTCACCCTGCCGCAACAAGACCTGCGTTGCGGCCCACCCCGTCCACGCGGCCGGGGACTGGTCAGCCTGCCTGCCCAACGGCGTGTTCATCCGCGCCGAAGGAGAAAGCCACACCGATGTCGATGCCATTGTCCGCTGAGCGCAGGCGTCGCCTGGGCGCCTTTCTGGCAGCCCTGGCTTTCTTCCTGTCCACCGTGGAGTACATGCTCCCCCGCCCCGTGCCCTTCATGCGGCTCGGGCTGGCCAACCTGCCCCTCTTGTTTGCCGTGGACCTTCTGCCCTTTGGCGCCTACCTGGGCCTGGCCCTGGTCAAGGTGCTGGGCATGAGCGTGCTGTCAGGCTCCCTCTTCTCGTATGTGGCGGTTTTCTCCCTGGCGGGCACCCTGGCCAGCGCCCTGGCCATGCGGGGACTGCGGGCCCTTGCCGGCCCCGAGCGCCTGTCCTATCTGGGTCTGTGCGTGGCCGGCGCCCTGGCGTCCAACCTGGCCCAGGTCGGCCTGGCCAGGATCTTTGTGTTCGGTTCGAGCGCCCGCTACATGCTGCCGGCATTCTTGGGCCTTGGACTGGTTTCGGGCTCGGTATTGGGGGTGTTTGCCCAGCTGTTCGCCTCCAGGTCAAGCTGGCTGGCCAGGGTCAGGGGGCAGGCATGACGCGTCCGGAGCGCAGGGAGCGCTGGGAAGCCACCTTTACCCCTGAAAAGCTGGCCCTGGCCGGGGCGACGCTGTCCGGCCTGCTGCTGTTCCAGCCGGGTCTGGCGGGCAGGCTTGTCATCCTGGTCGCCGCGGCCGGCGCCGCCTGGCTGTCGGGCAGGCGCCTGTCCCCCTTGACCACGCTCATGGTGACCGCCGGCATAGTGGCGGCCAACCTGCTGGTGCCCCTGGGAAGGAAACTGGCCGCCTTTGGCCCCATCCTGATCACCGAACAGGCTTTAATGGAAGGCATAGAGAAAGCCGTGACCTTTGAGGCCTTGGTGTTCATATCCAAAGCCAGCCTGGTGCAGGGCCTGCGCCTGCCCGGGCGCCTGGGAGCCATGTTCGGACAGGCCCTGGGCGTGTACAACCGCATCCTGGCCTACCGCGGCCGCATACGGCCGAAAAGTTTTATGGCCGATATAGACGCCGCCCTCGTTGCGGTGTATGCGGAAACGAACGATACTGTTAGTATAAGGGTAGACGAATCAGGCCACTCCGGCGCCGCACGCCCGGGGGACCGCATGCTGATTCCAATAATCGGAGCCCTGGCCCTGACCTTGTTCATACCCTGACAGGCCACCGACAAAGGCAAACGCTCCTTTGCCAATAGCCTGCTAATCAGCGGAGCGGCCTTTGGCCCGCCGCATCTTGAAGGACGACGTATGGCTCTGTCTTTGCGTTTCAAACTTTTGGTGCTCACCATCGTGCCCATTGTGCTCCTTGCGGGCTTTGGGGGCTTTTTGGTGTATCAAAACTGGCAGGACGGCATCAAGATCATAGACGCCCAGAAACGCATGACCCTGATATCCAGCCTGTCCCGCCTCACGTCAGCCGTACAGACGGAACGTGGCGTCAGCACCCTCTACCTGAGCGGGGCCGCGGCCGCCGACCAGCTCCTGCCGGCCCGCACGGCCACGGACGGAGCCTGGGAAGAGGCCCGCGTCGCCCTTGAGGAATCCACCGTGGTATCCTGGGTACTGAGCGACCTGTCTACCGCCTTTGGGTCCATATCCGAGTCGCGCAGGGAGGTGACCGAGCGCTCGGTCCTTCAGACCTCGTCCTTTGCCTCCTATACCACGCTGGTAAATTTAACCCTGGACGCCATAGCAGAGTCGGCCCGCGTGGACGCGGCCAAGGCGTCGGAAGCCCTTACCGCCATGCTGATAACGGAAGCCGCCCAGGAATACGCCGAGCAGACGCGCGCGTACGCGTCCAATATCTTTGCCCTGGACCTGCCTATATTGGAATCCAGCCTGCAGCAGCTGTTTGGCTCCTACGCCGCCATCACGGTCAACCTTGAGAGCCGGAGCTTTACCATGTCCGGCGAGGCCGAGATCGCGCTGTCCGAACTGTACGCCAGCCAGGCCTGGGCGGACCTGGAGGCCGCCGTGCTGGATATATCCAGCATGTCGTACGTGGGCGGTTACGGAAAGGACAGCCTGGAGTTCTACAAGGCCACGGCCGGCGTGATAGACGGCATCAAGGCCGTCAGGAAGCTGACCGCCCAGGACGCAGAGCGCAGCCTGAGCATGCGCAAGGCCCAACTGAGCAAGACCACCCTGGTCATAGCCGCGGTGGTTGGCGGCGCCGTCCTCATCCTGGCCATACTGTCCTTCCTGATAGAGTCGAACATCATAAGCAGGATCAAGCACGTGTCAGGCGGCATGGCCGAGATAGCATCCGGCGACGCGGACCTCACGCGCTCGGTGGCCGTGGGCACGACGGACGAGCTGGGAGCCCTGGCCGGCCACTTCAACGACTTTACCGGCATGCTCAGGGGCCTCCTAGACCGCGTAAAAACCGAGATACACTCCCTGGACGACGGCATGCAGCGCCTGTCGGCCAACACCGAGGAAACTGCCGGCGCCATCCGCCAGATCAGCGCCAACATAGAAAGCCTCAAGCACCAAACCCTGAACCAGAGCGCGTCCGTGACCGAGTCCAGCGCAACCGTGGAGCAGATAGCCAAGAACATAGCCCTCCTGTACAAGCAGATCGAGCGGCAGGCGGACGGCGTGTCCACGTCGTCGTCGTCCATAGAGGAGATGGTGGCCAATATCCAGTCCGTCACGGCCACCATAGAGCGCATGGGCTCATACTACCAGCAGCTCCTGGGCAAGTCCGACACCGGACGCTCGGCCATCGAGACCGTGGCGCGCCAGGTCAAGGACATAGACTCGCAGTCGGAAACCCTGCAGGAAGCCAACAGCCTGATAGCCAGCATAGCCGCCCAGACCAACCTTCTGGCCATGAACGCCGCCATAGAGGCGGCCCACGCCGGGGAGGCCGGACAGGGCTTTGCGGTGGTGGCCGACGAGATACGCAAGCTGGCGGAGAACGCCGCCGCCCAGTCCAAGACCATTACCCAGAACATCAAGGGCATCAGGAACGTGATAGAGGCCGTGGTGAACAGCTCCGCGGACAGCGCCCGGACCTTTGAGGACATCCTGGAACAGATACGCATGCTGTCGCGCCTGGAAGAGGAAGTCCGCTACGCCATGCAGGAGCAGAGCTCGGGCTCGGCCCAGATCCTGGACTCCCTGTCCAACATCAACATGGTGACCACGGAGGTCAGGCAGTCGGCCCAGGAAATGCAGGAAGGCTCGAACACGGTCCTGACCGAGATGCGCAGGCTCCTGCAGTTGTCCGGCGAGCTGGAGAACGGCATGCTGGAAATGGCCGCGGGCGCCGAGGAAATCCGCCGCGCCGCCCAGGACACCAACGATTTGTCCGTGGAAGCCACGCACTCCATGAAAGCCCTGCGCTCGGAAACAGACAAGTTTACAACCTGACGCCAGCCTGTTTCCGGCGGCACAGGCATCCGTACATAAAAAACGCGGCCCCCTTTACAGGGAGCCGCGTTTTTGTTGCGGTAACGCCGCCTCAGCCTTTGACCACGAAGTTGACCAGCTTGCCCGGCACCACGATGACCTTGGCCACGTCCTTGCCGGCCAGGTGCTCGGCTACCTTGGGCACGGCCCGGGCCAGGCGCTCAAGCTCGTCCTTGCCCGCGTCCTTGCCGGCCTTGAAGTCGCCGCGGAGCTTGCCGTTGACCTGCACCACCACGGTAAGCTCGTCGTCCTCGCACAGGGCCGGATCCCAGCGCGGCCAGGCCGCCTCGACGATGCTGTCCGCGTGGCCGAGCTTCTCCCACAGCTCCTCGGCCAGATGCGGCGCGTAGGGCGCCAGCATCAGCACCAGGGGATCGTACAGCTCGCGCGGCAGGGCGTCCAGCTTGGCCAGCTCAGCCGAATAGACCATCATCTGCGATATGGCCGTGTTGTAGTTCATGCTCCCCGTGTCCTCTGACACCTTGCGCACGGTTTTGTGGCAGAGGCGCAACAGGCCCTGGTCGGGAGCCGCGTCCGTAACGGGCTTGTCGCCCAAGGCCCAGCAGCGTTCCAGGAAGCGGGACACGCCGGTTAGCCCGGCCGTGGACCAGGGCTTTTCCGCCTCTATGGGCCCCATGAACATGATGAACACGCGGAGGGCGTCCGCGCCCACCTCGGCCACGTAATCGTCCGGGTTGACCGTATTGCCGCGCGACTTGGACATGCGCTGGCCGTCCGTGCCCAGGATCTGTCCCTGGTTTACGAGGCGCAGGAAGGGTTCGTCCGTGTTCACAAGGCCAAGGTCAAAGAGCACCTTATGCCAGAAGCGCGCGTACAAGAGGTGGAGCACGGCGTGCTCAACGCCGCCCACATACAGGTCCACGGGCATCCAGTAGTCCACGGCCGCCTTGCCGGCAAAGGCCGTTTTGTTCCTCGGGTCCAGGAAGCGGAGGTAGTACCAGCACGAGCCGGCCCACTGAGGCATGGTGTTGGTCTCCCTGCGCGCCGGCCCCCCGCAGACCGGGCAGGTGGTGTTCACCCACGACTCGATGGTGGCCAGGGGGCTTTCGCCCGTGCCGGACGGCTCGTAGCTGTCCACCTCAGGCAAGCGCAGGGGCAACTCGGATTCAGGCAGGGGCACCACGCCGCAGCGCTCGCAGTGCACCAAAGGCATGGGCTCGCCCCAGTAGCGCTGTCGGCTGAACAGCCAGTCGCGGAGCTTGTAGTTGACGGCCAGCTTGCCAAGGCCCTTGCCCTCAAGCCAGGCCGTGATGGCCTTCTTGAACTCTGCCGTGGGCATGCCGTCCCAGTCGCCAGAGTTCACCGCCACGCCTTCCTCGCTGTGGCACTCCACAGGCTCGCCGCGCAGGCTGTCCGCATCGGCGCCCGAGGGCGCGACCACCCGCACGATGGGCAGGCCGAATTTCTTGGCAAAGGCCCAGTCGCGCTCGTCGTGGGCGGGCACGGCCATGATGGCCCCCGTGCCGTAGCTGGCCAGCACGTAGTCGGATATCCAGATGGGAATCTTGCGCCCGTTGACCGGGTTGACGGCGTAGGAACCCGTGAACACGCCGGTCTTGTCCTTGGACAGCTCGGTGCGCTCCAGGTCGCTCTTCATGGCCGCCGCCGCCACGTACTGGTCCACCGCCGCTTTCTGGGCGGGCGTGGCCAGGCGGGACACCAGGGCGTGCTCGGGCGCCAGCACCATGTACGTGGCGCCAAAGAGCGTGTCCGGGCGCGTGGTGAACACCTCCAGGCGCTCGCTCATGCCGTCCACGGCGAACACCACCTGGGCGCCCTCGGAGCGGCCTATCCAGTTGCGCTGCATGGCCTTGACCGGCTCCGGCCAGTTCACCTTGTCCAGGTCCGAAAGGAGCCGGTCGGCGTAGGCCGTGATCCTCAGTACCCACTGACGTATGCGCTTGCGCGTGACCGGCGTGTGGCAGCGGTCGCATTCCCCGTTTACCACTTCCTCGTTGGCCAGGCCCGTCTTGCACGACGGGCACCAGTTGATGGGCATGTCCGACTCGTAGGCAAGGCCCCGCTTGTACAGCTGGAGGAATATCCACTGCGTCCAGGCGTAGTACTCGTCGTCGGTTGTGGAGAATTCGCGGTCCCAGTCGTAGAGAAAGCCCATGGACTTTATCTGCTCCCGGAAGTGGTCCACGTTGACCTTGGTGGTCACGGCCGGGTGGGTGCCCGTCTTGATGGCGTAGTTCTCCGCCGGCAGGCCAAAGGCGTCAAAGCCCATGGGATGCAGGACGTTGTAGCCGTTCATCCTGAGGTAGCGGCAGTACATGTCCGTGATGGTGTAGTTCTCCACGTGCCCGGCGTGGAGGCCGGCTCCCGAGGGATAGGGGAACATGTCCAACACGTAGGCCCGCTTGTCCTTGGGATAGGCCGGGTCCTCGGTGACGCGCCACGCCCTGTCGGCGTCCCAGCGCGCCTGCCACTTCTTCTCGATGTCCGTGAACGGGTACTTAGCCATTGGAACAACTCCGTTGTGCGAATGGGCGACCCTGACAAAGGGCCCGGGGCGCCGTTCGGACGATACTACAACAGAGCGGGCCGAGCGGCAAGGCCGGCGGACCAGAGCGCCTAGTCCACGGAACCGTCGGCCCGCACGGCGGCGATATTCGACCGGCCCACGGCACCCACCGAGCCGTCCTTCATGCCAAGAACCAGCGCGAAATGCGTTTCCGGACGGTCGTAATGGACGATGATGGGGGCAAAACCTTTCTCCAAGGCTTTTTCTAGAGCGCTCACGTCCATTTTATACGCCCGACACGCCAACCCGTATCCGGTCAGGGCCTGGGCCATATCCGCAAGGCTGACGGTATAGTCGCCCCGCTCCAGTTTTTCCTTGAGCACAAGCTCAATCAGCTCGTACTCGCTCGAGCCGATGTCATAGTACACGTCCAGGAGGGTAGCCGCCACCGTTAACCCGCAGGACGTGTCATAGCCCTGCTCATGGCAGAACTCGAAACGCAGTTCTTCTTTTGAAAGTACCAA